>JAFSRP010000027.1 GCA_017446045.1 Lachnospiraceae bacterium | reverse complement strand
GGCAGGAAAGATCTCCGCCGAAGAAGTGCTCAGGGTCACAAAGACCGTGATGCCGACGATCGGTTCCTGTTCTTACTATGGGACTGCCAATACGATGAGCTGCATCGCTGAAGTGCTGGGTATGGAACTTCCCGACGGCGGTGCGACGCCTGCAGTGCATGCTGACCGTCTGCGGATCGCCAAAGCCTCCGGTACGGAGATCGTCCGGATGGTACGGGAACACATTACGGCGAGAGACATTATTACAGAAAGATCTATTCAGAATGCCATTGCGTTCCTGATGGCGACCGGCGGCAGTACGAATGCGGTTCTGCATCTGACGGCCATTGCCAATGAGATCGGCATCGATCCGGAATGGATAATGGAAGAATTCGACCGGCAGAGCCGGCTGGTGCCGCAGATCGCCTGCATCTATCCGTCCGGTACCTTTAATAGTCTGATGGAAGATTTCCATGCGGCCGGAGGTGTGCCGCGCGTTTTGGAGAATCTCGGAGAACTTGTAGACCGGAACTGCATGACAGTTGCCGGACAAAGCTGGAGGGAGATCCTCCGGGAGCATATCTACTGGCAGGGTCCGGTCAACGAAGAAGTGATCCGTCCTCTGACAAAACCCTTTGGGTATGACGCACTTTCTATCCTGTACGGCAATCTGGCCCCGGGCTCGGCAGTGTGCAAACCTGCGGGAATTCCGGATCATATGCGGTCGTTTACAGGTAAGGCGGTCTGCTTTGATTGTGAAGAAGATGCCTCAGCGGCACTTGCGCGCAGGGAGATCGTCCCGGGACAGGTCGTGGTCATCCGATACAGCGGGCCCAAGGGTGAACCGGGCATGCGTGAAATGAGTATTTTTATCCATCAGATGAGCGGCCAGGGGCTGGAAGACAGTGTTGCCCTGATCACCGACGGAAGGTTCTCAGGTACAGATCACGGCTGCTTCGTCGGCCATATTTCCCCTGAAGCGGCAGAGGGCGGACCGATTGCACTGGTCGAGGATGGCGACGAGATCTCTTTTGACATTGCAAAGCGGGAACTTACCCTTCACGTATCTGATGAGGTGCTGGAGAAGCGCCGGAAACGTTGGCATTACGAGCCGAAAGAGGTAAAGGGATACATGTCCAGATACATGCGTCTAGCAGAAAGCGCCGGAAGGGGAGCGATCCTGAATTAAGAATTAATAAGCGTGATTTCATACAGGAGAACTGTCAAAGAGAGGGATTACCGATGAAAAAACTTTTATTCCCCAACAAACAGAATTTTACCGAAGAACAGTTCCAGAGCCTCCGGGATCTGGGAATAGAGGTCATCTTTACAGCAGGGCCGGAGACGGACGTCTATGATGAGATGGATTTTTCAGATATCGACGCGGTCGTCTGTTTCAAGTTCTTCAGCTACAATCCGGTGGAGCGTTTTCCAAATCTGAAATATGTTCACACGACCTCTACGGGGTATGACCAGCTGCCGATCAAATACTTTGACGAGCACGGAATCATCTGGAAGAATTGTCCCGGGGTACACAGCGTTCCGATCTCCGAATTCGTGATCGGCTCCGTGCTCCAGATGTACAAGCACAGCCATTTCCTGAGGGCCAACCAGCGGGCGCATAAGTGGCTTTGCGACTGGGGCGTGCAGGAATTGTATCAGAAACGCGTGCTGGTCTTAAGCACAGGCTCGATCGGGCAGCAGGTCGCGAAGCGCTTCCAGGCATTTGACACAACAGTCATTGGCCTGGACAAGTTCCCGAACAACAAAAACGGATATTATACGGAAGTGGGAACCATGGACAGGCTGGATGAGGAACTGCAGAAGGCAGACGTGGTCGTTAACTGCATCCCGTTCTTCCCCGGCACCTTCCATCTGATCGATCAGCATTGCTTTGACCTGATGCAGGAAAAGGCGATCTTCATCAATATTACCCGAGGGGAGATCGTGGACTCAGAAGCGCTGCTGAAGACGTTGCAGAGCGGAAAGCTGCTGGGTGCGGCGATCGACGTCTGGGAGCAGGAACCGCTTCCGGAAGACAGCCCCTTCTGGGATATTGACCGCCTCCTGATCAGCTGCCACAACAGCTTTGCGGGAGAGGGCAACCTCGAACGGATCTTCGCCTGTATCTACAATGATACGAAAGCCTGGCTGGAAAGCTGTGGGGAGACCTGAGTAAAACGGCTGATCAACAGTTATACAGGGACATTTGAACAAAACAAAAAGGCTGCTGCAGATCGCAACAGCCTTTCTTTCTGCGCCAGAGAGGGCTCGAACCCCCAACCTTTCGGTCCGTAGCCGAACGCTCTATCCAATTGAGCTACTAGCGCATCGTCATCAGACGCAAATGATATTAT
>JAFSRP010000026.1 GCA_017446045.1 Lachnospiraceae bacterium | reverse complement strand
TGACCGCGTCGGAGACCTCCCTGAGATGTGCATGTCCCGGACAGATCTCACTGTAGGAACTGACTATACCGATGATCGGGCGGCTTGCGATATCATCGACGCTCCAGCCCAGCAATGTCAGCATCTGCCATTTGCCGTTCAACGCCTGGATCGCCCGAAGCACAGCTTTTTCTTCCATATCCTTCGTCAGATATCGATGATCTTCCATGATTATCCCTCCTGTATTCACATTAGTGAAGAAGCTTGTAAATGATGTAAATAACTACAAGTACAGCAATAATGATCAGGTCGTTCTTTTGCTTTCTGCTCAGTTTATTCCAGAATTCTTTCATAATCCTGCCGCCTTCCGGTGGATCACCACTTGATCTTTGTCAGCAGACTGCCCTGATCGTCAAACTCCAGCTCAAAGGGTTCCCCGTGAAGAACCAGCTGCGGGGATACGTCCGACTCTCAGCGAAGCGAGCTTGGCGGACTTCATGCTCTCAAAACCGGTAATCACCACCTCGGTATCGGGGTTGATCCTCTTGGCTGCTGCTACTGCCTTGGTCAGGAAATCCGGCAGTCTGGTGTGCATGCATTTCATAGATTTCTTTTGCTCCTTACAGCTTGTAACTGATTCTGTGACCTTGTGAATGACAAAGGAAGTGCTGCATTTTCTGCTCATCTTTGTCGATTGTATTCTGTCGATTGTCGACATTTTGTATTTATAGTAATATATTCCGTCTCATTTTGCAATGTATTTTTATGTACTAATTATCTTTCTAAAAAATTGCACAAAAAAAGAAAACTGCCTTTATGAATTTTTCCGGCAGCTTTCTTCTAAAGTGTTCCTAAAACGCTGTTTCAGTTATCAGGCATGTATGATATACTCTTTGATCTCGATCTGGATCGTACGGCGGCCGCCGTATTCGTTGAGCTTAGGACTATAGAGAATATCTGCCGTCCCGGCATCCTTCAGTTCCTCCCACATGGTATCCGCTTCTCCGAAACATATCCCGTCCAGCGTGATGCCGCTCTCTTCCGTAAGCCGCATCTTCAGTACATTACGGTTGCGGCCGAGTACCCTGAGATCGGATACCTTCAGTCCCTTCTGTGCGAACAGCGGGCGCTCAAAGCCCTGTCCGAAAGGTGCCAGACTCTCCAGTTCCCCGATCAGACGGGCTGTTACGTAGGAGATAGGCATCGGCGCGTCGATCCACTGTTTGCGGATGAGATCATCTTCTTCCAATGCAGCCTGCAAGTTGAGCTGCTTCCGCAGAGCTTCCAGGTTTTCTTCCGGAAGGCTTAAGCCTGCCGCCATCGGATGTCCCCCAAAACGGGTCAGTAGTTCCTCCGCAGCACAGAGTCCTTCGAACATGTTATAGGCTTCTATGGAACGGCCGCTGCCCTTGTGATCACGATGGCGGGACGATAAAACCTTTCCTTGAGGCGTCCGGCCACGATCCCTGCCAGAGACTCGTGGAGTCCTTCAATGTAAACGACCAGGACCTTATCTTCCGCATGACGCTCTTCCACCAGGCGGATCCCTTCTGCCACCCCGGCCTCGGTCATGCTCTTCCGCTCTTCATTGAGACTGATCAGATGTTCTGCCAGCCTGGCCGCCTCGTCCGGATCCTCCGTCATAAAGAGTTGCAACTTCGATTTTCTCACGATTCGGGAAAAGTATGATGAAAAAGAACTGAAAGATGCCATGATGGCAAATGCAGAAAAGTTTCTTTTAGAGCTCGGAAATGGCTTTGCGCTTTTAGGTCGTGAGGTTCGGCTGGAGGTTGGAAACACCGAGAAGTTTATTGATCTGCTATTTTATAATGTGCGTATACATAGCTATATCGTTGTAGAAGTGAAAGCAACTGACTTTGATTCTTCATATGCCGGTCAATTGGGAACATATGTTGTCGCTGTGAATCATCAAATGAAATCAGAACAGGATAATCCCACAATCGGTCTGCTGATCTGTAAAAATATGGATCGGGTAGAAGCACAGTATGCTCTGGAATCCAGCAGTCAGCCATTGGGCATTTCGACTTATCAGCTCTCAAAGCTGATTCCGGAAGAATTCAAGGGAAGCCTTCCGACGATCGAGGAAATCGAAGCTGGCTTTTCTGAATAATGATAGTGGATCACGTCGATTTTCAAATGTTCAAAATGATCACTTGATACTCAGAATCAATAAACGGCGGGAAGCTATTACGGCATTTCTCCTTTCTCAGAAATACGTAATATTTGAAGACACTTTTGAAGACACTCAGTTTCAGGCACCCTGAAACGCCCATTTCATGGGGCTTTCAGCTCACCGTGAAATTCGATTCCCGTCACGCTCACTCTGTGTATACGGCGGAAATGGCTTAATACAAGCTGTTTCCGCTGTTTGCGTTTCTGGAGAATTTTGAAGACACCTGAAGACCCAAAAGTAAAATCAGGAAAGACGACAGACCAGACAGAAGAACAGCCAAAGGTTCCAATGCCTGGCTTGTTTTTTGATTCCGGGGTCTGGAAGGATCCCAGCGTTTTTATAAAACGCGCAGCCACACGAAGTGTGATCTTTAAGGGTTTGGGATTTTCCCAACAGGCGTATAGATGGAAAAACATCCATCTATGCACTGCTTGCCAAGTAACAATAGAAGCATTTTCCATTTATCGTTATAAGAGTTTTTGAGATACATCTATTTCAACCGTTTTATATAGAAGAATTATAAAAGGGCTTAGACAACAATGCATAGGAAGTTTTCTGAGGAACAGATCAACATAGATTAAGGCAGTAACAAGTATATTAACACGTGATACTGTTTTGATACTAAAAGTGCGTGGAATCTCTCGGAAATGGTCATTTTCATAGGAAAACCGGCTGGAATGCCAAGAAAAACTAAACAAATAAGTTTAATATAAGTAAAAACTTGTGGAGTACGAATAATCGAGTCAGCTGCGAGCCGGGCGAAGACAGGGGCTGACCCTGTTCTCGTAAAACCGTCTGAACGTACTGCGAGGATCCGGATGAAGAGATCCCGATCCTCGCACATGAAGCCTTGCTTTCTTATAAGATTTTACTGATGTCCGAATCTGATAATGTCATGATTTATGACTTTTCCCCGTAAACCCGGTCAAATCTTGCTTCTGCAGCCAGCTGCTTCTGCTCCCTGTAGGACACAAAATCCTCGGCAAGCTTTTTCTGCTTATCTTCTATTGCTGCCTTATGATCCTCTTTTCTGGCCTTGACAAGGTCCTGGAGCGCAAGGCGGCTGTCTTCAAGCTGCAGCCTCTCAGCCTCTTCCACTTCCTCCGCGATCTCAGCAGCGTCAAAACGGGCGATCTCAACCTGGAATTTGCTGAGCCTTCTGTTCAGCTCTTCCTCATCTGTCTCATCCGCAAGAGCGATCAGCGCGACCTCACCGTCGACAAGCTTTCCCGCCACCTTTTCCAGCAGCAGAGTGCTGTCGAGTGTAGCTGCGCTCCCGGCAATGCTGCCGGTCAAAGCGCCGTAGGAACCCATCAGCAGCACGCCAAGCGGTCCCCCGAGAATGCCTACCAGACCGCCCATAAGGCCGCCCAGTGCTGCGCCGCTCTCCGTAATGATACCGGCATCGAATCCGTCACAGAGGCTGAGCTTGTCTCCTTCTCTCTTGACCAGCGCCATCTGAAGAAGCGCATTTTTCTCCGTTACCGGGAGCTGGCGAAGCTCTGTGATCGCCTGGAACCCTTCACTTTCGTTTGCGAATAATACTGCGATGATGTTTTGCATAAAACTACCTCCTTGTCTTGTTTATAAACAATGTCGCTGTCCGGCGCCGGTAAGGCGCAGCAGATCTTTCGCTTCCCCGGCAGAAGATAAACAGTACAGCTTCTGACCGGACTTTAAACGATTAAAATTATCATATCTTTTTCTTTTCTGCCGGTCAATCCAAATCGTTTCCGGAGGGCCACTGCCTTTGCGCTTACGGCTGCAGAGCAAATATAAAAAGACATACAGCTTTCTGCTGAAAACCATATGTCTTCGTACACGAAGAAAAAGCATTATTATATTTCAAAGACAAGTTCCAGTGCTCTCAAGCTGTCCTTACCGCGTATGCTGATGAACTTGGGCTGACGAAGGACAGGCATTGATAGTAGCATAATAATGATTTTTGCTGGTTTAAGGCTAGGCATATGAGGTCCCACATCATACCTGACTGAGGCGCTTATAGCCCTCATAACAATTGAATTCCAAGGTTATGACATTCGCAGAAATTACAAGTTCTATATAAGTGAAATTACCCTCGCGAAAAAAAGTGCTGATTCCATGCGGGTCTGCGGTTTTGTAGCCTCCCTACTAAAATGCACTTGGCAGTTTGGTGGTAGGTGGTCAATGAGACCCATATCAGGACAAAAAAAGAAGAGCACCAGTTTTTCTGATGCTCTCGGTTAAAATGACATTGGCTTTAGTTGAATTCTCGGTCGGTCAACTCTGCAAATAGATATTAATCCCTCACGATCAGGTCACCGGGTTTCAGATTCAGGCTCTTCTCCTGGAAGATGAAGGCAGCCTCCTCACCGCCTTCCACCCACGCCCAATCAATGAGCAGTTTATTTGTACCGCGTTGAATTGTCGTATCTGAAACCGGCACAGAACTGTGCGGATTGTCCAGGCAGCTGATCTTTACTTTCTGCCCGCTGTTCATCCCAATGCTTACTTCATCAAGCGGAGTAAACGTTCCGTAGATCACATGCCCGGTAACTTTGAAGAACGAAGGCTTCAGGAAGCCGCCTTTCTTCACGTCAACATTCTCCACTGAAAATACCGCCTGATGAAAACCATACTTTTCCCTCAGGTCTTCCAGATAATCATGGACCTGGTCCAGTTCCTGTTTTGCCTTATCCGCAGTCAGGTCTGCTGCCCGTTCATAGGGCTGCATCTTTTTCCCCTTCGGATCCATCCGGTATTCCTGGGGATATTTGACCCGCAGTTTCCGCAGACAGGATCCGCAGAGCCAGCTGCCGTCCGCCAACCTCACAGGGTTGCCGCATCCCTGTGGGCGGAACAGGCCATTATCCGGTTCGATCACGATCACATTCCCGCAGGCGCTGCAGGAACCCAGATCGAGGGTATCACCGATTCTGTATTCTGCCATATCCGTACCTCCCTCAGCTTTCCTTTACGACCAGAATGTCGCCGGGATAAATGAACGGCACATCCTGATGGAACCAGAGCCCTGCCGTCGTTCCCGCAAAGGCTTTATCAATCGCCCGCTCGGCGGTACCCAGATAATTCCAGAACCAGACTTCCTCAACTTTCGCCGTGTATTCCCGATCCTTATGGGAAATGCTGACGACATCGCCCGGCCGGATTTCTCCAAACAGCACTTTCACACAGGCAACATATTCTTTCTTGTCCGAGAACAGCGTTTTATGATTTGTACCGGCAGCCACTACATGATGGCGGTAGGTGAAATCCGCTTCCGCTGCAGCCTTCGCACCCGGAAAGCGGACTGCCGCGTCCTGTGCGGCCTGCTGCGCGTCGCTTTGCGCCTTTACAAACTCCTCCAGCGTCAGTTTCTCCAACGGATCGACCAGCGCATTGACCCAGCCTTTTCTGGCAATAGTTTTTCCCCGTACCTCGTCATAGCCGAAACGGAAACCTGATTCCACAAATGTTTTTGAACTACGCAGGGGATACAGGATCCTCACTTTCTCGGTGCAGTCACTGCAGACCATATTTCCATCCATCAGAGTGACGTCCTGCCATCCCGAAAAGACCTCACCAGGATCCGGGGCGGGACCTACATTAAGCGTCTTCCCGCATATACTGCAAACTTTACTATCCATCGATATACCTCCCGCGATACCACTTGGTCATGCTGTTGCGTTCTCAATCCGACCGGTACAGATAATCTCTCACAATTCCAATATATATGATTGTTTACACTACTGCAATCACCAATTGAAGAAAAGGTACAGGATGAAGTAATGAGGCATTTGCGGCAGCAGTGCCTCCTTTCTATTGGTCGAAATGAAAATGGTTTGACTACACTTTGACTACACTGCGTTTTTCGATGGCTGTGAGCCTTGTTTTAAGCCATTTCTAAACCATAGTATTTTTCGATTTCCGTCACGCTCATTATGTATCGCGGAAATGTCCATTTGATGGGCGTTTCCGCTTTTCTCTTTTCTCCGAATTTAGTACATTACCCAGAAGTGCTTTTTATTTGATCAATGTGTCATTTTCCGTATTATTCCGATAATTAGAATTATGTTATTCCGAAAACCTTAATATTATTCCGATAATATGTTATAATGAAGCATCAGCTTGGAGGTAGGGCTTATGTATATGACAGTAAAAGAAGCTGCCGCGAAATGGGGCATTTCCGATAGAAGAATAAGAGTATTATGCTCCGAGGGCAAGATCCCCGGTGCATATCAGGAAGGTCGTGGCTGGAAGATTCCGATTGATGCTGAAAAGCCAGCAGACGGAAGGTTCAGATCAAAAGAGAGCGTCCTCTCTCAGATTGGCCGCAAGAAAGCAGAGCTGGATGGAAGAAGGCCGCTTACCGAGGGAGAACTGGAACGGCTCAATGAGGAGTTCACGGTCGAATATACCTATAACTCCAATGCGATAGAGGGAAATACGTTGACACTCCGGGAAACCGATCTTGTTCTTCGGGGGCTTACGATCGACAGAAAGCCTCTGAAAGATCACATGGAAGCTGTTAGTCACAAGGAAGCGTTTGATTATGTCAGAGAGCTTGTAAAGGAAAAAGCGCCTCTCACCGAAAGTATTATAAAACAGATCCACTATCTTGTCCTTGCCGGCAAAAAGGATGATCGCGGTGTTTACAGACGGATCCCCGTTCGTATTATGGGTGCTCACCACGAACCTGTGCAGCCGTATCTTATCGAACCGAAAATGGAACAGCTACTGCAGGGCTACGCCGAAAGTGAGGAACATATCGTAACGAAACTCGCGCGCTTCCATATCGAGTTTGAAGGCATCCACCCCTTTATCGATGGCAACGGCAGGACCGGCAGACTGCTTGTGAACCTTGAGCTGATGAAGGCCGGGCATCCCCCTATCGACATCAAATTCAGTGACAGGGTTGCTTATTACAACGCCTTCGACGCTTACCACGTCAAGCACGACCTATCTGCTATGGAGGGACTGTTTGCCGGATATCTCAACGCCAGACTGGATACTTATTTGAAAATACTGAAGTAGATACTAAAACAAGGGAGCACAAACATCGAGGATTCCATTCTTAACAATTTCCTAAATTTGGCTAATAAGCCTCACTGATTTCTAATTAGATGGAAAAGATATGAAAAACCGCAAAAAAGCATACCGTATGCCGTTTTCACTGGCATACAGCGCTGAAGTGCACTTATGATGTGTGTGCAGCTATGTTCCGCGTGCGTCAGCGAACTTTTCTGTACAGATAAGTGACGCCGAGGAGGCCGGGCTGGTTGCCTGCCGGCGTGTATCCGCCGACAGCGTGCTGCTCATCTTTGTTGGATACGAATGTGTTGGCGGTGAACTCATTACCCTTTTGGTCCTCGACCTTGAGGTACATATGATCCGGGTAATACTTGCCTTCGAGCTGTACCGGATTGGCGCTGACCGGAGTCCAGTTCCCGTCATTGTCCTCAATGCCTGCAAGGTATACGGTGACACGGGCCCCTACGCTCCCGTCTCCAGCCATCAGGGCCTCGAGCAGTCTCGCCGAAGTGTCGCTTCCCGAAAGGCCGGCGTTTTTGGCTTCTTCACTGGACTTGAAAGCAAGGCTGGCATAGATGTCGGGGTCGATATCCGCGAGCTTTCCGGTGGCGTCTTCCAGTTCAATGTTGATCCAGTAGAGGTCCTTTTCTGCGCCGCCTTTTTTGAGTCTGCGCCAGACGACCATTTCCCAGGTGCCGCCTGCAGCAATCGGATTTTCAAACAGCACCTCGTTGCTGGAATCGTATTTTGATGGACTGAAAGCCCAGTCAAAGTCGGCGAGTGAGCCTCCCGCAGGGACTGGGAATCCGGGGTCCTGAAGGCCCTTTGAACCGGGCTTTTCGCATGAGAATGCATCCCCCGCCGAGGCTGGGCCGCGGCATGCTGCAAGGGCGAGGAGCATAAGGGCGAGGAGGGCGGAAACTATGAGAGATTTCCTGATTATGGTTTTTGTGATCTTTGCTACCGTTGACGCTGTTTCTTTCATGGTTCTCCTTCCCGGCAGACCTGCCTTCCGGTTGGCTTTTCGCTGGATCTATTGTCATTATAGTATAGAAAGGGGTGTAGGGAAGACACAAAACTCTTTTTGTCATTGACATTTTCAGGTCCCCCGGCACGCAACGCCCCGTCACGCTCACTATGAGAAAAGGCTCAGACAGCTGGAATACTGTCTGAGCCTTTTGTTGAATGTGTGAGGGAGATCCACAGGAAAACTCTTTTCCATCCGGATCAATAGTGTGCATAAAGTTCCTTAGCACGATTCAGAAAGGCGGCAGCGTCTACGCCCGAAGCTGCACTTGCCTCTTCTGCCCATTGGATGGCGAAAACATCACAGGCTGATTTCCATTGTCCATATTTTTCATCGGACGGATCCAGGATCGTCTTTCCCATGCCCTGCAGCCATTCTGTCTGTATCCGGTAATTTGTCTTCAGCGCTTCAGCAGAGGCGATCGACGCTTTCCGCCCGGAGTGATCTTTAATGATCTCCTGATATTCCGAAGGAAGCAGGTTCCAGAGTTCCTTGTTTACACAGATACCGTAAAGCGCTCCTTTTCCCGAGATCTCTTCCAGTGGCGTCAGCTCATTGGTTTTAACGATCGACTCAGGGAATACAAACAGCTGAAGGACTTCAAATTTATCATCCCACTCCGTAGCAAACTCCGGATACTCTTCATACAGATCCCAGATCATTTCTGTTGCCTTTACGCTGTCATCAAATCCCTGAAGCGGAAGCGAGAAAGCATTTGAAAGGGTGAACTTATCCGGTGCGTAAACCGGATTGATCAGGCCAATATCGACAAAACCATCGGAAAGATAATCATAGATCTCTGATTCTCCGGCCAGCGTTCCTCCGGGATGAACCTCTGTGGCAACGTGTCCGTCTGTGGCATCTTTGATCTCATCGAAGTATTCTATGGTCTTCTCTGCCAGGCCGGTATCCTCACCCGTCGTATTTATATTCATAGACATGGTCAGGTCAAAGCTTCCGAGTTTTTCAGAGGCTTCAGAACCGTTCGGATCTGCCCCCACGTTGTTTTCACCGGCCGGTTTGCCTGCAGGATCTTCGAAATTGACCGCATCACCTGTGATAATATTCATAAACGGCGTTTTTTCGGAAGAATACCAGTCAAACTGTACTTTCTCAATCACGTCTTCACCATCCATTACCTGGATCTTGCCTATACCCTGGAAGCAGTCCTCGGTTTCACCGATCAGACCGTTCCAGTTAAATAGAATGCCTGAAATGGGCAGGCGAGGGAATTCTCCTGCCTTGATCAGTATCCGGAATGTAATGTCATCCACGCCACAGAACTGAACGGTAAGATCCCGGTCGGTGAGATTTTCTGTCATCGCAAAGAGACAAAGGGCCATATCAGATTCTGTTTCCCCGGACCATAGTTTTGAAGAGGCCTCATAAACAAGTGTTGACGCAGAAATACGCACATTCGCTGTCTCCAGGAGAATGACTTTTCCGTTTTCATAATTGCAGTAGTGTTCCTGTGAGGGGTCCCAATGTACGACTTCTGGTTCCCCGGCAGGCGATTCGGTTTCCTTAGTTTCCGATTCTGCTTTTGCTGCTTCGGTTTTTTCTGCTTCTGCTTTTGCCGCTTCGGTTTTTTCTACAGGAGCGGCTTCCTGTCCGGAAGAATTGCCGCTTCCACATGCCGAAAGACTGAAAATCAGTGAGGATATTAGAATGATCGATAACAGTTTTTTCATAATACTTCTCCTTTATGCCGTATCGATGCGTGATAACACAGTTGCTGTAAAAATCTTTTTTAAAACTGCATAATTTATTATACAACGCCTCAATGATCACGAAAAGTATGAAGCGATGTTATAGATGTGAATTCAGGCATAGGTGGATCAGGTTTTTACTGCAGTTGAAGGCGGAAGTATAAAGATGATATAATGCAGGAAGCTCTGAGAGATAAGGCGATGAAAAACGAACGGATACAAGTCCCGTGAAATGATGAGAGGGTATGGAATGATACTGTTTATTAACGCCTGTGTTCGGCAGGAGTCCAGAACAAAACGGCTGGCTGACCATTATCTTCAGCGTTTCAATGAACCGGTCACCGAAGTCGATCTGCAGAAGATCAGCTTTCCGCTGGCGGATGAGGATTTCCTTTCCAGGAGGGACCGCCTGTGTGAGGAATGGAGGCTGGATGATCCCATGTTCTCTCTGGCACGTCAGTTTGCTTCCGCCGACCACATAGTTATCGCCGCGCCTTACTGGAACCTGTCGTTTCCGGCTGCACTCCAGCAGTACTTTGAACAGATCTGTGTGCGTGGGATCACATTTATGTACAATGCGGAAGGGAACCCGCAGGGGCTCTGCAGGGCACAGGAGTTGGTTTACATAACAACAACGGGCAGGGATCCGGTTCCCTGGGACTACGGATACGGCTATGTTAAAGCGCTGGCGGAATCTTACTTCGGGATCAGAGAGGTCAGGCTGATACAGGCTGCGGGACTTGACATGATTGGCGCCGACACTGAGGCGATCCTTGCGGAAAGCATATGGCAGGCTTCATCTGAAGAGAGGCAGCGGACGAAAAGAGAGCAACAGAAAAAGACGCTGACACCTGTTCTTATGGCCACCGTATTTGTGCTCTATCTGATCGGATGTGTGGCAGTTCTGATGCTGGCAGGCTGGAGTCCGGCGCTGCTCATGATGGTGATCCCGCTGGTCGGCATGATTGCCGGTATAAACTATGTGCTGAAGGAAAGAAGAAAGGACTGACGGGTCACGGGCCCGCCATACATTAAAATGAAACTTGCAGTTCTTTTTCCGGGGATCGGATATCATTGTGATAAGCCTCTTTTGTACTATGCCGGGAAGACAGCCCGAGAGCTGGGCTATGAGGAGATCATCCGAATTTCATATTCTTATACAGGCGGCAGGATCCGCGGCGATGAAAAAGCAATGCGGGATTGTATTGATTCGCTTTATGCACAGACAGAAAATGCGCTTTGCAACGTGGCATGGGAGCAGTATGAGGAGATCCTGTTTATATCCAAAAGTATCGGTACGGCGATCGCCGCAGCCTACGCAAACCGGCACAGATCTGACGCGTCAGATGCAAAGCTGCGCGGAAGCAGGGTGCGCCACATCCTTTATACTCCGCTGAAGGAAACATATCTTTTTGTCCCGGGGATCGAGGCGCGGTCATCAGCTCCGCAGGATGGGCGTGAGATCCGCGGATCTGTTTTGATGACAGGGATCGCCTTCATCGGAACTTCAGACCCGTGGAGTAATACAGAGGAAGTAACATCTTTAAGCCACAGTGCCGGGATTCCGATGACGGTCATTCCGGATGCCAATCACTCCCTTGAGACAGGCGATGCCTTGCGGGATCTTCAGATCCTGCAGCAGGTGATGGAAGAGACAAAAGATTTTATATCAGGGGTTTCATAATCCGAAAGGACGTGTTGAAATAAGCAGAAAAAAAAGATAATATAATATATAGGAACTATGTCCTCATCAGGAAATCTCCGATCAGGAATCTCTCATATAAAAGAAAGGCGTTATATATGAAGATCGCTGTTTTAAACGGAAGCCCCAAGGTTGGCAACACTGCCGCTATGATCAATGCATTCAAGGAAGGCGCAGAGGCTGCAGGGCATGAAGTGTGTGTACTGCATGTCGGAAAGATGAAGATCAACGGATGTCTTGCTTGTGAGTACTGCCATGGAAAGGGCGAGGGCAAATGTATCCAGAAAGATGATATGGAGCAGGTCATGCCCGCATATAAGGACGCAGATATGATCGTTTACGGTTCCCCGATCTACTATTCAAATCTGACCGCTCAGCTCAGCGCCGCTATGCAGAGGATCTACCCGATCGGAAAGCCTGCAAAGGCAACGAAGGCAGCCCTTCTGTTAAGCTCCGCCGCTCCCGGACCCTACACCGGGGCCATCAGTGCCTATCAGGCTGCGGTCGGATTCATGGGCCTGGAAGATGTCGGCGTTATCTGTGCGGCAGGCGAAGAGAATGGCTCCGCGGCAAAGATGGAAGAGATCCGCGCCTTTGCAAAAGCTCTTTAATGCTTGGAGAATAGCGGTACCGGCAGATCAGACCTGACAGATACAGGATGAGACGCAGGCCCGGACAGGCAAATGCGATGTCCGGGCCTTTTATTATTTAATGTTAACGGAATAATCAGGAGAAAGCAGATGTCACACGAAGAAAAAGCATTATCATATTTCGAAGACAAATTCCAGTGCTCTCAAGCTGTCCTTGCTGCATATGCCGATGAACTTGGGCTGACGGAAGAACAGGCATTAAAAGTAGCATTTTGCTTCAATTCAGGCATGAGAAAAGGCGAAGTGTGCGGTGCTTGCTCAGGTGCTTTAATGGTTCTCGGAATGCTGTACGGACAGGCAGAAAAAAATGACTTTGACAGCCGAACGCGCGCAAACAAGATGACTGAACGTTTTCTGAACCGGTTCAGGGAACTGAACGGTTCTTACATCTGCAATGACATACTCGGATGTGATATCACCACATCGGAGGGCGTGGAGTATGCCAGATCTCATGAACTGTTTACCACAGTATGTAAAGATATGGTTGCGCTTGCGGTTCGCATTCTGGAAGAAATCATCGAATAACGATTCAAAACCGGATCGAATGGTCGGTGCTGATACGGAAGAGGTCCTGAGGTCTCGGGAAATTGTAAATGGTAATGCTTTTGCATGTGAACTGATATATAATATTGATTGTCAATGTGAATATCCCGGGGTCTGCGGCTTCCGGGATTTTTTACGGGATCATGAGTATACGGAGCATAATATGAGGAAAATGACATCTTTCACGGGTATCGTCCGGCCGGTGGTTCCTGTCCTGGGCGCTGTGCTGCTGGCGGCTGCAGTCAGCGGCTGCGGCGGAAAGCAGCAAAGTACGGATCAGGAGAAAGAAACGCCTGCTGCTGCGGAGCAGAGCATGGAGACGGAGCCTGTATCGGCAGATCTTTCCACAGCAGAAACGACCGCGGCGGCAAAGGAAACAACGGCTGCAGCGGTAAAAGAAACAGAGGCTGCGGCTGCAAAGACGGGCGGCATGAAGATCGTGAGACCGGAAAAGCCGGCAGACGGATCACCGCTGACATTCATCGGTGAACCCTTTTATGAGGGAAAGATCGAGAATGAAGATGACGCGCTGGATGCGGTAATGAGCGTAATCGATCTTCTGGGAGGTAATGAGAATACTGTCCTTGAGCCGATCGTCATACGGCCGAATGAGGACGGCACGGTTTACTATACATTCCGGCAGCTGCAAGGAGATGTGGTGGTATATGCCGCGACCGTCAAGCTTGTTGCGGATGCCGACGGTATGGCAGTTGCTCTGATTAGTTCCCTAGCGCCGGGCATTGAAGCGGCGAAGATGAAGGACTGGGGCGTGACCGATGTTCAGGCGGAAGAGATCGTTCGTAAGGAGACCGAAGACCTGGATCTGGAGATCGTAGAAGGTGCCACCGAACGGACACTTCTGCCCTTCGAAGATGACGCGTCAGAGTTTTACTGTGCCTGGGTCGTTTATACCAACAATGTTTATACGGATTATGATACAGCCTATCTTGCGCATTATATAGATGCGGAAGGGGATTATCTGTACGCTCTGCCTGTAGCGGAACCGGGCAATGCCGATGCTCTTTCCGGCGAGGGTTCTCTGCTTTACTTTCAGGGTCTTGAAAAGGATACATGGACAGGAACGGTCAAAAAGCATGACGGTACCGAAAAAGAGATCACTGTTCCGATCCTGCGCGATCCGGAAACCGGAGAGGAATACCTCGGTGATCTCGAACGCAGGATCATCTGCGCAGACTATGCGGATTTTTACTATAACGACAGCATTACCGAGCGCAGCAGAGAAAACGGGTCCTGGGCAGACAATGAACTGCTGATCTATGATACTTTTGTCCGCGTTTATGACGCTTATCTGGATGCGGGATGGGAAGGACCCGACGGCGACGGATCCCCGGTCCTGCTGCTGATGGACTGGGTCGGGGAAGACGGCGAACCGTATCAGAATGCCTGCTATGCAGGCCGGCAGTCCGGCTTCCAGGTCTTTCAGTTCAATCGTCTTGACCCTGACGGAGAGTGTACGGACATTATAGCGCATGAGTTTACCCACTGCATGACAGGTACGCTCATGACGAGCAACATCTATATGAACGAATACGGCGCGATCAATGAAGCCTTCAGTGACATCTGCGGCAACATCATTGAAGCCATGCTGCAGGACACCGAAGATAAGACCTGGCTGATCCAGGAAAACGGAACACCGATCCGGTCGATGAGCGATCCGCGCCTTTATGAGCAGCCGGAATTTGTCTGGGACCAGTATTATGTTCCGCCGGTCATGACAGCCACGGATAATAATGACAACGGCGGCGTCCATATCAATTCGTCTCTTCTGAATCTGGTTGGCTATCGTCTGAATGAAGCAGGAATGGAGCTCCCGGACCAGCTTTATTACTGGATGAATGTGGCGCTTGCCATGACTCCGAGAACCGATTACGCCCAGCTGGTCGATCTGCTCCCCTGGAGTATGGAAGAGGCCGGTTATCCGGAATATAAGGATACGATCAGGGATGCCATCAGTGAAGTCGGCTTTGAGAATACAGAACTGCCGGAGAGTGCGCCGGCAGACAGCGGTATGCTCGCCTATGAGTGTCCGTTTTATGTCAGTGAAATGGACGACTCCATGGATGCGGTGGCTCTGTTTTACAATGTTGACACGGATAAGGCTTACGTGACCTGGCCGGATTATACGACGGATGTGGTCGCAGCGACCCTCCCGGAAGGCTATTATGTCACATCACTGATCTTTGCGGACATGGAAGAAGGAGATATGCTCTATGCTGTGCTTATGGATGACGGCTGGGAGTTTTTCCCCGAGGCAGAAGATCTCGGTGATGTCCTTGACGAAAGAGAAGATGTCTATATATGCTTCCTCGGCGAGGGCGAGATCACGGAACTGGAGACGGATACGCTGAAAACCGCGCTGGAGAATCTGTAAAGACCCACAGACCGGGTTCGGAAAAAATGAAGAAAAGAAGCCGGGATATCCCGGTGAAAAAACGCCTTAAGAAGATATGTTCTCTTAAGGCGTTTTTTGATAGTTATGTGTATAGCTTGATCGGTCAGCAATATGCCGGGATCACTGCGCGAAGTATCCTTCTACATCGATCACCTCGTTGTCCGGAGTAAAACCGACGATATCACCGTCGTCAAACAGAAGCAGACGGATATCCGCTTCGCTGCCTCCTTCATCTATGAAGCTGTAAATGGCAACGGACTCTGTGTCGTTAAATGTGCCATCTCCGTCATATTCGAGGTTTTCCGCGTCGCATCCGACCCAGTCGGCGATAACGGACTTTTGTTCCTCTTCTGACATTACCAGATATCCGCCGCTATCACCGTCCAGATGAGCTACGCTTTTACCTTTATTGTCAAAGTAGTCCCAGACTTCTCTGTTGTCCTTATAGGCCAAATAAACATCATCCGTAGTATCGGAGACCAGATAAAGCCATACATGCCCGTTTTCTACACCGGCATTTTTAAGGATATCTGCGCATTCCTCTGCAAAATCGTCGAACGCGTTCTGGACTTCTTCCCAGTTACTGACGTCATCGATGGTCTCATTATTGATACCATCTGCCCAAAGAGAGACATAGATGGAATTCTCTTCCAGTGTGTAGGACACGTCGCGGAGCTCACTCCATTCCTGCACCATAAGATCGTCCACCGCGATCGCAGCTTCGCGAAGAGGCGGAATGCCGTCTTCACTGTCATCGGCGACCTCCAGATTACCGTCTGATCCATCTTCGGCAGAAGCCTCGCGCTCCGGCTCATCGGCAGAGGTTTCTTCAGCGGCCGTAGTTTCTTCAGCGGCTGAGGTTTCTGTGGCAGCTGTAGTTTCTTCAGCGGCTGTGGTTTCCGCGGCAGCCTTGGTTTCCGCAGCCTTCGTATAGATCTTCATGCTTCCGCTGGTACCTTCTTCCAGGACATTACAGAAGACTTTATATTCCCCCCCGCGCGGAACCGTCAGTTCTGCGGTGTCGTTTCCGGAAAAGGCCTGCTCCGCATCTGCAGCGGCGCTTTCTTCCTTACCTTCCGCCAGGACACGGATGTTGAGCTTGCCGGAAGTAAGGGCAGCTTCGACGACCAGTACTTCTGCGTTCCCGACCTGGATGCTTCCGTCAGATGAAGTATCGGTACCACTGTTTGAAGCGTTGATCTCGATGGTATTATTCATCTTGGAGTACATGCTGAAACTGGAAGAACTGGTCGTACAGGCAGACACAGCGATCGCAAGGATTCCTGCACAGGCCAGTACCAGCAGTTTTTTCATGGTTTCTTTCAACGAACGATTCATTGATCTTTCCCCCTTTGCTAACGAATGAGATATCTGAAGCATTTCAGATGCCTTATTACTATATCACATTTTCAGCAAAAAGAAGAGTATTGTCAATGCGATCCGTCTGTGAATCATACAAAGACGATCGAGGGAGCCGCGGCGGTCACCGGGAATTGCTGATCACCCCATACTGATAACTGCTCGCGGTCTTTAATGCGTTGTAAATATCTGCGAGCTTTACCCGCAGCCTGTTAAAATGCGTGGAAGGATCCGTCACGAAGACCGTACCGGTCGCCGGGTCGTACTTCCAGATATTCACATAATGTCCGTCTGTGTACCACCAGAGCCGTTTGTCATTGTTCCCGTCCACGAGGACGATGGCTGTGGGGGAAGCCTGGATCTCCTTCACAAAGCTCTCATAATCCGAAGGTTTTCTGCGAAGATCCATATTGAGACCATAATATCCGCACATGGACTTCAGGTATTCCCAGCTCACAGCCCCTACTCCCGATTCCGGATAATAGTTGGTCTGATCCTTCAGGGCATAATACATTTCTTCGGGATCGACCACCCGGTCTGTCAGTGTACTGACGGAATTTGACAGACAGCAGACGCCGCAGCCGAACATCATGAATTCCCGGCCGGCGGCCTGGATCTTTGCCCAGTCGCCGTTCCATCCCGCTGCGCTCACCCGTTTGTTCACCCATGTGGTCATCTGGTAAGCTTCCTCGTAAAACTGGGTATAGGAGTAGATGGATTTCTCATCCTCCTTTTCCTCATAAGGCCGCAGAAGCAGGACATCCAGGTTGACCGGTCCGGTCACGCCCCGGATACCGCCCGTAAGGCAGTACTGCCAGCAGCAGAAGGGATAGGGGGTCACCGGAGTACCCGCGAATTCCGAATACCAGAAAGCGTACTTTCCGGCAAGCTCTGACATATCATAACGCTCTGCTTCCGAAAACATGGACGCATAGATGGCAGGCTGAAAACCTGCTGTTTCCACAGTATCGCAGAATGCTTCGGCAATGCGCGTTCGGGGGGTCTCTGATTCTTGGAAAAGCTGTCCGTCCGTCATATCTTCAGGAACATAGGCCGCAAAAAGGTCAAGCTCTTTTCCTTCAAGGTATGCAAGGAATTCCCGGGCATCTTCCCGGGCTTCTTCTTCTGTTGCCGCATTTGAGCGATAATATGCCCCGATCTTCATTCCCAGTGCATAGGCGCCCCGATAGTTCTCTTCAAATCTTTCATCGGCACACAGGATCACAAAATCGCAGCGCGCATCTCTGACTTGGTACCAGTCGATCGTCCCCTGTTCCTTCGAGACATCGATACCCCGGATCATCTCATAATCGGGGAAGGAGTCATCTGTCTTTTCAAATACGGGATTTCCGTTTTCATCTGTCCGCGGGATATTCCATTCGAATTCTCTTAAGGCTGCGCCTTCCTCCAGAAGATACCTCTGCTCCTTTCCGGATTTATCGATGTAATAGCGCCACTCGGGCTCAGGCTCCGTTTCTGTGACCGGTTCCGTTTCCGTGGTCGTTTCCGGCGGCTGTGATGCGCTTTCTGTCGGAGTTTCCGTAACAGCGGGACCTGTCGTGGGGCCCGGCTCTTTCGGAGCCTGCTTTATCCGGATGATCACGAAAAGAACAGCAGCCAGAACAAGCAGTACTGCAATAATGATCTTACTGGTATGATTTCCCGAACGCTTTTTTCGGCTTCTTCCTTTTGTCACTTTCCGGATCCTCTTTTACCTTTTGGCGATATCTTATTATATCAACATGCTATCACAAAATCTATGTAGTGCCAACGGCTTTCAGTGCCGGGGCGAACCGGGGATCTGATAAGCTATAACGCAGTAGATCAATGCTGCAAATGCTATAAAATGGGAAATAACGAAAATGCTACGTTTTCGTCCCAAAAGCGTAAAAACGTAGCATTATTTTCGACATATGTAAACCTTTTGCTACAAAGAAGTATATTTTAAAGAAAAACGTAGCATCGAAGTAAGCAAAAAGCTTTTGAAGGGTCTGTTTTTGCTACATTTCAGCTGATTTTCAGGAAAAACGTAGCAATTTAGGCATTTGAACCTCAGAGTTCTGAAGCGGACGTGAAAAAGAGCCTTGCCCGGGACCTGTTCAGTTGCGATGGGCACGGATCCGCGATATAATTTATCTTTGTAGACATCTGTGCTTAGGCTGATCCATGCAAGGATCAGATATACTATGGATCAGGAAAACAGAGCAGATGGAAGAAGGTCGTGCTGATCGTGACCGGTATCGTTTTTCAGTAAGAGAACGGAGGAAAAAATGGGGAATCAGAAAGTTGTTGTACTGAATGCCGGGAAGATGAACTATGACGGATTGCTGGATTTCAGTGTCCTCTCACCGGATACGGTCGTATATGAAGACAGTGCGCCGGATCAGATCCTCGGGCGCATAGAAGGCGCTGCAGCTGTCGTGACAAAGGAGCTTCCGGTTCCGGCGGAGATGATCGCCCGCTTTCCGGCAAGTGTAAAACTGATCTGCGAAGCAGGTACGGGATATAATAACATTGCGATCGACGCTGCCAGGGAAAGAGGCATCACCGTCTGCAATGTTCCTGCATACAGCTCCCACAGAGTGGCGCACACGGCAGTCATGCTGATGCTGAACCTTTCCTCCGCGATGCAGACACAGATCGGGATGCTTGCAAAGGGCGACAGGAGCAATTTTACGAAATATCTCCAGGTGCCGCACGTAGAGCTGAACGGCAAGACGATCGGCGTCATAGGATACGGAAATATCGGCCGTCAGGTCATCAAAGTGGCACAGGCGATGGATATGAAGGTGCTTTGCCATACCCGGACGCCGCGGGAGGATGTGGATGGCGTGAGCTTTGTGTCATTGGAAACGCTGCTCAGGGAAAGTGATTATATTTCCCTGCATTGTCCGCTGAATGACAAGACGCGTCATCTGATCAATGAAGAAACGCTTGCGATGATGAAGCCGACGGCGTTCCTCATCAACACGTCCAGAGGTGCCCTGATCGATGAACCGGCCCTGATCTGCGCGCTCAAAGAGAAGCGGATCGCCGGCGCGGGACTTGATGTACAGGAGACGGAACCGCCGGCGGAGGATAACCCGCTCTATACCATGGGCAACGTGATCCTGACGCCGCACATGGGCTGGAAGGGCTTCGAGACCCGGCAGCGCCTGGTGGGCGTTGTGGCGGATGACATCCGGGGGTTCTTTGAAGGCAATCCGGTCAATGTCGTGAGCTGAAAAACAAAAGGCAGATATCTGTTCGGACATGAAAACAGCGGAAGGATCTTTCCTTCCGCTGTTCGTATATGCTTTGTTCGTATCAGCAGTGTTATTCTTATGATTCAGCAGTTTCACCCGACTCTTTCTGCGGCAGAGCAAATTTATCGAACTTCGGCATAGCCAGACTGTCGATCTTCCATATGCTGTCCTCTTTGATCATCGTCAGTTCGATGGTTCCGGCCATTATATCCTGATATTCGAAACCGATGACCGCTTTTGAGGATTCGGATCCTTTCATCACGTCACGGATAGTCCAGTCACATTCATTGAGTTTCTCCAGCAGAAAATTCACTGCGTTGCCGCCCATAAAAGCTGTTGTGAGCAGAGAGACTTCCGGCCTTCCGGAGAAAGATTCGAGAGTGTTCACAGTCTGAAGAGCATTCGAGGTGAGATGTTTTTTCAATCCGTCCAGCCCTGACTTTCTCATATCGTCAAAGGCATTTTCCAATGCGTATTCCGGACTCCAGCGTTCAAAAAGAGTAATTCCCATAATGATTTCACGCTCCTTCATAAATCAAAAAAGAAACAATATGAGACAACATATTACAACCCTATAGAATATAGTATCTTCTATATTGTTGAGAACGCAACAATATTTCTCTGTTTTATGCTATTATTTCTTATGAACAGCAAGTCCGGGATGGCGTTCATCAGGATCATCACGGCATAACAGCAGCATAAGGAGGTCATAGATGAATCAGAAAATGGCGGCGGACAGAGAACGTCAGCTGGAGATCTTAAAGAAAGTCGAGCAGGAGGCGAAGCGCTTCTTTTCACAGCGGGAGACAGGCAAGGCGCTTCCGGTATGGGAGCGGCAGCCCATCCGGCATATCAGTGATGACGGGCTGGGTGCAGAAGGCGCTATGGACCTTTTTATCAGCGAATACTCCAAAGGCCTGGCGTTAAACAGCGGCAGCAGGTTCTTCGGGTTTGTCATCGGCGGCGTCACGCCGGCAGCGCTGGCCGGAGACTGGATGACATCGCTCTATGACCAGAACGCTTTTGGTGAGCTCGACTGCATGGACCGGCAGATCGAAGACGAGGCGATCGAAGGGCTGAAGGACCTGCTGGGGCTTCGGGAAGATTTTGTGGGATCCTTTACCTCCGGGGCGACGATGGCAACGACCAACGCCCTGGCCTGTGCCAGGGAATGGGCCGCGGCAAAACAGGGAAAGACAGCCAATGACGGCATTTACGGTCTGGAAAGGCCGGTGGTATTGTCCGCATTTGCCCATGCATCGATCTATAAGGGGCTTTCCATTCTGGGACTCGGAAGAAATTCCATCATCGAATACGGGAAGCTGCCCGGAAGAGACCGGGGCGATGTGGCAAAGCTGGAGGCGGAGCTTCAGAAGGCGGCAGGCAAGGCGATCATCGTAATCGCGAACATGGGGACTGCCAGCACCGGCGACCTGGATGATCTGCGCGCCATTGCGGATCTGAAAAAGAAATATGATTTCTGGCTTCATGTGGACGGTGCCGTGGGCGCGCTTGCGATGGCTTCCCCGGAATATAGCGGACTGTATGACGGTGTGGAGGAAGCCGACAGCATCACGATCGACGGACATAAGTGGCTGAATATGAACTATGACTGCGCGATCGCCCTGATCCGGAGAGACTACCGGGAAATGCAGTACAGGACCTATGCCCAGGCCGTCCGGGTCAATGATAACTGGACAGAAAGCACCCCGCTTGAACATCTGGGCAATGAAGGCAGCCGCAGGTTCCGTGCCCTGGCTGTCTGGATGAACCTGATGGCCTACGGGAAAACCGGGTTCAGGGAAATGGTGGAACGGGACTGCCGGCTGGCAGCTGCCCTGGCGGATCTGCTGGAAGAAAGCGGCGTATATCAGATCCACAGACCTGTGCTGATCAACGGTTTTGCGTTTACCCTGAATAAACCGGGCGTGACCGGTCAGGAGATCATGGATCTGGAGAAGGCGATCCGGGAGGAAGGAACCACCTATCTGAACCGGGCGGATGTGGACGGCGTTCCGCATCTTCGCTGCAGCTTCAGCAACTGGAGCATCGAGGAAGCGGATATGAAGAAGGTTGCGGACGCGCTCATCAGGATCGGAAAGCCGTTTATCGCGTGATTCCGGGAAGACCGGCGGAAAAAATGGCTGATCATAACGCAGGACCATGATGGTCATATGAAAGAACTGGTAAGAATGAATATGCCGGAAGATATCCTCAGGAATATAGATCCCGAAGATCCGGATGATATGGATTTTCTTCTTGAGATCGCCGATCTGACGAGGCAGCTGATAACAGGCCGAAAGTACGAAGATATCAATGCCCTTATCAACTGCACGATTCGCAATGGATACAATGAGGCATTTTCCTGGATCATGGAACTGCTGCAGGAGGAGTTCGGGAAAAAAGAAGATCATGATCTGGCCGGATTTAGCTGTGATATCGGCAGGTCGGTCGCGAATTTTGATGAATTCGCGGAAAGGCTTCAGATCGATTTCCATGTTCTGGAACATGATGTTGAGAAGGTACTGGATGAACACGGGGAAGAGCAGTCCTTTTTCAACAATTTTACGTACAGAACCAGATATGATAACATTTTCCTGATCTCTTCGGAAAACTTTGATACGAAGGATAACGATTATATCCAGTACAGGTTAGTATTCCGACGTTAAAAGAAACGAGCGGCATAAATGCGAAAAGGAGGTCTCTGCGGCAGCGGGGATATTCTGTAAGCGGGGAATCAGAGGATCTAAGATAAAATGATAAGTATAGTGTTTGTCTGCCATGGAAATATCTGCCGCAGTCCGATGGCGCAGTTCGTTTTTCAGCAAATGGTCAATGAACGCGGTCTGAGTGATCGGTTCCGGATCGATTCCCGGGCGACAAGTACGGAAGAGATCGGAAATCCGCCGCACAGAGGGACGGTCCGGAAGCTGCAGGAAGTGAAGGTTCCGGTGCTCCCGCACAGGGCTTCGCAGATCAGCCGGAAGGACTACGGATCATTTGACTATGTTATCGGTATGGATGACTGGAACATCCGCAACCTGCGGCGCATGTTCGGCGGTGATCCCGACGGGAAGATCCGCAAACTGCTCTCATTCGCCGGGAAGGACCGGGATATCGCGGATTCCTGGTATACGGATGATTTTGATGCGGCGTACCGTGACATCGCCGAAGGCTGCAGGGCATTGTTGGAGTTTCTGGATGTGTCAGAAGCAGGATAGTATGATTCTTATGACAACGGAAACGATCATGGGAAGGGTCATTCGGAACGGGAGGATCTGAATGCGTTTATTTGGAAAAGGCAAAAGCGAATACTATGAGGAGCTCCTTCAGTTCCTGGAAGAGAATTACGAGGAACCGCAGATCTGTTATTCATCCGCGATCCCGGACAGCTATGAAAGATCCGAGGCATCAGCAGCTGAGCTTGAAGATGATGAGCTGCTGTCGGTTCCGAGACCTTTAGAGAAAAAGGCAAAGGCCATATGCGGGCCGCGGCCTTCCGCGAATATGCCTGTCGTGGGATCCGCGCCGGCACCGTACAGCGCGGCGGGTATGTCCGAGATCGAACGGGCACTGCAGGAAGCAGATGAAAGTTTTACCGAGATGCTTCTGCGCAAGATCGATGAAGCCGGGATGAAGGACTCGGAGTGCTACAAGCGCGCCAACATTGACCGCCGTTTTTTCTCCAAGATCCGGTCTGACAAGTATTACAGGCCGCGGAAGAACGTGGTGCTGGCTTTTGCCGTAGCGCTGAAGCTTTCCATGGAGGAGACGGAGGAGCTGCTGCGCAAGGCGGGGTATGCTTTTTCCCGCTCTTATAAGTCGGATGTGATCGTAGAGTTTTTCCTCAGGAAAGGGATCTACGATATCTGGAAGATCAACGATGCGCTCCTGGCTTTTGACCAACAGACGCTGGGCAGCTGAGACACAGATACCGTGCGCTGAAATGTCGCATTTTTCGCGACCAAATCGAATCAGGGATCAGCTAAGATGTGACCGTAAGGACAGACCTGCGGTCACTTTTTTATTCCGGTATCAGCTGACAGGAATAAGGATGAGGCTGTGAGGTGGTCTGAAAGAATTGAATTGTCATGGAGGGAAAACGAAATGAAAAAAGGTTTAACGGAAATGGTTTTTATTCTGGACAAAAGCGGTTCGATGGCGGGGCTGGAAACGGATACGATCGGCGGTTTCAACGGAATGATCGGGAAGCAGAAGAAAGAGGACGGCGAGGCGCTGGTCTCTACGGTCCTGTTCAGCAATGAGAGCGTGGTCGTACATGACAGAGTGGATCTCCGGGAGATCCCGGTGCTTACGGAGAAGGAGTACTTTGTCGGTGGCTGCACAGCGCTGATCGACGCGATCGGCGGCGCGATCCGCCACATCCGGAACGTGCATAAATACATCCGGGAGGAGGACAGGCCGGAACATACGCTTTTTGTGATCACGACAGACGGATATGAAAATGCCAGCCACAGGTATACGAGCGACGAAGTGAAGAAGATGATCGGACAGCAAAAGGAATCGGCAGGGTGGGAGTTCATTTTCCTGGGTGCCAATATCGATGCGGTAGAGACCGCGCGGACGTTCGGGATCGCCGAGGACCGTGCCGTCAATTACATGCCGGATGCAGTCGGGGTAAAGTACAGCAATGAGTTGGTCTGCGAAGCGGCCTCGATGTTCAGGGCCGGTGCCGGCATTGGGAAACAATGGAAGGAAAAGGCGGAGGCGGACTACAGGAAGCGTTCCCGGAAGGCAAAAGCCTGAAGATCGATCTTCCGGCCCCTCACGAAAGGGTGTTTTTTTCCTCGTTGTTTTGGTATACTCTTATAGGCTGGGTGCAAAGCCCGGACGAAAGCGGGAAGCAACGCACAGAAAGACGAGGAACGTGACAGATGAACGAAATGAAGGAAGTAAAGCTCTTTATCCTTAACGGATGCCCGTACTGCAGGCAGGCATTTGAAGCGCTGGGCGAACTGAAGGAAGAGGACAGCCGTTACGGGGAGGTCCCGATCAAGATCTACGAGGAGTATAACGATGCGGAGGTCGTGGCACAGCATGAGTATTACTACACGCCGACGATGTATATCGGGAATGACAAGATCTATGAGGCGCATCCCGGCGAGAGTTTTGCCGAGTGCAAGGCTGAGGTGCGCCGGGTGCTGGATCTGGCGATGGCAGAAAAGTAAGGCTTTTTTGGGGGAGTTTTACGATGAATGATAAATATGAAATGAATGAAGCCGGCGGGAATGCAGCGGAGACGTCCCGGGAGAAGACCATTGTCAGGACCAGTGTGATCGGCATCATCGCCAATGTGTTCCTGGCTTCTTTCAAGGCGGTCATCGGACTCATGACCCATTCCATTGCCATCGTGCTGGACGCGGTCAACAACATTTCCGACGCGGGCAGTTCGCTGATCACCATTATCGGAACGAAGCTTGCGGGGCGGGAACCGGACAAGAAGCATCCGTTCGGTTACGGGCGTATCGAGTACCTCAGCGCGATGATCATTTCCGTGATCGTGCTGTATGCCGGTATCACATCCTTCGTGGAGTCCGTCAAACAGATCATTCACCCGGAAACGCCGGACTATACAGCCGTTTCCCTGGTCATCGTGGCGGTCGCGGTCCTGGTCAAGATCCTTCTGGGACGCTATGTCAAGAGCGTCGGCGTCCGTGTGAATTCGGATTCCCTGGTCAATTCCGGGGAGGACGCTACGCTGGATTCCGTTATTTCGGCATCCACACTGGTGGCCGCAGGCATTTTCCTGCTTTTCCATGTTTCGCTTGAGGCATGGCTCGGCGCCATCATTTCCATCGTGATCATCCGGTCCGGCATCGAAATGCTCCGCGATACCATTTCCCAGATCCTTGGAGAGCGGAATGATGCGGAACTTGCAAAGGGCATCCGGGAGACGGTCCTCAGCTTCCCCGATGTGCAGGGCGCGTACGATCTGGTCCTGCATAACTATGGGCCGGACACCTGGAACGGCTCCATTCATATCGAAGTGCCGGATACGTATTCTGCAGACCGGCTGGACCAGCTGATCCGTGATATTACGATGAAAGTGATCCGGGAGCACAGGGTCCTCCTGACGGCGGTCGGGGTGTACTCCATCAACACGAAGGACGACGAGGTGGTCAGAACGCGGAAGAAGGTGCGGGACATTGTTTTTTCGCATGAATATGTCACGCAGATGCACGGCTTTTATCTGAAAAAAGAGCGTCAGGCCATGCGTTTTGATCTTGTGATCAGCTTTGACGCAAAGGACCGGAAGACTGCATTTGACGAGGCAGTCGCCGATGTGCGGAAGGCGTTCCCGGATCATGAGATCCAGGCTGTCATGGATACGGATTTTACAGAGGAGTAAGGCAGATATAAGATGTAACCGGGAGGAGAAGATCCGATCCGGTCATACCATGAAAGCGGCACAGTGCTGCGGGATCCTGATGGCGGGGTATCCGGCCATCCCGGAACCGGGACACTGACAGCCGCTTTTTTCTTTGCATTTCCTCTTGCAAGACGGGCGGATATCTGATATGATCATCTTACAAAACCGAGCAGCCTGCTCGAGATAGAGCGAGGGGCACTGCGTCAGTACTTTCAGCGGATGCAGGAGGACCGGCGCGGTGCCCCGGGTACACGAATACGGAGAAGAACGTCCGGGAGACGGAGAGGAGGCAGGGATGGAGCGGACATATATCTGCATTGACCTGAAGTCCTACTATGCCTCCGTGGAGTGCGTCCACCGGGGGCTGGACCCGCTGAAGACCAACCTGCTGGTGGCGGACCCGACACGTTCCGACCAGACCATCTGCCTGGCAGTCTCCCCGTCGCTGAAGGCCATCGGCGTCCCCGCCAGGCCGCGGCTTTTCGAGGCAAAGCAGAAGATCCGGGAGTACGAGGCGGCCCACAGGACGAAGGTGGAGTACATCACCGCCGTGCCGCGGATGGCGGAGTACGAGCGGATCTCCGCGCGGATCTACGGGATCTACCTGCGGTTCGTAGCGCCGGAGGACGTGCATGTGTATTCGATCGACGAGTGCTTCATCGACATCAGCGCGTATCTGCATTTTTATGAGCAGGAAGCGGAGCGTACCGGGGTAAACGCGGCGCACCTGATGGCCATCACCATGATCCGGGATGTGCTGAAGGAGACCGGCATCACAGCGACCGTCGGTATCGGGACGAACCTGTATCTCGCGAAAGTGGCCATGGATATCGTGGCCAAGAAATGTCCCGCGGACAGGGACGGTGTCCGGATCGCGGAGCTCAATGAGGACAGTTACAAGTTCCTGCTCTGGGACCACCGGCCGCTCACCGATTTCTGGCAGATCGGACCCGGCAAGGCCAGGCGGCTCTACCGCGCCGGCATGTTTACCATGGGTGACATTGCCCAGCGGACCCAGTGGGATGAGGAGTTTTTTTACAGGACTTTCGGCATTGACGCGGAGATCCTGATCGATCACGCCTGGGGGATCGAGCCGGTCACGATGGAGGATATCAAGAGCTACCGGAGCGAGGGGCACAGCCTTTCCCACGGGCAGGTGCTGCCGAAGCCGTACGGATACGCGGAGGCGAGGCTCGTTTTCCGGGAGATGCTGGAGGCGCTCTGCAATGACCTGTTCACAAAGAAGCTGGTGACGAAGTGCTGTACCTGGTGGGCGTCCTATGACCATAAGAGCATGGAGGCCTGCCCGCATTACGAAGGCCCGGTGACGGTGGATTTTTACGGAAGGCTCCACCCGAAGCACGCAAACGGGACAGTGCGGCTGCAGACGCTGACCAGCGACCTGCGGCAGATCTCAGAACCGATGGTGCGGCAGTTCGATGAGAAGACCGACCACCGGCTGCTCTTCCGGAAGCTCGGGATCTGCGCGTGCGATGTGACTGAGGATATGGGGATGTTCCAGATGAATATGTTTGTGGACTATGAGGCGATGGAGCGGGACCGCAGGCTCACCGCCGCCATGCTGGAGGTGCGCAGGCGTTTCGGACCCAACGCCGTCTTCAAGGGCATGAACATGCTGGAGGGGGCGACGGCGCTCGAGCGCAATCAGCAGATCGGTGGGCATAAGGCCTGAATAGATTTTTAAACAAAAAGGCTCCCGCAGGAAGTGGCATGCTGCCCGGAGGCAGTATATCAATGAGCAGGAGCCTTGATCATGAGCGGAGCGGAGGCGCTTTTTTGTCAGCAGTCAGGCGGGAAGCTTTTTAATTCAGCCCTTCCGGCAGTTCGTCGAGTGTGCGGAAGTGATACCCCATCTGTTCCCAGGTCGTAAGCAGTTCGTCCAGGACCTCCGTGTTGGTCTTTGATACGGCGTGCAGCAGGATGATGGCGCCCGGGTGGATCCGGGTCGTGAGGTAGCTCATGGCGCGCTCATGCGTCGGCTGCGCGGCGGGATCCCAGTCTTTGTAGGCGACGCTCCAGAAGATCGTACGATAGCCCATGGCATCCGCCATGCGGAGCTGGGCTTCGCTGTACCAGCCTGATGGCGGACGGTAGTAGCGCGGCATGTCCCTGCCGGTGATAGCCCTGACCTGTTCTTCCACGGTCAGCAGCTGCCGGCTGAACTCCTCCCAGGTGCTGACATTCATCATGTTCGGATGAGAGAGGGTATGGTTGCCGATGATGTGGCCTTCGTCCGCAAAGCGCTTTACGAGCTCCGGATTGTCCCTGATGTAGCTGCCGGTGCAGAAGAAGGTCACTTTGATGCGGTGTTTGGCCAGCACGTCCAGGATGGCGGGCGTATAGCCGTTTTCATAGCCCTGGTCGAAGGTAAGATAGGCGAATTTTTCTTCGGTCGGGACCATGGCGTAGGCGTGGAACTGGCGCAGATAGGGCTCTGCTTCGTCGTTTCGCGGAGGCAGGTTGTTGCCCAGGAAGAAGGTCCCCCACTCGGCTTTGGCAGGGCCTGCCGGGACCGTGGCCATGGCGGCCTGAAGTTCTTCCGCTGTCTTGCGGTGCCGGGTGTTCCCGGCGGCTTGTTGGGAAGTGCTGTCGGCGGCCGCTGCCTGTGCGGCGGGAACGTCGGTCTGCACGGTGGAAGCAGGGACCTCTGCAGACGCCGCCTCCGCGGTGTCCGATGTGCCGCCGGAGACATACTGCCCCGCAAAGATCACGCGCGGTGCGGCTTCCTGTGCAGCTTCCGTACCGGAACTCTCCCTCCCTGCGTAGATCACACGGGGTGCGGTCTCACCTGCCGTTTCCGCAAATGCCTCCTGCTTTGCGGACGCAAAGCCGAAAGAGGAACCCAGGACCAACGCGGCTGCAAAGGCGGTTACTCTGACTGAAAATATTTTCATAACATTCTCCCTATAATAATGTCATACACCCGTATATCCGGCCGGGCCTGTCCGCGGGCCGGGGGTCGTGTGGCCGGTATCATTTTTTATATTATAGCATATCGGAAGGGAATTATTTTATAATATGGTCCGGGGGTACAGACCGGGCATGAACCCGGGGTGCCGGAAGGAGGCAAAGGATGAGACATAAGGATCCGGAGCTGATGAAGCAGATCAATGCTTATATCGGTGAGTTTTACGCGGAGTCGGACCGGACGCCGTCAACGACGGAGATCGCGCGGCGCTTCGGCATTGCCCGCAGTACGTCGCAGGATTATCTGGTGGAGATGAACCGGCGCGGTATGCTTTCCTATGCCGGCGGCGTGCTGCAGGTCGGGCAGATGGACAAGATCCGGAACCGGCGCGCTCGCGTGCCCCTGGTGGGATCGGTCCCCTGCGGCGAGCTGAGTTTTGAGGAAGAGAATGTGGAGTGTGTCACGAGCCTGCCGACGGAGATCTTCGGGGACGGGCAGCTGTATATGCTGCACGCGTCCGGGGATTCCATGGAGGACGAGGGCATTGAGGACGGCGACCTGGTCGTGGTCCGGATGGACGCGGAGCCCAGGAAGGGCGATCTGGTGATCGCGCTGGACGCGGACCGCCGCAATACGCTCAAGAAGTACGGCGGTACGGATAAGACGGAGCGCAGGGCGATGCTCCTTTACTGCAACCGCAGGGTGTATGGCGACAAGGTCATCTATGTGGACCAGCTGGAGTGCCAGGGCGTGGTCAGTCATGTGATCAAGAAAAAGTGACGGGAGGGACATATGGGCGGAATCGGAATGATGTCCATGCCGGCGGATTTCCTGTACCGTGATGTGTTTCTGAAGGGAAAACCCCGGCATGATTGCCTGGATGGTTTCCGGGCCCGTCATCCGAAGATGGATGTCGGGCGCCGGGCCAAGATATTTGCGCCCTTTGACGCGCTGCGGGGATTCAGTGCAGCGGTCATCGCGAAAGATGAGCTGTACATAGACAGGGTGATCCTGAGTCCGGAAGATGCGGAGAAGCTCTCGCGGCAGCTGGAGATCCTGTACAGTCTGACTTTTAACAGCCGTGTGGCCAGGGACAGCCGTGTGCAGGTCTCGGTAACGTATTTTGTGCCCTGCAGCGATGAGGACCATGAGGCCTACGGGCGCCGGGGAACCTATCAGACAGTCACCGGCATCTGCCGGAATGTGGATGCGGCAGTGACGCGGACGATCCAGATCGACGCGATCCGCATCCCGCTGGAGGACGTGCTGAAGATCGAGGCACCGGGAGCGGCGAAGGATGCGTGGATCAGCGATCTCACACGGCCGGAAGAATTGCAGGCTCCGGAAACGGATTTATAATTGTTTTGTAAAGGAAGAATCTGTTATAATATACAGTGCAGCTAATTTTAACTTCCTTCTTACTATCGAAACCCGGATCATGACGACAGAAACCAGTGTTGGCGAGAGAATCAAATACTTTAGAACGAACCAGAAAATGACCCTGCGTGAGCTGGCGGAAGCGGTCGGAATCACGCCTTCCATGCTCAGCCAGATCGAACATGACAAGGCGACCCCTTCGCTGAATACCATACGCCTGATCGCAAGGACGCTCAATATACCCATTTTCAGCCTGTTCATGGCGGACAGGAAAGAGAAGGAATCGGTCGTACATGCCGGCAAAAGGCATATTATTTCCAAGAATGATGTGGATTATGAGCTGCTGACGCCCGATATGCAGGGCGGCATCGAGTTCTGCATGCTCCGGCTCGGCAGGGACAGAGCGACGATCGAATCCCCGATGGCGCACGCCGGAGAGGAGGTGGCGCTGGTCCTGAAAGGTGTATTTGAGCTCCATCTGGACGGCGAAGTCTTTACTCTTCACGAGGGTGACAGCGTCCGAATCGAGCCTCAGCAGATCCATAACTGGACCAATGTCGGAGAGGGCGAATCCGTCCTGGTCTTCGCCGTATCACCGCCGGAGTTCTGATTCTTTAAACTCTATCATTATCTGAAGGCCGCTGCCTGTGTTTTGGCACAGTGCATCGGTCTTTTTTGTGCGGAAAAATGCATAAAAATGAATAGAGATATTCAACAAAATTTACAAATTTAAATGGGGCTGAATTATGTGAATTGTTTTTCTTTGAGAACATTACTATAATTTAATGTAGTTAAATAAAATTTAAGTTTGAAGTTCAGGAAAGAGGTGATTGCTACGATGAAAATTGATGAGCTGTATACACCTGCCATATTATTGGATCTTGATGCTTTGGAGAATAATATCAGGCGGTATGCAGAGGAAGCCGCAAAGTATGGAAAGCAGATCTGGCCCATGCTGAAGACCCATAAAAGCCTGGAGATCGCCGAAATGCAGGTGAAAGCAGGCGCGACCGGTTTTCTGTGCGGAACGCTGGATGAATGCGAATTCCTGGCGGATCATGGATTCGATAATCTGATGTACGCCTATCCTGTTGCTACAAAGGTGTCGATCGACAGGGTGCTGAAGCTGTCTGCCAAATGTAATTTCATCATCCGGATCGATGACCTGGATGGTGCTGCCGCACTTGACAAAGCGGCAGGAGAAGCGGGACAGAAGGTGAAGTATACCCTCATCGTGGACAGCGGTCTGCACCGTTTTGGCATTGTACCCGCGAAGGTCGGAGAATTCGCGAAGAAAATGGAAGCGTTCAGGAACCTTGCGTTCTGCGGTATTTCCAGTCATTCCGGACATGTTTACGGCGTGTCTTCAAAGGCAGGCGTTCCGGAATGTGCAAAGCAGGAATGTGATGCCCTGCACGAAGCGATCGCATCCCTGAAGGCAGCCGGGTTTACCCCAAAGCTGGTGACGACAGGATCTACCCCTACTTTCTGGCAGTCGGTCGCGGACCCGGAGATCGGCATTTTCCATCCCGGCAATTATGTGTTCAATGATGCGATCCAGCTATCGACGGAGACAGCAACAGTGGAGCAGTGCGCACTCTATATTCTCGCGTCGGTGATCTCGCATCCAAGGGAGGATGTTTATATCTGTGACGCAGGAACCAAATGTTTCGGTCTGGATCAGGGAGCACACGGCAACAGCTCCATCAAGGGCTACGGGCATGTGATCGGACATCCCGAGCTTGAAGTGGACGGTCTTTCCGAGGAAGTCGGCAAGCTCCATGTCCATGGAACGACGGACATCAAGGTCGGAGACAAGATCTGCATCATTCCCAACCACTCCTGCTCCAGTGCCAACCTGACCAGCTACCTCATCGGCATCAGAAATGACGAGGTAGACCACCTGATCACAGTGGATATCCGCGGAAACTCTACGCGTAAGAACGCGTAAAACAGCAACACTTTAGTTTGCAGCAACCATTAATTAAGAAAGCATGAGGAGGAAATGAAATGAAGAAAAGAATTGCGATCTTATTAAGCGCATTGATGGTGCTTTCGCTGGCAGCCTGCGGAGGCTCGGGCGGCAGCACTTCCACCACGGCAGCGCCTGCAGAGACGAAGGCAGCGGAAACGCAGGCAGCAGCGACCGAGGCGGCAGCGCCGGCAGCGGCTACATCAGATGAAGTGTTTGAACTGAAATTTGCAGGTTCCATGCCTGTGGACGCACCGTCCAGCCAGGGCATGGAGCGTATCAAGCAGTACTGTGAAGAGAAATCCGGCGGGCGCTTGAAGATCACCACCTATCCGGCGAACCAGCTGGGTGACTCCACGCTTGTTATCGAAGATATCATGGCCGGCACTGTCGACATGGGATGCTTCTTCAACAACAATGCCTATGACGCACGTATCGCAGTCAACAGCCTGCCGTATCTTGTAACCAGCGCGGAAGAGGCAAAGAAGGTATATTCGCCCGGTTCTCACTACTTTGAGGCATACTCCTCCATCTTTGACGATCTGGGAGTCAAGATCCTGGGTATCCACGGCGACGGTTTTGTAGGCCTGCTCTACACCAAGTATCCGGATAATTACAATGATCCCAACGCGAAGAAGGACCTGATGATGCGTATGTCCTCCACCGATGCTTACCGTATTGCTCTGGAGACCATGGGCTACAATTCCGTTACCATTGCATTCGCGGATCTGTATACCGGCCTGCAGACCGGTGTCTGCGACGGCGCGATCGGCCTTACCCCGGTCTCCGCGGAGTCTTCCTTTGCGGAACTGATCAAGTATTGGGTCCCGCAGAAGATATTCATCGATCCGCTTGATTACATGATCAGCCTTGAGACATGGAACAAACTGCCGGAGGATCTGCAGCAGATCATCCAGGAGGCAGTCACTACCGAGACCAACCGCCAGTTCGACAACATGGACAAGCTCGATCAGGAAGCACTTGACAGACTGGTCGAAGGCGGCACCGAGATCCTTCCGCTGACAGACGAAGAGCTTGAGGCATATGCTACCAAGGTACGTGACGAAGGCTGGGCTAAGATGGCAGATCTCGTTGGTCAGGAGATCATTGACGAGATCAAGAAGGATATCGAGTAAATCAGACACTATGACGTCAGTTAATCTGCTTTAAACGTCAGGGAGATGATCGCGGGATCGAAGCGGTTCCGTGATCATTCTCCCCTTGAAAAACCATTCAGGGGGTGAATATGTATAAAAAACTAGAAAACTTCCAGAAAAGTGGTTTGTGGCGCGGCTTCGACAAGATCAACAGTTTTTTTATCAGTCTTTCGGCAGCAGCTCTGACGCTGATGGTATTTGCCACCGTCATTTCCCGCTACTGCTTTAAGAAGGATATTTTCGGCAGTGAAGAGGTGATCCTGCTCTTTGCATGGTGGATGTATTTCCTCGGGGGTATCACCGGAAGCCAGGAAGACAGCCATATCAAAGCGGATATGATCGATGTCTTCTGTAAGAATCAGTATATCGTGGACATGACCAAAGGTATCGCAAAGGCACTGGAATTCGTCATTTTCTCGTTGTGTACCTATATGACGATCCTGCTTTTGCAGACCAACATGGTGAAGATGCCGAGAACGACCGGACTGAAGATCCCGTATCTGGCGTCCCAGATCCCGATCGCGATCGGCTTTTTCGGAATGGCGCTCTTTGCGCTGTACTGGGCGCTGTATTTCATGGCAAGAGCCGGCGAACGCAGGAAAGGAGGTTATGAAGAGAAATGATCATTATTGTTTCCGTTCTTATCCTGCTTGGCTGTCTTATCCTAGGGCTCTGCGTCCCGGCAGCCTTCGGCGTGTCATTTACCACCGTAGCGCTGATGGACGGGCAGAAGCTGTCCACCCTGATCCCTACGGGCTTCAATAAGATCAACACGATCGTTCTTCTTGCTATCCCGCTGTTCGTCCTCTCGGGCGGTATTATTGAGCGGGGCAAGCTGGGCAAGGCACTGACGGATTTTGTCCAGATCTTTGTCGGCAGGATCAACGGCGGACTCGGTATCGTCGTAGTCGTGGCGAGCGCTGTCTTCGGCGCGATCTCCGGATCCGCGGCGGCGACTCTTTCCTGTATCGGATCCATTATGTATCCGAAGCTGGAAGAAGCGCATTATGACAAGGGTTTCGCGGCATCACTGATCGCGAATGCCTCCCCGTTGGGACTCCTGATCCCGCCCAGCTGTATCCAGATCATGTATGCATGGGTCACGGGCCAGTCCGTGCTCGCGTGCTTCCTTGCGACGATCGTGCCGGGCATTATCCTGGCGATCCTGCTCTGTGTGATCAATGTCTATGAATGCAGCCACAATAAGGATTATGTGGAATTCAACAAACAGCGGCTTGAAGACGCCATGAAGGAAGAGCAGCTGCCCATCAGTATCCGTTTCCGCAATGCGGTCCCGGCACTGCTGATGCCGGTCATCGTCCTGGGCGGTATCTATGGCGGCGTGATGACGCCGACGGAAGCGGCTGCAGTGGCAGTCATCTATTCGATACCGATCGGATTCTTCGTCTACAAAGGCCTGACTGTCAGAGGATTGCTCGACGCGCTCCGGGATTCCGGCGTGACGGCAGCAGTCGTTATGCTCATGATGTTCATGGTCATGATCCTGTCCAGACTATACGTACTGCTTAATCTTCCCAACAAGATGGTGGAAGTCATGCTGGGCATTTCCAGCAATAAAAATGTCATCCTGCTGCTGGTCAACATTTTCATGGTCATCATCGGCATGCTGATGGATGATAACTCCGGAACACTGCTCTGCGGACCGATCCTTCTGCCCGTGGTCATGGCCGTCGGCGTCAGCCCGGTTCAATTCGCAGCCATTCTCGGTGTGAATCTGGGCATGGGAACCATCACACCTCCCGCGGCACCCCTTCTGTACCTCGGTTCCAGAACGGCAAAGGTCCCGGTCAAGGATATGCTGGTCCCGTCCCTGAAGATCATCTGCTTCGCCTGGATCCCCACATTGATCCTGACGACTTACTTCCCGGACCTGTCCCTGTTCCTTCCGAGACTGTTCGGTTTCAACGTATAAGTGTATGATCGGGGAATGAACTGCGCTTGCCTGGGGCACAGCCCGGCACCGAAATTATAAAAGAAAAAGCAGCCTGCCGGAAAAAAGGCAGGCTGTTTCCGTCCCAGGACAGACATTGGACAGATCAAAGTTTTCAGGCGGGATCCATGAGCATGGCGATATTAGTTGACATACATTAGTTGACATAATGTTCAAAACGAGGACAGGACTCTACGCGGCGTAGGTTGTATTCTGCCGGTACCTGCGGTATGGTGGCAGCGTAAGGAGGAACAGATCATGAACCGATATGTAACAGGACCTATGATCCGGAGGCTGCGAGAGGCAAGAGGGCTTACCCAGCTGCAGCTGGCGGAGATACTGCATGTAAGCGATAAGGCAGTATCAAAATGGGAGACGGGACGCGGTTATCCGGATATTACGCTGATCGAGCCGCTGGCGGACGCGCTCGGTGTTTCCGTTATGGAGCTGCTCGCCGGTGAGGACGTAGTAAACACCAACAAGTCATTCAACATGCTGCGGATGAAGCTGTACGTCTGCCCGATCTGCGGAAATGTGATCCAAAGTACAGGGGAGGCGGTCATCAGCTGCTGCGGGGTAACGCTGCCTGCGCTCGAAGCGGAGCCGGCGGATGACAGACATCCGTATCAGATCGAGCGTATAGAGGATGAGTACTATGTCACGATCCGGCATGAGATGACCAGGACACATTATATTTCCTTTATTGCCGCGGTGCGTGATAACGGCTTTGAGATCCGGAAGCTTTATCCGGAAGGTGATGCGGAAGCGCGTTTTGATATCCGCAGGACGAAGAAACTGTATTTTTATTGCAATCAGCATGGATTATTTGATATGGTTATCAGGGACCGCGTGACGCGCCGGTGAGAGCCTGAGCAGAGGCACACGGACATCTGAAAGCAGGGGGGAAATACCTATGTCATTGAACAAGTTTGACCATCTGGAGTGGACGAGAGAGCCGGAAGCTTCCGTAATCCGGCGGGAAAGGATCGAGATCACCACCCGGCCTTATACCGATCTTTGGCAGAGGACATATTATCATTTTCGCAATGACAATGCCCCGGTACTGCAGACAGAAACGGACGAGAAGTATTTCTCCTTTATTGTCAGGACAGATTTCACAGGGAGCCACCACCGCTTTGACCAGTGCGGCATCGTCATGTACCTGGATGCGGAGAACTGGCTGAAGGCTTCGGTCGAATATGAAAATGAGCAGTTTCAGCATCTCGGGTCCGTAGTGACGAACCATGGGTATTCTGACTGGGCGACGACGGCGATCCCCGCAGATGTGAAGGAAATGTGGTACCGCTTCAGCCGCCGGGAGGATGATTACTGTGTAGAGTGCTCCCGTGACGGGGCAGAGTTTACCCAGATGCGTGTCTGCCATATGTGGGAAGGCGCCGGAAAGATCCGCTTCGGTATCTATGCGTGCAGTCCGGAGGATTCGAGTTTTACGGCTGTGTTTACGGATATGCGGATCACGGAATGTGCATGGAAAGCGCATGACGGGCAGCAGCCCGACTGAGCGGCACGGCAGCAGATACAGGAAATAGAGAGCGGCAGCCGGGAAGGTTGAGCTCCAGACCCGATTTCAGATTATTTATTGACCCGAGAATTCCTTTCTCGGGTTTTTCATTTCATGTTTTATGCGTATCATGCAGGTATGTGGTATAATAGCATAGTGTTTCATGCTACAGGAAAGGGTGGAGAGTTCATTGGAATATACACAAAATATGGATGACTATAAAAAAATGCTGCCGGCGCTGCAGCAGGCGAAGTTCGGAAGCTACCTGATCCTGCCGTATCAGTGCACAGAGGACGGCGTTGACGCGGCACATGCAGGAGAGATGCTGCAGGAGATCCCCGTAGACACGCTGGACCTGACCGAGATCGCAAAGTCCATGATGAATGAAGACGGAAGGATGAGCATCGGGCGCTGCTTTAAGATCCCGCGGGATGTGCTGATCCGGGAAATGAGCGGTGGTGCAGTTTCCGCGGACATTCATTCATTTTTTGTGGAAACGGAAGGAAGCCGTCGGCATCTGGACTTCCATGACAGCTATCTCTACGTGTTTCATTCCAATGTCGCGTTTTTTGCGCTGGGAATCATCTATGACGAGCTGGAAGCCCTGTCCGATATGGTCAATCCTGGATATGCCAACAGCCGGGCTGCTTTTTCCTATGATGACGAAGCGGGCTGCCATGCTTTTGTGATCGAAGAGTGGATCGGCCGGGTGACAGAAAAGGCCGGTCTCAGGCAGTTTTTTGAAAGCAAGGGAAGTCCCTTCCTGGAGGCGTTTATTCATACAGCTGCACTCGTGCCGGAGCGCTTTCCGACGATTGGCGTCATGCGGCAAGTCACTTTCAATCTGCATCTGATGACCCCGCTGAATGACCCGGATTATGATACGTCAGAAGAAGATGTTCGTTTCGTGTATTCCGTGATCGACCGCAGCCTGGATTCCTATCGCTGGGGCGTCTGCGTCAGCAGCCAGACGATCTCCTATGTTACGGCAGATCCGGACATGGACATGGAGGCGGAGATGCGCACGCAGGCCAGAGCCGGTCTTCCCATCGTCATGCTTGCTCTATATGAAAAGTACACCTGTCTGCATTTTGCGGATCTGTTGGCGACCACGGACCTGCGTCATCTTCGGAACATGCAGAAGCTGAAGACCAGCATGCTGGAATTTCAGGCTTATGGAACGCTTGCGCCTGCCAATTTGTCGAGGTGGCATAACATCAAGCATATTTACGCGGATCTGCTGGAGGTCAACGATGTGCCTGCGGCGATCAACGACATTGACCACAAGATCAATATCCTTACGGAGCATCAGAAGGAATTCGAGGCAGAGAGGGCTGAGACCGTGGCCAATATCATCACGGCTTTCGGTATCGTTTCCATTCTCGCATCCGTGTTGTCGATCATCGAGATCCTGCAGGGAGGCATCACGATACTTTGGATGTCTACGGTACTGACACTGCTCGCTATTTTTATGATCTTCCTGATCGCGGTGTTCCGCAGAAGAAGATAGCACGCAGAAGGTGAGTGTGAGGAGCGCTGCCGCCGTGCAGCGGGATAACGGGCAGACAAAGCCCTGTTACAGCGGATCGGAAAAGCATGGGTGAAATACAGCGAAAGACGATACAGGTGGTCGCAGCCGTCATTTTTGACGGGAACCGGGTCTTTGCGGTGCAGCGCGGCTATGGGGAGTGGAAGGATTACTGGGAATTTCCGGGCGGTAAGACGGAGCCCGGTGAGTCCCCGGAGGAAGCGCTCCGGCGGGAGATCCGGGAGGAGCTGGACACAGAGATCACCGTTGGGGAACGCCTGATCAAGGTCGAGTATGATTACCCCAAGTTTCATCTTTCCATGGATTGCTTCTGCTGCACGATCCTGCAGGGTGACCTGAAACTCCTGGAGGCGGAGAGTTCCGCCTGGCTCACGAAAGATACGCTGGACAGCGTCAACTGGCTGCCCGCGGACAGGATCGTGATCGACATTATCAGGGCGCGGCTCTGCACGAAAGATATATAAATAATGATTTTTAAGTTTTACGATACGACAGAAAAGGGGGCAGGTATGCGGTGTAAGAAATGGACAGCGTTGGTTATAGCCTTTTCTCTGGCAGCCATACTTGCCGCATGTGCCGGGAAGAGTACGGGATCTTCCGGAAGCACGGGAGCTGAGACCAGTGGAAGTACAGCTGAGACCGGAGAGACGACGGGAAGCGGCTCTGCAGCGGGTGTGACCGGCAGCGCGGAAGAAGCCGCGGCATTTTCATGGACGGAACCCGCAGTGGTTCCGGTGATCCCCGACAACAGCAGACAGTATTCTGACAGTCATACGATCCGTCCCGGTCACTGGGAAAAGACCGGAGAAACTTTCTTTGCGCCGACTTTTGCCGAGCGGCAGGAGGGGAATGTCCGGATGCAGGCATTCCGCGGAGACCCCGATGCATGGGAAGACATGGTCTTCGATTTTTCATCCGGGGAAGACCAGATGCGGTATTCCCTTCATTATGATATGATCCTGGACCGCTACGAAGCAGGAGAGGTATGCAGACCGAGCCTTACGGTCCGTCGTACGGGTGATCTGAAGAAGGCGCCGGGCAGTATTTACGGCGCGGCTTATTTCGCGGATATCGAAGACGGTAATGATGCTTTCGGACAGGATGCGGGCATCCGCGAGTATTTCCAGAAAGAGCGGACAGCGTCAAAGGGACGGGTCATTATGGACTGCTTTGGCTGTGAAAAAGATCAGGACGGTTCTGCGAAGCTTGATAACAGCACGGAAGATCATTATTTCCGACCGGTTTGCCGCTTTCCGCGGCTGGTCACAGAGGGAGACCGGATCTGGCTGGTGCTCGATTTCAGGGACAGCATCTCGGGGGCCGTCAGGATGCGGGATGTCTGGGAGTATTCCTGGGTTGCGGATGAAGCCGGGCAGGAGGCTTCCGGAGACAGTACGCAGGAGGGCGAAGCCGGTGGACCCGGAGAGGAAGATCATCCGGAGGACAGTCCCGAATGGATCAAAAACGTTTATCCGGGACATTGGGACCGGACCGGTATTTATTATATCGGAGACGGTTCCGCGCCCGATCAGGCCGAAGCCGATGAAGAAGGAGACGGCATGCGCGCGGAGCGCAGAGGCGTGGATGGCCAGGATATGCTCTATTTCTTTGAGGAAACTCCTGTGACTATAACGATCCCCGAAGAGCAGTTTGCCGACAGGTACTATGCCGGGGACGATAATATCAACGAGATCGAGATCTTTGTCTCCCCGGATGCGGGAGACCTGCAGACGGGTGTTATCTGCTCGCTGGCACTGGCAGACGTGGACTTTGATACAGGGAAGTACGGTGTCAAGGTGTCGCCGCGGTCCTGGTTCCATACCGGTTGGCCGCCGGAGGATGTGAAGTCGTTCGGGCCGCTGCCCCATGACGATACCATGAGCTGGCGGAACGACCTGAGCCGGGGTTATCTTACACTGAGCGGAAGTTTTCCGGAGGGAGAGACTGACGGCGAGAAGATCTGGCTGGTCTACGGCGCTATGGACGGCGATGCGGGGATCCGGAGGATGTTCAATGTATACGAGTACACCTGGACAGCCGGACCGGACGTGGTCTGGAGGCATAACATGCCGATTACTTATTAAAGCCGATAAGAGGATGTTTCTGCGGGCATGCCCGTGTGGAGCTGACACAATAGGCGCCATAAAGGAAGAGGAAGATGAGCACGAAGACGGAAGAGGTATACCGCCGCATCCTTGAAAACTGCAGCCGCGTGATCGTCGGCAAGGAAGAGACGATCACAAAGCTGTTGATCACTTTTCTATGCGGCGGACATGTCCTGCTCGAGGATGTTCCGGGCACCGGCAAAACGATGCTGCTGCGGGCGTTTGCGCGCACTGTGGGAGGATCGTTCAGACGCATCCAGTTTACGCCGGACCTGCTGCCTTCCGATATCACGGGGATCAATTTTTATAATCAGAAGACCGGCGAATTTGAGTTTCGTAAAGGACCGTTGTTTTCCAATGTCGTGCTTGCGGATGAGATCAACCGCGCCACGCCGAGGACCCAGTCCGCATTGCTGGAGGCAATGGCAGAGCGCCAGGTCTCCGTGGACGGTGAGACGAGGCCGCTGGATGAGCCGTTTATCGTTATGGCGACGGAGAACCCGCTCGAATCCTACGGCACTTTTCCGCTTCCCGAAGCTCAGCTGGACCGTTTTTTCATGCGCCTCACGCTGGGTTATATGACAAGGGAGGATGAGATCTCCGTCATGGCGGGACGGGACAGGGAAGAGCTGATCGCCGAGCTGGAGCCGGTCATTACACCGGCGGAGATCCAAAGCATCCGGGAGGAATGCCGGCAGGTCACGGTCAGTGATGACTGCTGCGATTACATCATGGATATCGTACAGGCGACCCGTGAAGACAGCCAGATCACTGCCGGCGTGTCCGCCAGAGGCAGCATTGCCCTCTATAAAGCGGCCAGGGTCAGAGCCTCCTTTGAGGGAAGAAGCTTTGTCATTCCCGAGGATATCCGCGCACTGGCTGCGGATGTACTTGCGCACAGGATCCAGACATCCGGCATAGGGACGGCGAGACGTACGAAAGAGTATTTCCTGCGTCTGTTGGATGGGATCGCCCCGCCCCTGGAGGACCGTCCATGATATGGCTGGTGATCGGCCTTGCGGTGCTCGTCGGTGCCGCGGAATACTATTCCCTGACGAAGCTTCCCGGGTTTCTTTCGGCGGAGAGCAGGCTCCTTTCGAGGACCGCGGAGCCGGGGACCCCGTTTGTGCTGCAGACTACCCTTCGCAATCTTTCCCGGGTCCCGGCATCGATGATCGCGGTGACGGAACGGATCCCGCCGCAGGCTACACCGCAGGATCCCGGACCGGAACAGGAAGCGGGCGGTACCCGGCTTTCCTGGCGCACCTGGCTGATGCCTCGGCAGAAGCTGGTGAAAGAGATCCCTTTTGTGATCGACAGCCGCGGCTGCTATGTGTTCAGGGGCAATTCCCTGTTTGTGGGCGATTTTGTAGGCCTCCGCGGTTCCGTTCGGCTTTTTGAACGGCACGAGGAGATGGTGATCTTTCCGTCCCTGCAGGAGATCCCGGGACTGGAGGACACCCTGGGCGGTTACCTGGGAGAGATCTCGGTCCGTCGTTTTATTCTGGAGGATCCGATACTGACAGCCGGGTTGGGGGAGTATACCGGACGGGAACCCATGCGGGCGATCAACTGGAAACAGACTGCCAGGAGCCGGCAGACCATGGTCAACCAGTATGACCATACGTCGGATCCGAGTGCCGTCGTGATACTGAATCTGGCATATACGGCCCGTTATGCTGTGGACCGGGACCTGCTGGAAAGGACCCTGTCCTGCACACGGGGCGTGATCGAAGCTCTGGAACAGCGCCGGATCCGCTACAGTTTATGTACCAATATGCTGACAGCCGGGAGCATCGGCGAGTGGCTGTACGTTCCCGAGGGACTGGGTACAGCACATAAGAATGCCATCCTGGAAGGCCTCGGCAGATCGACTCTGGATACGGCGGAAAGTCTGACGGATCTTCTGGACCGTGTTCTTCGCCATATGGACAAGAACAGCTGCTGTATCCTGATCACGCCCGATGCTGATCAGGAAGACATATCGATCGCCGGGAGGACGGCAGACGGCAGTATTTCTCCCGCCGGCGGAACAAAGGAGGATATCCTGTCCCTGACGAAAAGGCTGGAAGACCGGAGCGGCTGTCCCGTGCTGGCTCTCGGCGTACAGAAGGGGGGCGTCGCCAGATGGTCATGATCACGGTACTGAAGTTCATGACGGACGCTCTTGTCTGGTATATTTTTGCAGCGTTTTTCAGAGCATTTTTCGGGATCGGGGTACCGACCGGTCTGCTGATGGCACCTGCCGCCCTGTATGTGCTGTGGATGATCGGGAAGCGGTATTTTGGCGCTGATTACGGACATCAGCTGGATAAATTCCGGAAGATCATGCTGCTGTTTGGCATCCTGCCTTTGCTTGCGATCCTGAAACTTGGTGAGGAGAACGGAGGGTTTATCGAACTGATGCGGCTGATCATTCCGCCGCTTCTTATGTATCTCCTTCTGCAGATCCTGTTGTTCAGGATCCTTCGCCAGGACCCGGCGGTCTACACGGAGCGCCGTTTTCAAGCGTTCAACCTGCTGCTTATCCTCGGGATCGGAATGCTGGGCGCGGCTTTGAGCAGTACGCGCATCCTGTCCGGCATTTCCCGCCTGCTGCTGTTGCTTTGGAGAGGCCCGGTACTTGCGCTTGTAAGCGGCATCCTGTGGGTCCTGCTTTATACGGTCGGGTTGGTGATCTATGCGGTTACCACTATTTTGCTCCGTCTGTTCTCACAGGGAGAGATGCCGATGCAGGAAACGGGCGGGCTGCCGTTGGCGCCGGATCCGGCAGTATTTGCCGAAACAGCCGGGCGGAGCATCCCGCCATGGGTCATGGCAGTGCTTATGATCCTGGCTGCCCTGATCGCGATTCGTCTGATCCTGAAACTGTTCAGGCTGCTGGCGGATCGTACAGGTATGCAGGGAGCAGCAGCAACCGGAAGGGAATCAAGGAGCCGGATCGCACCGTCTCTGTCGGGAAGACCGCAGGGCCGTCTGTCTGATCTTTTCAGTCCTGCAGGGCGCATACGCCGGAGTTTCCGACGGCTTATGAAGGGGCTCGGAGATCTGCCTGGGAGTGTTCTCAGTGAAGATGTAGCAAGAAAAGCAGCCGGTCTCGCGCCTGCGAGGACAGCTGAGATCGACGAGCTTACGTCGATCTACCGGCGGGCACGTTATGAAGACCGGCGGGATCCGGTCGCCTCGGGCGACGCGGCACGAGCGGAGCAGCTGGAAAAAGAGATACGGAAAGATACGATATATAAAACGACAGAATAGAAACAGCGGGCACGATCAGCAGAGGGAGCGCTGAAAGAAAACACAATGATCAGAGGATCACATTTATGAAGATCGATCTGCATATGCATACAACAGCATCAGATGGTTCTGATACACCGGAAGAACTGCTGGAAAAGATCCTGGCCGCAGGATACGAGTATTTTTCGGTCACCGACCATGACAGCACGTCTGCCTGTCTCAGGGTGGGTCGGCATCTTTCCCTTATGCAAAAAGACAGCGCGGACGGGAAGCCGGAAGATGGCACTGCCGGTTCGCAGGACAGCGGCAGCAATCCGCTGCCTGCCTTCATACCGGGGATCGAACTGTCATGTGAAGACGAAAAAGGCAAGTACCATATCCTTGGATACGGGTATCAGTATGAGTGGGGCAACGTCCTGCGTCTGACGCATGAGACCCACGCGCTCCGCATGGCCAAGCTCTCCCGTCGCCTCCAGAATCTTCGCGAAGCCTATGGCATTACTTTTCCGGAGGAAGAGATGGCGGCGCTTTATCAGCTGGATAATCCCGGCAAACCGCATATCGGCAGGCTTATGGTCAAATATGGTTACGCACGGAGCATTTCTGAGGCGATCAAAGGCGTTCTGAATAAGTACTCGCCCCCGGAAGGACACATCCGGCCGGAGCAGGCGATCCGGGCGGTCCTTGCGGACGGCGGTGTTCCTGTTTTGGCTCACGCCATTTACGGAGACGGAGATCAGCTGATCATGGGACCGGAGCTGGGAGAGCGGATCGAAAAGCTCATGAACTTCGGCCTGATGGGACTCGAGTGCTTTTATTCCGGTTTTTCTCCGAAGCAGCGGCGGCTCATGCTTTCGCTGGCTGACCACTATGATCTGTATGTGACTGCGGGAAGTGATTATCACGGGACCAACAAGCTGATCGAGCTCGGGGATACCGGCCTGGATGAGGAAGGCGGAACGCATCCCCGCCTCGTAGAATTCCTGGAGTATGTAACACAATGATGCCGCAGTCAGAAACTGAGGAGAGGACGTAAGAAAAGGACGTCTTTCAGGCACGTTATTCAAAGAAGAAAGAGATGGGATCAGGAAAATGATGGAAGATATCAAAAACGGCTCAACCAGGAAATTCACCTGCGCGGACTGCGGTACAAAAGCCTGTGAGCCGGCGGATGTTTCGAAGATGCCCTCGGCGGACGTCTGTCTGACAAGGATGTCCGATCCGGAGCAGTTCAAGGCACTCTATTCTGACGAAGATAAAGAGATCGCCCTGAACGCAGCCAGGACCGAGAGCCAGGGCTACTGCCGCTGGACCCGGCTGGAGGAAACGATGGCATTCGCATACCGCATGGGCTATCACCGGATCGGGATCGGTTTCTGCGTCGGACTTTCGGAAGAAGCCCGCAAGCTGGCACAGATCCTGCGGGACAATGGCTTTGAGGTCGAAGCGGCAGCCTGCAAGTGCGGCTCCGTTCCCAAGTCTTTTATCGGGATCACACGGGAAGAGCAGCTCCATCCGGACCGGGACTTCGAGATCATGTGCAATCCGGCAGGACAAGCGGAGGTTCTTTCCGCTGCGGGATGCGATCTCTGCATTATCCTGGGTCTGTGTGTCGGGCACGACACCCTTTTCATCCGGCACTGCAGCGCACCGGTCACCGTGCTGACGGGCAAGGACCGCGTCATGGGACACAACCCCATCGCTGCCATTTACCAATCGGACAGCTATCTGAAGCGGGTCCACAGCTTTATCCGGGACACCTTCGGAGAAAAGGGACAGTAAAGCTTTCGTCGGCGTTCATGACGAAATAATAGCTCTTAAGGGTTAAAATGAAGAAAATGCTACGTTTTCGCGCAAAGCGCGCAAAAACGTAGCATTATTTTTGACTTATGTTAACAATTTGCTACAGAAAAGCTATTTTTTGCCGGAAGCGTAGCACGGTATGCGGACAGGTCTTTGAAAATCCTCTATTTTTGCTACATTATTTGCGAATTTCATGAAAAATGTAGCAATTTCGGGCTTTTAACATAATAAGTGCTTGCCGCTTCGTCAGCCGGAAAGTGCTTACCAGACTCTCGACCAGTCGTCATTCAGGACATCCTGCAGATCCTCGTAATACAGGACGTGGCGGACGCTTGTATCGGACATTGTGAAGAAGGAAGTCGGGAAATACAGCTCCAGATAGCTGTAATACGCGTTCCAGTTGATGCCGTCCCGTCCGGTCTTGTCGATAAATTCCGCAAGCTTTGCGGGGAATTCATCGGAGTGGATGAACTTGCCCTCTTCATTGTGGGTGCCCCAGCTGTTGACCAGGCTGTCAGTGATGAGTTTCAGCGCTGTTTCCTTATCTTTGAAAAGGTCCGCGACGGAAATGATCTGCCCGGTCTCTTTGCTGATGTTGTATTGAATGTTCGGGTAGTGTCCGTAGCCGTATTTGCCGACGCCCATGGAATTGGCATGGCCTTCGGAGACCAGGACTGAATAGAAGAGCCCGTGATCGGTCCCGTGCGCGACGGTAAAGAAGGAGTAGCAGTAGCGGCGGTCTGCGTTTTTCCAGACCTTGGCCGGAACGGCTTCCATCATCTCATAGTCTTCCTGTAAGGAACGCTCCGAAGCAGCGCGGTATTCCGCATTCAGCTGCTGCAGGGTCTTCATAAGTTCGGGGTACTCCGGCTCGACATCTTCAAAGACCAGATATTGGGTATGAAGATCATAGTCATAAGCCTTTGGCCAGTCGGGCTCGATGCGGACAGAATCGTAGCTTACGTTAAGTTCTTCCGCGTTGCTGTCATCACCGCTGCCTCCGTTCTCGTCCTCATCTTCAAACTCCAGCCAGCCGTAGCCATAGTCAGCCTGCTCCAGCATCTTTCTCCAGGAAACGCGTGCCGGCGCCGAGCCGGTCCCGAGACGCTTCATGGGCGCGGTCGGATGGAAGCCGTAGCCGCTGTACTCATAGCCCGCGTTGACAAAGGCAAAGTACAGGAGATAATGCATCGGACGCTGGAATTCCATCCATGCAGCCGGGACATCCGGTCCGTTTGCGGAAGAGCGGATGGTCTCGCCCGAAGCCAGTTCCAGCTCAAGTGTATAATCTTCTGTACCGAAGGGCATTCCTTCCGTATGGATGTCAAGGCCGTTGATGCTGCCGAGGTCCGCATTGCTGACCAGTTCCTGCAGCTCCGCCATCGATTCCGCGGGCAGCGTGAGCTCATGGCAGAAGGACGACGAGACGAGCGCGGTACCATCCTCCTGTACCTCAAGGTCATAACTGTACACGTCGGGGTACGGCGGGCAGGAAGCCATGTTGGAGGAAGGATCGTGGTAGGTCCCTCTGTCATAGAAGGTAACGTGCATGGACCGGACCGTCATATCGTCGAAATCCTTTGGCGCGTCAGGGTCGGAATTGTCTGTCGGCGGATCGTAGACCGGTGGCGGCGGAGCCTCGTAGGGTGCCCTGCGGAAGGTGCGGAGCTTGTAGCCCCCGTCGCCGTCCAGGACCGGCATCGTGTGCGCCTCGATCATATCTTCTTTCTGATCATAGACGATATCCACATACCAGAAGTAATCCTCCTCGTTGGTCTCCAGCTTGCATCCGTCGAGGGTCTTGACGATCTTCAGCGGCGCTTCGTCAACGTAGGTGCCGCTTGCGGGGGTGTACCGGATCTTGTTTTTGGTCACTTCAAGCACACCGCCGTTTTCTTCCTGTTCGTACCAGGTGCCGATCGGGGAATTGCCTTTGGCGGGTGCCGCGCCGCCGGTGCCGGCAGGACCTGGTCCGTCCGTCCCGGCAGGGCCGGGATCCGTGCCGGGCTGGCAGGCAGACAGGAACAGGGCACCGAGAAGCAGTACAAAGGCTGTAAGGAGTATTCGTTTCATGTCAGGCCTCCTGCAGTTGGGTCAGTCATCAGTTTTTCGGAATGTAGTCTCCGGCTTCTTCATCATACTCGTAACGGATCTCATCGATCAGCACAGCGGAAGTGCCGCGGATCGTGTAATATACTTCGACATACGCGTTGGCCCCGTCGCGGGCATGGCCGATGATCTGGCGGCTGACGGCATCGGGATCCGGATCCGGAATATCGGTAAAGCCCTCGCAGCGCACAAAGCGGTCACCCAGGTTCAGATAACAGTCATAGATCTGTACGCCGGCGGCGCCCATAGTCCCACAGTATAGGAGCAGGTCCATGCGGTCGTCGAAATTGACATCCGCCTCGCTCACGACCTCATAAGCCTGCGGCGTGTAGATCGTGTCGCCGAAAACTTCGTGGGAAATGGTCTCTTCCGTGCCTTCGTCGTTGGTCACCCGGATCGTCCACTGCAGGCACGAGCCGTCATCATTCATTTCGCCGTTCGGAATGACCAGAATGCTGTTTTTGCCGTCGATCCAGGCACTGCCGTCTTCATGGACCTCAAAGCCCGGCTCCCAGAGATACTCGAGATCTTTGCCGTAATCCGGTGTGATCTTCACGTACCAGCGCTTGAAGCCGGCGTCATAGAAGCGGTCGTTCTCTACATCCGTGATATAGATGCCCGCAATATTGCTGCGCTTCGTTCCGTCCTTTTTGTCCAGAAGCAGCTCGGGATACCGGATGTCGTCCATGAAATCCTGCATGACCAGGGAAACCTTGCCTTCGCCGTTCCAGGTGCTGCTGATCCTGCCGTCCACGGTCTCGAAGATCCAGCCTTCGTCGCCGTCAATGTTGAGCAGGGTCATGTAAATGCCTGCGCCGTCTTCGTACTCGCTGTACCAGAGTCCCTGCAGGTTGTCCAGCGTTACGGTATCATAGAGATAGGTGTCGGCGGGATCCTCCGGGGCTTCCCGCTTCCACTGGTTCAGGAATCCGCCGTCATAGAACGCGTTGTCCTTGACCCAGCGGATGTAGATCGTGCAGACATTGCCCTCGTCGTTGGTAATACGGAAGGCAGGGCAGACATTGCGGTCGGAACGATCCTCGATGCTGATGGTGCCTTCTCCGTTCCATGCGTAGGTCGGCTCGCCGTCGCGATAGCATTCGATCTTGCCGTGATCGCCGTTGACCGTATGGATCTCTTCGATCTCGGCGCCGCCTTCCTTGTAGCGGTTGACCCAGCGTCCCTGAAGGTTGGCTTCGGTCACGCTCTCGTAGGGCTTTTGGGGCGTGAAGGTGCCGATCGGCACGTACGGCATCATGAAATAATCGGGCATCTGCTGGTTGGCATACGCATTGAGCGCAGACTCATAAATGGAGGAGATGTCTTCCTGCCCGCTCCCTGTTTCCGCGTCAGGAACGGAAGAGGTATCCGCATCGCCCATCGCGTAATGGTCCGGATAGAATACGTACTCATTGGTCGTATTGTAAATGGCGATCTCCGGAAGGTCCTTGCCCTCTTCGATCTGCCAGATCATCCAGCTCAGGAAGCCTTCCGTCAGGTCCTTATAAGGGGTGCCGGGCAGCAGGATCTCAATGCTGTCTCCAAGGGAAAGACCATAGGGGTCCGTGAGGATGTGCAGCATGCCGTCCTCGATATAGCGGTCGCTGCCTTCCTTTTCGGTCTCGAAGTCAAGCGCGGCAACTTCGGTGGTCCAGGTCAGGTCATCCTTTTGCTCCGGCTCGGAGAAACGACCGGTGAAACTGCATTCATAGAGAGTGCCGTTGTCATAGCCCTCGCCGGTCTCACCCATATTCATGTCGTAGAACAGCCCCTTGAAACTTCCGTCGGGCGCCACTTCCAGGGTGGTCTCCCATGCGCCGACACCGCTCATGAAGCCGAAAATGATGCCGTCCATGTCGGCGAAGACATTATATGCTTCTGCCGTTTCGGAGACTGCCTCGGTCCCGGCTTCAGCTTCTGCCGCTTCGGCGGCTTCGGCAGCTTCTGCCGGTTCAGCTTCGGTCTCCGGAGTTTCCGCCTTGGCGGTATCCTTTCCCACAGTGACGATCTTGCCGGAAGCGGTTTTGCCTGAAGAGGTCGTGATCTCTTCTCCGGCTGCGCTCTCCGCTTTTTCTCCGCTGTTATCCGCGGGGATCTCCCTGTGGGAACCGCCTGTGGTTTCCGTTATGGCGGGCGCGGTCTGCTCTGCACAGGCTGAAAGCGCCATGGTAAGGGCAAGCGCGGCGATGACGATCTTATGCAGTTTCATACTTGGTCCTCCCTTGATAAATGATGACATAGATGCCGGAAATCGTGGAAGCTGTTTTCCGGCACAAAGAGGCAGGTGCCGGATCATTGTATTTTCAGAATACATTTTATCACAGCTCCCGCCCTGCGGCTACAGCGGAAAGTACGTATCTTGCGGAAAGAAGGACCCAAAGGTCCATAAACTTCTGATGCCATCAGGTTGTCACCGCGAGGCAAATCGGTTAAAATGGACACGCTATGGATCTCACTGTAAATGACAATATAAACAGAATGATAAATGACCACGGCAGCAGACTGACCGAGGTCACCGACCTGTCTGATCCGGTGCTGGAGCCGTATGCGCGCCTTTCGGAAAATGAACTGCGTCATTACTTTGAGCCACACGGCGGCCTTTTTGTGGCGGAAAGCGCCCTGGTCGTGGAGCGGGCACTGGACGGAGGCTGTGAGCCGGTCTCACTGCTGGTGGAGCATAAGCAGGTGACGGGCGGAGCTGCGGGACTGATCGCGCGCTGTAAGGTACCGGTCTATACCGCGGCGCCCGAACTGCTGGAGCAGCTGACCGGATATCACCTTGCCAGGGGCGTCCTTTGCCTGATGCGGCGGCCGGCGCTTCCTTCCGTAGAAGAACTTTGCGCCGGGAGACCGGGGCATAAGGTTTCTTCCAAGGATGGATGCTGCGTTGGAATGCGAAGGGTCGCGGTACTGGAGGCGGTGATGAATCCGACCAACCTGGGTGCGATCTTCCGTTCGGCAGCCGCTCTCGGGATGGAAGCGGTGCTGCTCGCGCCGGGATGTACGGACCCTTTATATAAACGGTCCGCGCGCGTCAGCATGGGGACCGTGTTCCAGATCCCCTGGACAAAGCTCGGGGAAGACTGGATCGGGCAGCTGAAGGGACTGGGTTTTAAACTGGCGGCATTTGCCCTTACGGATGATACCGTCAGTATCCGGGACCCGCAGCTGAATGCCGAGGAAAGGCTGGCGGTCGTCCTTGGCAGTGAAGGACCGGGACTTAAGCCGGAGACCATTGCGGCTTCGGACTATACGATCAGGATCCCGATGTACCACGGGGTGGATTCGCTCAATGTTGCCGCCGCGAGCGCGGTGGCGTTCTGGCAGCTGGGGCTGCATACTGAGGAACAGAAGGAGTAAAAAGCCGACGGATGGCTCCGCGCTGCGCGCTCCCGCCTTCCGTCCCCGCCATTCGGAAACCGCTTCGCTCGCCAAGGCGTCGCGCAGCTTTTTTCCTCATGCCGGGTGCCCTTCCAAAAGTCCATGAGTGCCGGCAGGCAAGCCTGCGCACGCAAGTCCATTTGTCAGGAGCTTATTACGCTATGATTTTCGACACGCACACACATTATGATGATGATGCTTATGATAAGGACAGGGACGAGCTGATCCAAAGCCTCCCTGCCGGCGGCGTGGGGAAGGTGTGCAATATCGGCGCATCTTTCCGGGGCGCTGTGGACAGCCTGGCTCTCGCGGAGCGGTATGCGCATGTGTATGCCGCAGTCGGCGTTCACCCGGATGAGGTGGCGGAGATGGACGAGGAGAAGCTCGCGGCGATCCGGGAAATGGCACAGCATCCCAAGGCTGTAGCCATCGGGGAGATCGGACTGGATTATCACGGATTCGACCGCTATGAAGACAAGCCGTCCAAAGAGCTGCAGCAGTACTGGTTCCGGCGCCAGCTGGAACTGGCTGTCGAGCTCGACAAGCCGGTCGTCATCCATTCCCGCAATGCCGCTGCCGATACGCTGAATATGATGCGCAAGGCGCATGAGCAGGGGCTGAAGGACGCCATTATCCACTGCTATTCCTACAGCCGGGAGATCGCGCTGGAGTATGTGGAGATGGGCTATTATATCGGTTTCGGCGGAGTCGTGACCTATGAGGGACAGAAAAAAGTGACGAAAGCCCTGCAGGGGATCCCTCTGGAGCGCGTCGTCCTGGAGACCGACTGTCCTTATCTTACACCGCTTCCGTACCGTGAAGGCAGAGAACCGGGCATTGACTTCGTACGGAATTCCTCGCTCTATCTGCCTGCGGTCCGGGACAAGATCGCGGAGCTTTGCGGGAGAACGCCGGAGGAGATCGAGGAGGTCACCTGGGCAAACGCGCACCGCGTCTACAGGATCCCGCAGATCTGACGTAAATTCCCGTGGGCATATCCCGCAATGCCTATGCCGGCTGGCCGGGCAGCGCAACTTTTGTTTGTTCTTTTACGGAAATGTACACACGGGAAGACCGTATCCATGTTATCATATACATAGAAATAGAAATTCAATTACAGAAGGGGAAACCGCATGATCTCTACATCGAATCTTACCTTCCGGGTCGGCAAAAAGGCCCTGTTTGAAGATGTTAATATCAAGTTCCTGGAAGGCCAGTGTTACGGCGTGATCGGCGCGAACGGCGCCGGCAAGTCCACGCTGCTGAAGATCCTTTCCGGACAGCTTGAGCCGACGTCCGGAGATGTCATTATCAGCAAGGGGCAGCGCCTTTCCTTCCTGGAGCAGGACCATTTCAAATATGACGCCTACACGGTGCTGGACACCGTGATCATGGGCAATCCGCGCCTTTACCAGATCATGAAGGAGAAGGAAGCCATTTATATGAAGGAGGATTTCTCCGACGATGACGGCATCAAGGCAGCGGAGCTTGAGGCGGAGTTTGCCGAGATGAACGGCTGGGATGCGGAAGCGGACGCGCAGACCCTCCTGGAAGGCCTGGGCGTGGGTTCGGAGTACCATTACCAGATGATGAAGGATCTGCCCGGCCCCTTAAAGGTCAAGATCCTCCTTGCCAAGGCGCTTTTCGGAAATCCGGACATCCTGCTGCTCGACGAGCCGACCAACAACATGGACCTGGATGCCATTTCCTGGCTCGAGGAGTTCCTGATCAATTTCCAGAACACCGTCATAACGGTCTCCCATGACCGGTATTTCCTCAACAAGGTCTGTACTTCGATTGCCGACATCGACTACGGAAAGATCCAGCTCTACGCGGGCAATTACGATTTCTGGGTCGAGGCGAGCCAGCTGATGATCCGTCAGATGAAGGAGGCGAACCGCAAGAAGGAAGAGCAGATCAAGGAACTGAAGGAATTCATCGCGCGCTTCTCTGCCAATGCTTCCAAATCACGTCAGGCGACTTCCCGTAAGAAGGCGCTTGAGAAGATCGAGATGGTCGAGATCCGTCCGTCCAGCCGCAAATATCCGTACGTTGACTTCAAGCCCAACCGCGATATCGGCAACGAAGTCCTGACGGTGAAGCACCTTTCCAAGACCATCGACGGCGTCAAAGTGCTCGACGACCTCAATTTCATCATCGGGCGTGAGGACAAGGTCGCGTTCGTCGGACCCAACGAGCTCGCAAAGACCACACTCTTCAAGATCCTGATGGGGGAAATGAAGCCGGACGAAGGCGACTACAAGTGGGGCATCACGACGAGCCAGGCGTATTTCCCGAAGGACTCCACGGCGGAATTCGATTCCGACGATTCCATCTACGAGTGGCTGATGCAGTTCAGCCCGGAAAAAGACGTGACCTACGTCCGTGGTTTCCTCGGACGCATGCTGTTCCAGGGCGATGACGGCCTCAAGCATCTCAACGTGCTGTCCGGTGGTGAGCGTGTGCGCTGCCTGCTTTCGAAAATGATGATCTCGGGCGCCAATGTCCTGATCCTCGACGAGCCGACCGACCATCTGGACATGGAGTCCATCTCCTCGGTCAACAATGCCCTGATCAAGTTCCCGGGCGTGCTGCTCTTCTCCTGCCGTGACCACCAGGTCGTGCAGACGACGGCGAACCGCATCATGGAGATCCGTGACGGCAAGCTGATCGACAAGATGACTACCTACGACGAGTACCTGGCAGCCGACGAGCAGGCCCGCAAGAGCTTCACCTTCACGCTGACCGAATACGAGGCCGGAGACAACTAAGATACCGCGCAGCAGGGGCGGCCGCTTTTCGTTGACAGCCGCATGAAAACATAATATACTGAATAACGCGCCGGGGTCCTGTGCGATAGGAATCTGCGAACCGTGTCAGGGTGGGAACACAGCAGCACTAAGCAGACACTTCTATGTGCCACAGATCGCCTCGGTGCATTTTTTATAACAGCATTCTGTGATAAACGCACCGCACCATTATGAAAGACCTCATCAGTCCCCGCAACACCATACAGTTTCTGCAGGAACACGGCATCAGCGCGAAGAAGCGCTACGGGCAGAATTTCCTGATCGATCCGCGTGTATTAAAGCGGATCATTGAAGGCGCCGGAATTACGAAGGCGGATACCATCCTTGAGATCGGGCCCGGTATCGGCACCATGACGCAGGCACTCTGCGAGGCAGCAGGACATGTGATCGCGGTGGAGATCGACCGGGACATGATCCCGCTGCTTGTGGAGAACCTGGCGGGGTACGATAATTACGAGGTGATCAACGACGATATCCTGAAAGTGGACCTGAAGGAACTGGCAGAAAGGATCTCTGATCGGGCGGAAAATGGCGGCGGGACGGCAGAGCCTGCAGTCGCCGGCGGAAAGTTCAAGGTCGTCGCAAACCTTCCTTACTACATCACCACCCCCATCATCATGGGGCTGCTGGAGCAGGATCTTCCGCTGGATTCCATCACCGTCATGGTGCAAAAGGAGGTCGCCGAACGCATGCAGGCCCAGCCCGGCACCAAGGACTACGGGGCGCTGACACTGGCTGTGCAATACTACACGAAGGCGGAGATCATCGCGAATGTTCCCGCGAACTGCTTTATTCCGCGTCCAAATGTGGACTCCGCGGTCATTCGTCTTTCCCTGCATGAGGAGCGTCCGGTGCAGCCTGCGGATGAGGCGAAGATGTTCCGGGTCATCAGGGCTTCTTTTGCGCAGCGGCGTAAGACCCTGGTCAACGGGCTGAAAAATGATCCGGCGCTGCAGACAGAAGGCATTGACAGGGAGCGGGTCGAAACGGCGCTTACCAAGATGGGGCTGGATCCGAATGTGCGCGGCGAGCGTCTCAGCCTGGCGGAGTTCGCGCAGCTGAGCGACCTTTTGTAGTGTTTCATGCAGGAACTTTAGTTAATAACGCGGTTTTCAAAGGAACGGGCTTTTCAATGCTGCCGTTCCTTTTTTGGTCTCGGGATTTGCGGATATTCCCAGTGTCATAGAAAGCTTCGGACATCGATAAAATGTATAAAAATTGTACATAAATATATACAAATCTCATTGTAAGCACGTACTAATCGTATTAAAATGACTTTGGTATTATGTTGAAAATGAATAAATAATCCCGGGAAGGAGGTTATAACATGTTCATTTTGTACAGCGATGCTGTCCGTGACGGCTATCTTGACAAGAGATACGGGATCGATACACCGGACCAAAGCACGGTCCTCGAAGGTGTACCGCAGCTTTCTTTCCCGTTCGCCTGGGAAGGCGCGCCGGCAGGGACCGTCTCCTACGCATTGGAGTACATGGATTATGACAATGCCGAGGACGAAGGGGTGATCTGGATCCATTGGATCGCGGCAGGCATTCCGGCATCCATGCATGAGCTTCCGGAAAACGGCGCGAAGACAGAAGCCGCCCTGATCCACGGGCATAACAGCTGGGCACTGCCCTATGGGCCGTATGAGGAGCTCTCCGAAGCAGTAAAGGTCGGATTCGGCGGACCTGCGCCGGGCCGCCGGCATACGTATGAGCTCACCATGTATGCGCTCGACTTTGTGCCGGATCTGAAGCAGGGCTTCTATTATGCGGATCTTCGCAATGCCATTGAAGGCCATGTTCTGGATAAGGCAGTCCTGAAGATGTATTACGGCGGCTGAAAGCGGATCCGCGTGGGATAAGGCAAAACGGTAAAACGGAAAAGCGAAGCAATACATACGACACAAGCATTTTTGAGAGGAGGTAATTATGGAAGAGAAACAAGCAAAACTGAAACGTGTACTTGGTTTCAGCGCAACCTACGGCGCAGCCATGGGCCTCGTCGTCTCCGGTACCGCAATGTTCTCCGTAACACAGGTCGCCGGACAGGCCAGCTATGGCGTGTGGCTCACTTCACTGATCGGCCTGATCCCGATCCTGAGCGCGGCTCTCGCATTCTCTGAGCTGAGCGCGATGCTTCCGGGCGGCGGCATGATCTCCGACTATACGAACCCGGCACTGGGACGTTTCTGGGGTACCCTGGCGGTACTGGGCACCTATGTCCTCCTGGCAGCTGCCGACGGATCCACGCAGATGGCGATGAGCGGCTACTCCCTGCAGGAAGTCACCGGCATTCCGGCCCTGATCACGAGCCTTCTGTTCCTGGTCGCCTGCCTGCTGATCAATATCTTCGATGTCGGCATTTACGGCAAGTTTGCAGGCGCGCTGCCGATCGGCATGATGATCGCCTACGCGATCATCGCGGTCCTGGGTCTCCTGGGCGTCGGTGAGAGCGCGCTGGGCTGCACCCCGGTCGCCAACCCGCATCTTCCGGCAGAAGGATATGCAGCCGTGTTCGGCGCGGTCGGATCGTCCATCTGGTGGTACATCGGATTTGAGAACTGCTGTCCGATGGCGGAAGAGACCAGGGAGCCGTATAAGGTCATCCCGAAGGCTCTTTTCGCAGCTCTCATTTCCATCTATGTGATCGATATCATTTTCTCCTATGCATCCCTGAAGTATACGGATCTGCAGGTGCTGGTCACCTCCGGCGTCAGCCATATCGACGGCGCGAGAGGATCCATGGGCTTCATCGGCGCGGCAGTCATGAGCATCATCACCATCCTGGCTTCCTTTACCACCGCGAATTCCCAGCTGGCAGCCCTGCCGCGTATGTTCTACGGCCTGGCCCGTCAGGGACAGCTTCCGAAGGGCTTCGGATACGTGCATCCCAAGTACCGCATCCCGGTCTGGGGCACTATCTTCTGCTTCTTCCTGATGTTCTTCTGCACCATCTACATCTGCATGAAGGGCGGCACTGCCGACATCATGAACATGTTCATCAACATCGTCTGCGTGGCATGGCTCGGCTGCTACATCCTGGCAATGGTCGACGTACTGGTGCTTCGCAAGAAGTATCCGGACTTCCCGAGACTGTTTAAGGTCCCGGCAGCTCCGCTGGTCTTTGCGATCGGTATCATCGGCTCCCTGTATGCCATCTACACCATCAGCACCTACATTGCGATCACCCTGATCTGGATCGCGGTCGTTATCGTATTTATCATTGTCTGGAACAAGACGCACGGTCACCCGATCAATGAAGTCTCCAGCCTGGAAGACGCCGTCAAGATGATCCGCGACAGGACAGAGTACCTGCCTGTCTGGGATGAAGCGGTCGTGGAGTGGCTGAAGAACAGAAACGCGCTTTGATCTGAAGTTTTATAAAGAAAAATGGGGCAGGCTCGGAAGCCTGTCCCATTCCCCCTGAGATAACGGGCGACAGGAAACAGGATCTGGTATGGGTTTACTTCAAAAGGAAAAAAACAGAAATGCGGCACAGGCCAGAAACAGCTTTGTGACCCGGAGGGTGGAGCGTAAGCTCACGGTGCTCGCTGACAAATTCCGGGATGCTGCCGGGAGCAGCTGTACCGGCGTGGAGAGCGGCACATTGCTCAGAAAGCTGACACTGCAGCGGTTTCGCTACCTGAATGGGCTCACGCTCGTCTACAACTGGGAAAACCGATTCATGTCAGTCAACTATAATCTGCAGATGCTGAGCGAGATCCCGGTCAATGAGCGCTTTACGGAAACGGGGACCTGCCATTTCGAGCTTCAGTTCAGATTGAAAGATACGCAATGGGTATGCAAACGCTGGGTCAGCGAAGACTTTGCCCAAAAGGACGCATATCTTGCCCGGCTGTCCAATCCGCTGATCATGGACCGGATCCGGGCTTTGGATATCTTTGACCTGGAGATCCGTCACGAAGAGGGATCCGGCGCTTTTACCATCAGTATGGAAAGTATGATCGGTTCCGCCACCTGGATCCTCATTCCGCCCATCACCAATCTGATCCTGCCAAAGACCGAAGAATGCATACTGTTCTTCGAGCTGTTCGAGCTTTTGGGGGATGCTGTGGTCAACAACAGTCTGTGATCATTCCAGTACACAGGAAGCATTTGTGCTTTTTTCGGACAATGCCGAAGGCTGAAACCGCGAATTCACCCGGCAGGGTAATAGCATTTGCGGACTTTTTCAGATAAGCTGATACCAGAATCGGCAAAAGATACAGTGGTCCGAAATAAGATTTTTGAAAAAGGAGAGAAAACCATGAGCTTAACAGTTGAGGAGCGCATCGCGAAGGCGAGAGCGGCAGTCGCAGCGATCAAGGATTACGATCAGGCACAGGTCGACAAGCTTGTGTACGAAGCAGCCAAGATCATCTATAAGCATGCCGAAGAGCTGGCAGCAGAGGCAGTGGAAGAGACCGGCCTTGGCTTTTACCAGGATAAGGTCGCGAAGAACACCGACACCCCGGCACATTTCTGGGATTATCTGAAGGATAAAAAGTCCGTCGGCATCATCAACGAGGATCCTGAGCAGGGCCTCATGGAGATCGCGCACCCGATCGGCGTCATCGCGGCGATCACTCCTGCCACTAACCCGAACGTTACACCTTTAGGCAACTTCATGCACATCGTCAAGGGCAAGAACGCCATGATCGTCTGCCCGGCACCGAGAGCAAAGAAGTCCTCCACCCATACGATCGAGCTGATCCGTGAAGCGCTGAGGAAGTGCGGCGCTCCGGAAGACCTGGCGCAGATCATCGAAGAGCCGACCATCGCGCTTTCCGCAGAGCTGATGGAGAAGGCAGACCTTATCATCGCGACCGGTTCCTTCGGCCTTACGAAGGCAGCGTACAGCTCAGGCACCCCGGCATACGGCGTAGGCCCGGGCAACCCGCCTGTCATCCTGGACAGGGGCTATGACATCGACGACGCGGCGGTGCAGTCTGTAGAGGCAGTCGGATCCGATAACGGCATCCTGTGCGACGGCGAGAACCTGTTCCTGTATCCGGAAGAGCTGGAGAAGGAAGTGATGGCAGCATTCCGCAAGGCGGGCATCGCTGTCTTCGAAGATGCGGCGGATGTAGATAAGTTCCGCAAAGCCCTGTTCATGGAGAACGGAAAGCCGGATCCGGAGCTGGTCGGCAAGGACGCCCCGGTCATCGCGAAGGCAGCAGGCTTCGACATCCCGAAGGATACCAAGGTCATCGCCCTCAAGGTCGAGGAGATCGGCGCCGCGGACATCCTGAACGAGGAGATCCTCGGACCGATCACGACGATGAAGAGCTATGATACCTTCGAGAACGCGGTCGACATGGCGATCCGGAACATGGAAGAGAGCGGCGGCATCGGCCACAGCGCAGGCATCTTCTCCAACGATGACGCACATATCAGATACTACTGCGAGCGCATCCCGGTATCGAGAGTCCTGATCAACCAGCCGACTCCGTACGCGTGGGGCCCGTGCAACAACGCGCTCTCACCGGCAGTATCCGAAGGCTGCGGCACCTGGGGCAACAACATCCTGGCAGGCAACGTGGACTACATCCACATGCTGAACGTATCCAAGGCAGTCACGCTGCTCGACAAGCCGCTTCCGGATGCGGCGGCGATGTTCGCTGATTGACTCAGCGAATCAAGCCCGCAAGGGCGCCGATGAGCGCTACGTCAATCGTGTGCGACGGCGCTTAGCAATCCTAATCGAACAGGATAGCGAAGCTATCCGTTGTGAGATGGATGCTTTAGCTGCACAAGAGGCAACGCCGTGCGAGCTTAGCAGAGCTTGCCGCTGATTGATTCAGCAGTTTGACCTGATTACAGGAGTATAAAGACATCATGCCCATGAAACTGATCAACCGGTCGGTTTCATGGGCATTTATTTGCGGCTGGCTGGGCGGATCCCGGAGAAGGTGTTTTAACTTCGGGCCGGATAGTGTATAATCGCATCGGAGAATGAACATCGGGAGGAAAGACAATGGCAATGATCGGAGCGGATGAATTTGTCAAAGCATGGCTGATCTATTTGAAGGACGGGCGCGCGGTTTTGAGCCGCCGGCATTATGAGAGCTGGTGGGAGATCCAGGATGAGTTCGGCGATCTTTTCAGGTCCAACCGCGCGATCACGGATGCTGACTGCGCGGCACAGGTCCTGCGCTACATGGCGGCGGACTTTGCGGAAGGCTGCAGGCCTTTTGACAGGCCGGCTATAGAGGCATTTTTTGCCGGCAGTGAGGAGCGAATCGAAGGATAGGCTTGCTTTTTTGTATTATATCACATACAATGATTTACAATTGCTGATATAACTTTGCTTTCCGGGTCAAACAGGAAGGCTGATCAAAGAGGAAGGTCGGACAGCTTATGAAGTTTACGGTTTTGGGTGCGGGCAACACAGGACATGCCATGGCTGCGTATCTGCGGAGCCAGGGAGCGGAAGTATGTCTTTGGACCAGGAATCCGGAGAAGGCGGAGGCGATCCGAAACGGCGGCATCACGTCCACGGGTTCCGTTGAGGGAACCTGGAAGCTCGCGTGTACCACAGATTTTGCGGAAGCAGTGGCGTTCGGCGATGTCCTGATGATCATGACGACGGCAGGCGTCCATAAGGAGATCTTTGAGAAACTGAAGCCTGTTCTGAAAGCCGGACAGAAGATCGTGGTGACCAACGCCAACTGGGGCGCGTTTGAAGGGATGACAACGCTCGGCGGCCTTCTCGAGGAGAAGGATATCACGCTGGCGGAGACCGGATCCCAGCTGTTCGTCGCTTCCAGCAAGGAGTACGGCAGGGTACATTATTCCCTTAAATCCAACATTCTTCTCGCTGCTACCGATCCCGCCCGCAGCGGGGCGCTGGTGGAGGAACTGAAGCCGTACCTTCCGGCACTGAAGCCGGACGACAGCATTCTCCGGACGACCTTAAGTTCGACCAACCCCGTCATCCATGTGCCGATCACGATCCTGAACACGGCCCGGACGGAAAATGCGGAGCCTTACAAGTTCTACGGCAACGGCATTTCCCCGATGACGGTAGATTATATCGTAAAGATCGACGCGGAGAGAGTGCAGGTCGCGAAGGCGCTCGGACTGGAGATCCCGGACATCCTGACCGGAATCAATTCTTTCTGGGAGATCAAGCACGATAACCTTTTCGACGCGCTGCATGAGAATGAGGTCTACCAGCGCGCAATGGGACCGACGTCGTTCCATTTCCGTTATATCACGGAGGATATCCCGTACGGCGTGGCGCCGGTCGGCAAGATCGGCAGGCTGTACGGCGTCCCCACGCCCTATACCGACGCGCTGGTCACATTCGCGTCCTGCCTGACCGGTGAGAACTATATGGACGAAGGCGTGGAGTTTACCAAAGAGGATCTTGACAGGCTGATCAAAGCCTGATCAAAGATATATCTGTCACGATATATATAGGGGATTGGAGGTTTTTTATTATGGCAGAAGCAAAAGCAAAAAAGGGCAACCTGAAGTTTAACGCGGTCGACCTGATCACCTGCGTGGTGTTCGCGGCTCTTGTCCGTGTACTGTTCCTCGTGTTCAAGATGGCCGGCGTGGTCTTCCCGTTCAACCATTCGTTCATGCAGATGTTCAGTACGTTCTGCTTCACGGCATGCTGCGCAGTCGTTAAGAAAAAGTGGACCTGCTTCTACTACACCATCGGCTGGGTCGCGATCGACTTCTTCCTGCAGGGTGAGCATTGGCTGTACTGGATCTATGCGTTCGTTGGCTCTCTTATCGTGGAGTTCATCATGGATGCGGTCGGAAAGTCAAAGTTCCCGGATGATCCGACAGATGTCTATCACAGCAATTGGATGTACCTCTTCGGTTTCATCTATATGTGCTTCTATTTCTGGTTCACATTCTGGATGATCTTCAATGTATTCCTGGTTCCCTGCGAAGTCTGGATGATGCTCGTTGCCTTCCTGGGCGCAGTCGTTCTTTCCCTGCTCGGCACCAAGCTGGGTCTGGCAGTCGGTATCCAGGGCCACAAACTGACCAGCAACTGATCTTCTGCGGAAACGACAGGCGGCAGTTCTATCTGCGCGTCATCGATACACGCGGATCAATAGCAAATTGACACTTCCGGTGGCGGGTCACGCCATCGGAAGTCTTTGTAAAAAAAGGCCTTTCTTTCGCATTTACGAAGGGAGCATTGACCGGAAATGTCAGATTTTGCAATCAATTATGAAAAAGATACCTGGGTCCATCGGCTGGACCCGAGAGTGAAGCTGCTTTATATTCTCGTATTCTGTACGATCCCGCTGTTCTTTACGGATGCCAAGTATGTCCTGGCCTGCGGCCTGCTGGTTGTACCGGTATGGCTGAGTGCCAAGATCGATCCGCGTCCGATCCGCGCCCTTCTTTGGGCGGCAGTGGTGTTCGGCCTGGTCACGGTCCTGTTCTCGACCTTTTACAACTATGACTATCCGGATAACAAGGTCCTGCTGGATCTCGGTTTTATGCGCGCGACAAAGATCGGTCTGACTTCCGGCATCACACTGGGCATCCGCGCGGTGATCCCGTATGTGGTCGCGCTGCTGCTGATCTGTACGACCGACCCGGCGCAGCTCGCAAAAGCCATGATGAAGATGCATATGCCCATGTCGGTATCCTTCATGATGATGGGTGCCCTGCGCATGTTCCCGCTGGTCAGCTCGGAGATGAGCAATGTCAGTACGGCGCAGACGATCCGCGGCGTGGAGAAGGGCGGATTCAAGAAGACCTTCAACGCCTTCAAACTGGCAGTCACACCGCTGATGATCAACAGCCTGCGCAAGAGCCGCACTACCGGCCTCGCGGTGGAATCCAAAGGTTTCGGAATGCGCGCATGGAAGGATTATTACCAGGAGTTCAAATTCAAGACTTCGGACTACATCATGCTCGTATTCTGCATCGCTGTATTTATCGCGGCATTTGTCATGCGTTATGTATTTCATCTGGGTATCAACCCGCTGGTAAAAGGACAGTAAGTCCGGTATCCGACATGGAAGGAAACTATATCTATGAGTGAACAGATCGAGAAAACAACAGCGGAGATCCCGGAGAATGTCGTCATTCGCACCAAAGACCTGCGCTTCCGGTATCCGGAGGTCGACGCTGACGCGATCGCCGATGTAAATTTTGAAATCAAACAGGGTGAGTTCGTGCTGCTCTGCGGGTCTTCCGGCAGCGGCAAGACTACGCTGGCAAAGTGTCTGAACGGCATTATCCCGCATCTTGCCAACGGCGAGATGTACGGTGATGTGTGGGTCAGCGGCATGAACACCACGGATGTGGAGCTGTATGAGCTGAGCCGTAAGATCGGCATGGTATTCCAGAATCCGGAGGACCAGATCTTTTCCATCCGCGTGGTGGATGAAGTCGCTCTGGGCGTGGAGTGTCAGGGATATAAGCATGACGAGATCGTAGAGAGAGTACAGTATTCGCTGGAGAAGCTTAGGATCAAAGATATCAGCAACCGGCTGACCTTCTCCCTTTCCGGCGGACAGAAACAGAAGGTGTCCATCGCATCTTCACTGGCTGTGCGCCCGGACATCATCGTGCTGGATGATCCTACGACCGACCTGGACCCGATCAGTAAGCAGGAAGTCATGGATATCCTGGCAGAGCTGAAACAGGAGATCAATATGACCTTCCTGGTCATTGAGCATGACCTGACGGACCTTGTGGAATTCACCGACCATATGATCGTCATGCATGAGGGACACATCATCTATGACGGCGATCCCGCGGAGATCCTCTACGACCATTATGATGAGCTCGACCGGATCGGCGTCCGCATCCCGGACCATGTGCGTCTCGCGCATTACCTCAATGAGCGCGGGTTCAGCTGGTCTGATCCGCGTCCCCTGAAGCAGGCGGAAGTGATCGAGTACGCGCGTGCGGCACTGAAGCAGGATCCGAAGGTATTCGGGGCTCTTCAGTATAAGGATTATTCTCGCAAGAGCGATGAGCTTGTCGCGGAAGTGCGCCATATCGATTATCAGTATCCGGCCACCAATTTCAAACAGGTGCAGGATGTCAGCTTCAATGTGTATAAAAATGAGTTTCTTGCGATCATCGGCCACAACGGAAGCGGCAAAACGACAGTCATGAAGCTTCTCCTGGGTCTTTTGAAGCCCGCGGGCGGAGAAGTGCTGATCAACGGGCACAACACAAAGGATACTGCTGTAACGGAGATCATCCGGGATATCGGGTATGTATTCCAGAATCCGGACAACCAGCTGTTCTGCAATACCGTTTTTGATGAAGTGGCTTTCGGACTGCGCAATGCCGGCCGGCCGGAAGAGGAAGTAAAGGAAAATGTCGATCGTGTGCTTAAGATCGTAGAGCTGAACGGCACAGAGGAAGCTCATCCTTTCTCCCTGTCCCGCGGACAGCGGCAGAGGCTTGCTGTGGCGACCATGCTGATCTCCAATCCGAAGATCATCCTGCTGGATGAGCCGACGACCGGACTTGACGAGAATGACCTGGCAGGCATCCTGAAGCTGATGCAGGAGCTGATCGAGTTCTATGACGGCACGGTCATCATGGTCACGCACGACATGGAAGTCGTCGCGCAGTATGCGACCAGGGTCATCGTCATGAGCGGCGGCAGGATCATTCTGGACAGCGATCCGGATACGGTCTTCCGCGATCATTACGAGGAACTGCGGGATCTGGCCCTGAAGCCGACGATCGTTGCGTCGCTTTCCCGCCAGATCGGGGATCCCAATATGCCGTATATTCCGTATTGGAGGTTCTTTGCCAGTCAGCTGTAAAGCTGTAAAGAATGCCAGAAGGAGCTGTCTCATATCGGATCGTGGATGATATGTGTCTTTCCGAGCCCGGTGCGGCAGCTCCTTTTTATAGTTACAGGGAACCATGAAAAATACAGTTTTCACCGAAGGAAAGATCCTCTCGCCTCTTGTGCGGTTTGTCTTTCCTATTATATTTTCAATGTTTCTGCAGTCGCTGTACGGTGCCGTCGACCTGCTGGTCGTCGGACAGTTTTCCGATGCTGCCGATGTATCGGCGGTCTCCATCGGATCGCAGCTGATGCAGTCCATCACCTTTGTCATTACCGATATGGCGCTCGGAACCACCGTCCTGCTGGGTCAGATGATCGGCCAGAACCGTCTCCGGGACGGTGGAAAGGTCATCGGCACCTCCATTGCGCTGTTTCTGTCAATGGGCGCGCTGGTTGCCGTTTCGATGCAGTTTCTCTCACCTGCGGCGGCCGGGATCATGCATACGCCCGCTGAGGCGTTCTCCCAGGCGACGGCATATCTCAGGATCTGCTGCGGAGGCGCAGTCTTTATCGTGGCATACAATATTCTGGGCAGCATTTTCCGCGGCATGGGCAACTCCCGCATGCCGCTGATCACCGTGGCGATCGCCGCGGTCTTCAATATTTTCGGGGACCTGTATTTCGTAGCGGTGCTGGGAATGGGCGCCGCAGGCGCGGCAGCGGCGACGGTCATGTCCCAGGGCTTAAGTGTGCTCATTTCCCTGCTGATCATCCGCAAGTCGGGGCTTCCCTTTGATTTTTCGGTGAAGGACATCCGATATGATCTCCGCGTCATCCGGCGCATCCTGACCATCGGCGTGCCCATTGCCCTGCAGGACCTGCTGGTCTCGATCAGTTTCCTGGTGATCCTGGCCATCGTCAACGGGCTCGGCGTCATCGCCTCCGCGGGCATCGGCGTCGCAGAAAAGCTCTGCGGATTCATCATGCTTGTGCCTTCGGCATTTTCCCAGTCCATCTCTTCCTTCGTGGCGCAGAATTTCGGCGCAGGCCGTATGGACCGGGCACGGAAAGCCCTGTACTACGGCATCGGGATCTCCCTGTGCTGCGGTGTCCTTATCGGATATGCGGCGTATTTCCATGGCGGTCTGCTGAGCGGGATCTTCACCTCGGATATGGAAGTCAGGCAGGCTTCCGCGGATTATCTCAGGGCGTACGCCATCGACTGCCTGATGACCGCATTCCTGTTCTGTTTTATCGGTTATTTCAACGGCTGCCAGCGGACTGCCTTCGTCATGCTGCAGGGGATCACGGGAGCTTTCCTGGTCAGAGTCCCGCTGTCCATGCTGTTCAGCCGGATCCAGCCGGTCTCTCTTTTCCGGATCGGGTTGGCCACGCCCTGTTCCTCCCTGGTGCAGAATCTGCTCTGCCTTGCCTATCTGCTGAAAATGCAGCGTGAGAAACGGTAATAAAAAAAAGCGCTGCGGTCATTCCGCAGCGCTTCTGCATTCATTTACGAAGTCCGCAAAATCCTCGAAGGTGTAACCGGCGGGCTTTTTTTCTTTGGAGACCGCATAGATCATGCAGTTTGGCACATGTCCCACACGGAGATTTTTCTCCATGCACGGATTACAGCCCTTGTCATGGTTCACGGGGTGCAGGGAACAGTTATAGTTGTCACAGGTACAAAACGGTGCGCTGCTGTTCATGATGGTCGGTCCTTTCTTTTGGATGATGCTGCATTATCCGGGCACAGCCCCGGTTTATGAAAAAACTGCGGTTACTGCCGTTCGATCCGTCCCTCTCCGGGGATGTACTTCACTTTCTTCGGATGCGCTTCCCGCAGGTCCCGGAAGAAATCCTTCATCAGGGATATGCATTCCTCCCCGCAGGTGCCGATGACGGTCTCGACCCGGTGATTGAAGCGGGTCTCATGAAACATATCCAGGATCGAACCGGCACAGCCGGCCTTGGGATTCATGGCGCCGATATACACCTTCGGTATACGCGCCTGCACGACAGCGCCCGCGCACATGGGACAGGGTTCGAGCGTGACGTACATCTCACATTCCTCGAGCCGCCAGTCGCCTGTTCTGCGGCAGGCGCGGTCAATGGCAATGATCTCCGCATGCTGGAGGACATTGCCTTTTGCCGTCCGACGGTTATACCCGCGGGCAATGATCCGGTCGCCCTGCACGATCACACAGCCGATGGGCACGTCACCGATGGCGGCTGCCTTATGCGCCTGGCGTATGGCTTCCTTCATGTATTTTTCTTCACGGGTCAGACTCATAAGCGTATTGTAGCATTCCGTGAGGGAAAGCGCTACCGGTATTCTCGACACTGCTGCCGTGTACTCTCCGGCGACGGATCTGACGGTGACGTTACATAATTGTTTTAAAGTCGGAACCGGCGGAAATCTTGTATGATTTTCTTGCATAGAACACAACATGATGTTAAAATCTAATGGAGTATATCTATATGAGCTATCAGGCGGTCTGTATCCTGCAGGGATGAACTGTATGATCTGCGGGCCGGAAGCAGACCGGTCAGGGGCGCATATAAGATCCATAGCGCTGGAGTCACATGTCGTATCAGGCACTGTATCGAAAATGGCGGCCTGCCACCTTTGATGAGATCGTCGGTCAGGACGCGGTCGTAACGACCCTGAAGAATCAGGTCAGGACAGACAGGATAGGTCATGCCTATCTTTTTTGTGGTACGAGGGGTACCGGCAAGACTTCCGCAGCCAAGATCTTCGCGCGGGCGGTCAACTGCCCCCACGCCGCGGAGCATGACGGAAGCCCGTGCAACAGCTGTGAGGTCTGCGAGGCGATCCGTACCGGCCGTGCCATGAACGTCTTTGAGATCGATGCGGCCTCAAACAACGGCGTGGACAACATCCGCGATATCCGAGACCAGGTGGAGTATCCGCCGGTCACGGGGCGGTTCAAGGTATACATTATCGACGAGGCGCACATGCTTTCGACAGGCGCGTTCAACGCCCTGCTCAAAACACTGGAGGAGCCTCCTTCCTATGTGATCTTTATCCTGGCAACGACGGATCCGCAGAAGATCCCGCCGACGATCCTCAGCCGCTGCCAGCGCTACGATTTCCACCGCATGAGCCGCCGTACGGCCGCCACGCATCTTCGGGAGATCACGGCGCTCGAGGGCATGAAGATCGAAGACCGGGCGCTTTCCTATATCGCGGAAGCGGCAGACGGCTCCATGCGCGACGCGCTGAGCCTGCTGGACCAGTGCGCAGCCTATCATTACGGGGAGACGCTGACGTACGACAATGTGCTGGAGATCCTCGGCGCTGCGGATACGGGTGTGTATTCCGCCCTGTACGGACAGGTCGTGCGCGGAGAGATCGAGGAAGCGCTGAAGACAGTCAATGAACTCACGGCAGCGGGCAGTGACATCAGCCAGCTGATCAATGACTTTATCTGGTATCTGCGCACTGTGCTGCTGGCCGGAAGCGACGCGTCGGCGGATATCCTCGACATATCCGAGGAACGGCTGATGATGGCGCGCGCGGATGCGGCGCTGACCAGCCGTCAGGACCTGATCATGATCATGTCCGCGCTGGCGGAGCTGGGCAACCGTGCCCGCTTTTCGCCGCAGAAGAGAGTCCTTCTGGAGGTGGAACTGATCCGCCTTTGCACAAGGCATACCATACAGGCAGCAGCATCCGACAGACCGTCAGACGCAGGCGGGCGGAGCATGGATGTACCGGGACGGACGGCAAAAGCGGAAAGCCGCCCGGGAGATGCATCGAGAGCTCCGGCAGACACACTGTGGGAGGCTTCAGGCGAAGCAGGACGGGCAGCAGAAACAGCGGAACCGGGCAGCATCCGCGCAAGACTCCAGGCAGAGCGCAGGCGAAACCTGGAAGCGGAGCAGAAAGGTCCGGACAAGGCCCCGGAGCCGATGAGCGCCAGGATCACTGTGGAGCTGAATGACCGCAGGCAGGATACGGTCCGGGAGGAACCGGTCCCGGAGGTATGGCAGGCAGAAGAGCCGGTCCCGGAGATAGGTGAGCCCGCTGAGCAGGCATCACCGAAGCCGCAGGCTGAAGGACAGAACCAGATCTCCCGGCAGCCGGAGGCAACGCCCGCGGAGGAGGAGATCCCTCCGGTTTCAGCGTCCGAAGAGTTTCCGGAGGAGGAACGCGGCGACCGCCTGATCGATGTGCTGCGTCACAACTGGGCGGACATGGTGAACGATCTTTCGCCATCCAACCGGACATTGTTTTCCGGCGTTATGCTGAAAGAGGAAAAGGGCAGCATTGTACTGCTTTTCAGGAATAAGATCAATTACACCCTGGCGGCGCGCAATCCGGAGGAAAACGGCGTACTCAGGCTGCGGGAACTGGCGCGTGAGCGTCTGGGCATCCCTGTCAGCTTCATGGCCCGGATCGCAAAGCCCGGGGAGATCGAAGCGGTGGATAACCGCATGACCGACGAGGAGCTGAGCAGGATCCGGTTCCATGTTGAGTTTGAGAACTAGAGATCAGGCCGGGAAGCCGGCACGGCAGACAGAGGATAGGGCCGGAACACCGGCAGGACAGATATCAGGAGAGAAACGATGGCAAAACGCGGTGGATTCCCGGGCGGCATGCCCGGCAACATGAATAACATGCTCAAGCAGGCACAGCGCATGCAGCGCCAGATGGAAGAGCAGCAGAAGGAACTTGAGGAGAAGGAGTGTACCGGGACAGCCGGCGGCGGTGCCGTGAGCATCACGATCAACGGCAAGAAGGTCATGACCAGGGTCGAGATCGATCCGGATGCCTGTGATCCCGAGGATGTGGAGACCCTGCAGGATCTGGTCATGCTCGCGTATAACGACGCCGCGGGCAAGGCAGATGAGGCGACCGAAGCTATCATGGGACGTCTGGGCGGCGGCCTGGGCCTGGGAGGTTTCTGACCTTGGATTACTACGGATCTAGCATCGGCAAACTGATCGAATCATTGCAGTCCCTGCCGGGCATCGGCCAGAAAAGCGCCCAGCGCCTGGCATTCCATCTGATCGGGATGCCGAAGGAACAGGTCAGGGGCATTGCGGAGTCCATGGTGGACGCCAGGGAAAATGTTCATTTCTGCAGTCAGTGCCAGACGCTGACGGACGGCGACATCTGCCCGATCTGCAGCAGTAAGAAACGCGATCATACGATGATCATGGTCGTGGAGAATTCCCGCGACCTGGCCGCCTACGAGCGTACCGGCAGATACGACGGCGTTTACCACGTGCTGCAGGGCGTCATTTCCCCGCTGCTTGGCGTAGGCCCGAATGACATCAGGCTGAAGGAGCTGATGCAGCGACTGCAGAATGCGGACGGAAGCGCCGCTGTGCAGGAGGTCATCATTGCCACCAGTCCGACTGTGGAGGGAGAGAGCACGGCGATGTACATCGTCAAACTCATCCGGATGCTGGACCTGCCGGTCAGGATCACCAGGATCGCATCCGGCGTACCGGTCGGCGGCGACATTGAAAATATCGATGAAGTTACCCTCGAGCGCGCACTGAGCGGACGCACCGAGCTGAAATAATTACTACACTTCCGTGAAGGAGCCAAAATGGACAAGTACGAGTTCAATTTAAAAATCGAACAGATGAAAAAGCTGGTCAATGAGGAGGATTACGCGACAGCCCTCAAGATCGCCGAGTCTATCGAGTGGGAGCGGGTACGCAATACCAACCTGCTGACGATGGCCGCGACGGTCTTTGAGAAGAACGACAGGCTGGATGAGTCGAGAGGCCTCCTGATCATGGCCCTGGAGCGCGCGCCCGTGGGCAAGCGGATCCTGTTCAAACTGGCAGAGCTGTCAGTCCGTTCGGGTGACATGGAAGAGGCTGAGGATTATTATCATGAGTACCATGAGATCGCGCCGGACGATACGGGCAACTATCTCCTGCAGTACATGCTGCTGAAGGCGAAGCACGCGCCCTATGACCGCCAGCTGATCCCGCTGGAGCGTTACTGTGATCATGATCCCGATGAAAAGTGGCTGTATGAACTGGCTACTTCTTATGAGTATGCCGGAAGGATCGAGGACAGCGTAAAGACCTGCGACAGGATCGCGCTTTTATACGGAGACAGTCCCTACAGCCGGAAGGCGCTCCGCCTGAAGCAGCGCTATGCCAACCTGAGTGAGGCACAGAGCAACATTCTGAACCCGCGCACCTTTACGGAGGAGCAGGCCCAGGCGTCCGCAGTCCGGGAAGAGGCAGCGCAGACCTATGAGAATCCGCTGATCGGTGAGACGGAGGGCTATGACCAGCAGGACGTCGCCGAGACACTGGACCGCATCCAGGTCGCGGAGGAAGAGTACGAGAGTTATACCGCATATACGGCGGATATGTTCCGCCGCAGCGACGAGCTGGCCGCGCAGCGCTATGAGGATGAGGATGCCTACTTCGAGGCATATGTCCGCGCGCACGGACTGGGTGAGATCGGCGCGGAGCCGGCAGCAGAGCAGGAAGCGCCCGCAGAGTATGAAGCGCCCGCATACAGCGGCGAAGCTCCGCAGGAAGCGCAGGAAGCACCCGCTGAGCCGGAAACACAGGAATGGACCGCCCCCACCCTCGTAATGGATGTTCCGCAGGAAGCCCCTGCGGAGGAGCCTGCGGCAGAACCGGCGGAAGAGCCGGCGGCGTATGAAACCGCAGCGTATGTTCCGGAAGAGGAAGCGCCCGCAGCGTCGGAGGAAACGGCAGTTCCCGAAGCTCCCGCACCTGTTCCGGAGGAGGCAGCTCCCGAAGTGCCGGAAGCACCCCTGTATGTCCCGGAAGAGCCGGTTCCCGCAGCGCCTGTGAGCGAACCGGAGGAAGCTCCGGCAGCAGAAGCGGCTATGCAGGATGCCCCGGAAATCCCGGCAGCGTCTGAGGAAGAGTATCCGGAAGATGAGGACGGCCGCCAGATGACCTTCGATTTTGGCAGCGGTGTACCGGTTCTGGTAACCGAAGTCACACCGGAGGAGACCATTCCGGAGGAGGCTGCTGTACGTGAGCCCGTCCGGGAAGCTGCGCCGGTACCGACCAGCGTTTCTGCGCGGTCCATTGAGATCTCTACCCAGCAGGTCCATATCAATGTCGTAAATCCGCCGGAGATCCATACTACGGAAGCTCCGATCGTTGAGAAGGCGGCGCCGGCCGCTCCCGCAGCTCCGACTCCTGCAGTGGCCCCGGCAGTGATACCGGTCGCCCCGGCAGCGCCTGCAGCCCCTGTTGAGGCCGCTCCCGCAGCCCCGGCTCCTGTTGCTCCCGCGGTGATTCCGGCAGCACCCGCACCGGCGGTGATCCCGGCTGCATCTGCAGCTCCGGCGCCTGCAGTGCCGAAGCCCACACCCGTTGTGCCTGTAGCACCGGCACCTGCACCGACACCCGCACCGGCGCCGATACATGCACCTGCAGCACCCGCACCGGAAGCAGCAGCTTCTGTGATGTCCCGACCGGTACCCCCGAGGCCGGTACCACAGGCCAAGACTTCCTTTACCCCGAAGCCCGCGCCCAGACCCGCCGAACCTCCGAAGCCCGCACCGGCAGCGCCGAAGCCGGCACCGGTCTCCGATAAGAATTTCCACATGATCATTGAGGCGGAAACAGGTGCACAGGGACTGGAGATCGCGGTTGATGAGCTGAAGGCGCTTCATGAGGAAAACGGGATCCAGCATGCGTCTGTAAAGACCTCCGCTGAAAAGCTCAACCAGAAGGGCCTGACCGATACGATCCTGGAGAAGATCCGCGGCAAGGACTTTGTGATCGAAAACGCGGGTGACCTGGACGATGATGTGATCGAGGACCTGTATGACCTGATCCGCACAGACCGCAGCGGTACGATCGTTGTGATGATCGATACGCCGGAAGGACTGGACCGTGTTGAGGATGTCTGTCCCGACCTCTTTGATATCTGTGATTACATCTCTGATATCGATGAGAAGGATGAAGACGAAGACAGACCGGACGACGACTTTGACGAGGAGTACGAAGAGTACGACGAGGAAGAGGAAGAAGAGGAAGAGCCGATACCGGCACCTCAGAAACGGTCCAACGGCAAACCTGCTGCCGAGCGCTTCAATAACGTCAAGGCTGTGGCGCCTGCCGGCAGAGACGAAGAAATGGAGATCGATGACTTTGCGCAGTATTGTGCTCAGTATGCCGCAAGCATTGACTGCAGCATCACCGGCAAGAGCATGCTGGCGCTCTACGAACGCATCGAACTCATGGAAGAGGACGGGATCCCGCTCACCAGAGCCAATGCGGAGCAGCTGATCGAGGAGGCTGCGGACCGCGCGGAGAAACCTCCGATCGGCAAGCGCCTGACCGGTATCTTCAAAGGTAAGTATGATAAAAACGGCCTGCTTATTCTGAAGGAAGAGGATTTTATCTTCTAAACCCGGAACCGGATGGCAGAGTATTTTGACAGATTTCTGAATATCATCCCGCTCTTTCAGAGCCTGCTGAAGGACAACATCGTCGCGATCGTCGTGTGCGCGTTTCTTCTGTTCATGCTTTGGAACGGATATAGAAAAGGACTGCTCACCAGGGTGATCTCCCTGGGGTCAGTCCTTCTGTCGCTGATCGCGGAGATCCGGCTCTATCCGCTGGCACTGCATTTTCTGAACACACATGCCGGCTGGGAGAAGACCTTCCGGAAGTTCGGGCGGAGCCTGCTGTTTGATCATTCTTCCACGCACTATTCACCGCTCTATGAGCTGGTGGGTCTTGACCGTCTGGCAGAAAATGCCGGGGAGATGATCGGCGAGATCGCGATCAAGGTCCTTCTTTTCATCATTCTTTTCGTGCTGATCCGTCTGGCCTTTAAGGCAGTTTCCCTGCTCGTCCGAGGACTTCGCACGATCGGTATCATCCGCTGGGTGGACAGCTGGCTGGGGGCCGCACTGGGGCTTGCGGAGGGACTGATCTATGTATGGCTTGCCATGTTTCTGCTGGCAGGTCTGCCGGATTTTGTCTATACCCGGTTCATCATGGAACAGATCATGCACAGCCGGTTCCTGTTCATTTTATATAATGAGAACCTGATCACCCAGTTTGTCGCGGGGATGCTGCGCTGAGGAGATGAATATAGAGCTAGAGTTAGAGTAATAGGACAAAACGCGTTGGTTTTAACCGCTGATTATCCAAGTATATAAGGGTAATCAGCGGTTATATCTTTTTTTGAAAGAAGATAGAGGGTGGACAGAAAGTGTTGTCGCAATAGAGTGAAAACCTTAGTTCCATGGGCACTGTTCCATATAAGCGTATTCTGTGATTTTGACACCATTGGAGATGCTGAAAATACACGAAAACGGTTTACATAAGTTATGCGTTTTAAATATAAAGGCAAACCTGAAAAATGACACCATAGAAAATGTTGATTTCCATGGTGTCAAATTTGAAGAAACTCCGTATGTTGAAAAATGATTGAAATTGGAAAGATTATGTAAACTAAACCGGTCGGTTTTATGGTGTCAATTTCTGAGTTTCCTGAAATATTGACAACCTCTCTTGTTATGCCGACCCAGACAGGCTTTTAAATGAGGCACATCGCGTTTCGTTCTATGAGATGAGAGAGGGGCAGGACATCAGCGGAGCTCGACGCCCATGCGCTCTGCCACTTCGCGGAAGACCTGGCCGATCGGGTCATTGATCTCAAGGTCATGCTCCGGATCGAGGCGCAGATCGAGAGACTCGCGGTTGATGACGACCATGTGCTTTCCGTGGAAATAGTGGATATAGCTGTTGGCAGGGTAGACCCTGAGGGAGGTGCCGCCGATGATCATCATGTCGGCGTCCTGGATCGCCCGGATGGACATACGGACCGCGTCATCCGGCAGGGCTTCCTCATACAGCGTGACGTCCGGACGGATCACACCGCCGCATTCGCAGTGAGGGATTCGTTCTTTTGTTTCATAGAGATAGTCCGGGCCGTACTTTTTGCCGCAGCGCATGCAGTAGTTGGTATATGTGGTGCCGTGGATCTCATAGACCCTGTGGCTCCCGGCACGCTGATGCAGATAGTCGATGTTCTGGGTCACCACCGCGGTCAGTTTACCGAGCTCTTCGAGCTTCGCGAGGAAAATGTGGGCGTCGTTCGGCTTTACATGCCGTGCGTCCATTTTCTGTTTGTAGAACTCAAAGAACACATCGGGATGGTCCATCAGGCAGGAATGGCTCAGGAGGTACTCCGGCGAATACATGTCAAAACGGATGTCTTTCTGGTTGTAAAGGCCGTCCTTGCTGCGGAAATCCGGGACGCCGCTCTCCGTGGAAACGCCGGCGCCGCCGAAAAACACGATCCTGCTGCATTCTTCGATCCAGCTTGTCAAGGTGTCGATCTTGTTCATATCCATATCAAATCTCCTGTTATAAAAAGCGGTGGATTTCGCGTCTGTTTATGAGTAGCTTACGATACTGATGGCGCAGAGGACCAGGGACAGGGCCATGATCCCGTTCAGAAGCTTTCGGTGCTCCCGGAAAAGAGCGCGCAGCTTCGTTCCCGCGAAGATCCAGACCAGATTGCACATGGGACCGGTAAAAGGAAGGAAGACCGCGAGGCCGAGCAGGCTCCGGAAACTCTGCGAGTAAGGCAGTACATAGGATCCGAGGGCGGTGATGCAGTAAAGGATGACCTTGACATTGGTCAGGTTTACGAGGAACCCGGTCCAGAAGTTGCAGCTTTTGGAAGGATCCGCGTCGCCTGCGTCAGTGCTTTTCCAGATGTGCCAGGCCAGCCAGATCAGATAAGCCGCGCCAACGTAAGACATGTAACGCACGTAGGTGCCGAGGGCATTGCCCAGAAAATAACTGACGACAGCACTGGCAAGTGCCACGACCCAGAAACCCGCAAACAGGCCGCGCCACTGCTTAAGGGCCTGGTCACGGCCATAGTTAAGGGCGGCAGACAGGCTGCAGAGGTTCGCAGGTCCGGGCGTGATGCCGCTGTTGAAAGCAAAAAAGATGAAAGATGGGATCAGACTGACAGGCATGTAATACTCTCCTGGGATGTTGTTTGGGGGTCGTGTCGGATGTTATGTGAGGTGTTTCAGGCCGTGGAGGCTGTGTACCTTCGGCAGAACCCCTTCGCGATCATTTCGTCAATGCAGGCTTCTGCCGTGCTTCTGCCGATCTGGTAGACCCTCTCAAGCTCGTCGGGATCCCGTTCCATCCGGCCGATGTGCAGACTCTCGGGCGGGCGGATCACAAACGCCGCGCCGGCATTCTCCTGCGCTTCGATATATTTGAGCGTTTCATTGTAGCGAAGATGCCGGTTTGCCATAGAACGGACAAAGTTGGGATACCTTCCGTACTCCAGCCGGACAAGGGGCATCAGGGCATTTTTCTTCTTGCGGTATTTGCGTGGCTGTGTCAGGATCACGACGTTTCGCGCATACCCGGTCCGTTCCATAAACCGGAGCGGGATCGAGTCAGCGATACCGCCGTCCAGAAGACGCCGGTCACCGATCTCCACGATCCTGGAAAGCAGCGGCATGGATGCAGAAGCCCGGAACCAGAGGATATCCGGAGGTCCGCCCTTGCCGCAGCGGTAGTACACGGGCTTGCCGGTCTCAACGTCCGAGGCTACGACGAAAAACTCCATGGGGTCCGCGGCAAAGGTCTCACTGTCCCAGATGTCGATCTCGAACGGGAGTTCCCGGTAACAGAAATCGACATTGAAAAGATCACCGGTCAGGAGCAGTGAATGGAAGCTCGCATAGCGCGGATCCTGACAGAACTGCTTGTTGTAGCGGCGGGCGCGGCCGATCTGGTGCGATTTGATATTGGCACCGAAAGTTGCGCCGGCGGAGACGCCGACACCGCCGTCAAAAGTCAGCCCGTGTTCCATGAATACGTCGATCACCCCGCAGGTGAACATACCGCGCATGGAACCGCCCTCCATGACGAGCCCTATCTTATTGCCGTTAGTTTCTGAACTGCTCATTGACGCCCTCTCAACATTAATAATTATTCATAGTTATATCATAGTTGGCGATTTTCTGCTATAGTGTATTAGCGCGGTGAAACGGTTGACGTGCCGCAGAATGGGAAAGAGGTTAAGGGCTGACATGCGCAAAGACAAGATCGATATGCTGCAGGGCAATATATGGACGGGGCTCCTGGCGTTTACGATCCCGCTGATGCTGACCAATATCCTGCAGCTCATGTTCAATGCCGCGGATATGGTCGTGGTCGGGCGCTTTGTCGGAAAGGAGTCATTGGCGGCGGTCGGCTCCACGACCAACATCATTTTCCTGATGACCAATCTTTTTGTCGGCATTTCCGTAGGTGCCAATGTAGTGACAGCACAGTGCATCGGAGAGGGCGATCATGATGCGGTACGTAATTCGATCCGTACGGCTGTGACACTCAGTCTTCTGGGAGGATGCCTGCTCTTAATGATCGGCCAGGCGATCGCGCGGCCCCTGCTCGAGCTCCTTGGATCTCCCGCGGACGTGATCGATAAATCGGAAATATATCTCCGGGTGTATTTCTGCGGACTGCCGGTCATGATGCTCTACAACTTTTCGACCGCGCAGCTGCGCGCTTTCGGAGACACCAAACGTCCCATGTATTACCTGACGATGTCGGGCATCGTAAATCTGATCCTGAACGTGATCTTTGTGGTAGCTTTCGGCATGGATACCTTCGGTGTCGGACTGGCGACCGTGATCTCCCAGGCGATATCCGCGATCCTGACACTGCGGCGCCTGAACAGCACCGATCCGGAATACAGAATGACGGCGCGTGATCTTCGCATGCATGGTGCGACCCTGTTGAGGATCCTGAAGGTCGGGATTCCGGCAGGGCTGCAGAATATCATGTTTTCCATCGCAAACCTGACGATCCAGTCATCGATCAACAGTTTCGGATCTTCAGTGATGGCGGCAGCCACAGCGGCTTCTAATGTTGAAAATGTCACTTATCTCGCGATGAACGCCTTCCAGTATGCCAACATCAGTTTTGTCGGGCAGAACTACGGCGCAGGGAACCTTCCGCGAATCCGGAAGATCATGACAGCCAGCGTGACTTTGGCGGTCCTGTTCGGTCTGGTGATCGGTTATGCGTCCATAGCTGCCGGTCCGCAGATCTTCCGCATATACACCAAAGACCCGGAGGTGCTCGCCTATGCCGTACGCAAGCTCTGGATCATCAATTCCCTGTATTTCCTGAGCGGGATCCAGGATGCCTTTTCCGGCGGCATCAAGGGCTTCGGATATTCCTTTATAGCTATGGTCAATGCGCTCCTCGGCGTCTGCCTCGCGCGGGTGATCTATATCCGGACGGTCTTCGCGGCATTTCCGACCTTCGACGTGCTGTTCGCGGTCTATCCCGTCTCCTTCTTCGTCACGGCTGTGCTGCAGTGTATCGGCTTTGTGGTGATCTATCGCAGGCTGAGCCGGGAACAGGTGTCTGCCGGGTGACCTGCCCGCAGTGCTTTGTGCTATATATGACTGCGGGAGGACCTGCTGCCGGCTCCGGGGCGTATGGGCTTCCCTTTTTGATCCGACCCTTTTTTGATGTTACAATTCGCTTATTTTTGCCTTGACATCCCCGACAATATCCCTTACAATGATAAAGCTTGTGAAGCGTGCCTCAATAGCTCAGTTGGTTAGAGCATCTGACTGTTAATCAGGGGGTCCCAGGTTCAAGTCCTGGTTGGGGCGTACGGCGCCATGGTCAAGAGGTCAAGACACCACCCTTTCACGGTGGTAACCCGAGTTCGATTCTCGGTGGCGTCATCAAGGAAGTTCTTGTAAGAGAACTTCCTTTTTCATTTCCTCGAATCGAACTCGGAAATACAAGGTCCAGCCTGCCCGCTACGCTTGTCAGGCTGAAGCCCCTACGGGGCCAGGATTCTCGGTGGCGTCACTCGGAAAGCCCTTATTTTAAGGGCTTTTTTCATTGCTTCTGAAAAAAGGTAATCAAAAAGGTAATCAAAACATCAAAACTTTATAGAAAATAGCAGTCAACACAAAACTTTTTGAAATTGTACCCCAAAAGGACAATATACAGAAAGAGCATTACATTATGAGAGGAGGCTGCGCTTTGATTGAGCAATAGAAGGCACGCACTTGTGGCGTGTCTTTTTTTGCAGTTACTGGCAAAATGTGGACAAGAACAGGGTATTAAGTAAAGACATCCCGGGCTCATCAAAAAAGGACCGGTCGCCCGATCCTTGATTTATAAATTTGTTTCATTTCTAATTATGATGCTTTCGTCTCAGCGTCTGGCGCCGGTCTCATCTACGACATTACCGTCCGGCGTTACGCCGTCCATAAGAAGTGCGCCATACAGGCTTCTCTCCTCTTCATTGAAATAATAATACTTCCCTCCGATCTCCTGCCAGCCGGTCACCATATACCCATAACTGTTGAAATAATACCAGGAGGCATTTCCCGTGGGATTTCTCGAAAGGGTATCCGAAACGAGCGCCCAGCAGTCCCTTAAGGTCCCGGCATCGGGCGTGTTCAGCTGCCAGTAATCATTGGCGGTTATTGTCCATTTTCCGGAACTGATGAGGCCTTCAAGGTCCTGTTCCGAATAAAATGTCGGCGGCATGGCGATGATGCAGCCTTGGAAACGGCTGATACCTCTGCCGTCCGTTTCGACCGGCGTGACCGCCATAGACGGTGCCTTTGCCCTTGCCGGCTCACTGCTTCGGGAAGAAGAACCGATGGAAAAACCTCCCGAACCGGACGAAGCCACGGGCTTGGGATCAGGATCAGGCGCGGGTGTGGGTTCAGGCGTGGGCGTAGGATTATCCGGGTTATATACCTCATCAAGAACAGTGATTTTAATCTTCGCCTCAGTATTGCCCGTGATACTGGAGTCTGTATATTTCCACTTTGCTATCAAGGAATTACTTCCCGGTTTATTGCCAAAAACATATGCTGTTGCTAATCTATCACCACTTTTAGCTGTAAATATTTTATAAGTTGGATCATTTGGTTTATCAATATCGTAAGTTAACTCAGTGATAATATCTGTAGGATTGGCAACAAAGAATGAAACAGCAGAAATACTTGGATTCACTGCAACTTTCTCACCAAGTTTTATGGTATCTTTTTCTGCTGTGAGCGTTACGGTAACACTCTTAACAGGCGTGGGCGTGGGATTATCCGGCTTAATGGTTTCTTCCTCGCCGCCGGTGTCGGATTCCTCGGTCACCAGATTGCCCGGTGTAGCCACGTCAGCATAAGCCTTTGAAACAGGAAGACCCGCCGCAGTCAGCGTGATCCCCGCAGCAACAGCCGCAGTCAGCAGGACTATTATCGCTTTTTTCATATCAGTCATTCTTCCTTTCTGCTCGTCGAAGACATAATCATTATAATACAAGTTTTCGGATAAAGCAAAACCCTCGCCGCCATTATCGGAGTTCGTGTTGTGTGGACGAAGGGGATTATTTCCATACCCGGGTTTCCCATTTGATAACAAGACCATCTACGGGTGCTGCTGCCATCAAAAAAGGACCGGTCGCCCGGTCCCAAAACACCATGTTGCTGTGTAGATTAAATGGTTACACACTAATACGCATCATAAATGAAAAACACTATTGCCGATACATTATGTGTTCACTGCCGTCTGCATAGCAATAAACATAAATGGTGTTTTTGTCAATGACAGTACTATTTCTTCAAAATGATTCTCGAGGTGTCGGTTGAAGAATTCCAGACCATGCTTTTTCTTCAAAATAACTCTCTGGGTGCTGATCGAAGAATCTCAGAACTCACTTTTTCTTTAAAACGGCTCTCCGGATGCTGATGGAAGAATTTCAGGCAATAAACTACTCCCTATAGAACGGACACACGAAATGCCCTAAAATGTGAAAAGTTGCTGGCAAGACCCTTTGGCGGACACGGCAAATGCCACGACAGGATGGCCGGACCCCTCTACGGACACACAGGTTTTGCAAATGGACCC
>JAFSRP010000025.1 GCA_017446045.1 Lachnospiraceae bacterium | reverse complement strand
TGTCGGCCCCGCTCTCGGCCAGCATGGCGTGAACATCGTTGAATTCACCAAGCAGTTCAACGCAAGGACAGCAGACCAGGGCGACCTGATCATTCCTGTTGTCATCACAGTTTATGCAGACAGAAGCTTCAGCTTCATCACCAAGACCCCGCCTGCAGCAGTTCTGATCAAGAAGGCATGCAAGCTGAAGAGTGGTTCCGGCGCACCGAACAAGACCAAGGTCGCCACCATTTCCAAGGCTGATCTTCAGAAGATCGCAGAGACCAAGATGCCCGACCTTAACGCGGCATCCCTGGAGACTGCCATGTCCATGATCGCCGGAACATGCCGCAGCATGGGCGTGACTGTGGAAGAGTAAGAAGGAGGTAGCTTGAGATGAAAAGAGGCAAGAAGTATCTTGAGAACGTGAAAAAGTATGATCGCGCTACTCAGTATGATAAAGAAGAAGCTATCAAGATCGTTAAGGAAAACGCCACAGCGAAATTTGATGAGACCCTTGAGCTTCATTTAAGAACCGGCTGCGACGGCCGTAAGGCTGACCAGCAGATCCGTGGTTCCGTCGTTCTTCCGAACGGTACCGGTAAGAAGGTCCGTATCCTTGTATTCGCAAAGGGCCCGAAGGCTGAAGAGGCACAGGCTGCTGGCGCGGATTATGTAGGAGCAGAGGAGCTGATCCCGCGCATCCAGAATGAGGGATGGCTTGACTTCGACGTTTGCGTCGCTACCCCGGACATGATGGGCGTCGTCGGACGTCTTGGTAAGATCCTTGGCCCGAAGGGCCTCATGCCGAACCCGAAGGCAGGCACTGTCACCATGAACGTCACCCAGGCGATCAAGGACATCAAGGCCGGTCAGATCGAGTACAGACTGGACAAGGCAAACATCATCCATGTTCCGTTCGGTAAGGCTTCCTTCACCGTAGAGGCTCTTTCCGAGAACTTCCAGACCATCATGGATGCGGTCAACAAGGCACGTCCCGCAGCAGTGAAGGGCGCGTTCATCAAGAGCGCGGTCATCGCTTCCACCATGGGCCCGGGCGTTCGTCTGAACGTTTCCAAGCTGGTGAACGGCTGATCATTGCACTGAGTGCCGTACAGACCTGTTTTCAGGGACGGTTCACCATATTTGAAGTTGACACGGGCCGCGGTCCGTGCTAACATATATCACGCTGATACTGCCGAAGACAGCAGGTGTCCCGTGAGGGACGTAAGAGAAGAGAGGCGGCGAGAGCCGCGGATCGAGGCGCCTGCCGAGGAAGGAAGCACATATTTGTGATTTCACCTCCGTGTCTTTTGGCACGGAGGTTTTTCTCTCTGTATCGCAGTGGAAGCAGAAGCGAAACTATAAGGAGGTAAGAGAGCATGGCTAAGGTTGAATTAAAACAGCCTATAGTTGATGAGATCAAGGGGCTCCTTGACGGTGCTCATGCCGCTGTCGCGGTCGAGTATCTTGGTATCAACGTAGACCAGGACACCAAGCTTCGTAAGGAGCTGCGTGAGAATGGCGTTATCTACAAGGTATTCAAGAACACTCTGATCAAGAGAGCAGTTGCCGGTACCGAGTTCGAAGGACTCATCCCGGATCTCGAAGGCCCGACCGCACTTGCAGTGTCCAAGACGGATGCTACCGCACCCGGACGCATCATTGCAAAGTACGCAAAGGAGATCAAGCCGCTGGAGCTGAAGGGCGGCGTCGTAGAAGGAAGCTACTACGACAGAAAAGCTATGGCAGTTGTCGCCGAGATCCCGGGAAGAGATGTACTTCTTTCCAGACTCCTCGGTTCCCTGCAGTCCCCGATCGCAAACTTCGCAAGAGTTATCAATCAGGTTGCAGAGAAGAACGGCGACGCGGCATAAGCGTACAGCACATTTACAGAAGAAATTGGTTGTCAGCCGCTGCGCATGAGAAGGCAGCAGGCGACGCGGCGTGAGGCATGAGCCTGGCGGAGCCGAAAGGCTGACAGGATCTATCGAAATCAACAGGAGGATAAGAAAATGGCAAAGTTGACCACAGCTGAGTTCATCGAGGCGATCAAGGAGCTGTCCGTACTGGAGCTGAACGAGCTCGTAAAGGCAGTTGAGGAAGAGTTTGGCGTATCTGCAGCAGCAGGTGTCGTCGTAGCAGCAGGCGGCGCAGCCGCTCCGGCAGAGGAAGAGAAGACTGAGTTCGATGTCGAGCTTACTGAGATCGGCCCGAACAAGATCAAGATCATCAAGGTCATCCGTGAGATCACCGGCCTTGGCCTGAAGGAAGCTAAGGACCTCGTTGAGTCCGCTCCGAAGGTCGTCAAGGAAGCAGCTGACAAGGCTACCGCTGATGACATCAAGGCTAAGCTCGAGGCTGAAGGCGCTAAGGTCACCCTTAAGTAATTCAGTACCTGACGATAAAAGCATTATAAGAAAAGACTCCTCCGGATCTCTCCGGAGGAGTTTTTGCTGTAGGGATCGGTGGTCTTCAGTCGACCCGGAACAGGGAAAAGACGGCAGAAAAGAGCAGGCGCTCCGCTTCGTCAAAGATATCGACGTCCACGACACAGATCGTACGGCCCCGGCGTTTGGTCTTACCGATGGCGGTGATGCGTCCTTCGGAAGCGGCACGAAGCCAGTTGCAGGAAGCATCGAGGGAGACCCAGGTATGTCTGTCAGAGCGGGCGACAGCCCCGGCACAGCTGTCCGCAAGGCTGAAATAACAGCCGCCGTGGACATTGCCTTCGGGATTGCGAGATTCAGGGACAACGTCAAGATGCGCCTTACAGTAATCCAGGCGGATCTCATCATACTCAAAATGATTATGCAGCGTATAGGCGTTGGTATTCCTCATCCGCTCGAAGTATTCTCTTCCTTCCCTCTCGTTTGTCAGGTCCATATGTACTCCAAATCTTTCATGGGTCCGTGCACAGTCTGCATAGCCGGTAGAACTTGCAATATCTTTATGTAATAATTTATTATCAGCATTCGTATCATAAACGCATCGTGCCGGTATTGCAAGGAAAAAATAAGAGTGAGTTCATAAAAACGTCAACATTACAGCCTATACTCTTAATGTATAATAATTGTGTAATGTATAATATCGGGTAGTGTGTCTTTACCGGCGCAGGCCGGCACGCTTTTCGGAGGAAAATATATGCATAACAGAAAATGGTATGAGTGGCTTCTGACGATCACGTTTTTTGCGATGATCGCGCTTTGCGTGGGACTGAACCTGACGACAGGTCAGAAAGAAGGCACAGCCAATATCATCGTCAACGGCGTGATGTTCCTGATCGTGGGACTGATCTTCCTGAAATGCGAGATCGGCAGCTTTTTCCCCATGAACCGGATCATCGCCGACCTGCACAAGGCGACGGAGAAGATCCGCAGCGATGCGCTGAACTCGCACCAGTTCCTGTGGGAGCCCTATAAGACGAGCGGGGTAGAGCTCTTTGAAGAAAAGCACCTGCTGGAGGCTTTCCAGGATTACCGTTTTGAGCTGAACCGCATCACTAATAACGAAAAGGCGTACTACAAGTGCGATATCGAGGACTACATCAACACAGGTATCGTGGATTCCGTCATGCACCGCAATGTGCTGAACCAGGTTCCCGGTGTGATGACCGGTCTTGGTATCCTCGGCACTTTTATCGGCCTGTCTCTCGGACTGCAGCATTTCAGCACCGGCACGACCGCGGAAGTGACCGGCAGCATTGCTCCGCTGATGGACGGCATCAAGGTGGCATTCCATACCTCTATTTACGGTATGGTCTTTTCGCTCGTATTCAACTACGCCTACAAGTGCAAGCTGGATGAAGCGGAAAATGCCATCGGCGATTTTATCGGCGCATATAAGAAATATGTGCTTCCGGACACCACTACGGACGGGATCAACAAACTCATGGAGCTCCAGCAGCAGCAGGTCGCGGCTGTGCGCCGCATGACCGACCGCGTTTCCGAGGATCTTGACAGGCTGATGGAGCCGCAGTTCGACCGCCTGAACCAAACGATCACCGATTTCGGAACCCTGGCGACACAGAGCCAGAAGGAAGCATTGTCCCAGGTCGTCAACGCGTTCATCCGGGAAATGAACCAGTCCCTGGGCGGCACCTTCCTGCAGCTCAATGAGTCTTTCAATAAAGCGTACAGCGCGCAGCAGAAAAACGAACAGCTGCTCGGCGGCATACAGCAGCGTGCAGAAATGAATCAGCAGGTCCTTTATCAGGAGCAGGAGTACCTGACCGACCTTGCACAGTACCGTCAGTCCCTGGCAGAGGCATCGGCGGCGCTCAATGCGCAGCTGCAGCAGCAGGAGGCTATGATGAATGACCTGCGCCGTGTGCTGAGCCAGATGAACAAGACCCTGACCACTTCCTACGAGAATGCGGAAAATGCCTGGGCGCGGACAGCGGATGCCGTGGACGATCTGAGGGAATCCCTGGAACTGAGCCAGAAATCGAGAGCCCGGAGGTAAGGATCCATGGCACGACGTTTCAGAAAAAGACAGGATGAAGAGCAGACGTACTGGCTGTCATATTCGGATATGATGGCCGGCTTGCTGCTGACCTTCGTGCTGATCATAGCCGTGACCGTGCTGCACGCCAATATCCAGTTCGACATGAAGCAGGAAGAACTGCTGGGCAAGGAAGAACAGCTGATGATCCAGGCGGACGCGCTCGAAAAGGAGCAGGCGCTCGTGGAGGAGCAGCAGTCGAAGCTTTCGATCCAGGCCAGCCAGCTGGAGGACCAGGCGGAAAAGCTGACCCTGCAGCGTAAGCAGCTGACGGAGCAGGAAGATCTCCTGAACCGGCAGTCAGCCCTGCTCGAGGAACTGCAGAAAGTCATGGACAGCCAGCAGGAAAAGCTGGACCGGATCATCGGTGTCCGCAGCGAACTGATCGAGGCATTGAAGGAAGAGTTTGACGATTCTTCCCTGCAGATCTCCGTGGATGAGAACACCGGTGCCATCACGATGGACTCGCAGATCCTGTTCGAGTACAATCAGGACGAACTGAAGGAGACAGGCCAGGCATTCCTGGCGGAGTTCCTGCCGCGCTACGCGTCGATCCTGCTGAGCCCGACCTATAGCGAATATGTATCGGAGATCATTATCGAGGGACATACCGATACGACCGGCAACTATCTCTTCAACCTGGACCTCTCCCAGAAGCGCGCGTATTCCGTCGCGGCTTACTGCATGTCGGAGGAAAACCACATTCTCGACGCGCAGGAACTGGAAGCGATGCGCCAGGTGCTTTCCTCCACCGGAAAGTCCTTCAGCGAGCCCGTCTATAAGGCGGACGGCACTGTGGATGCCGAGGCGTCCCGCCGCGTGGAGATCCTGTTCCGTCTGAAGGATGAGGAGATGATCCGTGAGATGATCGAGATCCTCAATGCCGAGCAGGTGAACGAGCAGAAGATCCAGATCGAACTGGCGGATGCGCCCGGGACCTGACCCACCTCGCGGAACCAAAACAAAACAGGAGCAAATAAAAAACTGTGATCCGCGGACAATAGTCCGAAGATCACAGTTTTTCAGTGGAGACGGTGGGATTCGAACCCATGACCTCCTCGTTGCGAACGAGGCGCTCTCCCAGCTGAGCTACGCCCCCTAAAAGGTGAACAGTTAAGATTATACAGCAAAACTCGATTTCTGCAAGGGTTTTATTGCACGATTTTGAAAACTCAACTATACTTATAAATGAGCTTTTGTGCTTGCTGTTTCGATAAAAATCTTTCTGACATCATTTCGGAGGGGATCCCATGAAGAAGAAGTTTTCTTTGCCGGCACAGATCACTGTCGCGCTGATCGCAGGTATTATTGTCGGTCTCATCTGCGCGGGCCTGGGCCTGGCGGATTTCACTGCCAACTATCTGAAACCGTTTGGAACGATCTTCATCAACCTGCTGAAATTCATCGTCGTCCCGGTCGTAGTACTGTCTATGGTCAGCGGCATCGTATCCATGGGTGATATGAAAAAGGTCGGTTCCGTCGGATGGAAATCACTGGCATACTTCCTTTGTACCACGGCGATCGCCTGTGTGATCGGCCTTGTCATTGCCAACCTGTTTAACGGCGCGGGCCTGTTCAAGGCGCTGCCGCTGGCAGAGGGCGCTGAGTGGACCGGCGCGACCGACGCCAAATTCATGGATACCCTGGTCAACATTTTCCCGACTAATCTCTGGGAGTCCTTCCGGACAGCCAACATGCTCCAGGTCATCGTGATCTCCCTGATGATCGGCGGCGGCATTCTCGCAGCCGGAGAGAAGGGGGAAATGTGCAAGAAGCTGGTCGAGTCCGCTTATGCGGTCGTTGAGCAGGTGATGGCATTCATCATCACGCTTTCTCCTATCGGCGTATTCACCATGATCGCCTGGGTCGTCGCGACCCAGGGCGCGCAGATCATCGGCTCTCTGGCGCTGGTGATCCTCTGTGCTTACGTGGCTTACATTCTGCATACCATCCTGGTATATTCCCTGTCCGTCAAGGTGTTTGCGGGAATGGATCCTCTGGACTTTTTCCACGGCGCGGCTTCCGCGATGATCTTCGCGTTCACCTCGGCTTCTTCCGCAGCGACCCTTCCGGTCTCCACCGAGTGCGTCCGGAACATGGGCGGAGATGATGATATTTCCTCCTTTGTGCTTCCGCTTGGCTGCACGGTCAACATGGACGGCACTGCAATCTACCAGTGCGTGGCGACTGTATTCCTTGCCGCCTGCTGCGGGATCAACCTGACGATCGGACAGATGGTGACCGTAGTCATTACCGCGACGGTTGCATCCATCGGCACCGCGGGCGTATCCGGCGCGGGCATGATCATGCTGGCAATGGTACTGACCGCCATGGGCATCCCGGTGGATATGATCATGATCATCTACGGTGTGGACCGTATTTTCGATATGGGCAGAACGACGCTCAACATCACCGGCGATATGTCATGCGCGCTTTGCGTCTCTGTCTGGGAGAACGGCCGCCTGAAGTGGTAATTGGCAGGAACGATAGAAATGGATCTTTTTGACTACATGCGTGAACAGAATATGCAGCAGCAGAATGCCAGGGGCGAAGGACCCCTGGCTTCTCGTCTGCGCCCGGAGACCCTGGACGAGATCGTGGGGCAGGAGCACATCATCGGGAAGGATAAGCTTCTCTATCGCGCGATCAGGGCCGATAAACTCGGCTCCGTGATACTCTTCGGCCCTCCCGGTACAGGAAAGACGACGATCGCCCGCGTGATCGCCAATACGACCCATGCGGATTTCCGACAGCTGAATGCCACGACCGCCGGAAAAAAAGATATGGAAGAGGTCGTGAACGGAGCAAAGCAGAACCTTGCGGCATATGGGCGCAAGACCATCCTTTTTATCGACGAGATCCACCGCTTCAACAAAGCCCAGCAGGATTATCTCCTTCCCTTTGTGGAAGACGGCACGGTGACCCTGATCGGCGCCACTACGGAGAATCCGTTCTTTGAGGTGAACCGCGCGCTGATCTCAAGGTCCCGTCTCTTTGAGCTTAAGCCCCTCTCCTCAGACAACATCCGCACTCTCGTCCGCCGTGCTGTGGAGGATGATAAAAAGGGTATGGGCATGTACCGTCCCTATATCGATGACAATGCCGTCGACTTCCTGAGCGACATCGCCGAAGGCGACGCCCGTGCGGCGCTCAACGCCATCGAGCTCGCGGTGCTGACAACAGATCCGGATCCGGACGGACGGATCCATCTCACGCTGGACATCATGCAGGAATGCATCCAGAAGCGCGCGATCGGCTACGACAAGGACGGCAACAACCATTACGACACCATTTCCGCTTTCATAAAGAGCATGCGCGGATCCGATCCGGATGCCGCTGCCTACTATGTGGCACGGATGCTTGAGGCGGGAGAGGACATCAAATTCATTGCCCGCCGCATCATGATCTGCGCGTCTGAAGACGTGGGCAATGCCGATCCCATGGCGCTGGTCGTTGCGGTCAATGCCTCCCTTGCGGTGGAACGCGTGGGACTTCCCGAGGCCAGGATCATCCTGACCCACGCGGCGACCTATGTGGCCTGCGCGCCCAAGTCGAATGCGGTCGTCATGGCGATCGACAAGGCACAGGAAGTCGTGCGCGCGACCGGCAACCTTCCGGTTCCCGTATATCTGAGGGACGTACATTACGAGGCCGACCGGGGCGGCGAAGGTCGGGGCGAGTTCAAAGGCAACGGCACCGGCTACAAATATGCCCATGACTATCCCCATAACTATGTGGACCAGCAGTACCTTCCGGACGTGGTGGCAGGCGAGGTCTTCTATGAGCCGACGGATAACGGTTACGAGGAAAAGATCCGGGCGAATTTCGAACGGATCGGACGGAGGAAAGGTTCGAATTAAAAACTTTTTAAGAGATTTATTATAGATTGTCTAAGAACTTTGTTGTACACTATGAAACAGTTGTCGGCGGGCAAGGGTATCCGTGCCCGGAGGACATGGCAGGTCTCTGCTCAGGCAGGATCCTGCGGGGAGGACCTGAAAAGTAGTTGAATATGCCGGTGCAGCCCTGCACCGGGAATGAGGTAATCGGAGAAAGAAAAGAGAGATGAGAGACATGAAGAAAAGATATCTGATTTTGGCACTGAGCCTTCTTACAGCCCTGGCAGTGAGTGCCTGCGGCAATAAGAGCGAGAACGTACAGACCCAGGCAGCGGAAACGACTGCGGCGGCACAGACAGCTGCAGCGGAAACGACGGCGGCAGCCGAGACGGAAGCTGCGGAGGCCGAGACGGTCAATGCTGCCAACCAGGCAGTCCTGGAAGCGCTTCCCGAGGATTTTGACGAGGAGTATTTCGAGGGCGTGGTGACAGCATATGACGGCAGCACCGCGACGCTGAAGAATGAGAGCGGAGAGAGCATGAGCTTTGACCTTGCGAGCGCGGAGCGCTATGACGACGGTTTCTTTATGGAAGGAGCCTATGCGGAGATCGGTTACGCGAAGCTGGCAGACGGGAAGGTCGCGGCGCTTGACCTTACAGTCCTTCAGGATATCGAGCAGCGCGCGGCGATCGAAAACTATGATCCCGTGATCTGCGGCACCGTCCAGCTCAATGACATCAATGACCTTGAGATCATCGACCAGAACGGCGTGGAGCGTGACTTCGACAATTCCATGGCGCGCACCGTGACCTTCGGACAGATCAAGAACGGCGATAAGGTCTATGTTTACTATGTCGGATCCCTGTTCTCTGAAGAAGAGGACGATGTGGACGAGGAGAATTCTATCAGCAAGCCGATCACCATCAAGATCGTGGCTGAGGATGCGCTCGGATCCGAAGAGGCCCAGGCCAACTACCTGTACGGCGAGATCGACGGCATTGATAGGGAGAACGGCACGCTTACCCTGTCGACCGATTCCATCAACTTCGAAGTATCCGTGCCCGAGGAACTGTTCGAAGGCATCGACGAGGAAGACTTTATCAGAGTGTATTATGAAGGCGGCCTGAGCGGCATCATGGTAGATGCGGTCAGGATCGAGAAGGAGTAAGCTAAACAGCCGGAAGCGGCTTGGTTTCCTAACTGGATACACATAATCCAACAAAAAGGCCAGTGGATCACATCGTGGTTCACTGGCTTGCTTTTTGTGTAAGATTTAGAGGAGAATGCTCTGTTTTTTATTTTTTGCTTACGGTGAGCTCCGTGCCGTCTGCATCCTTAAGGAGGTCGACGAGGATGGTATCGCCGTCCATGATCTCTCCTTTCAGGATCGCGCGGGCTGCCAGAGTCTCAACATTTTTCTGGATGAAGCGTTTCAGCGGCCGCGCGCCGAACTGCGGGTCATAGCCCTGGTCCGCGCACCAGGTCTTGGCGGCTTCGGTCATCTCAAGCTTCATATCCCTGTCCTTCAGACGCTTGTTGATGTCAAGGACAGACAGGTCGATGATCCTGGTGATATCCTCCTTGGTCAGCGGCTTGAAGAGAATGATCTCGTCAAGACGGTTGAGGAACTCCGGACGGAAACTCCGTTTCAGGAGTGCTTAGGTCGCGTCTCTCGCGTCCTGCCGGATCTCGCCGTTCTCGTCGATGCCTTCGAGCAGGAACTGTGACCCCAGGTTGGAGGTCAGGATGATCACCGTGTTCTTGAAGTCCACGGTCTTGCCGTGAGAGTCTGTCACCCGGCCGTCATCGAGGATCTGCAGGAGAATGTTGAAAACATCCGGATGTGCCTTCTCGATCTCAT
>JAFSRP010000024.1 GCA_017446045.1 Lachnospiraceae bacterium | reverse complement strand
TTCTGCTGGATCTTTGCCGGGAGAAGAAGATCGGCCTGCTTGTCTCTCTTTTTGATATCGATCTGCCGGTCCTGTCAGCCCACAGGGATGCCTTTGCGGCAGCAGGGACTACGGTCGCAGTGTCGGATCCGGAGACGCTTGCCTGCTGCAACGACAAGTTCCGTATGTTCCGCGTGCTGGGATCTGCGGGGATCCCTACGCCGCAGACCTGGCTGGATGCAGACGGGATCCTGGAAGCACTGCATAATGGGGAGACAGACTGGCCCCTGTATGTAAAGCCGCGTTTCGGAATGGGTTCTCTTGGGGTACTCAAAGCCCGCAGCGAGGAGGAGTTTCGTGCTGCCTTCAGCATGTGCGAAAATGAGATCGCGGAGACCTACCTCCGTTTCGAATCCGCAGCGGCTCCCGGACAGGCTGTCATCGCGCAGGAACAGTGTGCCGGGAATGAATACGGTCTGGATGTGATCAGTGATCTGCAGGGCCGGTATGTAACGACGATCGTACGCCGTAAAATGGGCATGCGTTCGGGTGAAACGGATGAAGCTGTGATCCTGGGTCCGCAGGACCCGGCATATGAAGTACTGCGGTCAGTCGGGGAACGGCTAGCGGCTTTGCTTCAGCCCAAAGGACTGATCGATGTGGATGTAATGATGGATGAGCGCCGTCTTGTGCCGTTTGTTATCGACATGAATGCCCGATTTGGCGGAGGATATCCCTTCTCCCACCTGGCAGGTGCCGACGTCCCGCGTGCCTATGTGCTGTGGATGCAGGGAAGGGATTCGGAAGCTGACGCTGCCTGCAGGAGCGCGGAGCCCGGCGTACATGGATTTAAGGATATCAGCATAATGCGGATGAAGACCGGGGGAGATTATGCCTGAAATGATCGGATCCTTTTCGGGAGAAAGAAAGAAAAACAGCGAAGTGCTGCTGGTGATCCCTGCCTATAACGAGGCGGACAGCATAGAGCGCGTGGTCGATGAACTGATCCGCGATTATCCTGCTCTGGATTATGTCGTTGTGACGGACGGTCCGACCGATGGCACGGATATCATATGCCAGCGCAGAGGGTACAATGCTGTCCACCTGCCGAAAAACCTCGGTCTGGCCGGGTGTTTTCATAACGGCATGAAATATGCCTCTGAGATGGGATACCGTTTTGCTGTGCAGTTTGACGGTGACGGGCAGCATCGTCCGGAGTATATCGACGCGATGTACCGCAAGGCTCTGGAGGGCTATGACATCGTGATGGGATCCCGTTTCCTTCCTCTGGAGGAAGAAAACGGTCCGACCGGCAGCAGGGGGCGGAAGGAAAGCGGGTCGGAGATGAGCGGTATGAGGAGCCTTGGTTCCCGTCTGATCCGCGTGGCGATCTTCTGGAAGACAGGCGTACGGGTGACGGACCCTACCTGTGGCCTCCGGATGTATGACAAGCGGATCATTGACATGTTCGCGCGGCGGACGGATCTGGCACCGGAACCGGACACGGTCTCTCTGCTGATCATGAAAGGCGCGAAGGTAGCGGAAGTACCTGTCCGCGTAGCGCAGCGGGAGAGCGGGGAATCCTACCTGAAACCGATGAATGCGATCCGTTACATGCGCCGTATGCTTGGTTCGATCCTTATGATGCGCACCAGACGGAGATCCGGCAGGGGGATCACCGAAGACTGACAGGAACCGATGGAGCAGGATGCAACACTGAAAAAGGACTATTTCTGGAATACACTGGGCAGTGCTGTTTACGCACTGTCTGCTGTTGTTCTCGCATTTCTTGCGATGCATTTCGCCGGTCCTGAAGAAGGCGGTATCTTCGGATTCGGCTTTTCCACCTTTGGACAGCAGATGTTCATTATTGCCTATTTCGGGATACGTCCGTTCCACATTACGGACGTTAAGCGGGAATATGCTTATGAAGATTACCGGAGACTCCGCATCCTGACGGCAGCGGCCGCAGTCGCTGCAGCTGCATCGTATCTTCTGCTGATGCGTCTCACCGGTCACTATCAGGCTCATAAAGCACTGGTGATCTTCATGCTGGCGCTTTATAAGGTCGCTGACGGCGTTGCGGATCTCTACGAATCCGAATGTCAGCGTTCCGGGAAACTCTGGCTGGGCGGGCAGGAACTGACTGTCCGGACCCTTCTGGCGGCAGGCGCATTTGCGGCTGTACTGATCCTGACAGGCGGGCTGCTGGCAGCCGTTTCCGCGGCAGTCGCAGTCCATGCGGGTGTGATCCTGTTTTTCCGCGGATACCTGCGGCGGCATGTGCTTTTGCAGGAGGATGCACAGGCACCGGATCGCTCCGGCACTCCCCTTTCACCCCGGGTAAAGATGCTTTTCGCAAGCACCGTTCTGCTTTTTCTGTCGGTGTTCGTGGATTTTTATATATTTTCCGCATCCAAGTATGCGATTGATCTGCACCTGACCGATACGGACAGCGGTGTTTTCAATGTACTGTTCATGCCCACTTCCGTGATCTACCTGGTGGCTAATTTTATAATCCGGCCGTATATGACGCGCCTGGCGGATATCTATGAGAACGGGGAGATGCCGCGCTTTCGAAAGATCGTCAGGATCCTGAGCATCGATATCCTGATCCTGGCGGGACTGGCTGTCATCGGCACCCTGGTCGTGGGCCGTTATGTGCTTATGCTTTTCGAGCTGCTGCTCGGTACACAGTATCACGGAGTGCTGATCGCGCATCACTGGGACTTCGTTCTGATCATCGCAGGGGGCTGTTTCTATGCTTTGACGAATCTGTATTATTATGTACTGGTCATCATGCGGCAGCAGAAGATGATCTTCTTCAACTATCTGCTGATGGCGGTAGTCGCGTTCGTTCTCACGAAACGCGCTGTGCTGGGCTATGGCCTTGAAGGCGCATCGGCTGCATATCCGCTTTATATGCTGCTGACGATGTTCGTTTTCATCAGTACCTATCACAAGGAACTCCGTAAGGAAAGAGAAAAAAAGGACGAGAGGGAGCATGCCGGCTTCTAGGACTGTTGACATCATCATACCGACATACCGGCCGGGTGAAAAATTCATCCGGCTTTTATCGATGCTTAAGCGGCAGACAGTCCCTTATCAGAAACTGATCATTGTCAATACTGAAGAAACACTGATGCCTGCAGACGTGAAGGAGGCACTTCGGGATATGCCCCTCGTATCGCTGCGTCATATCTCCAAAGCAGACTTTGACCATGCCGGCACCCGGCGCGCAGCTGCCGAGGAAGTTACGGCAGACTGTTTTGTCTGTATGACGGATGATGCGGTGCCGGCGGATGACCGCCTTCTGGAGCAGCTGCTGGCAGGATTCCGGGACCCTGAGACGGCTATCGTGTATGCACGGCAGCTCCCGTGGAAAGATACGGCTGAAGCAGAAAAATTTACAAGAAGATTCAATTATCCCGACGAAAGCCGAAAGAAGACTATCCAGGACCTGGGGGTGCTCGGCATAAAGACATATTTTGCTTCCAATGTCTGCTGCGCCTATGACCTGGCGATCTACAGGTCTTTGGGGGGATTTATCGACAGTGCCATCTTCAACGAAGATATGATCTTTGCGGCCGGCGCTCTGAAAGCGGGATATGCCGTGGTGTATCAGGCAGACGCAAGGGTGTTCCATGCACATAATTACACTGCTTCACAGCAGCTGCACAGAAACTTTGATCTGGGGATGAGCCAGGAGATGCATCCCGAAGTATTTGCAGGCGTACCATCTGAGGGAGAAGGCGTCCGTCTTGTAAAGGAGACCGCGAAGCATCTCGCAAGGACGGGTCGTGCCGGGGAGATCCCCAGACTCTTTCTCCATTCAGGCTGCAAGTATCTTGGTTACCGGCTGGGCAGATCCTGGCACCGGCTTCCGGGGCCGCTGGTCCGCAGGCTGGCACTGAACAGAAGCTTTATCGACAAGCTGCAGAGCGGGAAGCAGGAAAGGGCCAAGACGTGCTGACTGGAGAAGCTGTGAAAACACAGACTGTGATCACCGACGATCCCAAAGAGCAGGAACTGGAAGCGGTCCGGGAACTCTGCCGGAATGCCAACGAATATGACGGCACCCGGTATGGAGCACCGGATGATGCAGACCTGTATCTGCTTTTGTATCGGGAGAAAGTGCTCATAGCATATCTGGCAGCATATGGAATGGGAGAGACGCATCACGGCAGGCCGCTCACGGAGATCGCTGCGTGCACACGTCCGGAAGAACGCAAAAAAGGCTGCTTCTCCATACTTCTGGATGCATTTTCAAAGGAAACGGAAGGCAATGCGGTCCTTCGATTTGCTGTGAATGAGATCCCGGTCACTTTAGCAGTCCTGTCCGGGCTGGGCGCGGTCCGTGATCATTCGGAACTGATGATGTGCCTGCCGCTTGCAGAGTATGCGGAACCAAAAGGACAGCCCGGGAATTGTAAGGTCGAAAAGACAGAAACAGAAGACGGAGCGGAAGAGTATTATTGCCACAGCGTATACAGCGAATGCCGGGTCCGGCTCTATGGGGATCGTGCTTATATTTACGGCGTCCTTACCTGTGCCGGGCAGCGGCGGAAACATCGGGCGGAGACACTGCTGAGAGAACTGTTCGGGTGGCTCCCGAAGAAAAAATGCACAGAAGTTTTTCTGGAAGTATCTGACCGGAATGAGGCGGCGATGGGACTGTACCGCAAACTGGGATTTGAGGTTTCCGAAAGGATCTCCTATTACCTGCTCGAGGGGCGGATTTGACCCTGCAGATACCTATATGGTATAATATCTTTTTATGATCAGAGGATCCACGAAAATCCAGAAATCCTGTTGGGTGATCTTTGTTTTTTACCTGATCGGCATTATGTATTATACCATTTTTGCGGAATCCCTCGGCAGAGGGCCTTCGGCAGGAAGCGAGGCACGATACAATCTGGTCTTTTTTAACGAGATCCGGAGATTCTGGACATACAGAAACCAACTCGGTATCAGGGCATTCATGCTGAATGTGGCAGGCAATGTCCTGGCTTTTATGCCGTGCGGTTTTCTCCTGCCGGCTATTTCACGCCGGTGCCGCTGGATCTATGGCGCTGTCCCGGTCGGTCTGCTGATCAGCTTTCTGATCGAATGCACCCAACTGATCTTCCGGGTCGGCAGTTTCGATGTGGATGATCTTTTTCTGAATACCATAGGAGTGCTGGCCGGCTTTTTGCTGAACCGCATGATCCAGCGCTGGCGTTATAAACGTGCAGTAGCTTCCGGACGCCGCAGGGTGAGGGTCCGTGAGATCAGTGCCGAGGACGAAAAATCGTGAAAAAGAAAGGACAAAAGAAATATTCCTATATCCGCCTTCCTTACAGCCGGTCCGGGTGGTACAGTTTCGTGCTGGGACTGGTCGTGTCTGTTATAACGGCGGTGATCATGGTCATTGCGGTACGGACATCGGGAGAGGTTCCGTCTGTGATGGCTGCAGCCGGGGTCAGCGCGATCCTGCTCGGGATCATGGGAGTAGTATTTGCCCTGCTGAGCCTGCTGGAAAAGGAACACAATCATATCTTTGCCTTCATCGGCGGTGTACTGTCCGCCCTCACCCTGACTGCGTGGGGTGTCATAACTCTGTTATAAAGGCAGGGATATCGTCAGTTACAAGGAACACTATGGAAGAAAATGTATTTTTGATCGAAAATGATGAGGCGGTCCTGGAGGAACGATGCCTTCTGGCAGCCGGGCGCATCGCGTCTTTTCCGGGCACTTTGGAGGACGAAGCACTCCGCGCGTATTTTACGGTACTGCGGGAGTTTGTTCTCGCCTGCGAGAAGGAACGGAAAGAGCTGAAAAGAGACCGTACTGTCAATGCGCTTCTGTTCCGTGACCTTGAAGAGGAACGTTATCCCGGTTCATGGCTCGATCCTGCCCATGCTGTCAGAGAGGCAGGCGCCGTGGGTCAGCTTCTTGCCGTCTGGTATGCAGAATGTCTTTCACTTGTGGCGTCTCTGTATGAGAGAAAAACCGAATTTACGGCGGCTGTACTGGAAACGACCATACAAATCTTTAATATTTTCGAACAGGACGATATTGAGGACAAGGAACAGGCTGTCCGAAGCGTGATCTATGATTATCTTTATGATTACGCAGCCGTGATGACAGCGGATCATATGACCCGGAATGCGGATCCCGACTGTCATTTCGCATATGATATCCTGATGAATGCGGATCTTACGGATACGGGTGATCACAGCTGGCTTTACAGCTATGGGGAGCGGATCACCAAAGAGGAGACAGGAACGGCACAGCTGATGGCATCCCTTCCCGAATCCGTGATCGAAGAGATGGCGCGGGCTTATACGGAAGGTTATATCCGCGGGTTCGCCATGACAGGCAAGGATATTACCAGAAAATCCACGGTACTCTGTTATCTGCCCCTGGGATTTGATCGTTTTATGCGCGCTGCGGTCCGGCAGTTTGAGGCAGCAGGTCTGAAGGTGATCCTGAACCGCCGTCCGGTCCATCTTATCAACGCGCGTTTTTCCGGCAATGTCCAGCCCGGTTTTTACGGTGCCATCAATTCCCGGTTCGCCTTTGATCATCGGGAAGACCTTGCGCTGTTCTGGGGAGACAAGCTGAAGGCATGCCGGCTGCAGGCACGGAGCCAGGCGTGCGCGCAGCTGAAGGAAAAACTCGGACAGCTTTCCGGCCATGCCTGTGTGGAGATCTTCGGTGTTTCAGCCGGGACGCCGGAGCAAAAGCCGGAAGCTCCTGCTTTCAACGCGCATCAGCTGGAGGTCACGAGGGCATATCTGCAGCAGGATCACGAGCTGATGGAAAAGTATATGCCCGAAGAAGAGACCAGCTATACCATCATTGCCTGGCCGACGCCTTCGGCGGCGGATGCTTTTTCGGCAATGACCGGCCTGGATCTAAAAGATGCCTACCGGATGGTCTTTGAAAAACTGGTGGAGATCAATACACTTCCTGCCGGACGCTGGCAGATGATCCAGCAGGATCTGATCGATGCGCTCGATCAGGCGGAGTATGTTGAAGTCAGGGGGTGCGGCGGCAATGAAACGGACATCCGGGTGATGCTGCATTCGTTGTCCGATCCGTCAGCGGAGACCAATTTCGAGAACTGCCTGGCGGATGTCAATATTCCTGCCGGTGAAGTCTTTACCACTCCCGTTTTGGCAGGCACTGCAGGCCTCCTGCATGTGGGTCATGTATATATCGAAGGGTATCTTTTCCGGGATCTGAAGATCCGTTTTGAAGACGGAAGGGTACAATCTTATGAATGCGCCAATAGTTCCGATCCGGAAGAAGGCAGACGTCTGATCCGGAAGGTGATCTTCCATGACAGGGAGCAGCTTCCGCTCGGTGAATTTGCCATCGGCACCAATACTACTGCTTTTATCACCGCGAGACGCTACTGCCTGGAGGAAAAAATGCCGGTGCTGATCGCGGAGAAGACCGGCCCCCATTTTGCGGTAGGAGATACCTGCTATTCCTATGAAGAGGACATCGCTGCTTTCAACCCGGATGGCAAAAGGATCGCAGCAAGAGAAAACGAGTGCTCTGTGCTCCGGCATTCCGCGTCGGATCAGGCGTATTTCCATGTGCATACCGATATCACACTTCCCTATGAGGAGCTGGGTTCGGTCACGGCGGTCTTCGGTGAGAAGCGGATCGACCTGATCCGGGACGGGCGCTTCGTCCTGCCCGGCACAGAGGAACTGAACAGGGCACTGCAGCCGGAAGTCTGCGGACTTGGGGCAGCGCGGAACGGGGGCGTATCGTGAGGCGCCGGGTGTGCAGGATGGCCTGGTGGTGCCGGCTGCTGGCTTTTCTCTGCCTGCTGGGAGTGAGCGGATGTCATCACAGCACTGAGGAGCCGGAGACTCTGGCTGCGGCGGAAGCGGAAGAAGATGCTGAGGAGACTGAACCGGCTTTCGCCGGGGAGTATCCCGGAACAGTTGCCGCAAAGTACCCGGGTGAAGATGGTTCGCCGTATTACGGGATCATGTATGCTACCGTGCTGGACATCAACGGGAGCGCCGCTGACAGCTCCACGGTCTATTCGTTTAAGGATAAAAATGATCCGGACAATGCCTGGTCCGTGACCGGCCTGGAGATCGGAGATATTGAAGTCGAACTGAGCGCGGGCATGGACGTAGTCATCCTGTTCCATGGAGACATGGTCGGGGATACTGAAAATGTAGAATTTCTGGCAGTCCTTCCGGACGGGACGTATGCACTGAAGCGGGTCTCCGGAGTCACTGTTTCCAATATGATGAGTTCTTTCACGGTACAGACCGGAGACGGAACACAGATCCAAATGCTGAAGGATAACTGCAGGATCGACAACGGTGCAATGACAAGAGACAGCGGTGATCCTGTAGTAGTTTATTATGCGGACGGCGGTGAGCTCGGATGTTATCCGCTGCGTGTTTATGAAGGAAAGTAATGATACAGGCTCAGGGCGCTGTATCAGCTGCGGAGTGAGATCCGTATGCTTGTTTTGTTGAGATGACAATGGTTTTAAAATCAGTTTCTGATATTTGGAAAATAAAATGGCAGCGCCTCTGCGCGGGTCTTTTGCTTACGGCTCTGCTGTTCCCGGCTTACAGCTTCAGAGCGGCTGCAGCCGCAGTCTGGGTCGCTCCGGAAGGGGAGATCACAGCGGGCGCGGCGATCGTGATGGATGCCGATACCGAGACCGTACTTTGGGGCTCCAATATCTACGAGCAGTGCTATCCGGCATCGATCACCAAGATCATGACCGGTCTTTTGGTATTGGAAAACTGTGACCAGGACGAGATGGTGACGATCACCGCGGACTCTGTCTATGGGCTGGAATCCGGTGCTGTGACAGCCGGGCTGTCGGTGGATGATGTGGTCAGTGTACGTGACCTGCTCTATGCGACCTTGCTTCGGTCAGCGGCGGATTCATCCAATGCCCTTGCCATCCATGTGGCAGGAGGTATACCGGAGTTTGCCGCGATGATGACAGAACGTGCCCGGGAACTGGGATGCACGGGAACTGTGTTTAAAAACCCCAGCGGACTGACAGATGCCGATCATGTGACGACCGTCTATGATATGGCGCTGATCGGACGGGCATGTTTCAATAATCCGGCTTTCATGGAGATCGAAGCTGCTGAGGAATATAAAATGGGGCCTACCGCGAAATATCCCGGAGGACTCACTGTCAGCATGGGCCATAAGATGGTCAGAAGCGATACGAAGTATTCGGACGAACGTGTCGTTGGCGGAAAGACGGGCTTTATCTCAGCGGCAGGCAACACGCTGATCACCATGGCTGAAAGCGAAGGAAGGCGTCTGGTAGCGGTCGTCATGAAGGACAAGAATCCGCAGCATTACCAGGATACGAAGTTCCTTCTGGACTTTGGCTTCGATAATTTTGAAAATACGGAAGTCGAAGATCCCGTCACCCGTTTTGATGCAGCAGAAAGGCTTCGCACGGATAAGATCGCGGAAGGAGCGGACTGTCATATTCTGGCAGCAGGGCCTGCAATCGTTACGGTTCCAGCCGGAGCGGATCCGGAAGACCTGACAGTCAGCTATGATTATAATATGACGGAATTCGCGCCGGAACTGGCGGTCGCACGCATGATCTTCCATTATGCGGATGTCCGCAACGGCAGCGTCTATCTGCTCAACGACCGGGAATCCGCGCTGGAACTGGCCGGCATCTCGGAAGAAGATCCGGAAGATCCGAAAAAGGCCCAGGGAATACATATCTCTCGCCGGACGGCACTTACCGCAGCTGTCATCCTTGGGGCAGTTCTAGCTTTGCTTGCTGTCTGGTTTGCGCACCGGCTTTCTGTCCATAGTGAGGAAGCACGCCGCCAGGCATTCAGGGAGCGCCAGCGGCAGCGTCTGAAGGACATGGAGCTGAGTGAGGAACACTTCCAGGAGATGGTGGAAGCCCGCAGGCATCACAGGATCCCGGAAGAAGAGAACGGCGGGGATCGGGACGAGATTGGAACTGACGGACCTGATCGGGCAGATGAAGCAGAAGGATCGGAATGAACCGGATCAGAAAGATCTTAAACTATGAAACGATCACTTATGTGATCGTCGGTGTGCTGACAACGGTCGTAGACTATTTTGTCTTTATCCTTGTCAATGAAGCCCTGAAGCGTGCGGGAACAGCGGGACCGGACGCGGCAGTGACGGCGACGGCGGTAAGCTGGGTCGCCGCGGTGCTGTTTGCCTATATTGCCAACAAGCTGGTCGTCTTCCGGAATTATGATTTCGGGGCTGTCCACATACTGAAGGAAGCAGCCGCTTTTTTTGCGGCAAGGATCATCAGCGGTCTGATCTCCCTGTTTCTTATGTGGCTGATGACCGCCGTACTGCATCAGAATGAGTATCTGGCCAAGGTCCTTACCTCGGTCTTTAACCTGGTTTTTAACTATGTCGCGAGCAAGGTTTTCATTTTCAGACATTAGAACGACCTGCCTGGCCGCTTTCTCCATGCCCGTGATCATCCTTCTGGTGATCATGGCTTTTTCACGTGTCTGGCCGCTGGGGCAGGAGTGTATTCTGCGTACCGATATGTATCATCAGTATGCACCGTTTTTTTCCGAGCTCAGGGAAAAACTGCAGCATGGAGGATCTTTGCTCTATACCTGGGATCTGGGGCTTGGTGTAAACTTTACCGCGATCATTGCCTACTATCTTGCCAGTCCTCTCAACTGGCTGGTGGTGCTTTCGCCCCGTGATCATGTGATCGAGTTTATGACGATCCTGATCCTTCTGCGCACCGGCCTGTGTGGTGCCGGGATGGCATATTACCTGCACAAACGGGATCCGCGCAGCGGTTTCGGCGCATTTCTGTTTGGTATGGTCTATGCCTTAAGCGGCTATGTCTGTGCTTACTACTGGAACCTGATGTGGTTTGATACGGTGGCGCTCTTCCCCCTGGTCATACTGGGACTGGAACGGATCAACCGCGATGAGAGCGGACTGTTTTACGGCATCGTGCTGGCTCTGTCGATCTTTTCGAATTATTATATCGCTATTCCGATCTGTATGTTCCTGGTGATCTGGTTTCTGGCAGGACAGGTACTGACACCGCCGGGGAGCCCGGATGTCTTTTTCCGGAGAAGCTGCCGCTTCGCGCTGTGGAGCCTGCTTGCAGGCGGCGCGGCTATGGTGATACTTCTGCCGGAGATCTATGCGCTGATGCAGACTGCATCCAGTGACAATTCTTTTCCGAAGACCTTTTCGGAGTATTTCCCTGTGATCAGCATGCTTGCCCGGCATATGGGCGGGGTGCAGACAGAGCAGGGACTGGACCACTGGCCTAATATCTACTGCTCAACTGCGGTCTTCCTCTTCCTGCCGCTGTATTTTTCCAACCGGAGGATCAGTATCCGGGAAAAAGCTGTTTATACGGCAGTCTGCATTTTTATGCTGGCAGGGTTTTCCGTTAATGTACTCAATTTTATATGGCATGGATTTCACTATCCTAATTCGCTGCCCGCACGGCAATCCTTCATCTACGTTTTTCTTGTGTTGGTCATGGGGTTCCGTGTGTATGAATACCGGCGTTCGATACGCCGCACCCAGGTCGGGGCTGCGCTGGCGGCAGCGTTCTGCTTTATCCTCATCGCGCAGCAGACCGTTGAGGATGACGCGATCCATTTTGCCGTTTATTATGCCGCGTTACTGATCGCGGCGCTTTATGCGGGAATACTCTTACTGTACTCCACGGACCATTCTGCAACCAGACGGACGGCAGCCCTGCTCTTTCTTCTCCTGACAGCCGAACTGTCGATCAACACGGCAGTCACCTCGCTTACGACCACTTCCCGCAGTTCCTATACAAAGGACAACAGGGATGTTCGGGCGCTGCTCTCAGAGCTGGAAGACGAAGGATTCTACCGGGTGGAAAAGCACAACCGCAAGACCAAGGATGATGGCGCCTGGATGAATTTCAGGTCTGTTTCGATCTTCAGTTCCATGGCGAATGCGGACTGCACAAAGCTGTTCAAAACCTGGGGATGCGAAGCTTCCACCAATGCATACAGCATTACGGGATCCACTCCGCTGATCGATATGCTGCTGGATGTGAAATACGCGGTCTTCAACAGCCGTCAGGATGAGCATCCTGCGAGGAAACTTATCGGGGAGCGGGAAGAAGCGTTTTTGTATGAGAACAGACGGGTACTGCCGCTTGGCTTTATGAGTCCGAAAGGAATGACGGAGGCCTGGCTCAGGGAACTGGATGACCCTGCGCTGGTGCAGAATTCGCTCTGCGACCAGCTTGGCGTGCCTCATGTACTGATACCGGAGGCGCAGCCGGGAAGCAGTGCGGACGGCTCCTATGCCATTTCGCTCAGTGCGGACGGAGAGTACTATGCTTTCCTGAACAGTTCCAAGATCAAAACGGTGACGGTCAACTGGCCGACAAAGAAGAAGACCTTTGAAAACCTGGACCGCCGTTATCTGATGGAACTGGGTGAATGTTCGAAAGGCGACCTGATCCGGTTTACGGCGGAGAAGGAGAAAGATGCGCTCCCTGTCACGGTCTACCGGTTTGACTATGATGCTTTGGATCAGCTATGGGAGCGGCTTTCGGCATATCCCATGGAGGTCCGCGGGTTTGGCGACAACTGGGTGGAAGGAACGATCCACGTGGATACAGAGGCGCTCGGATATCTCTCCAACCGGGGCATGATCTTCCTGAGCATCCCCTATGATGAAGGCTGGAAAGTCATGGTTGACGGCGAACCTGTTATGATATATAAAGGATTAGACGCCCTGCTGAGTTTTTACTTAAGCGACGGGGACCATGAGATAAGTATGCGTTATGTCCCGCGCGGCCTGAAGACAGGAGCGCTGATAAGCCTGCTGAGTGTGGTATGCGCATTGTTTGCAGTGCTGCTTCAGCACAGACGAAGAGGAAAACCGGGTCCGGAGGCTGCATTTTCGCAGGAAGAGGAGATCTTACCTGCTTTTGCAGCCGAAACAGACACCGCAGAAATAAAAATCAATGAGATAATAGAAGAAGGAGACCTTGACCCATGACATTATTAGAGCAATGGAGAAATAAGGCATATGGCGATGAGCTTGATGCCAGATCCAGAGAGCAGCTCTGGACCCGTTATTTTGGTATTGAGAAAGGGATCTATGAACGTATACTGAAGGAGCCTTCCATAGTATACGAGGGCACGATAGGACAGTTGGCGGAGGAATTCGGTACCGACACGGAGATCATGACAGGATTCCTGGATGGTATCAATGAGTCCCTGAAGGGCTATGAGAACCCGATCGAAACCATGGATGAGGAAACGTCCGTAAAGATCGAGATCGATCCCGAAAGACTGTACTATAACATGGTCGGTGCCAAAGCGGACTGGCTGTATGGCCTTCCGGAGTGGGATGCGATACTGAGCGAAGAGAGAAGAGCTGAGCTGTATAAGGAAAATAAGGCTTCCGGCACCGTACGCCGCGAAGGCAAAAAGATCTATCCCAATGATCCCTGCCCCTGCGGATCCGGCAAAAAGTATAAGAAATGCCACGGAAGAAACGTATAAGACAATAAAAGGCCGGACGTACCTGTCCGGTCTTTTCGTATCTTAATAATGTTCGCTTCCGTATGTTGCTAATTCCGGGAAGAAAATCCTGCCATCAAGATATTATAATTTGGTTACGTTGGCAGCCTGTGTTTTGCCGTTCTCACCGACGACAACATCAAATTCCACTTCCTGCCCGTCGTCGAGCGTGCGGAAACCTTCCATATTCAGTGCTGAGTAATGAACGAAGACATCATTTCCCTCAGCAGTGGAAATGAATCCGTAACCTTTTTGGTTATTGAACCATTTTACAGTACCTTTCATAATTATTTCCTCCTAGAATCATTTAGCTGTGGAGACCGACCGGAGAGGATAAAGTAAACAATTCTGTCCTCCGAGCGATACAACCAAAAACATATTAACGCGGTTTTCGCTGAAAATCAAGTAAAATCAGCCGGGTTTGGCACGAATTGTGAAGCTTTTAACCATTGGGGGCATGGGGGATACGCAAAGCTCCGGATGTTTCTGAACCTGAATTATGTTATAATCTTTTTTATGGAACGGATACCCGGTAAAATCGATTACGGCGGAGAAGACGGGAAGACACGCAAAGTGGTCTTTCTAGCCCTGTGCACGGCAGCAGGGCTGATATGTTCCTACGTGGAAGCTTTGTTTCCGCTGCAGCTGGGAGTCCCGGGCGCAAAGCCGGGGCTTCCGAATATCGTGACCGTGGTGCTGCTTTATGGCGTCGGTGCCAAAGAGGCACTGTTCGTGACCCTTGCAAGGATCCTTCTCAGCGGATTCATGTTCGGCAACCTTTTCGCGATCGTGTATTCCCTTGCGGGTTTTCTCTGCAGTTTTCTGACCATGCTTATCCTTAAGAAAAGCGACCGCTTTGGGATGGTCGGTGTCAGTACGGCCGGTGGGGTAATGCATAACCTCGGCCAGCTTGCGGCTGCGGCGTGCCTGACCGACGGCTATGTTTTTGCCTATCTGCCGGCTTTGGCTGCAGCGGGTACTGCGGCAGGTGTGATCGTGGGTATCCTGAGCGGTATTATCGGCAAAAGGCTTGCGGGAATGTTAAGGAAGATGATATAGCATTGCGGGTGAACTTGTGGTAAAATAAACTGGTTTAGGTGTAATTACACCTGAAACATAAAAAGGAGTAGGCCGGATCATATGAAGACGGGATTTGACAATGACAAGTATCTGAAGATTCAGTCCGAGCATATCAAAGAGAGGATCAGCCATTTCGAGGGCAAACTGTATCTTGAGTTTGGCGGCAAGCTTTTCGATGATTATCACGCGTCCAGGGTACTGCCCGGATTCATGCCTGATTCCAAGCTGCGCATGCTTCTGCAGCTGAAGGATGAGGCGGAGGTCGTGATCGCGATTTGTGCTGAGGATATCGAGCGCAATAAAAAGCGCGGGGACCTGGGGATCGGATATGACGAAGATGTTCTTCGTCTGATCAAGAGCTACCGGGACACCGGACTGACGGTCAGTTCTGTCGTTATCACACGTTTTGCGGCGACGCCTGCAGTGGATCAGTTCATCCAGCGGATCAAGCGCAAGAAGATCAAGGTCTACAAGCATTACACTATAGAAGGATATCCCAACAACCTTCCTGTCATCCTGAGCAGGGATGGTTATGGGAAGAATGAATATATCGAGACCACCCGTCCGCTGGTGATCGTGACCGCTCCCGGGCCCGGAAGCGGTAAGATGGCGACCTGCCTGAGCCAGCTGTATCAGGACAGTGCAAAGGGTATCAAGTCAGGGTATGCTAAGTTCGAGACCTTCCCGGTCTGGAACCTTCCGCTGAAGCATCCGGTCAATCTTGCTTATGAGGCGGCCACCGCGGATCTCAATGACGTCAACATGATCGATCCGTTCCATCTGGCCGCGTATAACGAGACGACGGTCAATTACAACAGGGATGTGGAGATCTTTCCTGTGCTGAGCGCTATTTTTGAAAGCATTTACGGGGAAAGTCCCTACAAGTCCCCCACCGACATGGGCGTAAACATGGTCGGGTACTGCATCATCGACGACGACGCCTGTCAGGAGGCCTCCAGGCAGGAGATCATCCGCCGTTATTTTAAGGCCTGTGACGCTATTATGAGAGAAACAGGCGGGGAGAAGGAAAAGTACAAGATCGAACTGCTGATGCAGCAGGCAGGCATCGATCCGGAATACCGTACGGTCGTACCGGCTGCAAGGGAACGCGCCTCCGCGGAGAAAACGCCGGCTACGGCGATCGAGCTCCAGGACGGCAGGATCATTACCGGAGGTTCGACACGTCTGCTCGGTCCTTCGGCAGCCGCACTGCTGAACGCGCTGAAGGATCTGGCGGGTATTCCTCATGAGATCCATGTGATCGCGCCTTCCGCGATCGAGCCGATCCAGACACTGAAGATCGACTATCTCGGATCGAAGAACCCTGCGCTGCATCTGGATGAGACACTGATCGCGCTGAGTGTGAGTGCCGCTACCGACCCCAATGCGCGCAAGGCGATGGAGCAGCTTCCGAAGCTGCGCACCTGTCAGGTGCACACTTCCGTACTGCTTGCGCATGTAGATGAGAAGACATTTTCCAAGCTGCATATGGACCTGACCAGTGAGCCGGTCTTTGAAAACAAGGAAAAGATCGTGGAAACGGTCAATAAAAACAGAGGATAAGATGAGCCAGAACCAGAACAACCGGAGGAGGGGAGGGAATAACGGACCGGGGAACGGACCGGGTTCCCAGAACTTCGGACAGAATATCGTCATCCTGCTGATCGTGGCAGCTGTGGCATATTTTATTATGAATTACGGCCGCTCGATGATCGAGGACCGTTCCAACGTGGAGGTCTCTTATGATGCCTTCTACGAAATGGTTGAAAAGGGAGAGGTCGACACTGTTACGATAGACGGTTCTACGATCACGATCATCCCCAAGGAAGACTCGAAAGATTATTCTCCGCTGCTGCACTATTATACGATCGCCATGGAGGATCCGGAACGCACGCAGATGCTCCTCTCCCACGGGGTGGTCTGTTATCAGGAGAAGCCGGACACCACCGGTTATCTGTGGGATATCCTGATCGGCATCGTTCTTCCCTTCGCAGCGATCCTGCTGTTCATGCATTTCATGAGCAGACGCATGGGCGGCGGAGGCGGCATTATGGGCGTAGGCAAGTCCAATGCCAAGGTCTATATGCAGAAGGATACCGGCGTGACATTTGAAGATGTGGCCGGTGAAGATGAAGCCAAGGAATCACTGGTGGAGATCGTGGATTTTCTGCACAATCCGGCCAAGTATCGGACCATTGGAGCCAAGCTGCCCAAGGGCGCCCTGCTTGTCGGCCCGCCCGGTACCGGCAAGACCCTTCTTGCGAAGGCTGTCGCGGGAGAAGCGGAGGTTCCCTTCTTTTCCCTGACCGGTTCCGATTTTGTGGAAATGTTCGTAGGTGTCGGTGCCTCCCGTGTAAGGGATCTTTTTAAACAGGCAACTGCCGTGGCGCCGTGTATCGTGTTTATCGATGAGATCGATGCGATCGGCAAGTCCAGGGATTCACGCTTCGGCGGAGGCAATGATGAGCGCGAGCAGACGCTCAACCAGCTTCTCAGTGAGATGGACGGATTCGATCCCGCCAAGGGAATCATGGTCCTGGGAGCTACCAACCGTCCCGAGATCCTGGACCCCGCCCTGCTCAGACCGGGCCGTTTTGACCGGCGGATCATTGTAGAAAAGCCGGATCTCAAAGGAAGAGTCAATATACTCAAAGTCCATGCCAGAGGCGTTAAACTGGACAACACCGTCGATTTCGAGGAGATCGGACTGGCGACCAGCGGTGCCGTCGGTGCGGATCTGGCCAATATGATCAACGAGGCAGCGATCACTGCCGTCAAGCACGGACGCAGCGCTGTCAGCCAGAAGGATCTTTTTGAGGCCGTGGAAGTAGTCCTCGTCGGCAAGGAAAAGAAAGACCGGATCCTTTCTCAGGAAGAGCGCCGGATCGTTTCCTATCATGAGGTCGGCCATGCCCTGATCGCCGCGGTGCAGAAGGACGCGGAACCGGTCCAGAAGATCACCATCGTTCCGCGGACCATGGGCGCACTGGGTTATGTCATGCAGGTCCCCGAAGAGGAAAAGTACCTCAACACCAAAAAGGAGTTGGAGGCTATGATCATCACCACCCTCGGCGGCAGGGCTGCGGAGGAGCTGGTATTCGAAACGGTTACAACGGGTGCGGCCAATGATATAGAAAAGGCTACGGATATGGCAAGGGCGATGATCACCCGCTACGGTATGAGCGAGAAGTTCGGACTGATGGGACTCGCAAAGGTGCAGGATATGTATCTTTCCGGCCGGACTGTTCTGGAATGCGGTGACGCGACTGCTACCGAAGTGGACCGGGAGATCATGCAGATGCTGGCAGGCTTCTACGAAGAGTCCAAACGGATCCTTTCCGAGCATATGGATGCCCTGCACAAGATCGCGGCACATTTGATCGAGAAGGAGACCATTACCGGCAAAGAGTTTATGGAGATCCTGCGGGAAGTGGAAGGGGGTCCGGAGAAACCGGAGGCTCCTGCGAAAGAAGAGGGAACTGCATCATCGGGTGAGGAACAGAATGCGGCAGCGATTGACGGCCAGGATGCCCAGGCACCTGAACAGGCTGATGTCAGGCAGAGTGCCGGTGTATCTGTGCCGGTGACAGAGGATACACCGCAGGAAACACCCGCGAAGCAAGATACGGCAGAGGAGGCCAGAACCACCTGGGAGGAGGCAATGGCCGAAGCAAATATAAAGATCCCGGGCAGAGATCCGGAGGACAGTAAGGAGTAGAAATGAAAAAAGCAAGACTGGCAGCATTGACCCTGGTTTCCATGATGGTTTTAAGCCAGGCTGCGTGGGCAGACAATGTGATCGTCGCACCGAATCCCGGCAGCGGCGGCACGGCAGTCACGTCCACGGGAAGCACAGGCAGTGTCGACACATCGAACGGCTCGGTGATCACCTCAGTTGGACCGACTTCAGAGAAGGTCCTTACTGAGAAAGGATATCTGGTTTATTCCGGTAATGAGCTGATGGCCGGCAATACATACAGCAATGGCGTCGGCCCCGGCGGAAGTACAGGCGGCCAGGTACAGACACAGACAACTGTCGAGAGCACAGCGACACAGAGCCAGCCTGCAGGCACCGGCCAGAGCGTGGCGGGCCCGGCGGCAGAGACAACGGCTGCACCGGCAGCTGCTTCCCAGGGCACGGCAGCAGCACCGACAGATGCTACGGCATCTTCGATCGCGGCACCTTCCGTCAGCGGAGCCGCGGCTGTTCTGTATGACGCGACGACAAATGAGATCCTTTTTGATAAAAACGGATCCCAAAGCATGTATCCTGCATCCACGACCAAGCTGATGACCGCATTGCTGGTTGCAGAGCGGCTTAGCATGGAGGACACCCTGACCTTTACGGACAGCGCTGTCAATCATCTTGAGAGCGGTGCCGTGACCGCGGATATGCGGGTCGGCGATACCATGACGGTCCGTGATGCGATGTATGCCATGATGCTTCGGTCTGCCTGCGAGGTCGCCAATGGACTTGCAGAAAAGGTGGCGGGATCCCAAAGCGCCTTTGCGGAACTGATGAACCAGAGGGCCAGGGAGCTCGGCTGCACCAATACGCATTTTGAGAATGCATCCGGCCTCAACGGCAATCACACCACCACGGCACGGGATATGGCACTGATCACCAAGGCGGCACTGAACAACGCGACTGTCCGCACTGTGCTGCAGACAAAGACTTACACCCTTCCGGCGACCTCTTCCAGAGGGAAGCTTACCTGCACCAACAGCAACCGCCTGCTTTCCGGCGGCGCGGATTACTATGAAGGTATCATCGGCGGTAAGACCGGTTATACTTCCAAAGCGGGCAGCTGCCTCGCCAGCGGGATCGAACGCAGCGGGCATCAGCTGATCGCGGTGGTATTTAAGTCGAACAGCACCCAGTATACAGATACGAAGGCATTGTATGACTACGGTCTCAAGAGGATCGGCGCTTCCGGCACTGCAGCTTCTGCATCTGAGACCGGCAGTACCGGCGACAGCAGTTCTTCGGCAGCTGCAGGCGGCAAATGGGAACAGACGGCTGACGGCTGGAAGTATCTGAAGGCAGATGGCAAATACTGTACCAATGAATGGCTGGACGTCAAGGGCAACACCTATTTCTTCGGCAGCAACAGTCTGATGTGCATCGGATGGAAGCAGTTCACGAACGGTTCCTGGTACTACTTCAATCCTGAGAATGGCGCTATGGTCAGGGGCAAGTGGGTCACCCAGAACCAGAAGTCCTACTATCTGCAGTCCAACGGTATTATGGCAGTCAACACGGTGATCGACGGCAAATACAGGGTCAACGAAAACGGAGTTTATGTAGAAAAGGTCGGCTAAATTGGCAGATACCAGTAATAACAATTCATACGGCACGACGGGCAGCGGAAGCTCCCGCAGAAAGCAGGGCGGCGGGATATCGCCCGTCCTGCTTGCTATTCTGGCGGCAGCGCTGATCGCGGCAGCTATTTTCTGTGTTGTTTCTTTCAACCGAAAGAAACAGGCGGCGATCGAAAGCGCGGAGGCGGAATCGGCGTCCATCGCCGCATCGATCGCCCAGGCGGAAGCAGAGGCTGCAGCGAAGAAGATCGACCTTCGTGAGTTTTCGGTCACGGAGATCCCGGAGCTTGATCAGCTGGTACGGGACTATTTTGATGCCAGGCTGGCAGGGGATACATCCCGTATCCTGGAGCTGTTTGGCCGGAACGATACGACGGAAGATCCGGAGCTGGCGCAGAAACTGAAGGCACAGGCCGCCTGGATCCAGACTTTCCGCAACATCACCGTGTGGGATGTGCCGGGTGTTCATGACAATGACCGCTTCTGCCTGGTACAATATGAGGTGGATTTCCGAAGGACGGACACTCTGGCGCCGGGAGTCATGTATTTCTATGCCGAGCGGGATGCCGAAGGCGGTTATCACTTCGTCGAGAATCTTATGAAGGATCGTGTCGATTTTATGGAGCAGGAGCTCGAAGGAGAGCAGGCTTCAGATCTTATCGCTGATACAGATGCGCGTCTGAAGGAAGCGTTGGATTCTGACAGTGAGCTGGCATTGATCTATACTTCATTTCAAAATGGCGAGATCTATCGCGAATCCAACCTGGATATGGACAGGGAGCAGGAGGTGGATCTGTTCCTTGATCCGGCAGATTCGATCCTGATCGACGGAGCGGATCTTCCGCAGATCGTGGAGACCCAGGAACCCGCACAGGAAACGGAAGTACCTGCGCAGGAAACAGAAGAAGCAGAGCAGTAAGTTATTCAATATGATAATGAATTCGGGAAGTATCCATCCATGCCTCCGGCTGCAGATGGATACTTTCTTGTACGGAAGGCACCTGTACCGGACGGTACAGGGCAGAACTGCGGAGTATTTATGCGTGTAACGGATTTTGATTATGAACTTCCGGAGGAACTGATCGCACAGGATCCCCTGGAAGACAGGAGCTCATCCCGGCTGCTGGTCTTGGACAAGGAGACCGGAGCTGTCACACATCGTCATTTTACGGATATAAAATCATATCTTTCAGCGGGAGACTGCCTTGTGATCAATGATACCAAAGTGATCCCGGCACGTCTGCTCGGTTTTAAGGAAGATACGGATGCCCATGTAGAGATCCTGCTGCTCAAGAGAAGAGAGGCGGATCTCTGGGAGTGTCTTGTCCGTCCCGGAAAAAAGCTCAGGACCGGTTCCCGTGCGGTGTTTGGCGATGGCCTTCTGAAAGCGGAGATCACGGAAACACTGGAAGACGGAAACCGACTGGTCCGTTTTGAATATCAGGGGATCTTTGAAGAGGTACTGGACCGCCTCGGGGAGATGCCGCTGCCGCCGTACATCACCCATAAGCTGCTGGACAGAAACCGTTATCAGACGGTTTACGCCGAGCACGACGGATCTGCCGCGGCACCTACCGCGGGACTGCATTTTACAAAGGAACTGCTTCGTGAGATCGAAGAGATGGGGGTGCGGATCGCACGGGTGACTCTCCATGTCGGTCTTGGGACGTTCCGCCCTGTCAAGGCAAAGACGGTGGAAGAACACCATATGCATTCAGAGTATTATGAGGTGAGTGAAGAAACGGCAAGGATCGTGAATGAGACTCTTGCGGCAGGACACAGCATTGTATCTGTGGGGACGACTTCGACCCGGACCCTGGAATCGGCAGCAGTGCCGAATCCTGAATATGAAGAACTCCTGAAGACGATGGATGGATCCTGCAGCCGTGTCTGCTGCGGCGGGCTGTCCATGATCCGGAGACCGGACGGGAGCTGTGTGCCGAAATATCTGCTGAAAGCTGGGGGCAGCTGGACTTCGATCTTCATTTATCCGGGTTATGAATGGAAACTGGTGCAGAAACTGATCACGAATTTTCACCTTCCCCAGTCCACGCTGATCATGCTGGTATCCGCCCTGGCGGGGCGGGACCATGTGATGGCAGCCTACAGGGAAGCAGTAGCAGAGCGGTACCGGTTCTTTTCCTTTGGAGATGCCATGTTCATCGGATAGAAGCAGGGAGCCTCATCGGAACGATAGATGAAAGAGGCGGAAGTATGCCCCTGTGGGGGTTGCGGATCCCTGCGAACCCCCGTATAATCCATTAAAGATATTTGCTGATCGCTTCGCGGAATTCCGTCAGCATTTCCGTATCGTTGTCTTCGAGGGCATGAAAGATACAGTGGTCTATATGCTCGCTGATGATGACCTTGCCGGTATTATGCAGGGCGGATTCTACCGCGGAGAGCTGGATCAGGATCTCGGAACAGTCGGCGTCATCCTGTACCATCTGTTTCACTTTGTTCAGGTGGCCGATGGCACGTGAGAGGCGGTTGATGACCTTGTGCTTATGCTCCGGGGAATGATAATGATGATGCTTCAGGCTTTCCTGGTCATGCATATGGGAGACCGTCCTTTCATAATTCAGATCCCCTTGATTTGGGGAATGCTGCTATAAAACGATTATAGATGGATGCGGGGTCATTCACAACCCCCCTCAGGGGTATTTGTCCCTGCACATTCGGATCCAATTGGGAGAACAGATATGACGATCGTTGAATTGAAAGAATCTGTCCTGGAAGACAACGACCGGGACGCGGAAGTGCTGCGTGCGGAACTGAAAGATCATCGCACCTGTCTTATCAATCTGATGTCGGGTCCGGGTTCCGGCAAAACGACTACATTACTGGCGTTGAAGGAATACTTCGAAGGCCGGATCCGCTGGGGCGTAATGGAGGCTGATATCGATTCGGATGTGGATGCAGTCAGGGTACAGGAGGCAGGTATTCCGTCCATACAGCTGCATACCGGCGGAATGTGTCATCTGGATGCGGATATGACAAGGCAGGGACTGCATTCCTTCGGGAGGGATGATCTTGACCTGATCTTTCTTGAGAATATCGGCAACCTGGTCTGTCCGGCGGAATTTGATACCGGCGCAGCCATCAATATGACGATCCTTTCGGTTCCCGAGGGCGACGATAAACCGGTCAAATATCCGCTGATGTACGAGGTTGCGGAGATCCTGGCGGTCAACAAGATCGATACCCTTCCGGTCTTCGATTTTGACCGGGAAAAACTGGAAAAGGCAGTATATGCCCGGAATCCGAAAATGAAGATCTTCTATGTGTCGGCCCTGACCGGAGAAGGCATGAAAGAACTGGCAGATTATCTGATACAGCGGGTGAAGGAGGTGAACCGGTAATGGGTGAAGTAAGGACCATAATGATCAGAGAGAACATTACAGCGCCCAATGACCGCAGAGCGGAGGAGACCCGCTCGATGCTGACAAAGAAGGGCGTCTTGTTCATCAATGTCATGTCCAGCCCTGGTTCCGGCAAGACTACCCTGCTGACAGCGCTGATCAACCGTATGAAGGATAGGATCCGTATCGCGGAAATGGACGTGGATATCACTTCCACGCTCGATGCCCAGAGAGTGGCTGATGCGACCGGCGTCAGGGCGATGCAGATCCATAACGGCGGGCTCTGTCATATCGATGCGGACATGACAAGCCGCGCACTACAGGAATTCAGCACCGATGACCTGGATCTTCTGATTCTTGAGAATATCGGCAACCTTGTCTGTCCTGCTGAGTTTGACACCGGTGCACACAGGAATGTGATGCTTCTTTCCATCCCGGAGGGCGATGACAAGCCGCTCAAATACCCGCTCATGTTTTCAGTCAGTGATATCGTCCTGATCACAAAGACCGATACAGCTGCTTACTTTAATTTTGATATGGATGCCGCCAGACAGCGGATCCTGCAGCTGAATCCCGATGCCGTGATCCTTTCCGTCTGCGCGAAAACAGGGGAGGGCCTGGATGCGCTGGAAGCACTGTTGATGAAAGAAATCGAAAGAGTAAAAAACGCAGCCGGCATAAATGGCTGATGAAAGACTAGTGCCGGTGTCATGAGCAAGTATACATATCCCCCACGGAGGCTTCCGCGGGGGATTTTTTGATGCTATAATCCCAAGTTGTCCGGAGACAACATCCGTATACCGGTTCCTTCCGGCAGGAAGCCGGAACAGGCTGCAGAAGCAGATATGCCGAGAGGCATGCGGGGGTGAAAGAGCTTGTTTCCGTCACGTCAGAAACTGTATGCGATGAAAGCATATGGCCTGCAGAAGAACAGGCTGTATGCTTTTATATATTTAAAGGAGCTTCCTGTATGATTCAAATATAGGGACGCGAAAGAAAGCAGGTGAAAGAAAAGATACCTCACTGTAATATAAGGTTTGCTGACCCACGACAGTTAGCAAATCCATTACAAGAGAGGTATCTAAGATGAAGTCTACC
>JAFSRP010000023.1 GCA_017446045.1 Lachnospiraceae bacterium | reverse complement strand
TACGGTTTCTCCTCCTCTTCCGTAGCGACCGACATCTATTCTGTCGGTATACTCATGAATAAGCTCCTCACCGGTAAGCTCCTGAGTGAACAGACATACGCCGGTCCGCTGGCAGGCATCATAGAAAAGTGTACACAGCTGGAACCTTCCCGTCGTTATAAGGATATCAGCCAGCTGGATAAAGACCTCGCCCGGCATACCGGAAAAAAAATACAAATACCTGCTGCCAAATGGAAATACCTGCCGCCGGGATTCCGCTCCGGGAACATTGTGATCATGTTTATTGCATTTCTCGGATATTTTCTTATGCTGTCGGTCACACTGACAATGACAGCCAAAACGCAGGACCCGAGACTGACATGGGCCAACCGGCTTTCCGCTACCGCGGCTTTTCTGGGAATAACCCATTTTACCGGGAACTACCTTGACTGCCAGTCTTATCTCCCCTTATCCCGCAGTAACAACCTCTTTCTGCGGCTGACCGGCATACTGCTTTGGGATGTCGTCATCTTCTTTGGCTGCGTGATCGTAGGGATGACTTTCTCGTAACTTCATTGCAACCAATCAGGTGTGAACGTTTTTCTAGATTATATCACAGTGTTATTCGTGAAATTGCCCTCTGCAAGGGGGCAATTTGCTCTTTATAGCACTATAAGTGTTTTAACTGCCTTATATAAACAACCACCATGCCAGAGTGTAATGTTCTGACATGGTAGTTTAAACTCAAACTTTTCTGCCCTTCATCATACTGTATGATGAACTCTTGCAATTACCTGCAGACCGTCAAAAGTCGAAATCAATATCGTCATAAAAAGATCAAATGACCATGTTGAATCATCTTTTGACTATATTAAAACTTCCGTACAACTTCCCCTCATCTTCCGCCCCCGTGGATCCCTTTCTACAAAATCTTCCGCACTCATTCCGCATAAGTTCCGTACCTGTGCATGTCCCTCTTCCCATAAACTTCTGTACTTCTTCCGCACATCTTCCGCACCCATACAGCATCCTTCCCCAAAAAGTTCCGCATCGCTTCCGCACAACTTTTTGTCACTCAAAGGCTGACTTTGATCCCCTGTAAAGAAGTCACTAAGAAGTATCTGTTCTTTGACCGATCATAACAGGATCAATGATGATCTATATAAGATCTACAGGATCTATAAAGAACTATAAGATCTTAAAGATCCATATATCTTTTTTTATCTTTATCATCTCCCTGATCGATCTGGTTTTTCAGGTACTTGAATATTATATACAGGGGAACGCCTGTGAACCGCCAAAAGGAGAAGGAGCCTATGACTATGCCGAATACTTCCGGGTACGATCTCACGCCCGAGATCCGCTCGCTCACCGCCCTGTGGAACCAGCTTTACGGGGACATCATGTACCGCATCAGGGAGCCGCAGCCCGGCGATCCCATTTACGATGTCCTCTGCACCCGTATCCGTGAGTACGGGTATGACAAGGTACGGGAGGCCGTCCTCAGGATCGGCTGCAGCCGTTATCTCATGGGACGGAATGCCAGGATCCCCATGTCATTTGCCTGGTTTCTTGATCCCGTGAATTTTCCCAAAGTCCTGGAGGGTTTCTATGATGACCGCTGGTCCCGTTCCAGAGACGGTGCCCGGACCCCGGCCATGTGGGAAGGAAGCCTTCGGAGCGGCGCGGATCTGGATGGAATGATTCTCGATAAAATTATCAAAAATAGCGCTGATGCCCATGAAATGGACATTTCCGCAGATTCTTAATGTTATGTAAACCTTGGCAAATAAGTATTTTGACTTTTTCTTGACACTTTGTTATGATGGACCCACGCACTATAGAACGGTGAAGCCGATACTGATCGCGACGGTATCAAAACGCAACTCAAAGCCGTATATTCAGTACAGGCTGATATCTGTTTTTTTCGAAAGGAGTGATTATCATCTCTGAAGTATCTTTTATTATCCAGGCGAACAAACCACGCGCATCGCGCACACATAAATGCAGTGTCCATCTGACGGAAAAGTTGTTCAAGCGCATTGAAGATCTTTGTGCGCTGGCAAACAAGTCCCGCGACGAACTCATGTCTGAGATGCTCGAATTTGCCTGCATGATGTGTACGGTCCAATGTGACCCCACTATAGATAATTAACTAGTCTAGTTTCCTTTCAGCGGGATATATACATCCTATCCCGTGACTGGGAAAGCTCCCATCCGACCGGTCGAATGTTTTGAGGGCAGCCGGTGCGGCTGGGAGCTTTTTCATGTTCTTTTATGGCTGCGGCTTCATGGCCGCGATCTTTTTCGGCGCATCTTCCGCCCGGCAGGTCCGTATCAGCGCACGGTAATGCCTGCCGAACCATGCCCTGATCTCTTTGTCCGGCATTGCCCGGAGCCTTTGCGGCGCATGCGCGCGAAAATACTCGATCAGGCCACTGCCCGGCTGCCTGACGGGATATCCTTCCTGCAGGCAGAACCAGAGATACACCCGCATATCCATCCGCGGAAAGAGGCCGCTGACCCGGCTGATCAAAGCTTCCAGGTCTGTTCTGTCGATCACGGCCCTGTATGGATCCCGTACCGTACCGAAGACCGGCTGCGCATATTTTTCCAGAATGCCCAGATCATCCCCGTCCGGACCATTGTCCACGGAAACTTCGGCAACGTACAAGTAAGGCGGTCTTATGCCCTGCTTTACCCTGTAACTGTGCTCCCGGTCCGGGTCGACAAAGACCCGCCTGGTACCGATCCAACCGTTGGGCTGCGCGGCCTCCGCAAGGAACGCGCTCATGGAAAAGGACTCGCTCCTGCGCGGTCTTTCGAATGCTTCCGTCTGCAGATATTCCCAGACCAGACTGCAAAAGTCCGTGACCGTGTCCCGGTCTCTTTTCTGCCTCGGCATGTAGTAGGCTTCGTTGCGGGCAAATGCGGCTGCCGCTGCATGGCAGAGCGCCCGGTTCACGTCCCCGCGGATGCGCCATGTATCGATGGGCCTGTGGGCTTCGGAGAGCTTCTTCCGCGCCTTCCTGCTGCCCGGCGGAAGCTTCGCGGGCCCACTGATCCCGAGCAGTTTCTCCACCGGGTCCGGATCGATCGCAAGCCTGGTTTTCAGCTCCGGATGTCCGCCCGCAGCCAGGATCCTGCCACAGTCATTGAGGTCTTCGGCCGTCCATTCGTTCATCTTCTTTCGCATGAGTTCTTCCGCGATCCTGTCATCTGTTCCTGTCATTCCTACTCCCTTCTGTCCTGTTTCCCTTCGGGTCTCCTTCCCGGTTTCCCGTCCGGATCTCTTTTTTTGTTGTCACATGGCGGGAGTATAGCCGCGGGTTTTGGCGGCGCTCAAGGAGAAGCGGTTCGGAAGCTGACGGCACGTTTTGGCGACCCAAAGAAGCACCGCTGCGGAAGCTGTGCGGAACTTTCTGCTTTTTGTCACCGGAGGGCCGGATTTGATCCCCTATATAAGGGCAGCGCTGAAACCAACACGAAAGGAGCGATCATATGTACAGACTCCGGAGTCTGATACCGGCAGTTTTTCTGACGGTTTCCTCTCTCTTGCTGCCTGCCCCGGCATGCGCGTACTTTCATGCGCATACCGCCCCGGCAGTCAACCGTTTTACGATGCAGGGGGCGGACGCGGACGCGCGTTCGCTCTCCGTCACCGGGAGCCGGAGCTTCATGAATGCGGACGGTCTCGTGGTAAGTCCCGCCACCATCCCGCTTTTCGGGGACTTTACTGCCACTGAGGCGGACGCAAACTGTGCCTGGCAGAGCCGGGAGATCGCAACATCAGGGGAGATGCCGGGAGAAGATGCCGGAGCTGCACTCACCGATGCGCCGGAAGGTCCCGCGGGACCTGTGACTGTCGCGACGCCCGGCAACACCAGCCGCAACTGAAGCGGCCTGACGTACACCGGCAGCACCAGCCGCAGCTTAAACCACCGTACACCACGGCAACTTAATGAAAGGAGAAATCATTTATGAACAGGAAGAAGATCACGAGTATCGTCTGTATCATCGCGGCACTGGCCATCGCATGTGTCGGCGCCTACGCCTACTACAACGGCCACACCGCACCCAAGGTCAACGCCTTCAACCTCGTAGGCGGCGAGCGCGACGTCCGCAAGGGCGAGATCATCGAGCCCAACTGGGACGCCGATAACGCGGTCGACATGGTGCCGACCCAGACGATCCCCAAGGACCCGCAGTTCCAGTCCGGCGTCGATTATGACGCGTATGCTTTTATGAAGGTGGAGATGCCGCAGGCGCAGGCTTCCCTGGAACTGGAGGAGGACTACTCCTACCAGGACGCCTTTACCTATGAGATCAATGACGGTTGGGTATTGCTTGGCGAGAAGCCTTCCAACGCGTCCGGTTCCGACCATGTCTACCTCTATATGTACGGCACCGACGCCAGCACGCCGACCATCCTGCCGGCGAGAGGCCTGACCACCGCGCTCTTTGATGAGATCACGGTGCCCGACTTCGTACGCTGCGTTGCGACCAGCAATACGCTCGACGTCGAAGGCTTTACCGAGCAGAGCGCCGGCGTGCCGCTCGCGACCGCGATCGCCGACGCCATGACCTGGGCAAGGATCCAGTGATGGCAAGGAAAAGGGGCGCCGCTTCCGGCGGCCGCCCCTCCCCCGGGAGCTTTCTCCGTATGCTTACGAAGTCCGGCAATTACAGCCTGATCCGCCGCTTCATGGAGCCGATCTATATCCTGCGGAGCTTTTGCAGCGGGAAAAAGACCGTCCGCCGCATCCTCAACGCCATCCTGCTCGCACTCTCCTTACTGCTTCTCGCAGGCACGATCGCGGGGCGGCTCGAGGAGGCGCGGACCGGCACGCCTGCCGGCGTGTTCGGGATCAAACCGGTCGTGGTGATGAGCGGTTCCATGGAACCCGCCCTGCGGACGCACTCCGTGGCGCTCGTCAGGCTGACACCGGATGTGGAGGAAGGAGACATCATCCTTTTTAAAAGCGGCGGGGCGTTCATGCTCCACCGCTTCCTGGGGGACGCCCGGGATGAAGGGGATGCGGCAGCCGGCTGCATCATCACCGGCGGGGACAGCAACGCGGAGGCGGACTTTACGCCGCTTCCGCGTGAAAATATACTCGGCAGGGTCGTGCTGCCCCTCAACTGGACAACGCCGTTGGTGGAGCTCTTTTTTAAGGTCCGGTCCGGGGAGGTTGTGCGGACTGCGGCTCATCCCCTGATCCTGCCGCTGTATGGATCCCCTGCTGCCGGACCGGGACCAGTAGCCCCGCCGCAGGCTTCCCTGTCCGATACACCCGCGCCGCTCCCGGAGGATCAGGTCCTCGACCTCTTCAACGCCTCCCGGGAGGCGGCCGGGCTGGAACGGCTCACCGCATTGCCGGCACTGGCGGAAGCTGCTCTTATCAGGGCACGGGAGGCTGCCGTCTCCTGGTCGCACACCCGTCCGGACGGCTCCCCCTGGTACACAGCCGGCGCCGGCACCGCCTACGGGGAGAATCTCGCCCGCGGCTACCATACGCCCGGTGAGGTCTGCGACGCCTGGATGGCTTCGCCCTCCCATGCTTCCAACATTCTCTTCCCGGGCTTTCGCTTCGTCAGCATTGCCAGCTATATCAGCAGTACCGGCTGCCGCTACTGGTCAGCGGAGTTCAGCTGATCATTTCGGTCAGGAGGATCGCCTATGAAACAAAAACTGACGCTCTTCGGCATTTTCTGTATCCCGCTGCTGGTGCTGGCACTCTCGCTCCTGCTGTCCTTCGGTTTCGCCCGGCGGACGTCTTCGACGGCGCGCGGCGCGGCAGAGGACAGCTGTGTCACGGCAGAGGACGGCGCGGTGACAGCGCTGCCTGACAGGCCCGGGGAAGACACGGCGCCGGACCTTTTTTCCGATACGGAAAACGACCAGGGGAGCTTTTGGAACTATATCGTACACACCCACAGGAGTTATCGTATGAAAGAATTTCGCTTTATCCCCCTGGTCCTGCTGCTCAGCTGGATCCCGCTGCTGACCGCGACGATCGTGACCGGGTATCTGTGGTTCCGGGAGGATATCGTCACCAGGGGCTATGCCGGCGGGGTGTCCGGTGAGATCGGGGAGCTTTTTGAACCGTCGGATGCCGCCGACCTGCTCCCGCGGCAGAGCTTTCCGAAGCAGGTCACCCTGCGTTCGACCTCGGATATCGATACCCGCGCCTATATCCGTCTCTCGGTCCCCGTGATCGAAGACCGCGGCAGCGCGGACGGACCCGCCTATGTCGACGCCCTCACGCCCGAGATCAACCGTGACGACTTCCAGCTTGTCTCCTCGCACCGCGGACGAAAGGCAGGCACGTCCTCCGTCTACCTTTACCGCTTTCGCAGGGCGCTCGGTCCCGGAGAGGAGACCCCGCCGCTCTTTTCTGTCGTCCGGGTACCGGACTTCCAGTGCATCCCGGACTTCAGCGACGTGCTCCGGGTCAGCGGTTACCTGATCCAGTGGGAGCATTTCGCCGCAAAGGATGCCGACCGTCTGGCGCGCGCCTGGTCGCTTGAGGCCGGGGATACCGGGGGCGTGACGATGCACGAGGAGGCCGGGGACGCGGAATGCCCGTAAACATGCCGAAAGGCAGGTGAATAAGGATGAACTTATTCGCCTGCCTTTTTCAAAGCCTGCTATCATTTAGTTTTCATACAGGGCGTTACTTTTCAAAGGTGCCATAGGCGGCGACTGCCTCGTCGATGGTCATTTCGCCCGTAGCGACAAGGTATACTGCCTGCCGCATCTGTATGACCGCGTCATCCGTCAGCCCGATCACTTCCGGCGACAGGATCCGGGATTCCGGAACGTCTCCGAACGCCGCATACATGCTGTTTAAGGACAGGTCTTTCGTCGGCGACAGGAGTCCCTTGTTCTGCGCCATCTCGTTCAGCTCCGGCGTCGTGACCAGGAAACGCATGAATTCATTGGCCATATCCAGGTTCTTGCTGTCTTTGTTGACGGAGAACTGCAGGTTCGGCATGTCAAGGAAATCCGCGCCCTCGTCCGACGTGGGAACAGGAACAAAGGTGTAGCTGAAGGGATTGGCGATAAATGCCTCGGAACGGCTTTCCCGCTTCTTTGTTCCGGAAACGGTATCTCCGGAGCAGGTCATCATGGGTACATCACCTTCAAAGAACCGCATGATCACGGCATCATAGTTGTTCTCGATCTGCCCGCAGGCATCAAGGTCCACGCCGCTGTCACTAAGGAACTGCCCGATCTTCTCGAGAGTGGGACGAAGGTATTCGCCGGCGGAAGGATCCATGGCATTGAGCTTCTTGACTGCCTCCGCATCCTGCGCCACGGTCCCGCAGAAGAAGGGATACATGGTCAGCGTGTAAATAGAGGTCGTCTCTTTCTGGGTGAAGCCCATGATCGGGTTTGCGTAGCCCTTATCACGAAACGCCTTGCACACGTCCACCAGTTCCTGATAGGTCGTAGGAACGCTGAGGCCTTCTTTTTCAAAGAGGCTGTTGTTCACGAGCATGCCGTAGGTATTCGCGAAGACCGGGACCATCGGCAGCGTGCCGTCGTCCGTGTTCAGGATGATATTACCGCGAATGCAGTCCAGGTCAAAGCCCAGCGCGGGATCGGCCAGGTTCTCGGCATGGTCGATGGATGATTTATACTGATCCCGGCCATACATCCAGGAGTAATTGACGTAGATGTCCGGAGCGTCTTTTCCCTCCAGGACGGTGCCGATCATGTTGTTGTAGTCATCGATCTTCGTGAACACCAGTTCCACTTTGGGATAATGCTCGTTGAAACGGTTAAATTCGGCTTCCAGCGCCTCGAAGTTGTCGTAACCGCCGCCAACGGTGATATGACAGCTTGCGGAAGTATCCAGGGCCGGCTTAAAGCCTTCCTGCGCTGCGGGCGCGGCCTGCGCAGCCGGTGCTACCGGTGCGGCGGTTTCGGCCGGTGCTGCGGTTTCGGCCGGTGCTGCCGGCGCCGCTGCTCCCTGCTCCTTTGCGCCGCATGCAGCCAGGCCCAGGACCATCCATGCCGCTAAAATCATGCATAATGTTTTTTTCATAATTTACCTTTTCCTTCCTTGATCCTGCGGATCTCTTTGATAACCAGTTTTATATCGACAGGCTTCGCGATATGCCCGTTCATGCCCGCATCCAGGCACTCCATGATGTTTTCGGAGAAGGCGTCTGCCGTCATCGCAATGATCGGGATGGAGGATGCCCACGGATCCTCCAGTTTCCGGATCGCCCTGGTCGCGTCAAGGCCGTTCATCTCCGGCATCTGTATATCCATGAAGATCAGTTCATAACTGCCTTCCGCCGCCGCGCGCATCATATCCACGCAGATCCGGCCGTTCTCTGCGCGGTCGGTCGTGATCCCGAACATGCCGAGCATGGCGGATATGATCTCCCAGTTGATATCATTATCCTCGGCGATCAGGATGTGGAGCCCTTCCAGATCGGAATAATCCTCCTCCGGCTCAACGGATGTGGACTCCTTCCCGATAAGGTCGTTGATCTTGTCGTAGAGCGTGGAGCGGAACAGCGGCTTGCTGACAAAGCCGTTCGCTCCCGCCTCTTTTGCCTTGTCCTCGATATCCGACCAGTCATATGCGGAGATCAGCAGGACCGGGACTTTTGTGTCTATCTCCGAGCGGATCTTGCCGATCATCTCAAGGCCATCCATTCCGGGCATTTTCCAGTCGACGATGATAACATCGTAATCCCGCCCCGCCTGATGCCTGTGCTCGATCATGCCGAGCGCTTCCGGTCCGCTCCTGGCCTGGTCCGTCGTCGCGCCGAGAGACGTAAGGGTATCCACGGCTGTCTGGAGCATGACCTCGTCGTCATCAACGATCAGGACGTCAACGGGCTCAAGCAGCATTTCATCCCGCTGCCTGTCGGACACAGGGATATCCAGTATGACCGTGAAGGTCGTCCCCTTGCCCGGCTCGCTCTGGCAATCGATCGTTCCGCCCATCAGCTCGACCATCTGCTTGGTGATGGCAAGGCCGAGGCCGGTTCCCTGGACACTGTTGACACGGCTGTCCACCTGGCGGGAAAACGGCTCATACATGGTCGCCATGAATTCCGGGCTCATTCCGATACCCGTATCCGCTACCGCATAGGTCAGCCGTACGCAGCCGGGCACGGCGCTCGGTTCCTCGCGCAGGTCCACGCTGACACGTCCGCCGGGTTCCGTGTATTTGATGGCATTGGAAAGGATGTTGATATAGATCTGGTTCAGACGGAGCTGGTCCGCATACAGGTATTCCTTTTCTATCTGGTTGATGTGGAAGCTGAACTCGATATTCTTCTCCTTGATCATCGGCTGGGAAATATTGACAAGGTTCTCGACCGTTTGCACGATGGAGAAGGTCAGGGGGCTCAGGCTCAGTCTTCCGCTCTCCACCTTCGATATATCCAGGATGTCATTGATCAGTGTCAGCAGATGATTGCTGGCGAGGCTGATCTTCCTGAGGCTCTCCCCTGTCGACGCCACATCCCCGAGATTCTTCTCCGCGATGGTCGTAAGGCCTATGATGGCGTTCATGGGGGTGCGGATGTCATGGGACATGGTGGAGAGGAAATCGGTCTTTGCCTTATTCGCCGCCTCTGCTTCCCTCGCCTTGATCTGCAGGTGCTTGTTCAGATAAAGCATATAGAACAGGTCACACAGGAACAGAATCAGCAAACCGACAGAAACGACTCCGAACAGCAGCCAGTTTTCCGTATCTACATTGAGGTCCTTCGCCGGCACGAGGCCCAGCAGCGTCCAGCCGGCAGTGGACGAGATCGGGGTAAAGGCAAGTATGCACTCCTCTCCGTGCGAGTTGGCCATTGAGACAGACCCTGTCGATGAAGTGATCCTCCGGAACAATTCAGCCGATGTTCCGGGATCCGTCGGGTTATAGGATTTGTAGAACTCAAAGAAGCTGGAGTTCTTGAAGCTGTATCCCTTCAGGATATAATCGCCGTCGGCATCGATCATGGACAGTTCGGCATTTCCCAGCTCTGTCTGCGGAAAGACCCATTTCTGCTGCAGCAGCGAGAGGGGGATCACCCGCAGCAGGACCGCATCCCCGGACGTACCGCTCTCCGGATCGGACAGCGTGACCCTGTTGCAGAATGCCAGCGACTGCTCGCCATTCATCGGGTTGGTATAGGCGCGGGTTATGTTGATCGACTTCCCGATCTCATCGATCCAGTCCACATCATCCAGAAGGCCTATCCGCGCGTAGGAAACGGCATAGTCATCCGCCGAACCCTGTTTCGGAAGGGTAGAGAGGCCCGTGAGCGTGTCGAGGGAGACCAGATGCGCCGAGGTGTCATCGACCACATGCGAGGCACGCACATACTCGGCTGCTTCTTCCATCGTCATGGTCTTGCTGTTGATATAGCGTGCCCATACGTCGCAGATCCTTTGCTCGCCTTCCAGATAATGCGCAGTCACATTCTCCATCGTGACCATTGTGTCTTCGAAGTGTTCTATCTGCCTCAGATAGGAATCCCTGTTTTCAAATCTGGAGTATAGAACAACAAAGACCAAAATGGCGGCCATGATGATCACGTTGACTATGATGATTAAAGTTTTTTTCATGCTCTGTATTTCCACAAAAAGCCGGTTTATGGCTGCCGGTCTTCTGAACTATCCGGACTGAGACAAAGGTACGAGGGTATTATACCACAAACAGGCCGGAACATTACCATAAACTGCACCGTCACACCCGCAGGATCTTTCACAAATCCGTGAGAAAACCAATCGACAGATTCGAATTGTCTTTTTACCAGTCCTCGCCCAGGTCATCCAGCGCGTCGTCCACGCCGAGCATGTAGTCCCAGTCGCTGTTGTAGCGGTCTATGTCGTAGTCCTCGTTGTAGTAAACGTCGTCGTAGCCGTCATCATAGGAATCATAGGATGAGGTCTTGCCGGAGGACTTACCCGACGAAGAACCGGAACTGCCCTTGGCGGAACCGGTACTCTTAGAGGAGCCGGAAGAACTGCCGCTGCTTTTCGCAGAGCCGGAAGAACTGCCGGAGCTGCTCTTTGAGGAACCGGAGGAGCTGCTGCTCTTTGAGGAACCGGAGCCGTAGGACTGCGCCTGTGCTGCCGCCGCGGCGTCCCTTGCTGCTTTCTGCTGGGCATTTTCCAGCTTTGTGAATTCATACTCATCGATGCCGTGGGATTTCATATGCGCATAGCAGAAGCCGGCATTGTAGGCGCTCAGCCCCACGGGGCTCTTGCAGCCGGGCTCCTTGCAGGTATGGACGCCGCAGTAGTTCCCGCCCTCGATGCTCGGATTAAGGCACCCGAGCGCCATGCATCTGTCCTCAAAGTAAAGCTTCCCGGTCTCCCGGGCTTCTTTCCGGCTATAGACATAATCGTCATAGGACCAGACCTTGCCCTGGTAAGGCGCCTGTGTCCCCATCACTGTGAGGGAGACATGCTGGGCTCTCGCGAGCGCCGGGGTATAGACGACCCCGTCATAGCTGACCGTGCCGCTGCCGGATGTATTTCCGGATGCGTTTCCGGAACCGGCCGCATGATGGGATCCGGGCGTGACCGCCTGGGTCTGGACCACACCGTCCTGTATCCAGGCGCCGTCTCCGTTGACCTGCCATCCGTCCACGGACGCGCCGGTGACCAGCTTGCCGTCCTGGCCAAAATAGTAGCATTCCGCGGTGCCGTCACTGTTGCCGTCGACCCAGTGCCAGCCGATGAGCTGTTCATGGCTTTCCCAGTAGACCCAGGAGCCGTCGGCAAGGTTGGCCCAGTAGCCCGCGAAGGCCGGGATGCTGAGTGCTGCCGCGCATGCCAGGCTCAGGAACAGGGCGATGATCCCGCGGCCGGTCTCTTTATGCTTATGAATGATCTGTTGGTGCTTAATCATCATGAACCTCTGTCTTTCCATAATTTCCCATATATCATTATACGGGTCATTTCCGTCTAACACAATAGGGCCGGTTACATATAGTAACCAGCCCTGCCGCGCAGTGGATTCAGAGGGCGTGCCCGCCGGAAACCTTAATGACCTGCCCCGTAAGCATTCCCGCCTTCTCACTTGCCAGAAACAGGATCGTATCCGCAATATCTTCCGGCCTTATCAGTTTTTCCATCGGAATCAGAGGAATGACGACCTTTTCGAATTCCTCATCGATCCATCCCGTCTGTGTGGGCCCGGGAGCAACACTGTTCACGGTGATTCCATACTTCGCAACTTCGAGGGCAATGCTGCGGGTAAGCGCCTCGAGCGTCGCCTTGCTCGCTCCGTAGGTGATCTGCCCCGCAAAGACCTGCGCGGCATCCGTGGAAAGGTTGATGACCCTTCCGAAATCACCTCGATGGCGGACCAGTTCTCTGATCATCAGAATGCTTCCCCTTACATTGACCGCAAAGGTATCATCGATCACTTTCGGAGTGATATTCTCTATGGTATCAAGCCCGTTTTCGTCATCGACTGCCGCATTATTGACCAGGATGTCAACTCTGCCGAACCTGCTCATAGCTGACGCATAGATCTCCTTTACGGCCTCCTCATCGGAAATGTCACTTTCGAGGATCAGATATTCCGCATCCATTTCCCGGAGCATTCTTTCTACATGATCCGCATCTCCGGCATTGGCCGCATAATATCGGTCTACCCCGTTTTTGCCGGTCTTATCCTTATCAAACGGCCGGTCTACTTTCTTATACACCAAAACCAGTTTTGCCCCTTCACGCGCAAAGGCCAAAGCCGTCGCTGCACCGATCCCCTGCGGGTTATTCACCCCTGTGATCAGGGCCACTCTGCCTTTTAATCCATAATCGATCATCGTATTCCCTTCTCAAATCTGAATCAATGTTTACCTGACTTCAAACTCCGGGCTGCGCGCTTTGGCAGGCGATGCCGGGTGGAACGATCGGGCAGCCGGAAGCCTGCTCAGAATATTTCAGCGATCATGCACCTTGCGGACCCGCCGCCATTCTCCTCTATACAATCCAAAGCCGGAGTGATCAGTTTCATCCTGGCCTCAGTGCCTGCGTCATTCACGCGATCCGGTCCCGCAGCCGGTCGATCTGCTCCACCTCACCGAGCAGGACCGCAATGTCGCCGCTTTGCAGGACGAGGTCCGGCGCGGGATTCAGCAGGACGTCGCCGTTTCTGTGAATGCCGAGCACGGTCACGCCGTGATTCGCGCGGATGTCCAGATCCCGGATAGACTTTTCAAACCAGGCCGCCGGCACCGCAAGATCGGCAATGGTGTAATTCTGCGGCAGCTCGATCGCCTCGAAGTATTTGCCTCCCGCGATCTGGTTCGCGACACGGATGCCCACTTCCCGGTCGGGCTGGACTACCTTGTTCGCGCCGAGGCGGTGAAGGACGCGTCCCTCGATCTCACTTGTCGCTTTCACGATGATATTGGGTACGCCCAGTTCCTTGAGCTGCAGGGTGATAAGCACCTTTCTCTCAAGGTCGTGGCTCGTATCGACGACTGCGCCGTCAAATCCGGAGATGCCGAGCTGATCGAGCACGTCCGGGTCCGCCGCGTCTGCGCAGACCGTGTTGAGGACGAGATCCGAGACATCCTCCAGCTTTTTGGGATCCCGGTCTATGACCAGGAGCTCGGTCGCCGTCGATGAAAGGGCGTGCACGACGTGTTTTCCGAAATCATTGAGTCCGATCACGATATAAGACTGTTTCTTCATAATGACTCCTTTTATCCTACGCTTAACGGTTCCTCCGCGTACGAGATCAGGTTCTGGAACCGGCTGGAATTGAAAAACATGGAAAGTGAGATCGGGCCGATCCGGCCGAGGTACATGGTGGCAATGATGACCAGCTTTCCGGCTGTATTGAGGTATTCGGTGAATCCGCGGGAAAGGCCCACGGTCCCGATCGCCGAGACGACTTCAAAGAAGCTGTCGATGAAGCTGCCGGGATTGACTGCTGTCAGGATGATCAGGGAAATGAGCGTCACCGCGAAGCTCGCCATAAAGATCGCGAGCGCCCGCCGTACGGTGTTCTCGCTGATCTTGCGGTGCAAAAACTCCGTGTAGTCCTTTTCCTTCAGCATCGAAAGCGCTGTGGAGACCAGGATCAGGAAGGTGGTCGTCTTGATGCCGCCGGCGGTGCCGGAAGGCGATCCACCGATGAACATCAGGATACACGAGATCAGGCAGGTGCTGTTGCGAAGTCCGCCCTGTGAGATCGTGTAAAAGCCCGCCGTACGGAGCGTCACGGACTGGAAGAATGCCGCGAGGAGCTTTTCTCCAAAGGATAACGGGCCCAGCGTCTCGGGATTCGTGTATTCCAGAAGCAGTACCGCGGCGGTCCCGAACAGAAGGAGCGCGCCGGTCATTAACAGGACGGTCTTCGGGTACAGCCCTAGATAGGGGACTTTGGCATATGGCTCTATGCGGGTGAAGCGGTTTCGTATCCGCCGCAGGATGATCCACCAGACTGGAAAGCCGATCCCTCCGAGAATGATGAGGGCGGACGTTACCAGGTTGACCCAGAGGTCGGACCGATATGCCGCGAAGCTGTCCGGCCCGATCACGTCCATACCGGCATTACAGAAGGCCGAGACCGCATGGAAGATGCCAGCCCAGATCCCGTTGGCGCCGAAGTCCATGATGAACCTCGGCGTAATGAGGAGCGCCCCGCACGCTTCCACGATGAGTGCTCCCCGGACGATGTTCCACGCCATGTCGACGAGTCCCCGCATGGTGTCGACATTGTACGCTGCCTGCAGCAAAAGCCGCTCTTTGAGGCCGATCCGCCTGCCCATGATCACCCAGAAAAGGATCGTAAAGGTGATCACGCAAAGGCCGCCGATCTGGATCAGTATCAGGATGACGAACTGGCCGAAGAACGACCAGTGGGAAAAGGTCGGCACGGTGACCAGCCCGGTCACGCAGACAGAGGTCGTCGCGGTGAACAGCGCGTCGATAAAAGCCGTCCTTGTTCCTCCGGCGGAGGAGACCGGAAGCATCAGAAGGAGCGCGCCGCAGAGTATGGACACAAGAAAACCATACGCCAGGACCCTGGTCGCTGAAAATGGCTTTCTTCTAAAGATGTTGCGAATCTTACTCATGGACGTTTCTTTTGCTTTGTATTGTGCCCTGCGATATGCGCTAAGCTGTGCTTTCCGATATGTGCCGGGCTATGCCTTCCGATATGCATTTGGCCGTGCTTCCCGCTCTGCTTTCCATTATACGGACGCATGCGGCGAAAGGCAACAGACCGCGTATGCCATAAGTCTCTGATGATCGCCGGCAAAGATCCGCATATGCGCCATATATACGGTTTTCGGCAGGCTGTTGCTTGACTTGACTATAGTATTATAATATATTATGACGTCGAAAGAATCGATACTGTTTCGATATAATATATGATGGAGAAATATCAGGAATTGCCTGTATAATAAAGGGGCATCAGGCATTGCCTGTATAATAGAGGATTATCAGGACTTGCCTGATTTTTATCTGGGGTCGACCCGTTTCGGAGGTGCCAATGAGCATTTTTTCTTTATTCAGTTTGCTGGGAGGTCTGGCGTTTTTTATCTACGGCATGAACCAGATGTCCCACAGTATGGAGCTGATCGCCGGCGAAAAGATGGAGGTCATCATCAATAAGCTGACGAGCAGCCGCCTGCTGGGCCTGCTTCTCGGATGCGTGATCACGATCGCGATGCAGAGCTCGTCAGCCGTGACGGTCATGCTTGTCGGCCTGGTCAATTCAGGCCTCATGAACCTTTCCAACACCGTCGGCATTATCATGGGCTCCAATATTGGAACGACGATCATGGCATGGATCATGTCCCTGATTGGTGTTTCCAGCGACAGTTTCTTACTGCAGATGCTGAAGCCGGAGTCATTTGCGCCTCTGCTGGCATTTATCGGCATTGTCCTGATCATGCTGGCGAAGCTTCCCAAACGGAAGGAAGTCGGCAACGCCCTTGTCGGCTTCGGGATCCTGATGTCCGGCATGCTGATGATGAGCGGCTCGGTCGCGCCGCTTGCGGACAGCCCTGTTTTCGCGAGGCTCCTGACGGCGTTCCGGAACCCGCTTCTGGCCGTGCTTGCGGGATTTGCCGTAACAGCCGTCATCCAGAGCTCCGCTGCCAGCGTCGGTATGCTGCAGGCCCTGTCCATGACCGGCGGCATCACCTTCGGCATCGCGATCCCCATCATCGTAGGCCAGAATGTCGGGACCTGCGCGACTGCCATCCTTTCCAGCATCGGTGTCGGACGCAACGCGAAGAGAGTCTCCGTGATCCATCTTTCGTTCAACCTGATCGGCGCGACGGTGTTCATGATCGTCTTTTACGCTTTTTATCTGGCAGGCGCTGATTTCCTTGAACAGCGCGTGAACCCAGTCAGTATCGCTCTCTGCCACACCATTTTTAATGTTTCGACGACTACGCTCCTGCTGCCGTTTTCCAATGTGCTCGTTAAGATCGCGGAAACCGTCATTAAAGAAGACAGCGCGCCGCAGGTCGCGTTTATCGACGAAAGACTGTTCAATACGCCTTCTCTTGCTGTGGGGCAATGCGAGACGCTCGCGAATGAGATGGCCGAAGCGGCCTCTTCCGCTGTGAAGCTGGCGATCGATAACTATTTCGCGTATGATGAGAAAACAGGGACGATGATCTCCGATCTCGAGAACAAGGTCGATACCTACGAAGACCGGCTGGGTTCCTACCTGATCAGGCTTTCGGGAAGCAAGAATACACAGAGAGATAAACGCAGGATCGCGAAGATGCTGCATTCGATCGGCGACTGGGAGCGCATCAGCGATTATGCGCGGGATCTGAACAAAAGCGCCCTGGAGATCCGGGACAAGAAACTGGTCATCTCCGCGGACGCGCAGGAGGAACTCGGCGCCCTGTCGAAAGCGGTCGGGGATATCGTAGCCCTGACGACGCAGGTATTCTCCAAAGCGGACGCCGAACTTGCCGTAAAGGTCGAGCCGCTCGAGCAGGTGATCGACCTGCTTGTGGAAAACTGCAGGGAAAGCCACATCAGCAGACTGCAGGACGGGGAATGCACGCTGGAGCGCGGTTTTGTGTTCGCCGATACGCTGAACAGCTACGAGAGGATCTCCGACCATTGCTCCAATATCGCCATCGCCGTCCTGGAGGAAGGCGACAGACAGTTCACCCCGCATGAATATATGGAGCATGTCAAGTCCGGCAATGATCCCGTTTTCCAGACTCTGTTCAGCGAATACCAGGCGCAGTATCTGTCCTCAATGAAGGGCTGAGACCAGCGATTCGAGCCACTCACGTTTCTGGACGGCCTTGCGCCATGCCTCCGGGATCGACGCATATCCGTAATACAGGCCGGCGAGGCCTCCCGCGATCGCACCGACCGTGTCGCTGTCGTCCCCGAGATTGACCGCCTTCAGGAGGCATTCCTCCAGTGATTCGGTCGTGATCAGGGACCAGACGGCGGCTTCCAGGGAATCCACCACATAGCCGGTGCTCCGGATCGCGTCTGCCGGGAGCTTTCGGAAGTCGGAAAGGCTGCGAATCCTGCCGTAATATGCAAGCTCCGTAAGGTTGCGGACGTCCCGGCGGTAATACGCCCAGCCCATATCGATCCCTTCCTGGAGCCGTGCGATCAGGTCTCCCTTTCCGTCGAGGATGGCCTTTACCATGAAGTAATAAAGCCCGCAGGCGATCTGGCTCCTGAGGTGGTTGTGGGTCAGCGCGGATACCTCATGGATCGCGCGAACGGCTTCGGCATCTGACATCGGCCCAGCTCCGGCGGCTGACTTTGGCATTGTTGCAGCGTCGTACATCGACGCTGCTTTTGCTTCTGACAATACTGTGGTTCCGGTATCTGCCTCTGCCCCGGTCTGCTGCTTTTCATAGCAGTACAGGCAGACCGGCAGGATGCGCATGAGCGCGCCGTTGCCATTGGCATGATCACCGGTCTTCCCGCAGGTGCGCCAGTCCCGCTCTGCGTGATAGCGTACGATCGCGCCGACACACGTCCTGCCCTCGTCAAAGGCATAGCCGAACGGGGTGAACGCGCCGTCATACTCCCAGCGGATGAAATTTTCCATGATGTCATCGGGGTCGATGCCGCCGGTCCGGCGAATGCTCTCAAGCACGGCAAGTGCCATGCTGCTGTCGTCGGTCCAGGTGCCGGGCGGCATGTCATAGGTACCAAAGCCTTCCATGCCGGTGACCGGTCCCTGCGGCCGCTTAGCGATCTCCTGCCTCGTGCAGAACTGCACCGGGCAGCCGAGCGCGTCGCCCGTGACCAGGCCCATCATACCGTCCATCCATATATTTCTGTCTTTTTCAGTCATCATTACCCGCTCCCCGGTCATTCATCATCGAAATCGAAACCATCGTCTTCATCAAAGAGACCATCATCTTCGTCATCGAGATCGAAATCTTCGTCAAAATCATCGGGGTTGTCGATCCCGAGACTGTTGTCGGCGTAAAAACCGCGCCGCGCAACGCGGTCCAGGTCATCATCACGCTCGTACCGCTCGAAAAAGTCCAGTTCTCCGTCACCGTCTCTGTCATAATGCCAGTCATATGGTCCGATCATCGCAAATACCTCCCTGATCTTTTGTTTCTGTTCAGCTCCTGTCGATATTTAAAAGCACGGTCTCAAGCAGATAGGCGTCCCTGCGCTCGGGCTTAAGCTGCTCGTACTGGTAGGCAAAGAGCCGGGCCATGATCTCGTCGGCGCTTTTCCGCCCGCAGTTGCGGATCCGGCCAAGGACATTTTCCTCCCCGGCGACCGCCTCCGCAAGTTCTCCCACGGTGCTGAAGCCGGCGCGCCTTAAGCTGTTGAAGGAGCGGACACTCAGCTCCAACGCCTCGATGTTGGTTCCTGCCATCGTCCCCGTCAGGTAGAACCGGAAGCGGAATCTCGTACCGTGCCTGCGGCGGATCTCGACGCCTTCGAACCGGCTCATGATCTCCTGCACGATCCGGGCGGGATCACGATCCCGGAGCATTTCCGCAGGTGGATCGCTGAGGACAGAGGCTTTCACCCGTGCTTCAGCTGTCGCTTCTGTTGTTGCTGTTGCTGCTGCCTCCGGTACCCATACCTGCTGCTTCGTATTCATTGCCGCGCTGCGGCTCCCAGTTTTCTTCATATCGTCTGACACCTCCGTAGACATCTTTGATGACCTCGGAGACCGCGTCGCAGGTGACCTTGATCACACCTTCCTGCTTCGCGATCACATTGGCCATATACCGGAGGTCCTCGGACGAGGGCGTTGCCACGATCATCATAAAATGGTTCTGCCTGTACAGACAGAAGATCTGCCGCACCCACTGCATGCGGGTCGAAACGTACCGGAGCATCGTGTCGAAGCGCTCGGGCGTGGTCTCAACAAGGATAAACGCCCGGATCTCCCCGTCCCTGTAAATGCAGGTGTTGTAGCCGCGGATCACGCCTTCTTTTTCCAGCTTCTGGACCCGCTTCTTTGCCGCGACCCGGCTCATTCCGAGCTCCTCCCCGATCTCCTGATACGTCATGCGGGCGTTGCCCCGCAGAAGCTTCAGTATCTTGCTGTCCTTCTCGTCCATGAACTCTCCTCTCCGGTTCCCGCATCCGGCTGATGCGCGGACCGTCTGCTGCTGATCAGTGTCGACTCTGATTGATTTCATTATATGGGGTCATTTCGGGATATGCAAGATGGTCGGTTTTGATGCGAAACCATGATGAGTTAATGCGAAACCGGCATGAGCGGAAGCATAACCGGAGCCCATGGATCGCCCTGTAAATTGCCCTTTGAACAGGCCTCCGGATCGCAGAACGGAAGCGCAACCTGCACCTGTAGCAGTGTGAACGTACAAAAGCCGGGCTTCGCGCCCGGCCTTTCCGATCTTATTTCAGGTATTCATTCTGTTTCAGGTATTCGTTTTTATATGAGATCCGCGATACCTCCGAAGCGGAGGATCTCATCCTTCAGTTCCGCAGCCCTGCTGATCCCCGTTTTCTCCAGTTCGTCAGCAGCTTTTTCCAGAGCCGGGACAAACGCTTCAGCCATGCGGTCGAACCTTTGCAGGGCCATCCTGCTGCCAATGCCGGCTTCCGCAGCTGCAGCAGCAAAGGACGCGCGGCCGATCGACGACAGGTCATACTGTCCGCCGATGTTCATGGCCATGTTTCTGGTCTGGCTCTCATAGACAGCGGTACTGACCATATCATAGGCGGGGGCGAGCCGTATGCCGGATAAAGATTCATTATAAAGAAGCGAGAAGTTCTTGATATGGTTATCTGCGTTACCAACGAGGTGATCAAAAATGATCATATCCCACAGACGCAGCTGGTCACTGACCGGATCCGCGGAATACATACGGAGCAGAGTGAACATATCATGCAGGTAATGTCTTCCCGGGCTCTCGTATTTCTCCGCCGCGGGGACTCCCAATGCCTGGGCAAAATCTTCCTGATGGAGACGCAGCGGTACCGGATGCCCGGATAGCACAGCCGGACAGTCCGGCATTTTCCGGTCATAACGGCCTGTAGCGAACAGCATCGGCAAACTTTCCCCGGCTTGCGGCTCCGCGATAAAGCTGTCCGGCACACGGATCCCGAGGTGCTTTGCGGTCAGCTGGCAGAGCTGTTCATTCACAACGATATCCTTCAGGCGGACATGGCTCTGTTTTACGATATGCGTGCTCGGTGCCGTGCCCTCCGGCAGGTACCAGGACCCCTCTTTCGTGTCAAGATAAAGGCCGGCTTTTCCGGATGCCCCGGTAAGCGAAAGATGCGCCTTTGTCACTAGTTCTGCAGATGCAGCTGCCCCTTCAGCAGCAAAGTCCCGGACTTCTTTTTCCGTCAGCTTCCTGTACGCGGGTTCCGGCGGGGTATCCCCTTCGGCCAATATCTGTATGGCGCCAAGGCACTCCTTCCCCAGTCCCGCAAGAATCGTCAGGTAGTCATTTTCATCCGCTCTTAACCACTGCGCAACACTGCGCCTGGTAAATCCCTCCGGAAGCAGTCCCTCGAAAAACATCTTCGTTCTTAGCGGCGAAAACTCCTCTGACTGCAGCGGCAGGCTGATCGAGACCGCTTTGCTGCCATATGCATTCAGATATGCCGGTTCATATCGGAAAACTGCATTTTCGGGGCGGTTTCCGGATATCTTTCCAACCCGGGTCCTGCTGCCATCGATCTCAATATATACACACAGATCCCCCATCTCAGCCTCTTTCCTCGAGCAAGCAGTCCAGACCCAGAAGTCCTGCAAGGTACAATGCTTTCCCCAGTTCGGCTGTCTCCTTGCCGCGTTCCAGATTCGAGATAAAACTCACGCTGAAGCCGGTCACCTCGGCAATGTAACCCTGTGTATACCCTAACGCTTTGCGCCGCTTTCTCAATGCTTTGCCGAATTCAATGCTGTTGTTGATTTTCATGGATCAATTCCCGATTTAAGAAAAAATATAAGCCGCTCGGCTAAATTTATGTCCTGATCTGCAGATATTAGCCGTTCGGCTAAATATCATCGATTTCAGTATAAACTTAGCCGTACGGCTTTGTCAATCGTAACGGATCATCCGTCTTTTAAACTACAAAAGGAAGGCTCCTTACTGCACCTTTACATCCGGGTTCTTTTCACCGAACTTCTCTTTGAGCGCCTCACAGATCTCCCCGCGGTCTCTTCCCTGCTTTTCCATGTTCTTGATGGTCTTGTATGCCGCAAAAAGCGTGGACGGGCCGATCTCGGAACTGAAATAGCCGATGCCCTGGTTCCAGGCAAGCAGTTCAAACACGTCATCCAGTGCCGCGCTGTCCAGCCCGTGGATGTAGGCTTTTACCAGCTCACGGGTCGCCTGGCGCATCCTCCCGGCGCCGACCGCATTGGTCAGGGAAAGTAGCAGCCGCATCTCATAGGGCAGGTGGCGGTTCCCGTCATTCCATGTCAGATCCCAGAAGTTCACAGCGATATTGCCAAGCTTCTCATCGATCAGCGGCATATTGGTCAGTGCAGCCGGACGCATCGGAATATCCTTCTCGTCCCGCTTCACTTCCGTACGATAAAAGTACGCATGAAATTCCGCGTCATCTTTCTTCTCCGTGAAATGCTCGTACCCCAGACCTTCCATCACTTCATACAGAGGAATGGGATCGAAATTCTGCACGATCTCCAGTCCGCTTCCGGCGGGAAGCTGCATCGCCTGCTGTTTCAGGCCCTGGAAGAAATTGCCCTGGATGCCTCTCACATCGATCTTTCTGAAAGAACCGATCTTATCTTTCCACTCCATGACGGGTCCTCCTCAGTCTAAGATCCTGCCGTCACGTGAGACCGTCACGACCTGCCACGGGATGAATTTGCCGCTCGCGCGGAGCGCGTTCTCCGCCGCCCTTTGAAGACCGCCGCAGCAGGGTACCTCCATGCGGACGATGGTCACGCTTCTGATCTCATTATCCCGGATGATCTCCGCCAGCTTGTCCGTATAATCCACATCGTCCAGCTTCGGACAGCCGATGATCGTGACCTTGCCGCGCATGAAATCTTCATGCATGTTGGCGTAGGCGTAAGCCGTGCAGTCTGCCGCGATCAGCAGCTTTGCGCCCTCGAAGAACGGTGCCGTCGTCGGGACCAGCTTGATCTGGCAGGGCCACTGGGCCAGGCGGGAAATAGGTCTTCCGACGTTTACGGGGGCATTGCCCGTCTCGTTTGGCGCAAACTGCATCATCTTTGATCCGGGGCAGCCTCCCTCGTGGTGTTCGTGTTCCATTTCATTCATTTTCTTTGTCCCCTTTTCTTCCTGTGCCTTTTTCACAGCTTCGTGGTCATATTCCGGCGCTTCCCGTTCTTCAAAGGTGATCGCGCCTGTCGGGCAGTTCGGCAGACAGTCACCGAGTCCGTCGCAGAAATTCTCGCGCACGAGTTTCGCCTTGCCGTCTATAATGTCGATGGCGCCTTCATGGCAGGCTTCGGCGCAAAGTCCGCAGCCGTTGCATTTTTCCTCATCTATGTGTATGATCTTGCGAATCATTTCGGGTCCTCCTCTCTTATTCTGAGATGATTATACCTTTCACTCCTTTATAAATCTGTATCTGCAGATACACTTTGCATGTTTTTTTGTGTATAATGATGGCAACAGTACGGAAAGGGAAAGGTATTGACAATGGATTATTCTGTTCTTGAAAACAGCGCCCTGTTCTCCGGTCTTTCCGCAAAGGCAATACGCGAAGTTCTGGAAGCAGTACCGCATCAGATCCAGTGTTATGATAAGGGCGAGATCATCTTCCGCCTCATGGAAGACGCCTCCAGGATCGGGATCATACTGGAAGGCCGGGTCGAAGCGCAGAAGCCCTTTCCCAATGGCAGCCAGATCAATGTTTCTGTCCGTAATGCCGGAGAAATGATCGGGCCTGCTGCCGTTTTTTCCCGAAACCGGAAATATCCCTGTGATATCATGGCGCTTCAGCCTTCCACGATCATGATCTTCAGAGAAGAAAACATCCTCCTGCTCTTGCAGAAGGACGTGCGGATCCTCAGGAACTTTATGGCCGAGCTCGCGACGGCGGCTTATATGCTGCAGCAGCGGCTGGAGCTGTTCTCTTACAGCGGGATCGCGCAGAAGGCCGCATTTTACCTGCTGATGCAGTACAGACAAACAGGGGAGAGAACGATCCGGATCCCGGATTCGATATCAAAATGGGCGATGACCATGAATGTATCCAGGCCATCCCTGCACCGGGAATTAAAAAAACTGGAAATGCAGGGCTTCATCGCCTGCAACGCGCACAGGATCGAAATAGTGGATTCTTCGGGGCTTCAGTCCCTGCTGACTGTCGGAAACTGACCCTGCCAGCGGCACTGCCGTCACGCCCGGCTCTTCAGCTTTGCGGCTCTTTCCTGCAGGAGCTTTTCTTCTTCTGTCTCCGCAGTCAAGGTAATGCCGTGCGGCTGCGCCTTGCCGTTCGCGTCTATGTTTACATAAGTTATAAATCCTTCGATCAGTTTTTTCTCCCCCACATACACCGCATTATACGTGATGATGCTGGACTTGCCGGCATAAACGGGCGTGGCCTCGAAGCGCGCGATATCCCCGAGGTTGACCGGCGTGGTGAAGGACATCTCGTTGAGCTTCACACAGACGATGTTGTCGGCCGGCAGAATGCCGGAGACCGCCATCAGGCCCGCTTCGATAAACCACTCCGCTGAACGCCCCGCAAACAGGGTGCCGTGGTGGTTGAGGTCTTCGCTTTTGACAAATCGGTTCGTGACAAGTGTCTGGAAGCTCATTTTCTTCTCCTTTATTCGCTGTGGTCCGTGGTTCTTTATTGCAGGGCGTCGTGGTCCGGTGCGTTTGACTTTGGTGCGCGGTATTCCGGATCGCTTTATCTTTTTCGCAGTATTTTATCTCTTTTTTATTGCCCGGAAAATGACCGGTTTCTATTCCTGTGTCTCCCGGTCGCCCGCGCTCGTGATGAACAGCGCCGCCATGACGAGGCATCCGCCGATGACGGTCCGCGCGGTCAGCTTTTCCGACAGGATCAGCACGGAGGCAAGCACCGTCACCACCGGCTCCAGCGTGGAGACCAGGGCTGCAGTGGACGGTCCGACCATTTCCAGACCGGTCAGGAAGGACCAGAAGGACAGCACCGTGCAGACCAGGGCAATGAGTATGAGTGCCAGGATACCCTGCGGTCCCGTGGGCGGCGCGAACTCCAGCAGCGGATTGAGGATGCCGAAGACGATTCCTGCGCCGAGCATGATAAACGCCGAAGCCTGGATGCTCATCCCGTCTTTGATGATCCGCGAGCTCGCCAGGATATATCCCGAGTAGATCACGGCTGCCAGCACGGCGAAAACGAAACCTGTGACATTGGCCCGGAAGTCCGCGCCGATGATGATGAAAGCGCCCGCCAGCGCCAGGAAGAGCGCCAGTATCTTGGAGCCGGTGACCTTTTCCTTAAAAAGGATCGCGGACCCGGCCATGACCATCGCGGGATAGGTGTACAGCAGCAGGGCAGCCACGCCGGAAGACGTGTATCTCAGGGCCGTGAAGTAGCAGAACGACATGCCGGCATTGCCGATCATGCCAAGGAGCAGGTATGCCGCGATGTCCCTCCCCGGCGGAAGGGGCAGCTCTTTGACCCGGACCAGGAGGAACATGAATGACGCAGCCACCAGATAGCGCAGGAAAAGCAGCGTATATGTCCCCGCTCCGGCCGCGTACGCGATCTTGGTAAATATGGGCAACAGGCCGAAGGCCACGGCCGAGACCGCGACCAGGAAGATACCTTTGTTTTTGCTGCGCTGATTATCCATTGAGGACCATTTCCCATGCCCCGGCGGTCCCGCGGGCATTTTCATTAATCCAGGCGACCCCGTGGGCATTATCATTAGCCCGGCGATCCCGCGGACATTTACACCTTACACTGATTTTAACTATAATATCATAAAATGACCATGCCGTCCAAAGATTACCAAAAGGTGACCATGCAAAAAAGGTACCTACTTTCCGGTCCGGGCGAATAAAGGTATAATGTTACGAAAAGAAAAACGAGAGGACAGGACCAGTTATGTCATTTAGGAGGTGTGCGTGATGTTCGGACGCAGAATACCCAGATCCCAGGACACACCGGATGGGATCAACAAGCTGAAAACAGCGTTGGACGAAGCAGATGCTGTCGTGATTGGCGCCGGTGCGGGGCTCTCGACTTCGGCCGGCTTTATTTATACCGGGGAACGTCTCGAGAAGTGGTTTCCGGATTTCGTCCGGGAGTACGGGATCCGGGATATGTATTCGGGCGGATTTCAGGTAATGCAGCTGCCTCCCGAAGAGCTTTGGGCTTACTGGAGCCGGTATATCTACATCAACCGTTACATGGATCCGCCAAAGCCGGTATATAAAGACTTGTTAAAACTCGTGAAGGATAAAGATTACTTCGTCCTGACGACGAATGTGGATCACTGCTTCCAGAAGGCCGGCTTCGACAAAAAGCGGCTCTTTTACACCCAGGGAGACTATGGCCTCTGGCAGTGCAGTACGCCCTGTCATGATAAGACCTATGATAACGAAGAGACTGTTCGCGAGATGGTCCTTGCCCAGGGATTTGCCATTGAGGAAGACGGCACACTGGCAGTTCCGGAAGGCGTTACCCTCAAAATGACGATCCCCACGGAGCTCATCCCGCGCTGCCCGGTCTGCGGCGAACCGATGAGCATGAATCTCAGAGCGGATGATAGGTTTGTAGAGGACGAGGGCTGGCATGCAGCGTCACAGCGCTATTCTGATTTTCTCCGCAGGCACAGGAACATGAAGGTGCTCTTTCTTGAGACAGCTGTGGGATGGAACACGCCCGGCATCATTAAATTTGCTTTCTGGCAGATGACGAACGAATGGCCGGATGCCATATATGCCTGTCTGAACTACAACGAGGCTTATGCTCCGGACGAGATCAAAGCAAAGTCGATCTGTATCAACGGGGATATCGGGGACATCCTGAATAAACTGAAATAAGAAAACGGGATCCTGATACATAATAAGTCAGCAGATGGATCGGGAAACATTTATGTTGAGCAAAAGCGAAATGTTTCCTGCGCCATCTTGATTTTTAGGGAACATTTTTATACAATAAACAAAGAAATGTTCCCTAAAGGAGATTCCTTTCATGTCTGTATTTAACGAGATCCGGTCCGCTCTTCGTGAAAGAGCTGATCTGAACGCAAGACTGTCGCTGATCCCTTATGAAGGCACGCCTGAGATCAAAGAGGTAAGCGGACAGAAATATCTCTACATAAGGAAGCGGGTCGGCAGTAAGGTCACTTCCACATATGTCGGCATATATTCGGATGAATTGTACCAGCTGCTCCTTCGAAGCACCCGGGAAGCGCGCGAGATCCGAAAAGGCATAAGGAAACTGGATAAGAGGCTGGCGGAGCTTGGATATCAGGAAACCGAATTGCCTCCGCGCGTGATCCAAAACCTCGACTTTGCCAGGGCCAATATGAAGGCAAACATCTATGATCAGGCGGTTCTGGAAGGAGTCGCCACTTCATTTCCCCAGACGGAAGAGATCATAGAAAATGGCAAGGTAAACGGCATGACCGCTTCCGATGTCCAAAAGATCCTGAACCTGAAACATGCATGGGAATTCATTCTTGACCGGGATGTGATACGGGCAAAGAGTGATTATGATGTTCTCTGTCATATCGCACGGTTGGTGAATGAGGGGTTTTTCGCAGACGGCGGAAGGATCCGGGGCGTCCCGGTAACGATCGGAGGTTCCTCCTATATTCCTCCCCTTCCGATAGAGATCGAGGTGAAAGAGCATATAGAGAAGATCCTCCTGTCAGATGCGGACGATATTGATAAGGCGATCCGGCTGTGCCTTTATACGATGAAAACGCAGGTCTTTATCGATGGGAACAAACGTGCCGCAGTTATTTACGCCAACCACTTCCTGATTGCTCAGGGAAAAGGACTTCTGGTGATCCCCGAGGCACATGTATCACGGTTCAAAAAGCTTCTTGTTTCTTACTATGAAGGAACTGACCCGGATACGATCACGGCATTTCTTAAAGAAAAATGCTGGAAAACGATTTGACAGCCGGACAGATAACAAGACAAAAAGAAAGTGAGATGACCCTCCCTGCACGATATATGGAATCCCTGGCACGGCTGCAGAAAGTGCAGTGAAGGCTGCCGGAACTGTTATATGTATTATCTCGATTCGCTCCGGGATAAGGACGGATCAGAGATCTACCGGACCAAGGCAGGTTTCAGGTATCCT
>JAFSRP010000022.1 GCA_017446045.1 Lachnospiraceae bacterium | reverse complement strand
GGTCCATTTGCAAAACCTGTGTGTCCGTAGAGGGGTCCGGCCATCCTGTCGTGGCATTTGCCGTGTCCGCCAAAGGGTCTTGCCAGCAACTTTTCACATTTTAGGGCATTTCGTGTGTCCGTTCTATAGGGAGTAGTTTAGGGAAGTCCTTTCACGCAATTATAAAGAAATCGTTTTTTACGTGAAAAAATGAGTGATCATTGTCACTCATTTTTGCTTGAATGAAAATCCCGGATACCTGAATATCCTGGATTTTTCAGAAGTCGGTTTTTAAGAGAAATCTCAATGTCCAGAGCCGGTCAAATGTATACTGGATTTGTAGATATTAAAATTCCAGGGAAGTGCTGTCACTCAAAATGAAAATATTGAAAAATCCGGGGATGTACCCCTGTAAATGGCTCCCACTTCCTTTTATGTTCCTGCAAATGTTCCTGGTTCCTTCTATCCCTGTCACTTCTCCCGCTTTCTTTTATACCCCTGTCAATTCTCCGCCAGACTGTGTTCAGTCGAGGTGATACCGGTTCCGCTCGCTGACCGTAAGCTGCCTGTCCCGGAGCAGTTCCTTTGCCAGCGCGATCTGCGCTTCCATGTCCTCCGGCACTTCGGTTGCGCTCTCGCGATACTCCCAGACCATGCCGCCCATGATGTAGGCGGAGGCGCTGCGCCGGCCGCTTGCCTCATCCGTCGGGCCGCAGAAAACGTTCGAGAGATCAGCCGGATACTCCGGCGCCTTATAGGGAATGCGCCCTCTTTCGCGGCCTTCCGCAATATCCCAGAAAATGGTCTCGTCCCGGATGACCAGCGGGATCCAGCCTTCGGAGGAAAGGTTTTGCAGGACCCTTCTCAGTCCGGGAAACTTCACCCCGTGAAAATCGACCAGCAGTTCTCCCTCCGGCAGCGTATACACGCAGTCATCATGATACAGCATGACCGTCCGGCCGTCCGGGAGCTTTACCGCTTCTGATATAGGATACTGGCTGACCTTTTCCGTGCTCCCTTCGTTAAAAATGACCCCGTGTGAAAACGGAGCTCTCGTATAGACAAAGAGCTGAATATTCCCGAGCTTTGAGCCGAAGAGATAGTCTGTCCCTTTCTGCTCTACGATCTTATTCACATTTTCCAGAGTCTCCAGATACGTAAACGGCTGCGCCGAGTACACCTCCGTATTATACCCTTCGCCGGTGTAATATAGGTTCTGATACCCGAAGACCACATCCGATCCTGTAAACCTTTCGAAACTTCCTACCGTATGCAGCAGGACGGTTCCGCCGGCTTCCGTTTCCTCCACGCCCGCCACTTTCTCGTCAAAGAAAGGAAGGAGTTCGCCGTCCGCGGTCCTGACCCGGTAAGCCGTCGTATCTCTGGCTTCTCCCACCCCGATGAAGCTCCCGTCCGGGAGAAACGCTATATTCTGAAGACGGAGATCCTCCCCCAGGCGGTTTTTCGGATAATAATCCCGCTCAGGTTCCTCCGGAAAATGCACCCATATCAGGGGTACGCTTTCGCCGTCAGGCTTTTTAAAGGATACGCTGTAGACCGCGCAGCCCTGTTCCTCCGAGTACGCCTCCAAAAGTGCGGTGCTGTATCCGTCCGCGTAACCCTCATCCTTTGGCGGGTGCGGATAGAGTTTGTCCGGAAACTGCGCCGGCGCCGTATTCCTTTTCGGTCGGAAAAAGCCGTAGGCTCCGACCCCGTAACGCTCACTGATATAGGTGAACCCGTCTGTCACGGGAACATAGCCCTCCCTGCAGAGTCCGGACAGGGTATCCCGCAGCACTTTCGTCAGTACATCCACCCGCTGCATCTCCGGCAGCAGTTCCAGGCAGAGCAGGAGTGAAAGCTCACTGTCTCCCTTTTCCAATGCCTCCCGGGCCTCCACCGCGATCTGTCCGGCAAAGGCCTCTTCCTCCTCATCCTTCCTTTGCTCTTCCTCTTCCCGCGCCGTCTGCGCCTGTTCGAGCTGCAGGCTCAGTTCCGCCTGCTGCCCTTTCATTATCCGTACCCTTGACAGGGCATAGAAAAGAAACGCGGATGCCGCGCAGAGGAGGACCGCCCCGGCTGCCATGGCGATACGCACCCGCTGTCTGCGCCGGCGGTTCCTGAGATCATCAAAGGCCACACCGAGGATCGACGCGATGATGCGGAGCTTTTCCGTTTCGAGCTTTTTCAGCATCAGGCGTCTCGAAGGCGCGGCGATATTCGCCGCCAGCGGCTCGCGGTCCACGACCGTGCCGTCCGGCAGCGTCTCATGAAGCAGACCCTCCGGAAAGCGCTCGCCCGGCGCCCCGCGAAGGACGAGGGCAATGATCCGGTTCGAAAGGCCTGCTTCTGCAAAGCGCTCAATGGCTTCCTCCACTTCCGGGTCCCCGATGCTTTCCGGCATGCAGAAAACGATCAGTGCCGGTTCTGAGACTTCTTCCAGCTTATTGATCCCTGTCCTTTTCTTCACTGCGGAGGGGATCCGGTAGGCGGAAAGTTCCTTCTTCAGCCGCTCTGCCATCCGCTCGTTTTCGGGAGACGGAGGATATACCATTTCGATCCTGTTCAACGTGATCATTGCAGTTCCTCCAGTCTCTTTTTCGCCTTCCTGACCAGAGTCTCCGCATCCACATCCGGCAGCAGGTACGGGGTGATGGTAGTGGTGATATTATCCCGATATATACAGACCGTTCCTCCTGCAGGAGATGCAGCTATGGTGTCTTCCCCTGCATCGAGGAGCAGCGCGTTGTCGCTGATGCGGCGGATCCTGTGCGGCGCGTAGGAATTGTATCTTTCCTTGCGGTCGATCTGAATGACGTTCAGCATTGCCTCCTCATCCGCAAACGTCAGAAGCTGGGTATCCCGGGCAAGCAGCCTTCTTCCCTCTTCCGAATTGGCCGGAATGGTCTCCCCCATCCTGCCGTCCGAGTTCAGCCTGCAGCAGGAAATGTATTTGTCCTCATAGAGTCCTTCATTCTCAAAGCCGTATACGCTCTCGCATGCCTCTTCCATCCAGCGGAGGGCCACTCCCCCGGCTGCGGGAAATACCACCTGTGTGTTCGGTCCCGGCGTCCTGATCTCCGCGATGACCTCCCCTTTTTCCCAGTCAATAAGATAGAGCGGAAGGCCGGCAGGTGCTTCATCCGCTTCCACGGAAAATGCAGCAAGTCCCTCTGTCTCCCTGGCAGCAAGCCTCCAGCGTTCATCCAGATCTGCGGATTCCAGCTGAGGCGCCCGGATGAGGGTCCTCTCTTCCAGGACTTTTCCGGTCCTGGATTCGATCTTCTGCCAATGTATTTCCCGTACATGCTCTTCTGTGCCGTATTCCATGGAGATGTACCTGACCGTCTCCAGATCTTCGGAAAACATCGGATATCCCGGATATTCCGAACGCACCGCGTTTTCGAACTTTCCCGACTTCCAGAGGATCTCCCCGGTCGCGAGGTCAAAGCACTTTATCCCGTCCCAGCTTGAACCGGGAAGGATTCCCAGCCCCTTTTCGGGCAGCTCGATCGGGTCCCTGCCTCCGGAGTCCTCAATCGCGTAAAGGATCTCTCCCGTTTCGATATCGATCCGTTCCCTTCCGTTCTCCCCGTCGCGCCATATGGCGCTCTGGTCCGATGAAACAAGGCTCGGAAAATGGGAGGCGGTCGTATTCAGGCTGCCTTCATTTGCCCAGAGAAAGCTGCCGTCCCGCCCGTCAAACGCCGCCAGCGTTCCGTCTGCCATCTGTATGAATACCTTGCTTCCGTCATCTGTAAAAAACACCTGTTCGCTTCTGTTATATACCCCCTCGTGGTAGAGCGGGATGGCTTCCGCTCCGTCCGGATCCCCTTCTGCTTCCAGGGACCAGATCTCGGCACGCCTGTCATACAGAAGCACGATCGCGTTGCCGTCTACATGGAACTGTCTTCCGGGCACCATACGTGACCAGAGGGCAAAGCGGATCGGTTCCTCCGGGATCCTCGACCAGATGAGATTTCCGGTCTCAAGGCTGTAGATCCGTGCTCCGTCATCGCAGCACACAAGAAGCGCGGAATGATTGGGACAACAGGTGACTCCCCGTATCGGCGAAGGCGTTTCCACCTTCATGACCGCCTGTCCGGTACTCATCTGCAGCAGGCTCCATCCGCTGTCGTCAGCCGCCAATACGGCAGGCTGGTAATCCTGGCTCAGAAAGCAGGCGGCATTCCAGTTTCCTTCAAATACCCGGATCTCGCTACCGTCCTTCGTATCATATACGCCAAGCGTGCCTTCGCTGTCGATGAGCAGTATTTCCGGATATCCCTGCATCTCGTAAAACTCCGCCACGACCGGCATACCGGCTGCAGGCAGCTCCGTAACGGCCTCCGCCTGATACACGGAAAAGATCGCCGTACGCTGATCCTGCCCCTCCAGAGGCTCCTCAAGCCAGGCAAGAAAATGATCTCTCCAGTTATCATACAGGATATGGTCGGCATAAAACGGTTCCCCGTGCAGCGTAAGGTCCCTGCCGCCATCCTCCTCCCAGGGGAGGATCCTCGCCTGCTTTTCCGGTCCGTAATACAGCTTATATCTGGGCCTGTCATATTCACTGATCACATAGCCGCGGCTGTAGCCTTCGGAAAATGCTTCGGCCCTTGTATCACTGTCGTACTGCTCCAGTTCCCCGCTGTGATAATTCAGGAAAGTCCCGGTTTCCGAATATTCCTCTCCTTCCAGAAGCAGTCTGTCCGCATCGAAATAGGTGAATCCCGTAATGTCAGACTCCGTGTCAGCGGAATATTGTTTCCGGTAATTCAAACGCGGCTGGCTCACGGCAATGCGGAGCGCCCCGAGGACCTCCGCGGAAAGCTCTTCCCCGCTGTTAAGATCCTCCGGCAATGCGGAGAGCGCCAGCTCGATTGCCTCTTTTTCATGCCCTGCCCTGTACTCTGCCAGGGACTTCTCCGCCGTATACTGCGCATTTTTCCGGACCGCGCTCTTCCGGCGCGCCTCCGCGGCAGCACGGGCTTTTTCCGTTTCTTCCGTTGCCTGCGCGATCTTTACGTTTCCTTCCCCGATGAGGTCTGCGGTATGGAGCGCGTACGCGGCAAATCCAAGGATCCCGGCGAGGATACAGGCCGCGATGCCGCCGGCCGTCTTCCAGCGGAAACGCCGCTCGGCCGCGGCAAAATCCTCCGCGGACACGCCCTCCGCCATCCTGGCAAGGACCGCAGGCACCATTTCCGGGATCTTTCCTGCATCAAAACAAAGGTCCGTCCCTCGAAGGTCAGCAACCACGGGAACGTCCCGGATCATTTCCGGCAGCGCCTCTTCGGCCGCGTCTGAAAGAAGCACCGGCAGGATGCGGTCCTTCCGGCCCAGTTCAATGAAGTACTCCACTTCCCTGAGGCACCACTTGGATCTCAGATAATCCTTTGAGCAGAGTGCGATGAGCCAGCTGCTTTCCTCCAGCGCCCCTTCGATATCCGCGCCGAGGTCCGTCCCCGTGGGGAGCTCATCAGTGTCCCGGAACACGCGCCTTCTGGAAGGAAGCCCACTGCCTGCAGGCAAATGAAACCCCTCCAAACCTTTGAGGAGCGCCATGCTCACCTTCTGGTCCGGCTCTTTATGCCTGTAGCTGATAAACGCAAGGTATCTTCCCATCGTCCTTACTCCTGTATCGCCGCGTCCGACACAAGCTGCCATATATAACCAATTCTTTGGAATTCCCACGCATTACGGCTATTTTTCAAAATGTCTATAGCCGGATGACGGGCAGCTTTTAAGAGATATCGTCGATCGTTATCATGGAAGCGTCGACCCTGTCATCGGGCGACTGGTCTTTGGTCTTTGCAGCCAGATCACCGTCCAGCTGACGTCGGACGCTTTCCGCCCTCAGCAGACAGAAAGAACGCAGCGCTTTACAGGAAGAGGTGTACCGGTCAGCGCTGACGAACGCGGTCGGATCTTTCTCCACGTAAGGAAGCAGAAGCTCAAACAAAGCATCGGTTTCGTCTTCAAACGCCCCGCTCTCCATATAATCTGCCAGGAATCCGTCCATTGCACGGTGGTACTTCTCCAGGAACGAATCATTATCCGCGATCCATTTCCACATGGGCCGCTGCTCTTCCACAGACCCGAGAAGCGGTGTATCGATCCCCATATTGGCAAATGCCGTCGCATCCATCGGTTCTCCCCCGATATGCTGCCAGAAGACACCGAAGGCCCCGTTGTAGTCCCAGGGCAGCATCGCCAGCCTGCCGCCATTTTCCAGAAGATAATAATTATGCAGCATCGGACCGGTGTAGCAGTCGAAGTTCATGACGAAACTCTGGACAGCGAAGTAGCGAATGATCTCGTCCGTATACAGATATTTTTCGGGATCTTTGCCTTCAGAAAGACCTTTCAGCGCCTCAATGACCCGCAGCTTGTCGTCATCATCAGCATCCGTTTCCGCATTTTTGAAAATCGCCGGATAATCCTCAATGCTGTCGCCCCGGTATCCCAGCTCAGCCCCTTCTCCGTAGTCCTCCGCCTGAACACCGTTTTGGATGACCCTGGCCATTTCTTCCCCGCCGGCTGCAAGTTTGTCGCTGTCAGGTTTATAAAGGACAGCATCGTCCTGCCCTGTCCGGCTGAGGTAGCTCTCATCGATCTCTTCCACGATCATGAACAGACCGTGATCCGCACCGTTGATAGTCAGCCAGGCATAGCTGCAGTACGGCGCGTCGACACCGGCCCGGCGGAACATCGTGTAGCACAGGTAATCCTTCATATAGGTGGAATCATCGAAGATATTATTCAGATTGATCTTCCTCAGCCCGTGAAAACTCCTGCCCTTCTCAAACTTTCCGAAATTGATCTTCAGGCTGTAGCGGCCATTCCCGAATCTGTCCCGGGCAAAGATCAGGCTGGAATTGCCCTTTGTGGAGCAGGAAACATTCTCTATCTCCTCCCCGTCGATCGTAATATCAGATTTGTACTTGGTCTTCTCCGCGGGATTTTCCAGCAGATCGGCCCAGTCATCGGGCGCGATCCTGATATCGATCCGGTGAACGACAGATGTGTCAAAAATTCCACCGCCGTACACATCCGTTTCCGTGTCAGCTGCCGCAGTTTCTGCAGCCGTCCCGTCCGTCTCCGCAGCCGGTTCCGGGGCTTCTGTTTCTGCTTCCTCAGCTTCCGTCACCGCTGCCGTTTCTTCCGCAGCTTCCGTCCTGATCTCTGCAGGCTGCGCTGCTTCTGTCTGTGCCGCTCCTGCAGCGCTGCACCCGCCTGTGACCAGCATCCCGAATATCGCTGCAGTGATCACTGCCATAACTATCCTGCTCTTTGGTCTCATAACATGCCTCATCCGTTTATCGTCTGTCTTCTGTACTTTTCGTTAAACCACCGTATATCCCGCCCCGGCGAGCACCTGCATTGCTCTGTCAAAGCAGTCTGCTTTTACAAGGATATAGTCTGTGTTGTAGGTAGAAACAGCAAATATCCCGATCTTATGGTCAGCAAGGACTGCCGTGATCCCCGAAAGGATCCCGATGAGAGAAAAATCCAGGACACCCTCAATGCGGAACGCCTTCCATCCGTCTTCCCGCTCTATGGTATTATCCGGTGTGTGTTCCGTCCTGCACACCAGTGAGATCTCTTCATCGGTCTTTCCGATAAAATAAAACTCGTCCTCCAGCCCGATACCGTCCAGGCCGGATAGTTTGCATACCGTCAGATCATATGACAGTTTTTTCAATTCCATCATTCTGCCCTCACTCGAAGATACTGCGCTGACCAGACATGCGCTGTACGTCCCTTCACTTCAGCACGAAAAAGCGGACTGCAAGCAGTATCGCGCCGGGGATGCCCAGGCCGATCGCCAGGTTCCTGCAGATCGTATATCGTACATAAGCGTTATGATAGAAATCATTCGAGGCATCCATCACGGACCCGCCTACCCAGTCAAAAAACAGACTCAGGCCAAAGCAGGTCACTGCCGTGATGACCAGAATGATCCCAATGATAAAAATGGCTTTTTTCATTGCGCAGTCCTCCGCTGTTTTAACCGTAAAACCTTCTGATCGTATCATATCATAAACATGTCCATCCGTGCATCTTTGTGCGGAGAAAATAGCCCCATGCATCCTGCCCCGGGCGAACTTTTACAAATTCTTTAATAACTATTACGATCCGTGAAGCGTGGTTTTCAAGAAACCGGATTTGCTCTATACTGGTAAACAGGAAATGATCGTCTTCGATTAAAACATATGCGGAGTCCGGACCGCATTGCAGAGTCCGGGAGGATCCCGCCTTTTCATAGAAAGGAGATACAAGGCATATGAAGATCACCAAAAAACTGGCTGTACTTGCTGTCACAGGCGTCATGTTGGCCCTGTCCATGGCGCAGCTCACCTTTGCCGACACTTACAGTTCCACCGGCAACGGCGCTGTGGTCCGTTATAATGACGGAAGCAAAGTCGAGTATAACGCGCGCGGCAGTTCCATCACCTGGTATGATTCCAGGGGCAATGTCATCGACGAGGAATACGCACAGCTTACGGAAACGGAGTTCAAGGCCCTTTATTACAGCTCTTCAAAGAGTTCCTCCGGCAAGAAGTCCTCTTCCACCAACAAATATGCCGGGTCGACGGTCAATGATGCTTACTGGGGCAACAGCAATACTCACTTCATCGCGCACTGGGACGCAGACTACCAGTCCAGCGGCAAGTATACCGTCAACCTCTACCGCGACGGCCACAAAGTGACCTCCAAAACCTCTAACGGCGGCAAGAGCGTGGACTTCACGGAATCGATCGCCAATGCCAATAAGACCGGCGATTATTACTTTACCGTAAAGGGAAAGTGGAGCGGCGGCTATACAGATGTCTGCGATTCCAACTACGTTTACGTTGACTCCAATACCCTGAGCCGGATCCGTTCAAACAGCAGTTCGGGCAGCGGTTCATCCATCGGCGGCGCGTCGGGACCGGGCGGTTCCCCTGCGACTGTTCCGGGGCCGGGCGCGAATGTCGGCTGGCAGAATCACGGCGGTATCTGGAAGTATATGCGTCCAAACGGCACCTATGCTGTCAACTGCTGGGAGATGATCAACGGAAAATGGTACTACTTCGACGGTGCCGGCAACATGGCTGCCAACCAGTGGGTCCAGACCGATGCCTGGTACTATGTCGGCAGCGACGGTGACATGCTCGTCAATCAGTGGATCCAGAGCCGGAGCAATACCCACATCTGGTACTATGTGGGCGGCGACGGCAGGATGGTCACCAACACCGTTGTCAACGGCTGGCCGATCAACGCAGCCGGCGAATGCTATTATTGATCGATATCGTATAACCTGACATTCACATAAAAGCGCACACAAAAAGCCATGGGAACCTCCCATGGCTTTATATTCTCCTACTATCAGAATCAGGGCTTCTGTCCGACCAGGTCACTGAGCTTTTTGCTGTAAAAGAAATCATGCACGAGCCGGTCATATTCCTCCCATAAAGGGAGCGTCTGGCAGGTGGCCGCCCTCGGGCAGTTTACAGTATCTCCCAGCAGGCAGGACACCGGAGCGAGCGGACCCTCCATGCACTCAATGATCTCGCCGACCGGATACTCCTCCGGTCTCCGGCAGAGCTGATATCCGCCGCCTTTGCCACTGACACCGCGGACTAGGCCTCCCGATACCAGATCCTTAACAATGATCTCCAGATATTTTTTGGAAATCCCCTGACGTTTTGCCACATCCTTCAGAGGGATATATTCTCTTTCATTCAAAGGCGAACTGCCAGCATCATCAACGCCACCGATCGTATCGCTGTGCCCATTACTCGTATTCTGCATCTCCTGCTCCGCCAGGTCGATCATGACCCGAAGCGCATATCTTCCTTTTGTAGAGATCATATTCTCCCCTTTCCAAAACACAGAACTTCCTTCGTGTTCTATCCGGATTCGATTCACCTATTATACCACAGGGCAATTCCATGAAGCAAGTATTCTTATTGATTTAATACCTATTGACATAGTGGGTGAATAGTTATATAATCTCCCTGGGTCAGGACAAATAAGTTCATGACACACATCATCACCGACTCCCGGACAGAATAAGGAGGAGCAGCAGCGAATGAAAGTATATGCAGATAATGCAGCAACGACAAAGATGAGCCCGACGGCGATCAGCGCTATGGTCGCTGTTATGGAAAATGACTTTGGAAACCCGTCCAGCCTTTACAGCATCGGACAGAGCGCAAAGGAAGTGCTGGAACAGGCGAGGTCCGATATAGCGGCTGTGATCAATGCCGACCCTCAGGAGATCCTTTTCACCTCCGGCGGCAGCGAGGCTGACAACCAGGCCTTAAGGAGTGCGGCAGAGATAGGCCGGAAGAAAGGGAAGAAACACATCATCTCCACTCCTTTCGAACATCATGCGATCCTTCATACATTGAATAAACTGGAGCAGGAAGGCTATGAGGTCACTCTGCTGCCGGTCCATGAAGAGGGTATCGTGCGCATTGAGGAATTGGAGGCAGCGATCCGTGAGGACACCTGCCTGGTAACCATCATGTTCGCAAACAACGAGATCGGTACTGTCCAGCCCATCGCTGAGATCGGCGAGGTCTGCCATAAGCACGGTGTGCTGTTCCATACAGACGCAGTGCAGGCAGCAGGGCATCTTCCCATTGACGTAAAGGCGATGCATATCGATATGCTGTCATCCTCGGCGCATAAGTATCACGGCCCCAAAGGCGTCGGCTTCCTGTATGCGCGTAAGGGAATTGCGCTGACGAACCTGATCGAAGGCGGAGCGCAGGAAAAGGGAAAACGGGCAGGAACAGAAAATGTTCCCGGTATCGCAGCAATGGCAGCCGCCCTGAAAGAAGCTGCCGGTCATATGACAGAGAATGCCAGGCATCAGAGTGCTCTCCGTGACCGCCTGATCAAAGGGCTTTCGGAGATCCCGCATTCCGCTCTCAACGGAGATGCCGTGCACCGGCTTCCGGGCAATGTCAACTTCTGCTTTGAAGGCATTGAAGGTGAATCCCTTCTGCTCCTGCTGGATGACCGGGGCATCAGCGCCTCGTCAGGAAGCGCCTGCACTTCCGGATCGCTGGATCCCAGCCATGTGCTGCTCTCGATCGGGCGCGTGCATGATGTGGCGCATGGGTCCCTGCGGCTTACGCTGGGCGAAGACATCACGGAGGAAGAAGTGGATTACCTGATCCGCAATGTACAGGAAGTTGTAGACTATCTTCGCAGTTTTTCGCCGTTCTGGAGAGATCTTGAAGATGGAAAGAGACCGCATATCCTGTAAGAAATATGGCTTGATTTAAAAACCGGTACGGATCACCCTGATCCGGTGCAGATATTGAGGCAAAGTGCATAAGGAGATATAACGATGGCATTATACAGTGAAAAAGTAATGGATCATTTCCGCAATCCCAGAAATGTCGGCGTGATCGAAGACGCGGACGGCATCGGAGAGGCAGGCAACGCCAAATGCGGCGACATTATGAAAATGTACCTGAAGGTGGATGACGATGTGATCAGCGATGTGAAATTCGAGACCTTCGGCTGCGGCAGCGCGATCGCATCCAGTTCCATGGCGACCGAGCTGATCAAGGGCAAGCCGATCGCAGAGGCAATGCAGCTCACCAATAAGGCAGTGGCGGAAGCACTGGACGGTCTTCCCGCTTATAAGATGCACTGTTCTGTCCTTGCGGAAGAAGCGATACAGGCAGCTCTCGAAGACTACTACAGTAAACACCCGGAAAAAGCCTCGAACTGAGTCAAACACATATGGATAGACCAAACGGCTGACGGATCGCGTAATGCGAAACGTCAGCCGTTTTTTCGCTCATATGTCCGGTGGCTTATCCGCCGTACCCGGGTACTCTTTATATGCCGGCGCCGCTGCAATACAGCTCACCGGACACCCCATTGAAACGGAGTTCCTGATCGACGGCGTATACTCTCGTTCCTGCCGGGATAGACCGTGTCAGGAACACATTGCCTCCGATGATAGAGCCTTCCCCGATCACAGTATCTCCTCCGAGTATCGAAGCGCCGGAATAGATCGTAACATTATCTTCAATAGTAGGATGGCGTTTCTTCCCGACCAGGCCCCGTTCTTCACGGGTCGAGAGCGCGCCCAGCGTAACACCCTGATAGAGCTTTACATGATTGCCGATATCTGTTGTCTCACCCACCACTACGCCGGTACCGTGATCGATAAAGAAATATTCACCGATATTAGCGCCCGGATTGATATCGATACCGGTCCTGCTATGGGCATGTTCCGTCATGACACGCGGCAGGATCGGCACACCAAGCTGATAAAGCACATGGGCATAGCGCTGGACCGAGATCGCAAAGAGGCCCGGATAAGCAATCACAACGGCATCCTTCGATTCCGCCGCGGGATCCCCCAGGTAAAGCGCCTCGACGTCTTTGTCCAGATAGGCGCGGATCTCCGGAAGCTTTTTCAGAAAATGCACCGTGTATTCTTCCGCCTTCGCCTGCAGCGCCGCGCAGGAGCTTCCGCGGATCTCCGGATCGAAATGCAGGGCCAGCGCGATCTGTTTCTGAAGGTTGTAGGCAACATCTTCTGTCAGTGCCGCGATGGCGGTGGCAAGGTTGTAGATGCGGTACGTTCTGTCAGCATAATACCCTGCGTAAACGATGCGGTTGAGTTTGTCGATGATCGCGCGGACCTGATAGCGGTCCGGCCGGCTGAATATGTCCTGTTTATCGATCGCGCGGCCTTTGTCATAGTCCGCTGTGATATCCGCAATGATCTCCGCCATGTGCTCCTGAATATATGTACTCATGTTCTCTTTTCCCGTTTTGATCCCTGTTTCATTATGAAACCAGTTCAGATTTCTTTTCGTGAAAGATGCTTCCTTCTTTGCAGCATCCAGTGCGGCCGGGGCCATTGTCACCGGCCGCACTTTGTCAGCGGCAGAATATATCCAAATTTAGGAGGTATGCTATCAATCTCCAAACAGCGGGGTGGAATAGTAGCGGTCGCCGCTGTCCGGCAGCAGGGCAACGATCACCTTGCCTTTATTTTCCGGTTTCTTTGCATATTCCAGCGCTGCAGAAAGTGAAGCGCCGGAGCTGATGCCTACCGAGATCCCTTCCTTTTTCGCGAGAAGCTTCGCAGCGGCAAAAGCTTCTTCTCCGGAAGCCTTGTAGACTTCGTCATAGACCTTCGTATTCAGCACGGCAGGTACGAATCCTGCTCCAATGCCCTGGATCTTGTGCGCACCGGCCCTGCCTTCGGAAAGTACCGGCGAGTCTGCCGGTTCCAGGGCAACGATCTTCACGGAAGGATCCTGTTCTTTCAGGTACTCGCCCGTGCCGGTCAATGTTCCGCCGGTGCCGACGCCCGCGATAAAGATATCCACCTTTCCGTCCGTATCCTTCCAGATCTCGGGACCGGTCGTCGCCTTGTGGACGGCCGGATTGGCCGGATTGACAAACTGTCCGGGGATAAAGCCGCCGGGGATCTCCTTCGCAAGTTCCTCTGCTTTTGCAATGGCTCCTTTCATCCCTTTTGCTCCCTCTGTCAGTACGATCTCCGCACCGTAGGCTTTCAGGATATTCCGGCGCTCAACGCTCATGGTCTCCGGCATTGTCAGGATAATACGGTATCCTTTCGCTGCCGCAATGGATGCAAGACCGATGCCGGTATTTCCGGAGGTAGGCTCAATGATGACAGAGCCTTTCTTCAGCAATCCCTTCTCTTCCGCGTCTTCGATCATTGCCTTCGCGATCCTGTCCTTCACGCTGCCGGCAGGATTAAAATACTCAAGCTTAACAAGCACGATGGCTTCCAATCCGAGTTCTTTCTCAATATTCGTCACTTCTACGAGCGGTGTGTTGCCGATCAGTCCCAGCGTTCCCTTATAAATGTTTGCCATGTTGATACCTTCTTTCTTCGATTCGTAAGCTTTCAGCAGTTGTTTTTTTTTAAATGAGAATTCCGGATTAAATGTCAGTCCCGGATCATTGCGGGCTCCGCAACAAAAACAGACCGGGACTTCCTAAAAGGAGATCCCGGTCATGTGTACGATGGTCAGGCTTTTGGTCCCGATCTCAGATCAGTTCCATACCCGCGAGGCGCATACATCGATATGGCAGCGCCCCGGCCATACTGCATGCCCGGGATCTCATACAACAGCAACACATTGCTGTGTTCTTTCTGCCGTCGATGTTACCGAACATGCTTCGCCTTCCTTTCTTTCCAAATTTCCGACCAACGTAATAATGGATACTGGTCTTTACCCGAGTTGTACTTAGTGAAGATAATACAACTATTTACCTACTATGTCAATAGTTTTTATTTCAGCATCTATCACAGTCCCATATTGTCTTTTTTATTCCTCTGCTTTACACTATGGAATTAAGCAACACAATAAGACAGACGGGTCATCGTCAGTGAATAATACAAACACGGAGATCATCATGAAAATGAGACTTGCTTTGATCCAGATGGCTGCCAGACAGCGCAAAGAGGAGAGCCTGGAAACTGCGGAACACTTCATCCAAAAGGCAGCTGCCGAAGGCGCTGATATAGCCGTGCTGCCTGAGATGTTCAACTGCCCCTACGCCAATGAAAGCTTCCCTCTCTATGCGGAACCGGAAGGCGGGGAGAGTTTCCTGCGCATGTCAGAAGCCGCCTCCGGGAACAGGATCATTCTGGTATCAGGTACGATGCCTGAACGGGACGCTGCAGCCAGGATCTATAACACCTGCTATGTCTTCGGACGAGATGGGGACCTTCTGGCAAAACACCGGAAAATGCATCTGTTTGACATCGATATCAAAGGCGGCCAGCATTTTATGGAGTCAGAGACCCTTTCCGCAGGCAATGAAGTGACTGTCTTCGACACGGAATTCTGCCGCTGCGGCATCGAGATCTGCTATGACATCCGATTCCCCGAGCTCGCACGGCTCACTGCTGATGCCGGGGCAAAGCTGATCGTGATCCCGGCCGCCTTTAATATGACAACAGGGCCCGCGCACTGGGAACTCAGTTTCCGTGCACGCGCCCTTGACAATCAGGTATTCATGGCAGGCTGCTCACAGGCCAGACAGGAGGCCGGCTACATTTCCTATGGCAATTCCCTGGTCACCTCTCCCTGGGGCGATGTCATCGCCAGAATGGATGAAAAAGAAGGAATGATGATCACCGATATCGATCTCACACGCGTCGATCAGGTCAGGGATCAGCTTCCTCTCCTCAAACAAAGGAGGAAAGATATCTACAGAGTGGAACGGATCTGATCCGTTCTTCTTTTTATATTGTCGGCATGGAGCCAATATGGAGAGTACTCTCCGAAGCGGCAATACAGGCTGCCCCGCAGGCTGCCGGAATGCTCTGCCCTCTCAGGACACCGTCAATGAAGTGGGCGACCATGCAGTCTCCCGCCCCGGTAGTATCGATCGGATGGACTACGCCTGCCGGCACCCAGCCCGACGCATCCCGTGTGTGCCAGAAAGCGCCGCGGTGTCCGCATTTGATCACAACATTCGCAGCACCCTCAGACAGATAGATCTCTGCCGCCGCTTCCGGAGAATCGGCGCCGGTCATCTGCAGCGCATCTGCCTCACTCGGCAGAAAATAGTCCAAAAGCGGAAGAAAACGCCGAATACCATCGAGGCCTTGTCTGCGTTTATCTGCTCCCAGATCGGCAAACGTCAGGATCCCCCTTTCCTTTGCCGACTGCAGCAGCTCCATCAGGCCATCCTCTTCCAGACGGGGTATGGAAAACAGACTGGCCAGGGAGATCGCTGCCGGATGCGCATCCGGGATCCATCCGCAGTCTTCCCGTCCGACCAGAACATGCGCGCCCTTACTGGAAAAAATATTCCGTTCCCCATCCTCTCCGACAAGGATCAGTGATATGGCTGTCGGACATTCCGGATGGACCGCTGTGTGTCCGGTATCCACACCGCGCGCTTTCATTTCTTCCAGGATCATCCTTCCCGCAGCATCATCACCGACTGCTGTAACGAGCGATACGGCATGCCCCATCGCGGACAGCCGGGCACTCTGGTTGGCCGCGTCGCCGCCTACACGCATCCGGACACTTTCGATTCGTTGCTTTTCCTGCCATTTTTCCGGCGGCGGGATGGGTATCCCTACCACATCTGTCACTGCCGGTCCGATCACGACCACACTCAAAGTCTGTCACTCTCCTTTGTCCGGGACCTCTTCCGGACCCGGTCAGAATTTCATTTCAAAAGCAAGAACTTATGCAGCGGGAAGTCCAGAGATCATCCCTTCCCGCTCTGCAAGCCACTCGCTCCACTTTGTCTGATATCCGTCTGCCCGGTTTTCCCGCAGATAAGTATCCATAAGCAGGAGTTTCCGCGCTCTGTCGATCTTCCGTTCATCGCTCCCGGGCTTCCTGTATTTCAGTATATACGTACTGCCTGCCATGGCCTGCCGCAAAGAAATGTCCTCGACCGCCACCCCGGGATTTTTCATCATATCGTAGATCGCCATATAGACGCCTGTCCGGCCCTGTCCCGCAAGACAATGAAAGTGCAGCCAGATGTGATCCATATCCGCCTGGCTGACAAATTCTATAAACCGGTCGATCAGTTCCGGCGCCGGCCATTCATGATCCGTCGCGGGAAGCCGCAGATATCTGAAGCCTTCGCTTTCCACGAGTTCCCGTTCGGTCATGCAGCTGACTTCCCGTATCTCTGTCCCATTGTGCTTTTTTGAACCGCTGCCGTAAGAGTACACTGTCAGGCCGTTTCTCCGGATCTCATCCATATGCGCCTGCTCGTCTGCCTCGACCTCAGCCAGTCCCAGACCGCGGTTTATCGTGTTGTCAGGCCCGTAAACGGACACCGGCATACCGTTTACAAAAAAGTGGCTTTCCTGCCGCAGGTCGATCACATAGACCGGATCTCCGGCTGCGCATGCCCTGATCCTTTCTGCCAGCTCCCTGAACTGCTTTTCCGTATACTGCGGGCTTCCCGAGATCCGCAGATCGTCGAGTCCTTCCAGGGACGGGCTGAAAGAAGGATCCTTTAAGTCCTTCTCACTCAGTGCCTGCAGCGTATATTGTCCCTCGGTCAGGAGTCGGACACGTTTCAGCTTCTCCAGCCCGGCTGTCGGGTGACTCGAATCCAGGCGGTAAAACGGCTCATACTCCGCCGCGTGTACCGTCAGAGCCCCGGCAAACGGCACAGCCGCCGCGAGTGACAGGACAGCGGTGATCAGGACGGCAGTGATCAGACGGGTCTTTTTCATGGTCGGATCGTTCACGTTACATCTCCTTTGTCGGCAGGCAGTGCCTTATCTGTTCCGACTGCCGCGCAGTAAAACGACCACCGGCACAGCCAGTGGTCGTAAGTGTCATTGATCGTGCTTATATCTCAGGTGCGCGTATCAGTCGTAATCTCTTTCAAATTTCAGGATCGCGCCGTTCTCTGCGTCGACATCATACTCGTACTCCATGCCGCCCTGATAGAATTTGATCTCATAGACCTTCCGGCCATGCTCATAATCCAGTTCGACATGCTTTACGAAATCCAGCTGATCTCTTCTCAGATTGGCGTGCGCCAGTGCTCTTGCCAGAGCTTCATCCTGTGTAAGTGTACCGCCTGCTACGTTTTCCAGCATCTCATCGCTGATCTTCTCGGGGTTTGCCATCTTTGATCCTCCTTGGCTATCTTTCGAGTTGAATTTTACAATAATATGGCCTTTCTGCCATCCACCTATATAATAGCATAAAAATAATAAAAAGTGTGTTAAATTTTTATCAAATATAACAAGTGCGAACAGGTCACTGATCCAGTCTCTGTCGGGCGATCAGTTCGGCGAAGAGACCGTTTTGCTCCACCAGCTCCTCATAGGTCCCTTCCTCGATGAATCTTCCCTGATCCATGACCAGGATGCGGCTGCAGCTGCGGATCGTGGACAGACGGTGGGCGATGACGATGCGGGTGCATTCCAGTTTATCCAAAGCTTCGGAGACCTGCCGCTGGGTGACATTGTCCAGCGCGGACGTTGCTTCATCAAAGATCAGGATCTGTGGCTTTGGTGCCACGGCACGTGCAATCATCAGCCGCTGCTTCTGTCCGCCGGAAATACCGCCCTGTCCTTCGGAGATCTGCGTCTGCATCCCCATTGGCATGCGGCGGATATCATCCGCGATCCCGGCGATCTCTGCTGCCTCCCAGGCATCTTCCAGGCTCATCTGCGGAGCTGAAATGGAAATGTTGGAAAAAATATCGCCCTGGAAAAGGCTTCCATCCTGGGTGACCGAACCGATATGCTCCCGCAGTGAACGAAGGTCAAGGCCTGTCATGTCTCTTCCGTCATAATAGATGGCACCTCTTTCCGGCGTCTCGAAGCCGAGGAGCAAACGGATCAGTGTGCTCTTCCCGCATCCGGTGGTCCCGACAATACCGATATACTCACCTGGCCTGATCTTCAGGTCCATGTCACGGATGACATAGGGCATTTCCCGGCTATAGCGGAAAGATACATTGGACAGTTCGATATCCCCGTGCAGGGTCAGTACCGGGCTGCGGTTTTCGGAAAACTCCGGTTCTGTCTCGAGGATCGGTGCAGCCATTTCCAGAACGGGACGGATCCCGGCAACGGATAGCCCGACACCGGTCAGAGAGGTAAATGCTGCCGTCACAGCACCATAAGCCGTATTGAATGCAATATATTGCGAAGGCGTAACTCCGCCTGACGCGGCGGAATAAAACAGAAAAATCGTCCCTGCCAGGGAAATGGCAGCAGCGATCGCCTGTCCGCCGCGGATCAGCATAGGCGGATTATAATTCAGCGCTGCTGTATCCGCATAGACATGTCCCCATTTGGCAAAGGCACGCTTCTCCGCGCCGGCGAGACGGATCTTCTGTACACCGTTGATCAGCGAGAAGCTCAGGCCGTTCTCCTTTGCTGCATTTTCCATGATCCGGCGGCTGTGCCGCAGCTGTGCCAGACCGCTCACTGCTCCGACGACGGTGCCTGTCAGAATGATCAGAAGGGCCGGTACGACCAGCACGGGCGTGAAGTGAAAGATCTGCACGATGTAGAGCAGAGACAGACATGCACTTAACCCGAGAGAGAACACATTTCCCAGCACCATACCGCAGAAGCGGCCGACTGCGCTGTAGCGGCTCGCGAGCTCTCCGGAGGAATACTCGCGGAAGAAACTGGCGGGCAGATTCATCACACGCATCATCATGGCAGCATCCAAAGCAAAAGAAGTCTTGATCCCGATCCGGTCCATCATCAGCTGACGGCCCGCACTGATGAGCCGGGATGAAACGACGGCAGAGATCATGAAAGCGGCGGTACCTGCCAGCAGCGGCAGATTTCCGCTCTCAAGGACAAAACCCGTCAGGGCACGGGTGAGATCAGTCATCAGCAGCCCGATCGCTGTCACTGCCAGGGACAGCACAAAAAGCAGCAGATAATCTCCAGGATGCAGGCAGTCTTTAAGATAGAGAAGAAGATCAGATGTACCGATCTTCCTGAGCGGCAGGGGGACATAAAAACACCAGGCATCCTCACGGAACTGTCCGGCGGACGCACTGTCGATCTTTACCGTCTTCCCGTTATTGGGATCGTAACAGCTGTATCCGTATAAAGGCTTCGGAAGCAAAGCCACAGCAGCACCGTCCTCCCGCCGGAACGCCAGCATCGGTCCCATGGCATCCCGGTACCACCCCGGCTCAAGCCTGATGCTGCGCCGCATCAGGCCGTGCGGACGAAGGCAGAACTCTATCTGCTCGTCCGGATCGGTGATCTCTTCCGGGACCTCGGAAGGCTTGAAATGATAATACTTCAGGATCTCGTCTATTGCTGCCTTTGCCGATATATGTTCTTCATCAAGGCGGCCTGCCTGCCGCTTGCCCAGTACCGCGGAGGCAATATGGAACAGGGAGTCGTCCATGGCAGCCTGATCCGACTGCCTGCGCTGAGAGATCTGTTCATCGAACCAACCCATCGTCTCCCTCCTTTCAGCCGTTCGCGATCAACCGTGTATAAACATCGCCAGCCGCCATGAGTTCCTCATGGGTCCCGCGCTCGACCACATTTCCATGTTCCAGCACGATGATCTCGTCGCAGTCCCGGATCGTGGACAGGCGATGCGCGATAACGATGCAGGTGATCCCGCGGTCTCTGACCGCTTTAACAAGTTCAAACTCCGTTCTGGCATCGAGTGCCGAGGTCGCCTCATCCATGATGATGATAGACGGGTCCTGGGCCAGCACACGGGCGATCTCCAATCGCTGCCGCTGTCCACCCGAGAGGTCACGGCCGTTTTCCGCCAGTCTGTGCCGGAAGCCGCCCTTCCTCGCCATGATATCATCATAGATCTGCGCATCCCGGGCTGCAAGGATCATCTCAAAGTCTTCCACAGAGCTGTCCCACATCTTGATGTTATCAGCAATACTGTCATCAAAGAGTACGATCTCCTGGTCCACAACAGCAACAGAACCTGTAAATACACTTCTGTCGATCTCTGAAGCCGGTTTCCCGTCAAACAGGATTTCCCCGCTCCATGGCATGTATAGACCCGAGATCAGCCTGGAGATCGTAGACTTGCCGCAGCCGGAAGCACCCACGAGGGCAACGCTGCTGCCCGGTCTCACATGCATCGAGAAATCACGGATCAGCGGTTCTTCCAGCCTGGAGTAACCGAAGGTCACATGCTTCAGCTCCAACTCACCGGAGAGCTTGGAGAAGTCAGCCTCGTCAGGAAGGGATATGCCGGAAAATGCAGGATCATCCGGATACCGCATGACGTCTTCGACACGTTCCATATCCGTACGCATTTCCTGCAGGTTCTGCCCGGCGGCAATGATCTCTTCAGCCGGCGCCATAAAGGAATTCAGGAACCCCTGGAAAAGCAGGATCGTACCCAGTGTAAACCTGCCCTGCATGGTCAGCAGGACGCCCAGTATCAATACCAGGGCATTCGCCGTGGCGGAAAGCGCGGAAGGAATGATGCCGAGATAACGGTTCAGGCGGGCATAGCGGACGTTCTGCGCATTCACCGAAGCCTGGTATCCGGCCCATTTCCGGAACCAGCCGTTTTCCGAACCGCTGGCCTTGATGGTCTCGATCATCTGTATACCGGATACCGTCGCTGCGGCAAGTTTGCCGGTATCACGCATCTGTACCCGGGTAATGTTGATCCGTTTTGCGGTAATGATCTGCGAGACAAGCAGGTTCAGAATGATCGCCGCAATGCCCGTCATCGTCAGGATCACGCTCCAGCGCAGCATAAGGATGAGATAGACGACCATCATCAGCGCATGCAGGACCAGCGGCGCCAGTGTATTTACCAGTGTGGCCGCAATGGTCGCGTTCGTGCCCTGCCGCAGCAGGATATCACCTGCGAGACGCTGGGAGAAAAACTGCATCGGAAGCCGCAGGATCTTCCACATATACTCGCTGTTGCCTGCAGCAGCCATTTTACCGTTGATGCGCAGGGAATAAACAGACTGGATCCAGCCGGCGACGACCTGTGCCGACGCTGTCAGGGCCATCAGTCCGAGGAATGGATACAGCAGTTCGCGATTCTCGCCCGTCAGCAAATGGTCGGTAAAAAAACGCGCGAAGACCGGATTAATAATGCCGAAAAGGCATCCGGTCAGAGTGGAAAGCATAACAAAAGCAAGGGCACTGCCTGTTCCCTTCAGACGTTTCCGGGTGAACGCAAGGATACTCGCCGGCTTACCGGACGGCTGCAGCCCCGGCCCGGGCGTGATCTGCAGGCAGACGCCTGTAAAAGAACTGTCCAGCTCTTCCATCGTGACCCGGATCTCTCCTTTTGCCGGATCATTCAGGAGAGCGTAATTGCCGCGGAATCCCTTCAGCACTACAAAATGATTGAAATTCCAGTGCAGGATACACGGAAGCACGATGCCGTCCTTTAAGTTTTCCGTCTCACAGCGGAATCCCTGGGCATCAAAACCATAGCTCCTGGCTGCCACGAGCATGTTTTTGGCATTGGATCCGTTGCGCGAGACCCCGCAGTCCAGACGGACCTGTTCCAAGGGGACCCATTTATTATAATAAGCCATCACCATAGCCAGGGCTGCTGCTCCGCACTCAAGAGCCTCCAGCTGCATGATGACAGGGACGCGCGCACGGTGTCCTGTCCGCAGGATGTCAGACTGATTCCCGGACATCGGCATTTCCTCAGTTGAAGAGCAGGCTCAATACCTGCGTCTGTTTAAAAACGATCCGCACGGGATAAGTCCCATCTGCCAGTGAAGTAGGCGCTAAAGCAAACAATTCTCCTTCGGCATCCTTTCCGATGCTGCTGATGCGGCTGGCTGTCTCTCCGGCGGTCACTGTCATGCCGCTCTGTACATTTTCAGCGATCTGCTCATTATCGAAATGGATGTACATGGTCCCGTCCGTGACCTGCGCCGTCCCGGTCGCAAAGCTGTCTATGCTGGCAGCGGAGCTCCACACCAACATACCGGCAAGCAGCAGGATGACAGCCAGAAGGATCAGCCAGACAGAGGGACTGGTCACATGAAGATAATCATTGAGTGCTTCCGGAGATGAGATCCTCTCCAGGCTCTTTTTTCTGAATAATGTTTCTCCCATATCAGTTTCCTATCATGATCATGAAAGCCTGAGCGTCACGTCGTATGGTTCATTATGACGATCCGCAGTCTGACAGATATTATATCATCTTTCCATGACGGGTGTGCCCGTTCGTATTATTTTATTATAACGATAAATACCAGGTAATTCTATCCTCAAACAAGCTGTATATATACATTGACGGGTTTATTGTCCTGCAATACTATATAAGTGACCCAAACACGGACATCTGAATGAAAGCTCTTAAAAAGGGAGAATAATTATGAAAAAAACGATCGTTGGCATTTTGATCCTTTGTCTGATCTGGCTTGCTGCGGGCTGTGCGAAAAAAGCGCCGCAAAGAGCGATCCTGACACTTCCTTCCAACCCTACGACAGGGTATCAGTGGACTGTCACTCAGGAACCGGAGCTCTTTGAGATCTCCTCCGAATATACTGAGAACAAACAGGAAAACGACGCTGTTGGTGTCGGAGGGAGCGAGGTATTTGTCCTGACACCGATAAAAGAAGGTCAGACGGAAGTCTGCTTTTCCTATCTCAGACCATGGGAGGAGGGTGATCCCGACAGTGTTTTGCGTTATACCTTAAAGGTGAGCAAGAATAAACAGATCGTGATGCAGTCTTTCAGCGGCGCAATGCCGGGAGAGATAGATAAGCTGCCCGATGTTCCCTCATTAGTCATTGAATAGGGGTGATCTGATCCATATCCGAGCGTTGCCGGGGATCACGATCGGTTTTCTGATCTGCAAGGCAGGTACAATACGCGCCAGTGCTTAATAAAGCCCGGCGCGTTTTCCATATATAGCTCTTTCTGTTTTTCTCATACGACGGAAAGCAGTTCCCTCCGGGAGATCCTTCCGCTGTCATTTTCTTCCCCAGAAGCCTGCCTGCATGTAGGAAAGCCAGAAGACTTCGGCGGTCTGAAAGCCGCTCTCCCGCAGAAGGTTCAGGTGCGCTTCGACGGTAATGGGGAAATAGTCCTTTTCATAACGCGCGATGTGCTTTTCGCTTTCCTCCGGGCTCTTTCCCTGTTTTATCTGGAAGTTCTTCCATCTGGCAAGATGTACGTCCCTCCCGGTTTCCGTAAAGGGGGCGACGTTTTCAAAAGTGACGAAGATCCCGCTCTCTCTGAGGGCCTTGTAGCACGCGTCCACCGCCTTCTTTCTCCCGTCCTCATGAAAGAAATGGAAGACCTGTATGGCCGTCACCACGTCAAATTCGTTTTCAAAAGGAAGCTCCCTGGCGTCGCAGACCAAAAACTCCGCGCTCTCCTTTTGAAAGTGCTTTCTGGCCACACCGACCATGCCTTCGGAAAGATCGCAGAAGACGAACCGCTTCGGATCGAAATGCTCATAGGCTTCGCTCCCCATCTTCCCGGTCCCGCATCCGACGTCCAGCCAGCTTGAAGGGAAGCCGCAGACGGTCCTCACAAGATCTGCGGTCTGCCGATAGAACTCCTCGTAAAACGGCAGCGTCTGCAGGATCTTACGGTCATATTCACTTGAATCAAACGCCGACAGATTATCCTTCATGATTCCAATCTCCTTACCCTCCGGCAGAAATGAAGCGGAGAAAAAAACGGCGGTACAGCTTTTTCGCGTCTTCATCTGCCCCGGAGATCTCTACCTTCGTACGGGGCACCTCCACCGGCCCCACCGGGTGTCCGGAAAGGGGCGTGAGCTTCACGCTGCAGTTCCCGCAGCGGATCATCCCCTCCCCGAGCGCTTCCGCATTCTCCAGGGAAAGAAAGAAGCGTTCTATGCGGGATATATCCACCGCCCAGGCCTCATTATATTCCATAGATGCTCCTCCCCCGTTACAATCTGTCCCCGAGGGCAAAGGCTTCACGGGTCACACTGTCCACGATATCGTGGACGCTCTCGCAGTTTCCGCTAAGGTGCAGCCATTTCGGAAGCGCTCCTTCCGGCGTCGCGAGTTCCCGGCAAAGAGTCCGGTCGGGGATGAGTCCCACGGCGGTGACGAGTGTGTCGCAGGAGATCCTGTAACGCCTTCCGCTTTCAAGGTCCCTTGCCATGACGCCGGTGATCCTGCCGCACCCCAGGATCTCATCCACGGTCGTTTTCAGGATCAGCGGGATCTGAAAGGCTTCCAGGCATTCTTTCCGGTTCCTGGCGAGGCCCCCCGCATGATCCATCTGTTCGATCATGGCTATGACGTCGAGGCCTGCCTGTCTGAACTGACGCGCCATGATCTGCCCAATGTCGCCGCTGCCGAGGATCACGATCTGTTTTCCGATGCCGTATCCCCCGCGGTTCATGAGCTGCTGGGCGGTCCCGGCGGTAAAGACCCCGGCAGGCCTGGTCCCGGAAATATTTAAGGATTCCAAGGTCCGCTCCAGGCAGCCCGCAGCAAGGACGCACTGTTCAAAACCGACCCTGTAAAGACCCTCCGGACCAGATAAAAGCGCGGTCCTGTCCACGCCGACCGAGAGCACCGCTGTACCGGTACATACCATGATCCCGGCGTTTTCTATTTCGTGGATGAACCTGGCGGCATATTCCCTTCCGGTCAGGTCCTCCTGAAAGACCGCATGGCCGAAACCCTGATGCACACACTGGTTCAGGATCCCTCCAAGCACTATGTCATGCTCCGCGAGCAGTACCCGCTTTCCTTTCCGACGCGCGGCAAGAGAAACGGCCATACCGGCCGCGCCTCCGCCGATCACCAGGATATCCGTTTTTATCGTTGCCGGGATGCTCATATCAGGTAAGATGTTCTCCACTATTTCAAACCCCGGATGTCTCAGGGCTGTACTTCGAGGATCTCAGATCCCGCGCCGTCCTTGGTCACATCCTCCGGGAGCACAGACTGCGCCTTCGCCAGCATCCCGATGATCTCTTTTATACAGCGGGCTCCCTGGCAGCGGCCCATTCCGGTGCCTGCCCGCCGTTTGACGCCGTCCAGGGTGACGGCGCCGCGCCGGATGGCGTCCCGGACCTCCCCGTAACTGATATCCCCGCAGAGGCATACGATCCTGCCGTAGTCAGGATCCTTTTTAATGAGGGCAGCCCGATCTTCTTCCTGCATGCCGTGAAGCCTCGGCGGCGCTTTCCGGACGGGATCGAAGCAGGGATTCGGCCCCGGATGGCCGAGATATTCTTCTGCAAGGCCTGCGGCGTGTTTTCCCAGTTCCGCAGCACAGCTTAAGCCCGGGGTCTTGATGCCGATGAGGCTGATAAGGCCCTCTTCCGACAGGATCGTAAAATCATTGATGGACCGGTCTGTGGGTATCCAAACACCGTCTTTTTTGGTTACGTTATAAGAATTTGGTCGTATAGCGGAAAAGTTTCTGATCTGTTCGGAAATCGGAAGGTCTGGAACGATTTTTCCACAAAGCTCTTCCAGTTCCTTTAAGCCCTCCCGGTCCGTGGCACCCGGAGACGCGGAAAGGAGATCCCGGTCCGTGGGACCGACCAGGAGGTTCCCGTCCACGGTGGGGACCAGGGTCAGGCCTTTTCCTTTTTCCTCCGGCTCATGAAAGATCACATGGTTTACATAACCGTTTACCGTATCATCCAGTACGAGGTAATCCGCCGCCGTGGGGAAGATCCGCACCGAGGGAACCATAAGCATCTCCCGCACCGCGTCGGAAGAAAGCCCGGCGCAGTTGATCACGGTACGGGCATGGAAGGTCTCCCGCTCCGTTTCCAGCAGAAAACCGCCCTCCTCCCGTTCCATATGCTTTACTTCCCGCCCGAAATAAAACTCCGCCCCGTTTGCCTTCGCGTTTTCAAAAGCAGCGATGCCAAGTTCCCAGGGATCGACGGTCCCGGTGCCGGGGGCGTAGAGTGCCGCCGTAACGTCGGCGGATATTCCGGGCTCCAGTTCCAGGACTTCCTTACGGGAAAGGATCTTCAGGCCTTCCACGCCGTTTTCCTCTCCGAAACCGAGCTTTTTATAGAGCACCTTTTCCGCCCGGGGACCGAAAGCCGCCATCAGGGAACCGCAGCGTGAAAAGCGCACGCCCAGGTCCCGGCAGAGGTCCTCAAATCCCCTGTTCGCCTCCGCGCACATCTTCGCCTTCAGGGAACCGGGCCGGTTGTCGCATCCGGTATAGATGATGCCCGTGTTGGCGCGGGTGATGCCGGTGCTGACGTCCTCACGCTGCTCGATCACGGCCACACGTATATCCAGCGCCGTCAGTGCCCTTGCTGCAAAACAGCCCAGGACGCCCGCGCCGATCACTGCCGCATCGGTGTATTGGATTGTGGAAGACCGGTTCACCTTAATCCTGCTCCCGAATATCAGAAATGCTCCCGCACCGTGCCCGGGTTTTCCAGGCGGTAGCCTCCCAGCGCTTCGAGACGGGTCTTAAAGATATCGCTCCGGAGCACCTCCAGGAGCTTTTTTACCATAGGCGTATCCATGGCGCTGTCCGGGATCAGCAGATCGTACTGCTCCATACAGACGGGAAGGAAATCCAGGCCATAGAGCTTTGCAGCCGAGTATATGCCCATCCCCGCATCGGCAGTCCCTGCCGCGATCTGCGCGGCCACCGAGGTATGCGTGAATTCTTCCCGCTCGTAGCCGGAGATCTTCTCCGGATCCAGACCCCGGGTCTTGCAGAGATAATCGATCAGGATCCGGGTACCGGAACCCTTCTGCCGGTTTACATAACGAAGTCCTTCCCTGGTGAGATCTTCCAGGGAACGGATATTCAATGGATTGCCTGCAGCAAGCATCAGGCCCTGGGTGCGGCCCACGCATTCCACGAGGTTCACGCCGCCCATGGGGAAATATCTGCGGATGAAGGCGGTATTATAGCTGCCGTCAGCCTCGTCGAGAAGATGCACGCCCGCCACATGTGCTTCTCCGCGGCGGACAGCCATGATCCCGCCCATGGAGCCCACGTGGGTAGAGCTCATGTACTGGGATGGATCAGCACTGTGAAGCAGGTCGGCGCACTCGTCCAGCAGAGGGTCATGGCTGCCGATGGCGACGAGAGTATGATCCAGCACGGAAGGATTCTTCAGGAGTTCCACCTCCACTTCCTCTCCCGCGGCGTATCCTTCCAGCCCCTGGGGCACGATGAGGATGCCGTCCGCCTTCATGAAGGAAGAGACGACGCCGGCACCGCGGCTCAAGGGCGAGGCGATCATCTTTCCGTCTACCTTTCCGAGACGGACGCGGACGTATTCCTGGTATTTCAGCCCCGAGACCACTGCGCGGGCAAGGATGGCGCGGCACTTTGCCGGCACCTTCTTTTCCGATCCGCACCAGCTCTCGAGCAGGGGCTTCAGCAGCTCGTTAAGCACAAGGATACCGGACACCGGGTAACCCGGGACGCCCAAAATAGCCTTGTCTTTCTGATGGGCGAGGATCGCCGGTTTTCCCGGTTTGATGGCGATGCCGTGGCACAGCATGGTGCCGAGCTCCCCGATCACCTGGGCGGAATAATCCTCTCTCCCGGCTGAGGAACCCGCGTTCAGGAGCACCACGTCGCACTCTGAAAGCGCCTTTTCCAACGCCGCCCGGATCAGTTCCTTCCGATCGGGAACGATGGGATAGGTTTTCGCTTTCGCTCCCCACTCTCCCACCATGGCGGAAAAGATGGAGGAGTTGAATTCCACGATATCGCCGCTCTTCGGATCCGCAGTGGGCGGCACGATCTCATCTCCCGTGGGGATGATGCCCACCATCGGAAGGCTTAAGACCTCCACCTGCAGAACGCCGGCTGCCAGCATGGAACCGATAGCCGCCGGGGTGATGGTCATATGGGAACCCAGGATCATTTCACCCGCGCAGATATCCTCGCCGATCTGGCGGATATGCTGCCAGGGAGAAGCAGGAGAATAAAGCTTTACCGTACCGTCGGACTGGTGGATCACCTCTTCCACCATGACCACAGCGTCGCAGCCATCCGGCACAGGATCGCCTGTATCCACCACGGTATAGTCTTCCGAGCGCAGCACGACAGGAGTGGTCTCGGTAGCGCCGAAGGTGACCGACGCTCTGAGAGCGATGCCGTCCATGGCGCTCGCAAGGTAATGGGGCGCGCTGATGTGGGCATACACGGCGGACGCTGTCACTCTTCCGTGAGCTTCAAAGACCGGAACTGTTTCCTTCTTCGGACCAAACCCCTCCTTTTGCAAAGTGTCCAGGAACTGTTTCCTGGCATCTTCCAGCGGCAGATTGGTGAGATACTCAAATGCCATTTCTCATTCTCCTTCAAAACTTCAATCTATGGCATATAGCCGGACAGGGACAGTCTTGCCCGCGGAGATCCCCTCGCAGTCGCGGGGGATGCAGAAGAAGCCGTCAGATCCCGCCAGGCTCGTGATCAGTCCGGATTTGGAATGGATCGGAGAAGCGTAAAGCATCCCGTCCCTTTCCTCCAGGATCACGCCCAGGTACTGCGCCCTGCCGTCGTTGGCACTGATGGCTTCGGTAAGTACGGCCGGGACCTCCCGCACCGCTGTCTTCCTCCCTGTCATCTGCGCGATGAGCGGCCGCACGAAAAGCTCCGATACGAAGAAGGCCGCCACCGGATGACCCGGGAGTCCGAACACAGGCTTTCCGCCGGCCTTTCCCAGGATGGTAGGCTTTCCGGGCTTCATGGCGATCCCGTGGAAGAGCACTTCGCCCTTTTTCTCCAGCACTCTGCAGGTACTGTCCTTCATACCCACGGAACTCCCCCCGGAGATGAGGACCAGATCACATTCCGAGAGGGCACGCTCCACGGTCTCCGCAAGCTGATCCTCCTCGTCCTTCAGAATGCCGTAGCAGATGCACTTCGCCCCTGCGTCCTCCGAAAGGGCGGAAAGGAGAGCCGAATTCACATCCCGGATCTGCCCGTCCTTTGGTGTTTCTTCTACCGGCACCAGCTCGTCTCCCGTAGAGATGATGCCCACCACGGGTTTTCTGCTCACGGTGACACAGGAAAAACCCAGGGCCGCGAGTGCCCCGATATCCTGGACGGTGAGCTTTCTTCCGGCGGGGAGGACTTCCTTTCCGGGATGTACGTCATCTCCCCGGAAGATCAGTCCCGCTCCCGGTGCCGCGCTTTTCAAGATCCCGATGGTGCCGTCCCCGTAGTCCTCGGTGTATTCCACCATCACCATGGCGTCCGCGCCGGAGGGAATGGCTCCGCCCGTGGGGACCGCGACGCACTCCCCGGGTCCGACGGAAAGCTCCGTCCCCTCCCCCATCAACACTTCACCTTTTCTGATGAGCAATGCGGGCATAGCGTCGGAACAACCTAAGGTATCGTCGGAACGGACGGCATAGCCGTCCACAGTGGAGCGGTCAAAGCCCGGCACGTATTCGGAAGCCTTTGCCGGGCAGTACAGCACTCTTCCGAGGGCTTCGGAAAGGGGCACCTCCTCGGGTAAAGGAGAAGGCGGAAAAGATTCCCGGAGCAGTCCTGCAGCTTCCTCCGGCGTTTTAACAGTCAGCATGTTTTTTCTCCGATCATAGATCTATCTTGTTCATCATCGGACTGCCTTCAAAGAGAACGGAACTTCCGTCTCCGACGGCTCCGCGTCCGTCTTCACCCTGAAAAAGGCCAGCACATGGTCCCGGAAGGCCTTTGCCCTCTCTGAAAGGTATTTTTCACGTCGGAAGCAGACCATCATCTGCCGGGTGAAACGCTGGTCGCGGATGGGAATGAGGCGAATGGAAGGATCGCCCTGATAGAAGGAGGCACAGCTCATAGGCACGAAACCCGCGCACAGTCCCTTCGAAATCATCTGGAGGTGGATCTCCCGGGAATCGGCAAAGCACTGGGTATGAAAGGAAAGAGCCAGCGCGCCGCAGATCTGGAAGGGGAACTCCACATATTTCCTGCCGTCCCTTAAGAATACCATATCCAGATCTTCCAGGGATTTGGGACGGACGAACGGCGACCTCGCCAGGGGGTGCCCTGCCGGTACCGCCAGGGCGTAATGCTCCTCGTATAACGGATAGCCTTTGAATTTCTGGTACTCCCAGCTGTCGGGATAGATGAGCATATCGTACTCGTTGATGTCGAGACGCTCCATGTCCTCGATCTCACCCGTCAGAACGAATTCCGTCTCGGGGCGCTCCTCCCGGAACGATGCCAGGCACTCCGTGAGACGGTCACAGTAACCGGCCGTACCGATCTTCAGCCGCGATTCGGCGCCGGTGGAGAGCATACGGATATCGTCCATCGCATATCCCAGTTCCCGGAGGACCATGTTGCTGAATTCCAGCATGCGTGCGCCTGCCGGATTCAGGATGAGCTTCCTGCCTTTCCGCTCAAACAGCGGAGCTCCCAGTTCTTCCTCAAGAGTCGCCAGATTCTTGGACAGGGATGACTGGGACAGGTGCAGATGTTCCGCCGCCTGGGAAACATTTTCCAGCTGGGCGATCGTCGAAAAACAGCGTAACTGTGCGATCCTCATTTCAGACGGCCTCCTTCCTTGTGTATATGTGACCGATCGTTTTTTTCTATAAAAACCCGCACGTTTCCTGTAAAAACAATGCCGGGATCTCATTCAGTATACGTTGTCTTATTCCAAAAAGCAATAAGAACTTCTCCTCCTCATCTTGCCGTCCTGTACATCATAAAATACAATATTATTAAACAATAATAAGGTACTTATGCTGTACTCTTTTCAGCAATTCTTCCAAGAAGGAGGTGGGCCAGGGCTTTTGCCCGAAAGCTTTATGAAACAGTTACTGATCAAACCCGAGAAATGTATTGGCTGCCGTACCTGCGAGCTGGTATGCTCGTTCGGTCATTACAGCCAGTTCAATCCCAAGATGGCGAATGTCAAGGTGTTCGAGTACGAGCAGGAAGCTGCTGCCGTACCGGTGATGTGCCTGCAGTGCGAGGAACCGTCCTGTCTCAAGGTATGTCCCGTCCGCGCCATCAGCCGCGATGAGAACGGCGCCGTCCGGATCAACTACAACAAATGCATCGGCTGCAAGATGTGCCTGAACGCATGTCCTCTGGGCAACATCTCCTTCCATCCTTTGGCAGGCCGTGTATTCAAGTGTGATTTCTGCGAAGGCGACCCGAAGTGCGCGCGCCACTGCCCGAGCGGCGCAATCACCTTTGTAGAGGCCGACACCACCGATGAGCGCCGCAAGCTCGCCGGTGACCGGCTCAGAGACCTGATCGGAGAGGGGGAGACGAAATGAAGAACGGATATATAGGAAAGATCATTCGTGTCAACCTGAAGGCAGGCACCATCCGCACCGAACCGCTCAATGAGGCCAGCGCCACTATGTATGTTGGCGCCCGCGGACTCGGCACCAAGTATTTTTGCGATGAATGCGATCCCCAGTGCGATCCCTTCGGTCCCGGCAACAACCTGATCCTGATGACAGGCCCGCTCACCGGCACTGCCGCACCGTCCTCCGGACGTTATAATGCGGTCGCAAAATCTCCGCTCACCGGCACCATCGGCGCCGCCAACTCCGGCGGACACTTCGGTCCGGAACTAAAATATGCCGGTTATGACGGCATCATTTTCGAGGATATCTCCGAGAAGCCGGTATATCTTTACATTAACGACGACGTGATCGAGCTGCGTGATGCCTCTCATCTGTGGGGCAAGGACGTATTCGAGACCACCGAGATGCTCTATGAGGAATGCGGATCCAACTTCCGCGTCGCCACCATCTCCGCTGCCGGTGAGAACGGCGTACTGTTTGCCGGTATCATGAACGACAAGCACCGCGCAGCAGGCCGCGGCGGCATGGGTGCCGTCATGGGCAGCAAGAAACTGAAGGCCGTCGTGGTCAAGGGCACCGGTTCCGTATTCGTCGCGCGTCCGGATGGCTTCTATAAGGAGGCAATGGCAGCACGCGACACTCTGCGTGCTCATCCGGTCACCGGCGCAGGACTTTCCGCTTATGGCACCATGATCCTCGTCAACATCGTCAACGGCGTGGGCGGCCTTCCCGTCAACAACGGTTCCGAAGGTTCCCTCTTCCCGCAGGCGGACGAGATCTCCGGTGAATCTCTGACCGCACGCCACCTGATCCGCAACAAGGGCTGCTTCGGCTGTCCCATCGGCTGCGGACGTCTGACCGAGATCAAGGCAGGCGCCTTCAAATCCAAGGGCGAAGGCCCCGAGTATGAAGCCGGCTGGTCCTTCGGCGCAGACTGCGGCGTCGACGATCTGGGCGCTGTCTGTAACGCAAACTTCCTCTGCAACCAGTACGGCATCGACCCGATCACCATGGGCACCACCATCGCCTGCGCGATGGAGCTCTACAAGATCGGCGCCATCACGGAAGCAGACGTGGGGTTCCCGCTTCTCTTCGGCGACGCTGCCGCTATGGTGAAGGCTACCGAGATGACCTGCAAGGGCGAAGGCTTCGGCAAGATCATGGGCCTGGGCTCCTACCGCATGGCGGAGAAATACGGCCATCCGGAGCTCTCCATGTCCGTCAAGAAGCAGGAGATGCCCGCATATGACGGCCGCGCCATCCAGGGTATCGGCCTGGAGTACGCCACTTCCAACCGCGGCGGCTGCCACGTCCGCGGATACATGATCTCCCCGGAGGTCCTGGGTATACCGCAGGCTATGGATCCGCTCACTACGGAAGGTAAGCCGGGCATGCTGAAAGTCTTCCAGGACCTGACAGCCCTGTGCGACTCCACCGGCATCTGCCTCTTCACCACCTTCGGTATCGGCCTTGCCGAGATCGCGGGCATGTACCGCGAAGCCGTGGGCAGCGACGAGAGCGATGAAGATATCCTGCTCAAGGGAGAGAGGATCTGGAACCTGGAGAAGATGTTCAATATCGCTGCCGGCGTCGAGAAGGATACCCTTCCGCCGCGTCTCCTGCGCGACAAACTTCCCGAAGGTCCCGCGGCCGGCAAGGTCAACGACCTCTACACCATGCTCAAAGAGTACTATGCCGCACGCGGATGGGACAGCGAAGGCGTTCCGACCGATGCCAAGCTCGAGGAGCTGTGCATGAAATGATCCGGCGGCCTGAACGGCCCCGGCATCCCTGAAAGCTTAAACAACCAGCACTGTACCGGGAGCGGGAGACCGCTTCCGGTTGGTGTAGTTTAAAAAACAAGGTCATCAATAATGAAGATCTCCTTTTTTGCCTACTACCGCGATGCGGATTATGCCGGCTGCCGGGAGACCGAGTTCCCTGCCCCGAGGGATCTGCGGGGCCTCGGAGAGGAACTGGGCGCCCGCTACGGCGGAAAGTTCCGCGCCGAATACTTCTCCCCGGACGGCGATGCCCTGGGGGAGCAGATCATCGTGCTCGTCAACGGACGCCGCGCAGAGTTTTTAAACGGCCTCGACACGCCCTTAAAAGACTCCGACCGCGTGCTCATCTTCCCCATCGTGGCAGGCGGCTGACACCCACTCCAGATACCCTTGAAAGGCGGTGAAACTTTTATGCCGGTCTCCAGAGAAGAGATCTCCGGGATCCTGAACCAGTACCCGAAGGAGCAGCGCTTCAGTCTCGCAATCATGCAGGACATGCAGCGCAAGTATAACTACATTCCGCGGGAAGGCATGGAGGCGCTGTCCGATTACCTCGGATGTCCCCTCTCCTCGCTCTATTCCATGGCGACCTTCTACAAGGCCTTAAGCCTTAAACCGAAGGGACGCCACATCATCAAGCTCTGCGACGGCACGGCCTGCCATATCCGTGGCGCGTCGCCCCTGCGGGACGGCATCAACCGGATCCTCGGGATCGACGCTGACGAGACCACCGGGGACGGACTGTTTTCCCTGGAGCTTGTCAACTGTCTGGGCTCGTGCGCCCTGGCTCCCGTCATGGTCGTGGATGAGACCTATTACGGCAAGATGACCCTGGAAAAACTTCCCGGCATCCTGGAGGAATATCGGAAGGAGGCGAGCGGATCATGAAGACCATCCGAGTGTGCTGCGGCACCGGCTGCCTTGCCAACGGCAGCATGAAGGTGGCCGAGGAATTCGAACGCCTGATCACAGGAGAGAACGTGCAGGTGGAGTGCCATGTGAAGCGCACCGGCTGCAACGGTTTCTGTGAGAACGGACCCCTGGTGACCGTCCTTCCCGACAACATCTCCTACTATCATGTGAAACCCGCTGACGTTCCCGAGATCCTGGAAAAGACCATCGGGCACGGTGAGACCGTGGACCGCCTGCTCTATAAGAACGATCAGGGAGAACGGGTCAGAAGCCAGCAGGACAATCCTTTCTATGCCCCACAGATGAAGATCGCCCTTCGCAATATCGGCAAGATCGATCCGCTCGACGTCGACGACTATATCGCCACCGGCGGCTACGAGGCACTGAAGAAAGCCCTCACCATGAAGCCCGAAGAGATCCTGGACGAGATGGACATCTCCGGCCTGCGCGGCAGAGGCGGCGCCGGCTTCCCCACCGGACGCAAGTGGCGCACGGCAGCCGGCTATGACGTCTTCCCCAAGTACGTGGCCTGCAACGGCGACGAAGGTGACCCCGGCGCGTTCATGGATCGTTCCATTCTGGAAGGCGATCCCCACTCCGTGATCGAGGGCATGGCCATCTGCGCGCTGGCCATCGGCTCAGAGGAAGGTTTCCTCTACATCCGTGACGAGTACGCCCTGGCAGTGAAGAATGTCCGGGCGGCCATCAAGGCCGCTGAGGAGCGCGGTTTCATCGGCGATTCCATCATGGGAAGCGGCAAGAAGCTTCATCTTTCCGTGGTGCGCGGCGGCGGCGCCTTCGTCTGCGGCGAGTCCACCGCCCTGATGCAATCCATCGAAGGAAAAGTGGGCGAACCGAGAGCCAAGTATATCCGCTCGGTGCAGAGAGGCCTCTGGGACCATCCGACGGTGCTCAATAACGTGGAGACCCTGGCCAACGTTCCCTACATCATCTCCCACGGCGCGGCGGGCTACGCTTCCGTCGGCACCGAAGGCAGCAAGGGCACCAAGGTCTTCGCTCTGGTCGGCAAGGTCAAGCGCACGGGCCTCGTAGAGGTTCCCATGGGCGCCACTCTCCGCCACCTCATCTACGACGTAGGCGGCGGCGTTCAGAACGACCGTCCCTTCAAATCCGTGCAGACCGGCGGGCCCTCCGGCGGCTGTATCCCGGAGAGCATGCTGGACCTGCCTGTGGATTTTGACACTCTGAAGCAGTACGGTGCCATGATGGGTTCCGGCGGCATGATCGTCATGGACGACCGGAGCTGCATGGTGGAAGTCGCCAGATATTATGTCAACTTCCTCTGCGGCGAAAGCTGCGGCAAGTGCACCCCCTGCCGGGAAGGCCTGAAGCAGATGCTCGCCATCCTGGAGGATATATGCCACGGCAAAGGCACCATGGAGGACCTGGACCTTCTGGAGACCCTGGGAGAGACCATGAAGGACAGCTCACTGTGCGCCCTCGGACAGTCCGCGCCCAACCCGGTGCTCACCACACTCAAGTATTTCCGCGAGGAATACGAGGCGCACATCCTGGAGCACCGCTGCCCTGCCGGTGTCTGTAAGGACCTGACGAGCTTCGCGGTGGATCCGGACAAGTGCAAGGGCTGCTCCGCCTGCGTAAGGGCATGTCCCACCGGCGCCGCTTCCGGCGAGATCCGCAAACCGCATAAGATCGATCCCGATAAGTGCATCAGCTGCGGCAGCTGCCGCGAGGCCTGCCGCTTCAACGCGATACTTACGAAGGGGAGGGACGAGAAATGATCATTACCATCAACGGAATTCCCTGCGAATGTGAAAAGGGAGAATACATCCTCCAGATCGCGCGCCGCAACGGGATCGAGATCCCGACGCTCTGCCATCACGACGCCTTTGCCGGACAGGGATGTTGCCGTCTCTGCATCGTGGAAGTGGTGACGAAAGGGCGCGGAAGGATCGTGGTCTCCTGCGTCTATCCAGTGGACGGGGAATGCGAAGTCTATACCGATAATGAACGCGTACGCCGCCAGCGCGGCATGATCTTAAGGCTTCTGGAGACCCGTGCTCCGGAGAGCAAAGAGATCCAGGCGCTCTGCGAGAAATACAATGCGCCGAAGTTCGACCGCTTTATTAAGATCGACGGCAGCAAGTGCGTCATGTGCGGCCTGTGCGTAAAAGCCTGCGCGGAACTTTCCGTCGGCGCCATCTCCACCGTCAACCGCGGTGTCACCAAGGAGATCGCCACGCCCTACCATGAGCCAAGTTCCGTCTGCGTGGGCTGCGGAAGCTGTGCCCATGTCTGTCCCACCGGCGCCATCGAGATCAGCGAGACCAATGATACCCGCACCATCTGGGACAAGACCTTTAAACTGGTCCACTGCTCTTCCTGCGGCGCCGTCATCGGGACCGAGCAGGAGATCTGGTATGCCGCCGACCGCGCGGGCGAGGAGTTTGACGGTCTCTGCGCCACCTGCCGCCAGAAGCGCATCGCGGATGTATTTGCGCACAACGCCGGCGTCTGATCTGTTTCTGTCACCTCAATAAGCACCGTTTTAAAAGCGGACACCTTATGAAAAAAGCGCATAAGGTGTCCGCTTTATCCTGCACGATCTCCTTCAGCATTTTTGCAAAGATATTGCAATCTTCCGCAGGATGTGATAACTTGCTATCAAGCGGCGTGGTATATGACTTTTCTTTGTATAGGTGATATACCCCCAGGCCGCACTTATGAACTGTGGTGGACGAGCCCCGATTCATACGTTTTCCGGACATGCCGGACCGACGTATGGGGCTCCTTTTTTGTTTTTTCAGGAGGAAAAGAAATGAAAAAATCATTAGCATTGATTTCTGTACTGCTGCTTTCCGCCGGTATTCTGGCAGGCTGCAGCAAACCCGCTGCCCCCGCGGCTACGACTGCAGCACCGGAGACCACGGCGGCTCCCGAGACCACGGCTGCTCCGGAAACGACTGCAGCCCCCGAGACAGAAGCCGAGACCGAAGCTCCGACCGAGGCTGAGACTGAAGCTCCCACAGCCAAAGTCAACACCATCATCTTAAAAGAAGCAGATGACAAGATGATCAACACCTACTCCCTGCTTGCCGTGAACCCGGACTCCCCGTTCGAGGATGCTGACGGCAAGGCAGTCGAAGGCGTTGAGATCAACACTGAAGGCGCAAAGGCTCTGATCCAGTGGTTCCTTTCCGATGAAGGCATGCAGATGGCCGCGGATTACGGCCAGGCAGAGTACGGCGACAGCCTGTTCTACCTGTTGGACGGCGCTCCGGTATTTGAAGGTGAGATCGCTCCCGCCACCGATGAGACCAAGACCATCCGCCTCTCCACCACCACTTCCGTCAACGACTCCGGTCTCCTTGGCGCACTGCTTCCGGTATTCGAGGAAGAGTACGGCTATACCGTGGAGGTCCAGTCCGCCGGTACCGGCAAGGCCATCGCTGCTGCCAAGTACGGCAACGCCGACCTGATCCTGGTCCATGCGAAGGCTCAGGAAGAAAAGTTCATCGAGGACGGCTTCTCCTACGCCCTGGACGGCTTCGACAGTGAGCGTCTTTCCTTCCTCTACAACTATTTCGTACTCTGCGGTCCGGCTGACGATCCCGCCGGCGTAAAAGACTGCGAGAGCGTCCTTGACGCATTTGCGGCCATCGCAGACGGAAAGTACCCCTTCATCTCCCGCGGTGACGGTTCCGGTACCCACACCAAGGAGCTGTCCCTCTGGCCGGAAGAGCTGGGCATCACCGCGGAAGCGGAGAGCTTCGCGGACTATACTGACTGGTACACCTCTGCCAATGCCGGCATGGGCTCCTGCCTTGTCATGGCGGAAGAGATGAATGCCTATATCCTTACCGATAAGGCGACCTTCCTGACCTTCCAGGCAAACGGCGGAAAGATGTAAGTGTTTAAAGCCTATGCGAATACATGTGCCGTGCCGCGTGAGTGCGCAGCACAGAGCAGCACAAGGATCTGATCAAATGCTGCCTGCACTTTAACCATCCGCACACATATGCTATACTGAACGGGACAGGGCGATTTGCCCTGCCCCTTCTTTTAAAAGGAGTACTCCGTGCATTCCGCTCTACTGAAAGCAATCGAACTGATCCTGTCGGGCGACAGAGAACTGGCCAACATCCTCCTGGTGACAGCGAAGACCTGCGTCACGAGCTCCGTGATCGCGCTCCTGATCGGCGTGCCCTTAGGCATCCTTCTGGGCGCCGGGAACTTCAGAGGCCGGCAGGCGCTGGTGGTCATCAGCCGGACGCTCATGGGCATGCCGCCGGTGGTCTGCGGTCTTATCATGTACATCCTCTTTTCGGGGGTGGGCCCGTTCGGGAAGTATAAGCTGCTCTTCACCGTTACGATCATGATCATCGCCCAGGTGGTCCTGATCACGCCGCTGGTCATCTCCAACCTGGAGACCTATGTAGCCCAGGTGGCGCCTCAGGTGAAGGAGACCGCCCGCGGGCTCTCTCTCGGTCCCTGGAAGACCATCATGCTTCTGGCGAACGAGTGCATCTACCCCATCTTTTCGACTTATCTCCTGGCTTTCGCGCGTTCCATCGCCGAGGTCGGCGCGGTCTCCATGGTGGGCGGCGCCATCGCCTGGAAGACCAACGTGATGACCACAGCCATCATGCTCTATACCAACCGCGGAAGCTTCACCCTGGGTATCGCTCTAGGCATGATCCTGATCGCGATCTCGCTCCTTGTGAATATCGCCGTGACCATGATGCAAAGGAGGCTCTCCCGATGAAGATCTCTCCCTGCAGCAAGACCTACGGCAAACGCACCGTTCTGAACTGCCCGGAGCTTGAGCTTAAGCCCGGACGCATTTACGCGGTCATCGGACCCAACGGAAGCGGCAAGTCCACCTACGCGAAGCTCGTGGCAGGCGTGCTTAAAAAGGATGGCGGCGGAACGGTCTTCACGGACGCCGGTACAGTCAGATACATGCCCCAGAAGAGCTTTCCGTTCCGCATGAGTGTGGAGAAAAACATTCTCCTTGCGGGAGGGGACGCCGGAAGAGCCGCAGAGCTGATGGAAAAGCTCCATCTCTCGAACGTCTCCCGCCAGCGGGCCCGGAGCCTTTCCGGGGGCGAGACTGCCAAGATGTCCTTAGCCAGGGTCCTTATGAAGCCCTGCGATCTTCTGATCCTGGACGAACCCACTTCCGCCATGGACATGGAATCCGCCATCGCGGCGGAAAAGCTGATCGGAGAATACTCTGAAGAGACGGGCTGCGCGGTCCTCTTCGTGACCCACGACCTTTCCCAGGCCAAGCGCATGGCCACGGACGCCCTCTTCTTCTACCGCGGTGATCTTTTAGAAGCAGGGCCGGCCGAAAAGCTCCTTTATGACCCGGAACAGCCGGAGACCCGGCGCTTCCTGGAGTACTACGGCGGGCTCGGCCCGGCCGGACGAAGATAAGAAAAAACAGACAGAAAACGGCTGTATCCAGGTCACTGACCGGAATACAGCCGTTTTTTCTGATCGAATCTGTTCTCAGGGGATCCTTCAGAAGAAGAAATCCCCGCTCTTTCCGCCATGCTTTTCCACGAGATGTACGTCCCGGATCACCATACGCTTGTCAATGGCCTTGACCATGTCGTAGACCGTGAGCAGCGCCACGCTGACACCGGTCAGGGCTTCCATCTCCACACCGGTCTTCCCGTCTGTCTTTACGGTGCATATAGCTTTGATCTCCTTCGTCTCCGGCAGGAGCTCAAAGGTGAGGGAAGCGTTGGTCAGGTTCAGCAGATGGCACATGGGGATCAGCTCCGAAGTGCGTTTTGTTCCCATGATGCCCGCCACCTGGGCCACAGTGAGCACGTCTCCCTTTTTTACTGTCTTGCCGGCGACCGCTGCAAAGACTTCATCGCTTACCGCTATGCGTCCCTCGGCCGTCGCCGCCCGGTGCGTGATCTCTTTTTCAGATACATCCACCATCCGGGCATTTCCCTGTGCGTCAAAATGCGTAAGATCCATCTCCAGGCTCCTTTTTTAGATACAGCGCTTCTACCCTAGAGTATAGCTTTCGTACCTGCCAAATGCAAGCGGGCGAAATCGATTGACTCATCTCCCCCGTATGCTATACTGGATTTGTTATAACATGAAGCTGTGAGGAATCGAGTGTAAGTACATGTTAGACCAGTTTGGCAGAACCATCAATTATATGCGCGTCTCCGTGACGGACCGCTGCAACCTCAGATGCCGCTATTGCATGCCTGACGGCGTGAAGCTCGTGGCCATGAAGGATATCCTGACCTATGAGGAGATCCTGGAGATCTGCGGGGCTGCGGCCGGGCTCGGGATCAGCAGGATCAAGATCACCGGCGGCGAGCCTCTGGCTCGCCTTGGCTGCGCTGACCTCATCGCTTCCCTGAAGCAGGTCCCGGGTATCGAGCAGGTGACCATGACTACCAACGGCGTGCTCCTTGGAAAGTATCTTCCGGAGCTTCTGGCAGCCGGGCTTGATGCCGTCAACATCAGCCTGGATACCCTGGACAGTGATCGCTTTCTGGAGATCACCGGCAGGGACGAACTGGAAAACGTCCTGGAAAGCCTCGATGCGGCACTTTCCACAAGACTCAGGGTCAAGATCAACACGGTCCTGCAGCAGGGCATGAACGATGACGAATGGCTCCCCCTTGCAGAGCTGGCACAGGATAAGCCCCTGGACGTGCGCTTTATCGAGATGATGCCCATCGGCTATGGTAAGGGGATCACGGGGATCTCCAACGGTATGCTGAAAATTAAGCTGGAGGAAAAGTTCCCGGAACTTTCCGAAGACCCATCCGTCCATGGGAACGGCCCGGCCGTCTATGTACGTATCCCGGGCTGGAGAGGCAGCATCGGCTTTATCAGCGCGATCCACGGAAAGTTCTGCGATCACTGCAACCGCGTCCGCCTCACCTCGCAGGGAAGGCTGAAGCCCTGTCTCTGTTTCGGAGAGACCACCGATCTTCTGCCCATCTTAAGAAGCGGCGCAGACAAAGCGGCAAGGAAGGAAGCTCTAACTGCCGCCTTGCGGGAAGGCATTTTCCATAAGCCCCGGCAGCACAGTTTCGAAGACCCGGCAAGCATCACCGAGCAGGCTGTCATGGCCAGTATCGGAGGTTGACATAAGTTTTTATCGAGAGGAACCACCCATGAACGAACAGGAAACAATCATCGGCATCGGTAAGGTGCTTGCCGTCTGCATCAGCGATATCAAAGGGATCCAGAAAACCGAGATCCCGGAAGGAAATCTCGTCGAAGACTGGGGCATCGAAGGCGATGCCCATGCCGGCAAATGGCATCGTCAGGTAAGCCTCCTCTCCTTTGAAAAGATCGAGGAATTCCGCGCGAAGGGAGCTGAGGTGGATTTTGGCGCCTTCGGAGAGAACCTGATCGTGGAAGGCTTCGACCTTCGGACGATCCCTGTGGGGACCCGCTTTAAGATCGGGGATGCATTGCTGGAACTCACCCAGATCGGCAAGGAGTGCCACAGCCACTGTGCCATCTATAAGGTGATGGGCGACTGCATCATGCCCAGGGAAGGCGTCTTTACAAAGGTCTTAAAGGGCGGCACGGTCAAAGCCGGGGACAAAGTCGAACAGCTGGCCCTGGATCCCGCCAGGCCTTTCAGCGCCGCGGTCATAACCTTAAGCGATAAAGGATCCCGGGGGGAACGGGAGGATAAGAGCGGTCCCCTCATCGTGGAAAGACTGGAAAAGGAGGGCTACGATGTGGTCGAGACCCTGCTCCTTCCGGACGAGCGCTTCAAGCTCGAATATGAACTGAAGCGCCTTACCGACCAGCGGCAGGTGAACGTGATCTTCACCACCGGCGGCACCGGTTTCTCGGAGAGGGATGTGACCCCCGAAGCCACGCTGGCTGTATGCGACCGCACAGCCCCCGGCATCGCCGAGGCCATGCGCTGGTATTCCCTGCAGATCACGCCCCGCGCCATGCTGAGCCGTCAGGCCTCCGGCATCCGCAAAAAGACCCTGATCATCAACATGCCGGGAAGCCCCAAAGCCTGCCGGGAGGATCTGGATTTCATCCTTCCCTCCCTTGCCCACGGCCTGGGGATCTTAAGAGGCACCGAGGGGGAATGCGGAAACGAAGCTTTCGGAAATCATCATCACCACGAACACCACCATCATGACCATGAATAATCAGGAACTCTGGAACAGATGCATCGAATTTCACGGGCACTCCTGCGGCGGGCTTGCCATCGGCTTCCGTGCCGCACTGTATGCGAAAAGTCTCCTGGACCTGGACTTTTCCGATGACGAACAGACCGTGTGCGTTGCGGAAAACGACTCCTGCAGCGTGGACGCCGTCCAGGTGGTCCTGGGCTGCAGCGTGGGAAAGGGCAATCTCCTCTTCCACATGACCGGAAAGCAGGCCTTTTCCTTTTATAACCGCGTCACCGGAAAGTCCGTGCGCCTCATCACGCGTTTAAAGCCGCAGGGTATGACCAAAGAGCAGTCTTTTGCCTATTATCGGGAGACCCCGGACGAACAGCTCTTTGAAATAAAAGAGACCCGCATCCCCATGCCGGAGGAAGCGAGGCTCTTCGAGTCCTATATCTGCGAGAGCTGCGGTGAACTCACCGCATCCAACTGGATCCGCATCCGGGAGGGAAAAAAGCTCTGCATTGACTGCTACCAAAGCTACGACCGCTTTCACGTCTGAAAACGAAGGCGGGGACTTCTTCAACAGATCCTTAATCAGACGGGAGGATGTCATATGATCTACCTTGACAACGCAGCAACTTCCGGAAAGAAGCCCGAATCCGTTTACCGGGCCGTCGACCACGCCCTCAGGAACTGCTCCGGCAACCCTGGGCGTTCCGGTCACGCGGTCTCCCTGGCCGCGGGAAAGATCGTATCGGACGCGCGTCTGCAGTGCGCCAGGCTCTTTGGCGCCGCCGACCCCTCCGAGATCTCATTTGGTTCCAATACCACCATGGCGCTCAATACGGCGATCTACGGGATCGCGCGCACGGGGATGCACATCATCACGAGCACCCTCGAGCATAATTCCGTCGCCCGCCCCCTGGAGCACTTAAGAAATCTCGGCCTGGAAGTCACCATCCTTCCCGCCTCCCTGGATTCCGGCGTGGATCCCGACGAGCTTAAAAAAGCCCTTCGGAAAGAGACCGGGCTCATCGTGATGACCCATATCTCCAACGTAACAGGGACCGTCAACGACATCGCCGCCCTCGGAGCTGTCGCCAGAGAGGCCGGGATCCCCTTCCTGGTGGACGCTGCCCAGTCTGCCGGCACCAGGAGCATCGACGTGCAGCGCGATCAGATCGACATGCTGGCCTTCCCGGGGCATAAGAGCCTCCTTGGCCCTCAGGGGACCGGCGGTCTCTACATCCGCAGTTCCCTTTCCGTCGAGCCTCTCACCAGAGGCGGCACCGGAAGTTTTTCCGAGCTTCCCGAACAGCCGGAGCGCATGCCGGACCGCCTGGAAAGCGGCACCCTCAACGTCCCGGGCCTGGCAGGCCTTGCGGAAGGAATCCGCTTCATCCTGGAGACAGGCGTGGACGAGATCGAAAAGAAGGAAAGAGCCCTGCGTGCCTGTGTATTTGAAGGGTTGTCCGGTATCCCCGGTGTCACGCTTTACACGCCCTCCGCGGGGCATGATGCCGGAAACGTCCTGTCCTTTACCATGGACGGGATCGACAGCGCGGAGGTCTCCGCGATCCTCGATTCCGCTTTCGGGATCGCCGTGCGGAGCGGACTTCACTGCGCGCCCTATACCCACCGCATGCTCGGCACCATCCATACCGGCGGCACCATCCGCGTGAGCCCCGGATATTTCAACGAAATGACCGACGCCGAAAGCTTTGTCGAAGCGATCCGCACCATACAGCAGGAGAACGCCTGAGGAAGGGGTATTTATGATTCCGGAACGCTATTCCAGACAGATCCGCTATGCGCATATCGGGGAAAAAGGACAGGAAAAACTCCTGTCCTCCACCGTTGTGATCGTCGGCATGGGAGCCCTTGGCTGCGTCAGTGCCAACGAGCTTGTACGCGCCGGCGTCGGGCATGTCCGCTTCGTAGATCGCGACCTGGTAGAGCTCAGCAACCTTCAGCGGCAGGTCCTCTATACGGAGACTGACGCGGCGGAAGCAGTGCCCAAGGTCTTCGCAGCCGCGGAGTACTTAAAGGCCGTCAACTCCGAGGTAGAGATCGAACCGGTCTTCGGGGACCTGAACGCTGGCACCATCGATGCCCTGTTTTCCGGTGCCGACCTCATTGTGGACGCTACCGACAACCTGGAGACCAGGTACCTCATCAATGAATACTGCGTGGAGCATCAGATCCCCTGGGTCTACGGCGGCGCCGTAGGCGCCGAGGGCATGACCGCAGCTTTTCTGCCGGGAGGGCCATGCTTCTGCTGCTTCTCAGGTCATGCAGGCGTGTCCGGGCAGACACCCGGCAGGACCTGCAGCACGGTGGGCGTCCTGAATACCCTCACCGCCACGGTCGCATCTTTACAGGTGACGGAAGCTCTCAAGATCCTCACAGGCTCTGATTCCGTCCGGAAGGACCCCCTCTACGTGGAGCTCTGGGACAACGACTTCTACCCCATCCCCATGGAAAAGAACCCCGACTGCCCGGTCTGCGTCCATCACCGCTATACCTACCTTGGCAGCGTCTCGGGCACACAGGCGGTCAGCGTCTGCGGCAAAAATGCCTACCAGATCGTACCTTCCGCCAGAAAATCCCCGGACTTTCAGGCCCTTTCCGAAAAGCTCTCCGCCCTCGGAAAAGTCACCCTCCGGTCCTATTATCTGGAATTTGAATCCCCTTCCGCTTCCTTCCGTCTCTTTAAGGACGGCCGCGCCATCATCAGCAATGCGGACACGGAGGGAAGAGCCAAATCGGTCTACTCGGAGTACATCGGCGGACTGTAAATAGAGCAAATGATCATCCGCCTGCGGCCTTCTTCCTCATGTACCAGCTGTCTGCCAGTGCAGACTGTGACTTCAAACCAGTCAGCGGACAGCCGCTGCATTCGCATTACGGCCTGCAGCCTTCATGCTCATGCACCAGCTGTCTGCCAATCGCAGACTGCGTTCAAACCAGTCAGCGGACAGCCGCTGCATTCGCATTACGGCCTGCAGCCTTCATGCTCATGCACCAGCTGTCTGCCAATCGCAGACTGCGTTCAAACCAAAACGAGAACATGCTTGCATGTTCTCGTTCCGCTTTTTACTCAGTCCGCTGACTGGTTACATCTTCAGCACGATACGGGAATCGAACGTTTCCCTAATAAAAACAGTGGCTCAGAATAAGGCTTTGCGCATTCTTCAGAACCACTGTCGTCAAAGGTGTCGTCAAATTATTTACATATTTGCCTGCTGAGGTTATCATCAATCATCATACACGAAAGGAGAAAGCCACAGCAATTCTTCACCTTAATATATGACACTATTCTCATATAATTCATGTGGCGCTATATCCTGTCCTTCTACCCACTCTATTCCGTTCCCGCCGTCTATAACATGAACTGTCTTGAAGTACTCAGGGTTTTTCAGCATCCCGTACCAGCTTCCATCAGCATACGGAGATACATCGAACAATCGTTTCTCACCTGTTTCATAATGCAGCAGAATATGCATATTATTCTGTGGCTCTACATATAATACTTGTATTTATTTCCTGTGTGAGCATATTTAATGAAACCAGTCAGCGGACACCCGTCTTTACCTGTTTTCCCTTTCATCAAAGGAAGGTGTCCTGTCAGTGCATATCTTCCTGCTTCCGATCCTTCACAAGTTCGATCGCCTGCTTGCCGGTCATATGCTCTATAGCAATCTCAATGCATCCCATTGCATGCAGCTGACGAGCGATCGATGCCTCTGCCTTTTCCTCGAATCCGGGAGAATACTTTCCCGCCACGAGCCGGCAGCAATGTATCTTCTCCTCTTCATCCGTCAGTATCCGGGCCCTCCCGAAACACACCACGCTCCTGAAATAGATCGTCAGCTCCGAAGGTACGTTCAGATCCTGATCCACCACGGTAAAGGAGACCTTGTCATTGCGCCGTATCGAGTCAATTTTATGACCAGCTCCCGCTCCGTGCATATAGATCCTTCCATCTTCATAGGCATAGCTTATGGGCAGCGCGTAAGGATACCCGTCATCTCCCGCAAATGCCAGCACACAATGACTTCCCCTTTTGAGAATGTCCTCGCATTCTTCTTTGTCCAGATACTGCTTTGATCTGCGCATCTCTCGAAACATGACACCATCTCCATCCTCAGTTTTCATCCACATAGATCCTGGCGATGCGGTCGGTCAGGTACAGCTGCAGGATCGTGGAATTGCCGTCAGCGTATTTTGAGACCTCCGTCGGGGTCAGATAAGCGTCACTGTATTTGTCTTTTCCGTAGATCGTCACCTCATCCCCCACTTTGCAGTCGATCCCCGTAACATCAATGATCGTCTGGTCCATGCATTCATCCAGATAATGGGCGTACTGCCCCCGGATCAGCAGGGGACCGCCGTGCATGGTGGACGGCCGGTAAAGCCCGTCCCCGTAGCCGATGGAGATCGTAGCTGTTGTGGCGGGCTTATCCAGTACCACATTGGAATACCCCAGCGAGTCCCCGGCCTTCAATTCATGCATGTCCGTGATAAAAGCCCGCAGCGTAAGGGATGGTCTGTTCCCGTGATAATCCGCCAGATATCCCGCCGGCGTATAGGCAATATAGCCCCAGCCCACCCGCATATGGGTGGAGATTTCATCCGGGCGGTCGATGTCCGGGGAGCAGCCGATGGAAATGTATCGGGGCGTGATCCCCCGCGCCTTCACATGAGCCACCATCTTTTTGAACAGTTCATACTGCTCCGGCGTTTTCTCTGAATCCGGATTATAGGAATCCGCGTAATGAGAACATACGCCGGCGATCTCCAGATTGCCCGCCGCCTCGATCGCGTCCAGCAGTTCATCCAGCTTTTCCGGCGGCACGCCGATGCGGTGGAATCCGGTATCGATCTTGATCTGGATCGGAAAGCGCTCCAGCCCGGCCTTGCGGACTTCCGAACTCAGCCGTTCCACGGTCTCGCAGTTGTAGACCATCATCATCAGGTCATACTTCACCGCGTAGGGGATCGCGTGAAACGGCATGCCGGAGAGCAGCATGATGGTCTGATCCCGGAAACCCGCTTCCCGGATCTCCGCCGCTTCGCTGACATGGGCCACCGCCACTACGTCAAAGCCGGCTTTTTCGAAAAGCATCCGCGCCACCGGGACAGTCCCCTGCCCCCAGGCATTGGATTTGACCACTGGAATGATCCCGCAGTCCGTCGCTTCCTGTATATGACGAATGTTTTCCCTTATCTGCCGGAGGTCGACTTCTATGTAAGAATACTTATACCCGAGAGCATTATCCATCTTATCGTTCTCCTTCTCTCTGCGCCTCCTCAGGGCCCGCTGGCATTTACCATTGATCACTGCTCCACAGTCCGATCCCGTCGTCCTCCATGCAGAAGGAACTATGAATTTACGGGGTCGAGGACAGAACGAAGCAGTCGGACCACATTTGTAGATCTTCATCATCGTATCTCGGATAATGTTCCTTGTCCTCGGTTCCGTCATCTCTGCGATTCGTCATATCGATCAGGCACTCCAGATTTAACCGGGCTCTCTTGACTCCTCCGTTTCCGTCGAACTCGATGAACTCGGCGCCTGACATTTTGAAATTCGGCTCGGTGAAGACGATTTCCCTCGTCCCGCCGGGTTCTGTCTTCGAAGGATATATGTCCTTTCTGAGATGCTCCTGATACGTACAATATGATCGGAAAGTCTCCGGCCACGACTCCAGCACGATGAAGACGCCGTTGTCTTCCCGTCTGAAAACCTTCCCCTTCAGGGTCAGGGCATCCCTTTCGATGGAGCACCTCTCATCGGAGCGCTTCACCGCGGCTATTTTGACCGTGACCGTACCGTCCTCATCGATGACGATCGAGTTTCCGCCGAGCGGCGCCGACTTTTTCAGATCGTTCACAGGGTGGTGTGCGGACCGGAAAAAGTCATCCAAAATCGTCCTGTCCTCCGTCAGGTAGAGGTTTTCAAACCGATACGCCGTTGTATTCTCCCTGGGCGTGAACAGGATCGGTACGCAAAGATCCTTGATGATGTACTCCCGTCCGGCGCCGTTGCCCTGCAGATGTTCCGGCAGGGCGTTCCACATCGATTCCGGGTCGGCGACAAGATCGACAGAATCCCAGATTGCTTTGCCATCGGTCGGTTCGGCCTCCCCGCCGGAGCTTGTGCATTTCACCTTCGTGGGGCAGCCGAAACGCAGATAGTGATAGACGTTCGTTTCGAGCAAAACCGGCGTCTCGTCCTTGCAAATGAGGTTCAGCCCGAATCCGGTGATGCGCTTCGCGTCCGCGTTGGCCGGATCAAAGAGAGGCGTATCGTCGCATTCGAAATCGAACATGTCGTATTTCGTATCCTCGCCGTTGACCTTTCCCTTCCTTGCGTCCTGCATGTAGAAGGTCACGCGGGTGTTCAGCCAGGGGAGAGCCTCTTTGTAGAGCATTTCGTGCTGTTTCCTCATGGCCTCTTCGTAATATTTGCGGTAAATGCCGTAGACGATCGGGTTCGTGTTCTTATACAGTACGCCGAGTGCCTTTTTCTTCATCAAGAAGATATCCGACGGGCGGTAGTGATGTACGGTTTTATCGCCGTCCTTCGCTTTCTCGTATTCCGAAAAGCGGACGTAATCCTGCCAGTTGAGCGAGCCGTCGTCGAAAAGAGTTTCGACAGTCTTGCCGTTGTCGATATAGTTCTGGAGGATCTCGCGTCTTGTGAGTTCTTCCTCCGTTATGCCGAGTTCCTTAAGGACTGTAGAGCGCGATTTAACGTTTTCACCGGTGTTCTGGCGTGGACGGTAATACGAAGGCAGGTTTCCGTCACTCAGCACTTTTTTAAGGCCCTGTTTCCAGCAGTCGTACTTAATGCCCGAATTGACCTCATCCGACCAGAACTGATCGATGAAACTATTATAGAGCTTGTCCAGCTGCTCAGCGAGTTTTTTCGGATCGTCCTTGTATTTCTGGAAAAGGTAATCGAGCGCTTCCGCCCAGCCGTTGCCCCTGATATCGAGCCTGATCCTGCCGGGATGGTGGTCATCGTCGTAAGCCGTCCAGTCCTCCTGCATCAGACGGTTGAAGATGCGCGCGGAGGAATATTTGTAGTTTTCGTTCTCTTTCGTCGCTTTTTCGGGATCCGTCGCGTAATCGGTCAGGAAATAGTGATACGCCGCTTCTTCGAGCGTGATGGGATTGCCGAGGGGTTTGCGCTCCCGGTCGTAGGACTCCTTCGCCTCCTGCATCTTCGTCGCGCAGAAAAAGCACGCTCCGACACCCGCCGCGATCCCGCCGACCGTCACGAACGCGGTTCCTCCGCCGAGAGCGGCCATGCCTGCGCAGAAAAGCTGAGCCGCGGACGCGCCCGCCGAGAGGAAATTCGCCCCGTTCGACGAGAAGATGGTATCCAAGCCGACCCCCCGCTCCCACTGATCGACGATCCTCCAGTACAGGCTGTACAGACCCAGCGCGGAAAGCACATGACCCGCTCCGCCGTACAGCTTGCTCACAACTTTTATTTTGTCGATGGCTGCGCCGAGTTTCGTTTCTCCGATTGCCAGCATCGCAGTCCCGCCGGCGTCCGTCTTTGTTCCGAGTGCTCCGTAAGCCTCTGCTTCGCCCGCTTCCGCCGGGATCCCGCCCGACTTCTTCATCAGGTGCTCATAGGTTTTGATCGACGCGAGAGTCTCCTTCCGCATGAACTGTTCGAGATTCGGCATTTTCGTAAGCCCGATGCCGTAGAGCCAGGTATGGGAATTCGGGTACTTTGCTACATCCTCATACGGCATGATGCGGAACAGGGTCTGGCCGTTTTCCCTGTAAAACGCCCGGATCTGCTCGCCCTGCGCCTTCATCTGCTCGGTCTTCGAGGAAGACGGCTTTCCCAGTGTAACATCGGAGAAATGGGTCGTATGGACGATACAGTTCTTCCCGTCGTCGGACAGTTCGTAATACAGCTCCTCCCATTCGCCCCTCGCGTCGCTGTGATGCAGCGCGCCTTCAAAGAGATCGGGATCGCCCTCGATGGGGATCGTGATCAGAACCGGCGTATAGAATTCGTGCTGTCCCGACCCAAGGGAACAGTCGTAGGTGTACAGCTCCAACCCGGTCGCCTCGTCGGTCTTCACGGGGAGCTTTTTGACGGTCAGAGTATCCGATTCGCTGTCCAGATTCCACCATTTCAAATCGACGTGGATCCCGAAATCGGAGAAATCCGCCTCCGGATTCTCCCGACTGATCGCCGCGCTCTGCGACGGAGCAGCTGCACGCTCTGCGTCGGTATAGCTCACCTCGATGAAAGCCGGATTACCCGGAGAATTCTCCGGTGTGACCTCGATGGGATCTTCATAATAGGCGCGAAGATCCTCTTCTGTCATGCCGAGGCTTTCGCAAAACTCCCTGACATAGCCCGTGAACGCGAATTCATCCGAATTGTCCGTGAATGCGGGTTCGCCCGAATAGCCGGAATTGCCGGAATTACCTGAATTCCCCGAATTATCTGACGCGGGGAAGGACGCGCTGTTTTCAGCTGCGTCGGATACGATCTTCTGGTCCCTCCGAAAGAATCCCGGATACTTGAATCCGGCTATGCAGAGTTCGACGACCATCAGGAGAGAAAGAAAGACGCAGAGCCCCCTCTGCCCCGGTTTTGCCGCCTTCGTGGATCGATCCGTCGCGCTTTCCGCATGCATCTGCTCCCGGATCTGCCTGTCCTCTTTCCTTGCGGGAGCCGGTCTTTCAGCGTATCGCTTGTCTTGTCCCGTTATTTCAAAAACCTTCTCGCCGCAGGAGCTGCAGAATTTCGCTCCGGGATTCAGTTTTGCACCGCATTTTCTGCAAAAGTTTGCCATATCCCTGCCCTCCTTACGGCCTGACCAGCATCAGATGGCCCGAAATACCGTCCGGCCACATAATGGTGCCGAAAGCGTACTGGTGATCATCGATCCTGTAAAAGTCCGTCAGTACCACTTTTCCGGCGCCCGTGGCCTCTACATTGCCCTTGAGCGATCCGTGGTAAACGGAGTCCGGGGTACTGTCATCATAGCCCTGGTCCTCCGATCCCAGATGGATATAATTCCAGTCAAATCTCAGCGTGAGTGCCTCCTCCGTACCGGAAAAGTCCATATTGGCCAGCCGCTCTGTACCGGCGGCGTCCCAGATATAGCATTTCCAGCCGCCCAGGGCTTCGATAAACACCATATCCTCCCCTTCAGGCGGGCATTTGCCGGCTACGATCTCCGAGGTCACCCAGTTAAAGTCTTCCAGTCTGGCCTTTTCCCTGGTGTCAAAAGGCGTAACGTCAAAAAACGGCGCAGCGGAAGCACCGGCACTTTCTTTTTCTGTAGATACCGGTACTGCCGGACTCATCAGTGGTTCATAGGGCGCAGCAGTCTCCGTCACGGTCTGAAGAGGTGCTTCGGTTTCTTTCTGTGTTTCCAACGTAGCAGGAATTGAAAGAGACTCTTCTGCTGTTTCCTGCGGCCTGTTACTCTCGGATTCCTCAGAAGGAAGGACAGCAGAAGTCATTTCCTGCCCTGTTTCGTTTACGGCTGTATATGTTTCCTGTGTTCTCCCCGCAGAAAATCCTGCAGAAACAAGGATCACTCCCAAAAGAGCAATATCTATTGCCGCCAGTATCGGCACAAGCTTAGAACTGATCATATCTTTCAGATCCTTTCTAGTTTTTAATAGACATATATTTCCATATTTATAATTATACTATAGTTTTTTTGTGGATAACAGCGGCCGGTCAAAAGAGTCAATGACAAGCTTCATGGCATCTTACGGACAGCCGCCGCATTCGCATTCCGGCCTTTGGCTAAATCAAAAAGAGAGGATGCTGGCATCCTCTCGGCATCCGTACCTATTGAAAACAGTGGCTCAGAACAAGGCTTTCCCCGTTCTTCAAATATGCCATGCTTCTCGACCCGGTATTACCAGGCACGCTTTCTGCAACACCGGTATATCATTAGTGATTGTCTCCCAAACAGCTTCCAGATCTATTGCTCCAATTGTTGATATCTTTCTTAAAATGTTTCCGGATTGTAAAAGCCTTATGGGAGCTAAAATGGCTGTGCATAAGGCTTTTAGTACACATTTTTTTAAACTTTTTTCAGGATCTCAGTCACGCCATTCATATGTAAAAGTCGTGGTGACCGGAAACAGATCTCCTCTGTGATACTTGCAGGAGAACTCCAGGGTTTCTCCTGGCTTTCCTTCCGGGAACTTCGCTTTGACCTTCCACTCAAAATCGCCATATTTGCAGTTGTAGCTGGACGGTTCTCCCTCTTTGACATTCTCCCAGGATTTGTTGTAATCGCTTGGATAGTGACCTTTAACAAAATCGTACTCGATATAACTCATTTCGAGGAGACCCCATACATTAGATCGGTCGGTAAAATCGGCCGCATACGTTCTGAGATTCAAAGTTGCGTACTGATTGGGGAGCAGATACGAGGGAATGTCCGTACATTCTCCGATCGCTACATAATGTACATAATCTTTATCGAATGAGAACGTATAGTCGATAGTATAGCGTCCGCCGTTTTCGATATCCTTATAGTCATATTTCCATGTTCTGTTGTTCCCCTGCTCATTCTTTTTAACATCGTGTGTCGTGTTGACCAGAACCCAGCAATGCCCCGGAATCTCTTCATCCGGAACGTTGCCGATATAGAATGCATTTTCCTTCTTATCCCATTTTGTGTCCTGCCCGAGCGTTTTCATCAGTGATTCGGCAGGGAGATAAATTGTTCCGTCTTTGATGATCGGCTTCAGAGTATTACCCTTGTCATCCGTCAGACGAATCTTCTTTCCGTTGAAATACACACTGAGGTCGGAAAACGAGAATTCGTCACCGCCGGAGGAAGAACTGTCCGGCGCCGGGTCCTGGCCGTACAGTTCGAACATTCCGCAGTCCCCGGAAGCTTTATTCCAGCTCCAGCTTTCATTATCAGAGACTTTCACGGTGTATGTATGATCCGGATAAAGAACGACATCGGTCTTCGCATCCCAGTGTACGTTATTAACACCGCTGCCGGATCTCCCTGTTGCTTTCCAGGAACCTATTTGTTTGTCCCCTTCATAAAGATAGATCTTCCCTGGTTCTGCACCTTTGCCATTGTTCCAGTGGTAAGTTGAAATCCTGGTCAAAAGAATTGCGTTATCCCTGAGAGTAAGATTTTTTTCTTTAGGCGGATTGTTCTGCACAGCCCCGGCATTCATGTTTGACCATAGCATTTCTTCAGAGTTTTGTTCCGCGAAGACAGTGTTTGCGGGAATTATAATTAATGAAAACAGTATTGCTGTAAAAACAGCCAAAAGTGAAATGATCTTTTTCATATCTCTCTCCTTTGAAAATGCTGTACATCTGATTTTGCAGTTTCATTATACACCAAGCAAGGATAATATTTATTTCATATTTATAATTTCTTTTTAAATCAGACATCCTGATCCCTTTTGCTTTTCGATTATTAATGATTCACTGCTGTGTAATCCTTTATTGCATTAACGGGAAACTTGCTTTTTACGACTTTGAAGTACGTACTCTATATTTAACAAGGCCAGACAACAGTTGGTTCAGTCTTACAAGTGATCACACGCTGGCAAAACTGTCGCGAAGACCTAAACTGTCGGCTCCTGATTATATAATTGACGGACATTTTCTTCGCCAAAAGACAGTTTGATCGCTTCTCTTTTATAAACCTATAGCGAAAGGAGGTGGGCTGAGGTATGGATGAAAACCTGTTGAAAGAGGCTGCCGAGCTTGATATCATTAGTTTGGATTCACTTCAGAGCCAAGTACAAATGGCTAAGAAGAAAGCTGTTCTTAAACAGCACCATTATGCTATATCTCAGCTCCCCAACGGCCAGTTTCAGACATATCTTATTGACCCGTTGACAGGGAAGAGGAAGGAAATCCGGGCAATCAGCAAAGAACGTGTTGAGGACAGGATCTACCAGCTTGTAACGGAGTTTGAGAAGGCTAAGCACAATGACAACTTTACTATGACAGATCTCTATAACGAGTGGTTGAATTACAAAATGGCAATAACCGAAAGCTCGAATACAATCAGGAGACACCGACAGCATTATAGAAAGTATTTTGAAAACACGGAATTGTTTGGCACCACAGTCTCTGCTGTTGACCATCTTTCACTTCAAGCTTATTGTAATGAGCTCGTGAAAAAAAATGGAATGACAGCAAAGGAATGGACAAATGTCAAGACAATTCTAAAGGGTATGTTTGAATTTGCTTATGATAAGCATTATATAACTATAAATCCCATGGAGAGAGTCAGAATCACTGTGCGTTTTAAGCAGGTGAAAAAGAAAACAGGTAAAACTGAGACATACAATACAGAAGAGTTAAATGAACTCAGGGAATACCTGGAAGAGCAATTTGCTGAAACTAGCGATACTATATTCCTGGCAATTGAGCTCAACTTCCTTATCGGCTTAAGAGTCGGGGAATTAGTTGCTCTCCGATGGTCCGACTGGGTGGATATGCGTCATCTTCATATTCAAAGGGAGGAAGTCCACAATCAGGATAATGGTCAGTTTATCGTGGTAGAGCATACCAAAACCAATCAAGACAGATTTGTCCCTCTTGTTCCTAAAGCTTTACGGTTGCTCAATCGGATCAATGAACACAGAGATTTAAGCGAATTCATGTTCACGCGTGAGGGAACACGCATCACTTCCAGACAGGTGGCATATGTTTTGCAAAAATATGCCTATAAAAAAGGGGTTTGTGTTAAAAGCAGCCATAAGATGAGGAAGACCTTCGCAAGCAACCTGAACGCGAACGGCGTTCCGATCGACGAGATCAGGGAGATACTTGGTCATTCAAGTCTGTCAACGACTTTAAACTATCTTTTCAATCCGCTCACAGAAGAAGAGACGTATGAGAGGATAAAATCGGCACTCTGATATAACATCTTCATACATCTTCAAAATCCCGTAAAAAAAGAAATCACGGAAATGACCATTACAGGCCACTTTCGTGACTTCCACACCCAGCACGATACGGGGTTATAGGACAAAAAGTGTTGTTTTCTAGTTCCATAATTCAGGGTATTGAGCAGACTTATGGAACTCATTCCAGACGATCGCATCACCCCATGTCGGGATCGAACCATCGATCTTTTTTCGAGGGGATAGCCGGTCGT
>JAFSRP010000021.1 GCA_017446045.1 Lachnospiraceae bacterium | reverse complement strand
GTGATGAAGCTGAAGCTTCTGTCTGCATAAACTGTGATGACAACAGGAATGATCAGGTCGCCCTGGTCTGCTGTCCTTGCGTTGAACTGCTTGGTGAATTCAACGATGTTCACGCCATGCTGGCCGAGAGCGGGGCCGACAGGCGGTGCCGGAGTTGCTTTGCCGGCAGGGATCTGTAACTTGATGTAACCAGTAACTTTTTTTGCCATAATAGCCTCCTTGTGGTAATAGCGGGGGTCTCACACCCTCCCACCTGATGTATGTTCAAAAGCCTTTTATAGCTTTTTAACCTCTGCGAATGACAGTTCAACAGGTGTCTCACGTCCGAACATCTCGACGTTGATCGTAACGGAACGTTTGGACGGATTGATAGATTTGATCACACCGACGGTGTCCTTCCATGCACCGGAAGTAACCACGACCGTGTCGCCCTCTTCGAAATTGAATACGACTTCCTGTTCGCGGTTTCCGAGCTTGGCGATCTCCTCGTCGGAAAGGGGTACGGGCTTGGATCCCGGGCCCACGAATCCGGTCACGCCCCTGGTGTTGCGTACAACATACCAGGTCTCGTCGTTCATGATCATATGAACAAGTACATAACCGGGAAAGATCTTACGGTCGATCTTCTTTTCAACGCCATTCTTCAGCTCAACGGTAGACTGCACCGGGACAGCAACCTCAAAGATCTGGTCCTGCAGGTTCCTGTTCTCGATGGTCTTTTCAATATCGACTTTTACTTTGTTCTCATAGCCGGAGTAAGTATGTGCTACATACCACTTGGCTTCAGAGCTGGTATCTGCCATCTGAATGTCTCCTGTCAACTGCCGGTATACGGCTTAAAGAATGAAGCCCAAAAGGGATTTGAAAACAAGATCGATCACGAAGATCAGGACACCGATGACCACACTGACGATCAGGGTCGCGATGGTCTGCTTCTTCAGATCTTCCGTGTTCGGAAAAATGATCTTGGAATACTCTGCTTTGACGCCGCTGAAAAAATCTCTGATTCTGGTGAACAGTGAAGTGTTCTCAGCTGCAGCGGCTTTCTTAGCCTCACCAGCCATTACTTTGTCTCCTTATGCGGTGTGTGCTTCTTGCAGAATCTGCAATACTTGCTGACTTCCATTCTGTCCGGATGGTTTTTCTTTTCCTTGGTCAGGAAATAGTTACGCTGCTTGCACTCGGTACATGCCAGAGTGATTTTGGTACGCTTTGAATTAGCCACGGTTTTCACCTCCCAAAAATGTGTTGATAGTGCCCTGCCGCAGGTCCGGCTCTGTATCTTCCGGATTTCATGCGTGCAAGAAAAAAGGCCCTCAGGCCTTTTAGCTTTAGTATAGTAGCACACGCCCCGTTTTACAGTCAAGCGGTTTTGTGTGCCCTATACCGAAAGGATTGTATTTTTTGTGGTTATCCGCGGATGCGGACCCGGTTTTCGGTCTTTTCGGTTTTCCGGTCTTTTCGGTCTTTCCGGTTTTTCCGACGGGACAAAGTGAGCGGCTTTCTCGAGCCGGAGCCGCTTCAGTTCTCCCGCCGCGCAGGAAGGACCTTGTCCGCAGCCAGGCAAAGCAGCACCGTGACGATCATATCCGGCAGGGTATTGCCCACAGGAGTATCCACGCCCATAAGGAAACGGTAGATGATGAATCCGATCAGCCAGATAATCAGGTTCCGAACCTCCACCGCCTGCTTCGTACCCGCTTTCTTCATAATGAAGTAGTCCGCGATCTGGATAGCGATCATGGGAGCGAAAACAGAGCCGATCAGGTACAGGAAATCCGTGATGTCGTCCATCGGGAACAGTATCGCCAGAATGGTGCCGATCACGGCTACCACGATCGCAGCCCACTTTTCCTTGATGCGGGGCGAGACCGAAACAGAGGAAACGCCTGCCGAGTAGGCATCCAGGAAGGTGGTCGTGACCGTCGAGAATACGATGATCAGGAGACCCGCCGCGCCCAGGCCTGCCCTTACCATGATCTGTGCAATGTCGCCGGTCCCGGCGTAGATCGCCGCGCCAAGGCCGATCATGTACATAAATACGCTGACGAGATTATATACCAGTACGCTGACAAAGGTCGCTGCCAGGGGCTTTTCCGCTTCTCTGGTATAATCGCTGATCAGCGGCAGCCAGGACAGAGGCATCGCCACACCCAGCTCAACCGCCGCGCCGAAACTCAGGGAATCATCGATCACTGCGTCCGGATGCGCGTTTCCGAAGAAAACCACCTTAAACAGCAGCAGGGAAAGGATCAGGAGTCCTGTCATGGCTACGGTGTTGATCTTCCCGAGATTGGTCAGTCCGATAAATATCCAACAGAGGATCAGGCCGCCGATCACCAGCGCCCAGACCCAGTTGCCCGCGTTCACGATGCCGTTGGCCGCCAGGGAACCGTCGTAGATCATGATGGCCGTCCATCCGACGAGCTGCAGGATGTTTAGGCAGGAAAACAGGATGCTTCCCTTCTCACCGAAGCTCATCTTCACAGTCTCCATGGCGCTCTTTTCTTCCCGCGCGCCGATCATACCGGCAGCAAACATCATGATGCCGCCGATCAGGTGCCCGAGAAGGATGGCCGCCATGCCGCGGCTGAATCCCAGTGTGCTGAAATAGGTGCCCGTCACGATCTCGGCGATCGAAACACCTGCCCCGAACCAGATCAGTCCGTTGCTCCATACCGAAGTCTTCTGTTTCATGCCGTCATCCCTCCGATCCGCTGTAGTCGCCGGTAATGGCAAATGCGTGGTTCAGAGGCCCGCTGCCTTTACCAAGATCGAGCATGGCAGCAAGTGCGCCGGAAATATAATTCTTGGCGTACTGAACGGATGTGAACAGATCATATCCCTTAGCCAGGTTGGAAGCGATCGCGCTTGAAAGCGTACAGCCGGTGCCGTGGGTATTGGGGTTCTGGATGCGTCTGCCCATAAACCACCTGCCCTCATGTCCGTCAAAAAGATAGTCATTAGCGTCATTGAGCTGATGGCCTCCCTTACAGAGCACGGCACAGCCAAAAGTATCGAAAATAGACTGAGCGGCACGGACCATGTCATCCGCAGTCTTTACCTCCATGCCCGAAAGCACTTCTGTTTCCGGAATATTCGGTGTGATCACTGTTGCGAGCGGGAGAAGCCGGCTCTTCAGTGTATCGACCGCATCTTCACTGATCAGGCGTGAGCCGCTGGTCGCGACCATAACAGGATCGATCACGAGGTTTCGTGCTTTATACCCGGTCAGTTTATCCGCTATGACTTCGATCAGCGCAGACGATGATACCATCCCGGTCTTGACCGCGTCCGGATAAATGTCCGTAAAGACGGCATCCAGCTGTGCCGCCAGAAAATCGGGTGTTACTTCATAAATACCTGTTACGCCGGTCGTATTCTGCGCTGTCAGGGCAGTGATCGCACTCATGGCATATACGCCATTCGCTGTCATTGTCTTGATATCTGCCTGGATACCGGCGCCTCCGCTGGAATCGCTTCCGGCGATCGTCAATGCTGTCCTCATTTTATCCTCCTTTGGTAATGCTGGTACTGCATCGATTTTGTTACGCGGTGCCAGGTGGTGCCCCCAAGGCATCGCGGACGGGAAAGAAAAAACGCCGCAGACACTTATGCTGTGCCCGCGGCGCGTAAAGCGATGATACATTTCCCTACGTTGGCATTACCCAAATCAGGTCGCGGGTCACGGCAGTCCAGCCGTTTCTCAGCCTCTCTCAAGGCTCCCCAATTGTCAGATTCATTATACACGTTCCAGCGTGAAAAACAAGCGTATTTTCCTATTCCAACGCACTTTCGGGTGCATTTTCCTGTTTCACCATACTTTCAGGTGCATTTTCCTGTTTCACCATACTTTCAAGTGCATTTTCCTATTTCACCATACTTTCAGGTGCATTTTCCTTTTTTTAAATAACAGAAGCGTTTTCTTACGTTGTGAGAAGCGTTATCACATGGGCAGGAGGCACATAATAAGGCAACGCGATCCACTGCTATGATGCGCGGTCTTCTGCTATAATGTACACTCTTTAGCTATAACGGCGGCCATATCCACATTTTTGTTTTCCAAAAAATGTGGATATATTATCGACTTGGTCCGGGCTTTAAATTGAGGTAAAGTATCCATATTTTTATAGTTTAACCAAATGTGGATACTGTTCAAGGCATTTTCCTATAGTGTTTAGTCAACCACATATCCACATTTTGAATACTTGCTAAAATATGGATACTATCTTGTGAGAAAACACTTGTTTTCCCTTTAAAATATACCCACATTTTGAATTCTCATAAAAATGTGGATATTCTCAAGAATCGGAAGCATTCGACACATTTGGCGCTTGCGGCTCTTCCTGAGCATTCGGCCGTTCACAGCTCATTCGACCCCTCACAACCCATTCTGCCCTTCACAGCCCATTCCAATCTGCCTGCGCTTTCGTTTTTTACAGGGGCGCCAGTACTGTGCGCTGAAGCATGTTTATCAGAACCTGAATATCAAACGGCACGTGCTCAGCCTCAAAGCAAAGCAGCAGATTGTCACCCAGCACGATGCCGCTTTCGCTCATTTCCCGGACACGGGCCAGAAGATCGTCAATATAAGCTTCCTTCTCCATCATCCCGCATACTTCCAGATAGTATGTCTTTCCATTTATCGGACTGAGGATCGTAAAATCAGGGAAGATCGCTCTGCCGTTGATCAGTACAAGCCGTGCTTCATATCTGTACGGAATATTCAAATGCAGCAGCACGTTTGCCACGATGCATTCCAGCTTTGACCTGACCATATCGTTTTTCTCGGTCCTGATAAGCTTCTGTTTTGGATCAAACCGTGTGCTTTTGGGATAATCTGCCTTCTTCCAGTTTTCTATATAAGAGCGCCGCGACCGGAACTCCGCAGGCATCTGCCCATCGAACAGATCTTCCAGCTTCTGCAGTTTTTTCTCGATCAGATCCGGCTCATAGGACGCGGGATGATTCTGCAATGCTTTCAGCGATTTTTTCATGACCGGCTGCAGCTGTGCGGCACAATACTGTCTGATCAGCGCGGGCAGCCGGCTATCGCTTCTGCTCAAATAGACTTCCCGCCTTCGCGCGCCGCCGGAAGCAGCCTCCGGATCTGACACAGTAACAGAATACCGTATCCCGGATCTGCCTTTTCGAACATGCAGAGTCTCTGCCGGGGCAGCCTCAAGTATTCTGTTGACCGTATCGTACCTGCCTTCCAGATCTTCAACTTCTCTTAAATAGTTAGTTCTGTTAAATGCAAACAATTGTTCCTTTTCCTTCTCATAATATTGCTCAGATCTATTCGCTTTCTCTTTGGGTGATCTGTTCTCCTGTAATCAGTTTATCTGTCTGCCCTTCCCGCTGCAAAAACCGCTTATATGTCCGATCCATACCAAACGCCCCCAGCGGTGCGGTCAGCAGGATGCCGAGGACCGCAACGGACAGGATGATGCTGCCGCAGGGCAATCCTGCTGCCAGCGGAACAGAACCGATGGCGGCCTGTACCGTCGCCTTCGGCAGATATGCGATCACGCAGAACAGCTTCTCCCGAAAATTCAGTCCCGTGCCTGCTATACTTATCCAAACACCCACGGAACGGATCGCAAGGGCAAGAAAGATAAGTATTGCGGCGTAAACACCTGCAGCCAAAGTGTAGCGTATATCCACCGCCGCACCTACCAACACAAAAAGCATGATTTCAGCCGCGATCCATAACTTGCCGAACTTCTCCCCCAGACGCTTTGACACCCGCCGGACACTGCGGATCTTCAGGACTGCAGCCATACTGACGACTGCCAGAAGCCCCGACATGGGGATCCTCCCCTTCAGTTTCTGTTCCACCGCCATCAGCAGGAATGCCGTTCCCATAATGATCAGTACTTTCATGCTGTTGCGGATGTATCGTTTACGATTAAAAGCCGATTCAAAGAAAATGCTCAGAAGAATGCCTGTGACAGCACCCACAAGAATACCGGAAATGATCGATAACGGAATGCTCACAAAATCCATGACCCGGACGTTGCCGCCCTGCGCCATGCTCAGAAAAGAGGAAAACAGAACGATCACAAAGATGTCGTCGCAGGACGCGCCGGCCAGGATCATCTGTGGGATGGATTTCTCCGTTCCATAGCCCTTTTCGATATAGTGGACCATCCGGGGCACGACCACAGCGGGGGAGACCGCCGCCAGGACTGATCCCATAAGTGCCGCTTCCGTATGGCTGACCGGAAGAAAGACCGGAGCCAGCACAGTATATGCCAGAAGTTCAAAGCTTGCAGGCACAAAAGAAAGCAGCAGCGCAGGGCGTCCGACCTTTTTCAGGTCCGAGATATCCAGCGTGATGCCTGCTTTGACCAGTATGATGATCAGAGCGATCTGCCGAAGTTCGGAGGAGATCGACAGGATGGATGGATCCAGCAGATCCAACGCATACGGTCCGCATATGATTCCGGTGAAGATCATGCCGACGATACGCGGCAGACGCAGCCGATCACAGACAGCTGCGGCAAAAAGACCGGCAAGAATAATGATTGCTAAAGATGAAAACATGTCGTGTCCTCCTTTGGCTCATGCAGATGATCATGTTTTTCCGTTAAAAAAGCTGATGATCCTGCATGCAAAACATACATACAGACGTCATCAGCTGAATTCAGCGGTTTGGATCAACCAAGGGAGAACGTCATTCCCATTGCAGGGATCATACCATCTCCCGGATCAGAAATCAAGCGTTATCTTTTTCAACCGCAAACCATTCGATCACGGGGATCAGCAGGAAAGCCACGACACCGGCAGTAAAACCACCGTTATACAGGCAGAAGCCGCCGTGCCATAAGGGCACGCTCATGACCAGAGTCGCATGCATCGCACCGGCGATCACGCCCCACAAAAATCCCTTCTTGCCGGAGACCGGTGCCAGACCCGAGGCAAAACACATACCTACCAGGATCGCCTGCGTCGTAAGGCTCCAGTTCTGCTGTGGGACCACGCCAAACCGTGCCATGAGATAAGGATAGACGGAAGCCAGCGCATAGCCTACGGCGATCGGGAAGACATTGCGCGGCTGCGCGCCCTGGGCACAGAAAGCATACATGCACATGATCGCGCCCATCGTGGCGCCGGTAAATTTTGCCGTACTGATCACAGTCGCGCCGTCTGTCCAGGTAAATCCCCGGACCACATTATAATAGAGCAGGATGAAAAGCCCGTAGAATCCCATATTGAGCAGGGTCGCCGGAACGCCGTACTTTTCGGTATAGTCTGTTTTATAGCTGTCGCCTGCCCAGAGCTTTTTATACTGAGAGACAGCCTTTTCGCCGTCCATCAGCCAACCCACGACCAGGCAGAGTCCGAATACGATGAGGAAGAAAACATTCACATAGGCGCGGGCGCCGGGTCCCAGATTTGTATTGGACGGGACTTCCACACCCGGAGAACGGTACAGGACACAATAGACCAGGAACGCCAGAAAACCTGCTGCAGGGGCTGCGCTGTACAGATCATAACCCTTGTGAAAGAACGGGGTCATGGTACAAAGCGAAGGCATTGCGCAGCTTACGATGAAGCCCAGCAGAAGGGCCAGGATGAGTCCCCAGAAACGGAAGCCCACAGTCTCCTGATATGGATAACGGAAGATCAGCTCCGAAGCAAAAGGCGCAAGCGCGGTCGAGAACATGGCCATGTTGGCGACAGATCCGAATCTGACCTTCTTGATCCGGGAATAAAGGAAGGTCCCGAGGAAGAACGGCCAGATGTTCAGGAAGTTCATACCGAAGGTGGAGAATCCTACGTTCAGCCAGTACGCCGCGACCGTGAGGCCGGTACATTTCGCCCCGCTGAAGTACAGCAGGCCGCAGCAGGCCATTCCGACCAGACCTGTATTCAGGAAGGCGCCTCCCAGGCCTCCGAGAACAAAGTAGTCCATCGTGAACTGTGAAGGCCGCGAACAGATCGTGATCAGACCGGGGATCAGGTTCGGAAGGTCACCTGCCAGCAGCGCGCCGATGATAAATGCCAGCGAAAATGCCAGCAGAATAAACCATATCTGCGTGCTTTTGTCTTTTGTTTTTTCCTCTGCCATATCAGCTTTCCTCCGTGATGCAGTCGCGGATCAGAACGTCCGTTTTTTCCATGCAAATATCGTCAAGTCGCTGGGCTTCGAAGCCCACCAGCACCATTCGCGCATCCGAACGGAGCTTTGGCAGGTAACGGTCATAGTAACCGGCGCCGTGCCCGAGCCGTCCGCCATGGTCATCCAGTCCGACACAAGGGACGATCACAAGGTCGATCTCCTCCGGATCCACAAGTACGGACAATGCCGGATCGGGTTCCCGGATGCCGTATGCGCCGTAGCGGAACCAGTTCTCCGGGCTTACACCCTCCTTCGGCGCCATTGCGTCCATGATGCCGCCTTTATGGCAGAAGGGGAAGACGGTCTTCAGGCCTTCCGCATAAGCCCATTCGTTAAATTCGTCGACACTGGCCTCATCCCAGGATGCGGCATACGTAAAGATCGTGCGAACGGGGGTGATGCTGCCGCTATCGGAAACAGCATCTGAAGGTGCTTTGTTCGCCTCCAGTACATATTCCTTCAGCTTCTCACAGATGCGGTGGCTCTTCGCCGCGCGTTCCTCATCCGAAAGTGCGCGGCGGGCAGTTGTAACGCCCTTGCGCTGCCACTTTTTGAAAGCGCGCTTGAATCCGCCGCGGATCGTGCCGGCAGAGTAGAGTGAACCGAAGGCTACGACCGGCCAGCCGGTATCCAACGCCGCCGCGATGGCTTTCGCGATCTCGCCGCCATAGCTCTCGATGATCATCCCGGTCTCGGATCCGGTATCAGGACCGGTATCCCGCATCGTAGAGATCGTTTCCGCAAGGTCCGCTGCCGGCAGGGCGCGGGGACTCTCCGGTGTGATGCATATGTAGTTGACGCCGTAAGGCTTCAGCAGTTCCAGGGTCCGATGATAATCCTTGTCGGCAAGCATGCCGATCAGGAAGGTGACCTTTGGCAATCCATAGGCGTCGAGGTTTTCGATCAGGGCTTCCGCGCACTGCGGGTTATGTCCGCCATCGAGCACGAATAGCGGCGCATGCGAAAGGACTTCGAAGCGGGCCGGCCATTCTACCCTGGCTAGACCTGCTGCCACTGCCTCCTCCGGGATCCGTACGCCGCGGTCACGAAGCGCTTCGACGATCGCAAGAACAGTCGCCGCGTTGCGGAGCTGGTGCTCGCCCAGCAGCGAGAGGCGGTATTCCTTCCCTCTCCATAGAAAGCGCTGCCCGTAAAGATCATGGACCAGCGGAATGATGGCGTTGCCTGCTGTCTCCCCGGTCATCTCCCGGTCTGCAGGCTCTAAAGCAGTCAGGATCGCCGGAGATTCATACAGCCGGCAGCCTTTTTCCGCAGCAACGGAACGGATCACTTCCATGACGGAAGGAACGTTGGCATAACTTACGACAGCAGATCCTGTCTTGACGATGCCGCATTTGGTCAGCGCGATCTTTTCAATGGTGTCACCCAGAAACTCTGTATGGTCCAGACCGATATTGGTGATCACAGCCGCTTCCGGCGGATCGATGACATTGGTCGAATCCAGGGCGCCGCCCATGCCGACCTCCAGCACCACGTAATCGCAGCCTGCTTCCGCAAAATACAGCATGCCGATGGCCGTGATCAGTTCAAACTGGCTGGGATGATCTTCCATGTCATCCGCTTCCCGTGCGACCCTCTCCGTGATCTCCGCCAGCGCTTCCTCGGTGATATATTCTCCGTTGATCTGGATCCTTTCACGAAAGTCCTCGATATAAGGAGACGGATAAAAGCCGGTCCTGAAACCGGCTTCCCTCAGAATACGCTCGATCATGGCACAGGTACTGCCCTTCCCGTTGGTCCCGGCTACATGGATAAACTTCAGCTGCTTCTGGGGATCGCCCAGCCTTTGCAGCAGCTCCTGCGTCCGCTCAAGTCCGAGACGGGAGGTGCTCCAGGTGAAATCATTGATATAATCGATCGCTTCCTGTACTGTCATGTCTGTTTCCCGTATGATAGAAGTGGGCTGTCTTCGTAAAGGCAGCCCGTTTTGAATACTTAATGATCGGCCTGGTCACTCACTGGCCGTTGTGGGTCACTTTGGAAAGCTTTACCAGGATCGGCCGTGTGATCAGACCATAGACAAATCCCTTGGCGCACGCGATCGCGAGCCGGGGAATGAACGAGCCTGTAATGAAGGGGAGCGAAAATGCCCCATAGATCAGTCTGCTGTAGAAAAACAGGGACACAGTGTTCAGGGCGAATACCAGCAGCTCGCCTGCCAGGGCGATCGTCTGGATCTCGCGTTTGGTGTTATTGAATGTCGCGCGCTTTGCATAGGTACCGACGACCCACCCCATGATCACATAGGGAATGATCCAGAGCGGTGTGCTCATTTCCAGACCGTACCGGAGCACCTGGTATACAAACGTCCCGATGAATCCGACCAGTGCGCCGTTGACCGGACCGAACATCAGTCCCGCCAGCAGTACCGGATAGCTCTCAAAGGTAAACTTCAGCGTAAAAAGATCGATGGCCAGATAGCCGAGTACCGCGCAGACCGCAGCCAGCATGGCATTAATAGTCAGTTGTGTCGTACTGTATTTCATTCTTTTGCCCCCATGAACAAACCTTATGATTCTTAATGCGCCAAACCATGATATCTGTTCAGCACAAAGGTTTTACACTCCCGCATCAAAAGGCATAGTATACCGGCACCCGGATGTCTGCAAAGTGTGACGTTCGGCGCCTGCAGTTACGTTTGATCTGTTACAGCGTCTTCTCCGCTGCCTGGATCACATGCTTGCAAAGCACGGCTGTCGTCACGGATCCTACACCGCCGGGAACCGGGGTGATCGCGCCTACGATCGGCTCGACCTTCTCGAAATCCGCATCTCCGCAGAGCTTGCCTTCCGCATTGACATTGATACCGACATCGATGACCGTCTGTCCCGGAGATACAAAAGTATCATCCACGATGCCCGCACGGCCGACCGCGACCACCAGGATCTCCGCGTTGCGGCAGGTACCCGGCAGATCTACAGTACGGGTGTGGCACATGGTCACGGTCGCGTTCTTCTTCTGCAGCATGATGGATACCGGCTTGCCGATGACAAGGCTGCGTCCGATCACAGCGACTCTCTTTCCCTCCAGCGGGATCTGGTAATGATCCAGGATCTCCATGACCGCCTCTGCGGTACAGGGCGGATAGCCCTGATCAGTGCAGGCGAATACACCGGCAAGAGAGGTAGTCGTCATAGAATCGGCATCCTTCGCCGGATCCAGCAGCGCGCAGGCTTCGGCCTCCACCTTCTTATCCGGCAGCGGACGGAACATCAGGCAGCCATGGATCGCGCTGTCCGCGTTGATCTCACGGATCGTATCCAGGATCTGTTCTCTGGAAGCATCTCCGGGAAGCAGGAACTGCTTCACCTTAATACCGATCTTGTCAGCACGCTTCATGGCACCGGTCTCATAGGAAATATCGTCGGGACGCTCGCCGACACGCATGATCGCAAGGCATGGCTCCACGCCCTTCGCTTTCAGTTCTTCGCATTTTGCCGCCAGCTTCTCGGTCAGTGCCGCTGCTGCCGGTGCGCCTTTTAATAATTCTGCCATAATCTCTCCTGATCAGTTTTCGAAATAGTTGTAAATGCTGTCATAGACCTGATCGGCCAGTGCCGTGTACTTCTGCATCATCTCTTCGACATGCTCGTTCATCGCGGCTGCGTATTCGCGGTCTTTCATCAGCTTGGTGTTGACCTTGACATTGACTGCCGCACCGTACATGGCAGCTCTCGCCATGGCTACTCCTGTCGCGGCATCGGAGATCATCATCTTGCTGCCCTTGGCGCCGAACTCCTGCAGGATCTCGATCGCCTCGCAGCTCAGGTCAAAGATACGGAGCGGAGCGCCGGCTGCATCATGCAGGCACTTCTCCAGCGTCTCGTCACGGGAAGGATCATCCTTCGGGATGCCGTATGCCTTGGAAAGCGGCTCAAACGCCTCCGCATCCTGGTCGATACACTCCAGAAGCCTGACTCTTAAGTCCTGGGCCTTTACCATAAGGGCCTTGATCTCCTCTTCCACATCGGCATACTTTTTCTTGCCGACGGTCAGCTCGCCGACCATGTCGCCGAGAGCAATGCCGATCGATCCGACCAGTGCACTTGCACCGCCGCCTCCAGGCACTGCTGCCGGGCTCGCCAGCAGCTCGGTGAATTTTTCACATGATTCTTTATATAAACTTGCCATATTACCCTCTTTTAAAATGGACCTGCGCTAAACTTACTGTATTTCATAGTGAAACGAGTCCGGACAGGCAGGCCTGCCCGGACTCTGGGTGTGTTGGGTGTTCGTATGGTTTTTTGTATAAGCTATGCGCTGCTCCGTTGCTTCGCAACTCCCGCATCGCCAACATATATTCGGAAATCGCTCTGCTCGTTTCACGTCGCATAGCTTTTTTCCTCATATCTGTTGCCCTCGCAAATGTCCTCAGAAAAACAGACAAGCCTGCTTTTCTTCCGCCATCCGCTCGGAGCTTATACACTTAGAACAGTCCGCTGATCTTGCCGGTCGCGTCGACGTCGATCTTCTCCGCTGCCGGTACCTTCGGCAGACCGGGCATGGTCATGATATCGCCGGTCAGGGCTACGATGAAGCCTGCGCCTGCAGAGACCTTGAGGTTACGGACCGTGACGGTGAAGCCTTTCGGTGCGCCAAGCAGTGCAGCGTCATCGGAGAAGCTGTACTGGGTCTTTGCCATACAGATCGGAAGTCCTGCGAATCCGAGATCGGTGAGCTGCTTGAGCTGCTTCTTCGCGTTCGGGGTAAGTGCTACGCCGTCTGCATGATAGATGTTCTTGCAGATGGTCTCGAGCTTCTCCTCGATGGACATATCCAAATCATAGCTCTGCTTGAAGCTGTTCGGCTGCTCGCACAGTCTGACGACTTCTTCTGCCAGAGCCTTGCCGCCTTCGCCGCCCTTTGCCCAGACTTCGGACAGAGCTACATTGACGCCAAGCTCCTTGCACTGTGCCTCGACCTCATCAAGTTCTGCCTTTGTGTCGGTCGGGAATGCATTGATCGCGACCACGCAGGGAAGCCCGAATACGTTCTTGATATTGGAAACGTGCTGCAGCAGGTTCGGAAGACCCTTTTTCAAAGCATCCAGGTTCTCGTTGTTAAGATCAGCCTTTGCAACGCCGCCGTGATACTTAAGTGCGCGGACAGTTGCGACGATGACGACTGCGGACGGCTTCAGGCCTGCCATACGGCACTTGATGTCAAGGAACTTCTCAGCGCCCAGATCTGCCGCGAAGCCTGCCTCGGTAACGACATAGTCGCCGAGCTTCAGAGCCATCTTGGTCGCGGTGATGGAGTTGCAGCCGTGTGCGATATTTGCGAAGGGGCCGCCGTGGATCAGAGCCGGAGTGTGCTCCAGGGTCTGTACCAGGTTGGGCTTCAGCGCATCCTTCAGAAGAGCTGCCATTGCGCCCTCAGCCTTGAGGTCGTGTGCGGTGACCGGCTCTCCCTTGTAGGTGTAGCCTACGATGATGCGGCCAAGACGTGCCTTCAGGTCTGTGATATCGGAAGCAAGGCAGAGGATAGCCATAACTTCGGAAGCGACAGTGATCTCAAATCCGTCTTCTCTCGGAACGCCCTGCATCTTTCCGCCAAGGCCGTCTACGATCTGACGGAGCTGACGGTCGTTCATATCGACCGCTCTCTTCCAGGTGATCTGCTTGGGATCGATGCCCAGAAGGTTGCCCTGCTGGATGTGGTTGTCAAGCATTGCCGCAAGAAGGTTGTTGGCTGCACCGATCGCATGGAAGTCACCGGTGAAATGCAGGTTGATGTCTTCCATCGGGACGACCTGTGCATATCCGCCGCCTGCAGCACCGCCCTTTACGCCGAAGACCGGACCCAGAGAGGGCTCACGAAGCGCAACGATGGACTTCTTGCCGATCTTGCGCAGACCGTCGGTCAGGCCAACAGAGGTAGTGGTCTTGCCTTCTCCGGCGGGAGTCGGGGTGATAGCGGTGACAAGGATCAGCTTGCCGTCCGGAGCATCTGCATGATCCTTCAGATAGTTGTAGTCGATCTTTGCCTTGTAGTTACCATACTGTTCGATGTACTTCTCATCGATGCCCAGAGACGCCGCTACCTCAGTGATCTTCTTCGGTGTGTTCTCCTGTGCAATCTCGATGTCGCTCTTAAATCCCATGACTTTGCTACCTCTCTTTCTTTTTATGCCGTTCTACATTGTAGAACGTTGTCTTTTAATGTTGTACATATAGGATAATAAACCGCTTTCCGTTTGTCAATAGGAAGCAACACGGAAAATGTCTTGTACCCTAATTAAATATTTAACGAGTTGCAAGTTTATTATATCATAAAATGTGACTGTTTTATCTATCAAATATGCCTGTTTGCTGATGAAAATTGACAAACTGATGCCATTTTTGTCTCGGCTTTCCGCATTCCTATTTACAAAAATGCCCCGCCGGGCCGGAACTGCAGTCTGGGATAACCAGAATGCGGGTTCCATGTCAGCGGGGCTGTATTAATATTGCAGTTGGATCAGACCGGATTATGCGTCTACGCCGCCATCGACTCTGATCATCTGGCCGTCGATGTAGGAAGACTCGTCTGTTGCAAGGAACAGAACGGTAGAAGCGATCTCGCTGCCGCGGCCTACTCTCTTCAGCGGTGACATTGCGGTCATGCCAAGCTCCTCTGCTGCCTTCTCACCGCCGATAGACTCGAGCATTGCGGTCAGGATAGCGCCGGGGCAAATGCCGTTGACATGAATATCGGGACCGAGCTCACGCGCCATGGCTGCGGTCAGACCGTTCATCGCATGCTTGGATGTGCAGTATGCGGTAGCGCCCCAACGTGCAGAAGTGCCTGCGACAGAACCGATATTGACGATGTGGCCGCCGCCCTTTTCCTTCATGACCTTCGCGCACTTCTGTCCGAGCAGGATCGCCATGTTGATGTTGACGTTCATGACAGCGGTCCACTCTTCCATGGTGAGTTCCAGGAACGGGGTGGTGGAAAGCTGGCCTGCGTTGTTGACAAGAATGTCTACGGTGCCGTATGCGTCCATGCACGCGTCAAAGATCTTCTGTGCGCTTGTAAGATCGGAAGTATCCGCGATCACATATATCGCCTCGCCGCCGGCTTCCTTGATCTTGTCGACTGCAGCCTTTGCTCTTGCCTCGTTACGGCCGGTGATCACTACTTTTGCGCCTTCCTGCGCGAAACGATAAGCAGTGTCTCTGCCCATACCGGAAGTAGAACCCGTGATGATCGCAACTTTTCCGTCTAATTTGCCCATGATAAAAACCCTCCTTTTATTGAGCATGTATTGCCGGAGATCTGCCGGCAATGCTAATGATTTTTTCCCTACGTCCACAGATTATATCATATTCTCCCGCTGCAGACGATAACAAAATTGATAAATTTTTGTCAATAATTGATCTATATTGGTTGACTATCCTGTTTACTTTTCCGGGAATATGATAAAATAACAGTATCATTATCGGATCACGTTTAAAGGGAGGGCGCCATGAGACAGGAGACCGAATGGGGTTATATTGATTGGGAATATCTGCCGGATCCAAAGAACCCGAAACGCTGGTTCAGCGTTGGTAAAACAACGATCCTCCCGGGGAAAAGGCAGCCGCCCCACGTCCACTACGGATACGAGCAGTTTCTCTATGTCCTGAGCGGAGAGGTGGACACAAAATTCAACGGGGTGGAGGAGCATGTGTCTGCCGGAGATTATTTTATCCTCGAGGCCGACACGACGCATGAATGTATCAACAAGAGCAGTAAACCTTACTGCGAGCTCCTGGTAACGAACCCTATTCCCCGGGAGCCCGAACGGGATCTTTATGCGGAAAACGCCGTCTATGAATACATGTCCGATCCCGAACTCGCTTCCAAGTACCGCCGCCGTCTGAACTCCGCAGCAGAAAATCTCAAAAACAGTATCGCAAGGGACGTCAGCATCCCCTTCTGCCTCTTTGACGCTTCGGATTCGGTCGTTCTGAAAAATGACTGTTATTCCGCCTGGTGCAGACAGAAATGCGATCCTGTCAATGCCCCCAGGTCCTGTGCCTGTTACCAGCGTTCCGTGGCGGACAGCGGTTTTGAAAGCGGTTCCGGTGCTGCTTCAGACGGCACCAGAAGCTATACCTGTTCCTACGGCGTTAGTCTTTACCTTCTTCCGGTCATCCATAACGGCTGCCTGGCAGGCGTACTGCGCGGCGGCCAGCACTGGTCCTCCGGCGCTTCCGTTCTTGCGGACAGTGCCGGCGGGGATCCCCGTCTTCTTAAAGAAGACCTTCCGCGGTACGACACACCTTATGCCACCGAGCTCAGCATAGAGAAAACGCTGCGGCGCATCGTCAGCAGTCTGCAGCGTTACATGGACATCCTGGATTCCATGGAGGCGCTCTCGATGCAGAAGGCCGAACTGAACAGCTTTATGGAAAAGAACTCCGAGCTTGAGCGCAGTCTTTCCACTGTCGAGGAAAAGGTCACCAACCTCAAGATCGACCATCATTTTCTGTTCAACACCCTGAACTGCCTGGCGGACCTATCCCTGAACGGCGACCGGATGGCCCTTTATCAGAGCATCATCGATCTCTCCAAGCTGTTCCGCTATACCATGGCCCAGACCGAACAGATCGTGCCCCTCTCCCGCGAGATCGAATACCTCAGATCCTACCTGAATCTGCAGAAACTCCGCTGTGGGGACAGCTTGTTCCTTTCCTATGACATCGATCCCACCTGCCTCGATACGCCGGTGCCTTTCAACTTCCTGCAGCCGATCGCCGAAAATGCCTTCACACATGCCTTCATCGGCTTTGACGGGAAAAAGAAGGTGGATCTGAAGGTCAAAACGGTCAGAAAACAGACTGTCATCACGATCTCCAATAACGGCATACCCCCGAAGGCGGAAGATGTGGACCGCATTTCCTTAAGCTGGGCGAGCGGCTCAGGCCACGGGCTGTCTTTTATCTATGACAAGCTTCGCGCCTGTTTCGGGGAAGACTTTGACATGCGCCTGAGTATAACAAAGCAGCGTCCGCCGGTGACCAAAGTCACGGTGACGCTGCCAAAGTAAGAGCTTTCACTCATTTCTTTACAGATGCGTACCCATGAATACATCTCTGACCGGTTGCGGGACCAGCTTGCCGCCGGTCGCCCAGACGATGTGGGACGCATTTTTCATTTTATCTGTAAGGCCGCAGGCCTCGATATACCCCCGGATCTCCGCAGACTTTGCTGCCTGCACAGCACCCTCAAAAGCCGCGCAGGAACTGGGTTCGATGAAGAGCTGTTCGCTTTCCATCAGCTCCCGCATGTAATCGTAAAGTTTTGCGTCTTCCACAGTGACCTCACCGGAAAGAAGCGGTTCCATGACTCCGCCGACAAAACCGGAGGGACGTCCCACCGCGAGACCGTCGGCATGGGTCTGCCCGGTAAGGCCGGCGTCCTGCACACAGATCTGAGAATGCAGTCCTGTCGCAAGACCAAGCAGCATGCAGCAGGCCTGCACCGGCTCCGCGAAGAAGACATGGACATTATCGCCGTACAGTTCTTTCAGTCCAAAGGTCACGCCGCCCGGAGCGCCGCCGACACCGCAGGGAATGTATACGAACAGCGGATGCTCCTCATCCACGGTCACGCCAGCCGCTTTCAGCTGTCCGTCCAGACGCTCTGCCGCAACAGCATAGCCCATAAAAAGTGCCTTGGAATTCTCATCATCCACAAAGTAACTCATCGGGTCCGCGTCAGAATCCGCGCGGCCCTGGGCTACTGCTTTGCCGTAATCGCCGGCATATTCGATGACGGTGACACCGTGTGCCCGAAGATAGTCCTTCTTCCACTGCTTGGCGTCGGCGGACATATGAACGATCGCCTGGTATCCAAGCGCCGCGCTCATCATACCGATGGATACTCCGAGATTTCCTGTCGAACCGACCTGTACCTTGCGCTCGCCGAAGAAAGCACGTGCTTCCGGAGATGCAAGCTTGGTGTAGTCATCATCATAACCGGAGAGCAGTCCGTATTCGAGCGCCAGATCCTCGCTGTGCTTGAGGACTTCATAAATGCCGCCTCTGGCCTTGACCGAACCGGCTACCGCAAGGTCACTGTCCCGTTTCAGGAAAAGCCTTGCGCTGCCCAGGTCTGCTCCGTAGACAGTCTTAAGCACTTCCTTCATCTGCGGGATCTCACTTAGCTCCGACTCTATAATACCGTTTCTGTCTTCAGTTTCCGGGAAAAGCTTCATGATCAGCGGGGCAAAACGCTTCAGCCGGGCGGATACGTCTTCTATATCCTCGTTCGTCAGGGAGATCCGTGTCTTCGCTGTCTCCATATCTGTCTTTTTCGGATTGATCCAGGTCACTTCCTTTGCGGCGGACAACGCCTTTACGACCGGGATCTCCTGCTTCATTTTTTCGATATCCATCATCATTTCCATGTATGATCCGATCCCCTGTGACGAAAGACCGGGCCTTCCTTTCTCCCGGCGTATCCGGGCTCTGTATTACTGACTTTCCGTTCTGTTTTGGATATAAAAGCCCGCGGCCTTGCCGGACATGGACGTCTGGCATATCCGCGGGCTTATGATCTGTCATTTAATGTCTGACCGGGACCAGGTTTTCAGATGCCGTCTGCTCTCAGGCTGCTGCGCTCTTCTCAATCGTCGAATGCGCCTGCCGGATAGAGCGGGAACCCGGAAACGATATCCTGTGCTTCCTTTTTGCACTCTGCCAGCACTGCCGCATCCTCGGGAGCATCCGCTACCTTGGACATGATATCGGCGATGCGGATGATCTCATCCTTGCCAAAGCCGCGCTGTGCGGTAGAGGTGAGGCCGATACGTACGCCGCTGGTCACGAACGGTGATGCCGGATCGAAGGGGATCTGGTTCTTGTTGACCGTGATGCCGATAGAATCCAGCGCATTCTGGAATGCCTTACCGGTGATGTTCTTCGGACGAAGGTCTACCAGGAGCAGATGGTTGTCGGTACCGCCGGAGACCGGACGGAAACCACGCTCGATCAGGGCTGCGGACAGGGTCTGGGCATTGTCCAGGACTCTCTGCATGATAGCTCTGAACTCCGGAGATGCCGCGTACTTGAAGGACCAGATCTTGGCAGCCATGGTCTGCAGATGGATGGATCCAAGGCAGCCCGGGAAGGTGCCGCGGTCAAGGATCTTGGCATACTTCTCCTTACAGAAGACCATACCCGAACGTGCGGAACAGAAGGTCTTGGTCGTGGAAGAGGTTACAAAATCCGCCCACGGTATCGGACTCGGGATCAGCTTTGCTGCGACAAGGCCTGCGATATGGGCCATATCGACCATGAAGTAAGCACCTACTTCTTCCGCGATGTGGGACATGCGCTCGTAGTCGATCAGTCTCGGATACGCGCTGGCACCGGCGATGATCAGCTTCGGCTTCACTTCCTTTGCCTTTTTCTCCAGCTCATCGTAGTCGATCTGCTCAGTCTCGGGATTGACGCCGTAGAAATCATGATGGTAGATCTTGCTGACCCAGTTTGCGGAAGAACCGTGGGTCAGGTGTCCGCCCTGATCCAGACGCATGGCCAGGATCTCATCACCCGGCTCCAGAATAGAGGCAAATACCGAATAATTGGCGGTGGAACCGGAATATGCCTGCAGGTTCACATGCTCTGCGCCAAAGAGCTCCTTGGCTCTCTGCCATCCCAGCTCTTCGATCTTATCGGCGATCTCGGAACCCGCCTGGAAACGCTTGCCCGGATATCCCTCCAGGGTCTTGTTGGTGAAAACGGATCCGGTAAGCTCCATGACTTCCAGGGGAGCGGTGCTCTCGGATGCGATCATCTCAATGTTGTTCTCCTGTCTGTGAAGCTCTTCAACAAGCAGCTCATAGATCTCGGGATCGGACTGACGTGTGTACTTCAGCATGATGTTTCCTCCTGTGGGGTGATAGTAGTTTATTCCGGTAAACGCAATCCGGTAAATGTACTTGGTTTGCCTGCGCCGCCCATCTTCCGGGAACGGCCGTTTATGTTTTCTGTGCTTATCTTATCATAGAGAAGGGCGGCCTGGATATACTGCTTTTTGCCCTGGCCTTTATCATTTTTGACTGCCTGTATGGTTTCTGCCCGCCGGTTAACGGTATTCCGCCGGTGTTTTTCCTGTATAGCGTTTGAAATACTTATAGAAGTTATTCAGACTCTCATACCCCACCCGGTCCGCAGCCTCCTTGACACTTGTTCCCTGCTCCAGCAGGCGTCTGGCTTCTTCGATGCGGACGCGGTTGATATACTCGAGCACGCTCTCTCCCGTGTGTTTTTTAAAAAGACGCGCCACATGGCTCTGGGTAAGATAAAACTCGTCCGCGATCTGCGTGAGGCTGATCTTTTCAGAGTAATGCTGCCGTATATATTCCATGATGCCATTGACGGTGTCATTGCCGGTAAGGCGCCATCCGGTCGCCCGTTCCAGAGACTGGACCAGCTGCGCCAGTTCAATGGGCTTGAGCAGGATATCCGCAGTGCCGAGCCGCAGCGCTTTCTGGGCGTAACTGAACTCATCATACGCTGTTACGACGATATATTTCTGATCCGGCTCCTCCGCCATCACTTCAAAACCGTTCATGACCGGCATTTGAATATCGAGAAAGACGACGTCCGGTTTGTGCTTCCGAATCTCAGCAACCCCCAGACGGCCGTTCGAAGCCGTTGCCGCGATCTCCAGCGGGAGATCTCCGTGTTCGATAAAATAGCGGATAATGTTTTCAGTCCTGGGTTCATCGTCGACGATCACAGCTTTCAGCATTTTCATTTCCTTTCATTATCATGGGAGATCAAGTATTACTTTAACATTTTCGGACTCGGTACACAAGAGACAGACATGCCGCCCGGCTGCAAAAGCCGGGCGGCGCATCTTCTTTGAAAGGGTAATTATGATTTCTTCAGAATCAGATATGATAGCTTCTCTTCTTTTCAGCGTATTTCTCCCAGGCGCCGGTCTTGTCCTCGATACCGAACTCAGCCGGATCGAAGCACGGTTCCACACCGGCCTTGTCCTGCTTCTCAAAGTCGATCAGGATCTCCTTGCACTTCTTTGCCAGGAGCAGAATGGCAATGATGTTGAACCAGGCCATCAGACCGCATCCGAGATCTCCCATGGTCCAAAGCGCATCGCTCTTGATCAGGTTGCCGGAGAAAACAGAGATAATGAAGACGATACGGAATACCCATACCAGGTTCTTGCTGCCCTTGGTCAGATAGTTGACGTTGGACTCAGCTTCATAGTAGTAGCCCATCAGGCTGGTGAACACGAACATGATGGTGGCGATCGCCAGGATCGCACCGCTCCAGGTTCCCGGGATGACGGCATTGAGACCTTCCTGTGCATAGAGGATACCGTAGGCTGTGTCGCCGGCGCCGTTCACGATCATGGCACCGTCCGCGCCCTGCACGTTGTAATATCCGGAGAGGAGAATGATGACTGCGGATGCGCTGCAGATCACAAGGGTATCAATGAATACTGAGAATACCTGTACAAGGCCCTGCTTTGCGGGATGAGAAGTCTCGGAAGCCGCGCAGACGATCGCACCGGATCCCTGTCCTGCCTCGTTGGAGTACACGCCTCTCTTTACGCCCCAGCTGATCATGGAACCTACGATGCCGCTGAATGCTGCTTCCGCGCCGAACGCGCTCTTGACGATCAGCCCGATCACGCCGGGAAGCTCAGTGATGCGCAGGACGATCACGATCAGGGCAAGCAGGATATAGACCACGCACATGACCGGTGCCAGGATCTCTGCGACCTTGCCGATACGCTTGACGCCGCCGCAGACGACCAGTGCCAGAACTGCGGTCAGGATCGTTCCGACCACGATCTCAGGAGTCCCGAAAGCGTTGTGGAAAACATTTGCAATGGAGTTGGTGTGCAGGCCGGGCATCGTGATGCCGGGGCCAATGACAGTGGCGATAGCAAACAGCACCGCCAGCCACTTGAGCTTCAGGCCTTTTTCGATGAAGTATGCCGGTCCGCCGACATATTCATTTCCGCCCTGCAGTTTTTCCTTGTAAGCCTGTGCCAGTGTGGCTTCAACAAACGCCGAAGCGCCGCCGAGCAAAGTGATCATCCACATCCAGAACACCGCACCGGGGCCGCCGAAGAAGATCGCGGTCGCCACGCCGGCGATATTGCCCATGCCGACACGGGAGCCGACAGTGGTCGCAAATGCCTGGAAGGGTGTAATGCCCTCTTCGGAAGTCTCTGCGCTGACAGTCAGCTTGGCCATCTTGCCAAAGTGACGGAACTGCGGGAACTTCAGATAAATTGAAAGAATAACGCCTGCGCCAAGGCAGAGCGCTACCAGCGGCGGAGCCCAGATGATGTCATTGATCGTTGTTACGATAGTTGCGAGATCCATTTTTCCCTCCTGCGTATTCTATGTTCGGCTGTTCCTCAAGGGTTCTCGCCGGGTGTCTTTGTTCTGTCTTCATTTTCGCAGAAATTGTAAACCTTAGCTATGCCGGTTTTTGATGATTCCTGTCTCATTTTTGCTGTATGTCGTCATAAGAAATGATCAAAAAGCAGAAAGGCTGTCCATGTATTTCACCGCCGCTTAACCAGAATATGCCGGCTAAAAAAGCCCCGCACAGTGCGGGGCAGGTCTCTCAGAGATCGCAGTTGATCACTCTGTCGTTATTCCTATGTCTTAATATTCCTACGTCTTATTATTCCTATGTCTAAAACCGGTCTTACATCCAGCGCACCCTGGCAGGTTTCCTGGGAACGGTACGGTAATATCTCACATCCGGATATCCGAAGCCAAGGGCGGTCGCCACATGGTCGCCTTCAGAAAGCCCGAGATACTGCCTCAGAGAAGGATCTCTGTTGACCAGCCTCACGAAAATGCCCACATAGAGCATTCCGAGCCCCATGCCGTTTGCCGCCAGCTCCATATTGGCGGAAGCGATGGCAGCATTATCATCCCGCGGACATATCGTGAGAATGATCGTATCCGCTCCCTTGAAAAGGAACTCGTCGTCCTCAAAATCCATCCTGTCACGGGCATAGGGAGGCGGATAGACCTCGGCAAAACGCTTCGGATCGTTGTAGGTCCGGAACGCCCGCATGGCGACGGAATTGAACGCCTCCCGTTCTTTCTGGATCACGATGTAGGAAACATTCTGCGCGTTGCTGCCGGTCGGTGAAAAACGCCCCGCATCCAGGAGCAGGTCCAGTTTTTCCTTTTCGATCCCGCGTTTTTGAAAATGCCGTATCGTCCGGCGGCTGCGTATAAGATTCAGGATCTTCTCTGCCGGAATAAAACAGGAGGCCTCTTCGATCGGGAAAACCTCTTCCATATCGTACTCCGGATCGTCCACAGAGACCGCTCCTGCAGGACATGCAGCTATGCAGTGCATGCATCGGAAACACTCCCTGATCCATTCCGCCTTGCCGTCTTTTAAGATAAGGGTTTTGTTGAGGCAATCCCTGACGCAGGCACCGCACCCGGTACATTTTTCTTTATCGATAATGATCATATTTCAGTACTACTTCCTTCCGCATATAAAACTAACGAAATATATATGATCACGCCCTGTGGTACAGAAGCTTCCCCCGGCAGAATGTGTAATCTACCCGCTTACAATTTTCGATATCTTCCAGCGGATCCCCGGATATGACGGTGATGTCCGCGCATTTTCCGCATTCCAGGCTGCCGGTCTCGCCGTCAATGCCCAGGAGCTCGGCGCCCCGGATCGTAGCAGCCTTCAGAATGTCCAGGGGAGCCATGCCCGAAATGCTGTACAAATACAGCTCCGTTCCGTAAGCATAGTGTTCCGGATCGGTAAAGGGACAGCCTGTATCGGTGCCGACAGCCATCTTCACGCCCTCGCGGATCGCGATCTTCACGGCGTTGCGGACACGCTGCTGTGCGGCAGCTGCCTTTTCCACCAGTTCCTTATTGTGCTTTGTGTCTGGCTTAATGTAGGTGCTCTCCTGCAGCGTCACCGCCACGGTGGGCACGTACCAGGTGCCCAGTTCCACCATGCGGCGGGCGATGCGCTCATCCATGTCATAACCGTGTTCCACACAGGTGAGGCCTGCTTCCACGCAGAACTCCAGGGCCTCATAGTTCATGAGATGGGCACAGGTCGGCGTATTGAAAGCATGTCCTACGGCGATCACCGCTTCGATCTGCTCCCTGGAGAGCTGGATCTCCGTTGCGGGTCCTACACCGAGGACACCGGCAGTCGGCATCATTTTCAGCCAGTCTACACGCTCCTTACACAGCGTCCGGGCCGCTTTCAGGGTCTCGCCCACGGTATCGCAGGGCAGACCGATCTCCTCGCAGTGCCCGCAGGTAATGCAGATCGGGGCGCCGGCAGCCTTGATCCGGGGGCCGTCGATCTGGCCGCTCTCGATCAGGTTCCTGAGTCGGACGTCGGCGTTGTACTTGGTTCCGACAGAACGGAAGGTGGTGATGCCGGAGCGAAGCATATCCATCGCCCCTTTGTAGGTCAGATAGGAAACCGTCATCTCGTCTTCGGCACAGAGGCAGGCGGGATGGACATGGCAGTCGATGAAGCCCGGGAGCACGGTCCTGTCGGTACCGTCGATCACCCGGTCCGCGTCCTGGTCCACACGGCCGATCTCCAGGATTCCTTCTTCCGAAAACAGCATGTCTCCGTTTTCGATCACACGGTCTTTACAGTCGATGATCCTTGCGTTACGTATCAGTGTCTTCATGGCAATATACCTCCGAGCATATTTTCTCACAGAACCACTCTGTCGGCATTGATGATTTTTGATGCTTTTTGGGCGATATTTGTCATAAGCTATCTTATTAACTGTAAGATAAAGAAAGACCCCGTACACGTTCCCGTGCTCGGGGTCTGATGAACAAAATGATCGTAAAGCTTTCTCGCTTAGATGATTCCCTGAGCCTTCAGGATGATCTGGGCGATGATCGCGGAACCGATATAGGTACCGATCATGACCAGGAAGGCGACGATAATGCCGCGCCATCCGATCTTTTTGAACTCGACCCAGTCTTTACCGATCGATACACCTGCGTATGCAAGGATCGGCGTAGCCAGCGGCAGAAGGCCGATCTTGCCGACCTCTGCTGAAACGAACGGGCCAGTGATCGTGTTGTAGGGCATGGCCAGCAGCACACCGATCAGGGTGATCCAGATCGATACGTGGATCTGCGGGACCAGCTCTGCAAGGATCAGGCCGATCAGGGAGATAATGAGAAGGATCAGAACGCCGGGAAGGTTCGCCAGCGGGCTGAGCCATGCATCCTTATTGGCATCGGTCAGCGTGTTGACCGTGTTGCCGAAAATGACGATCGTGCAGGAAATGCACAGGATCAGTAACCACTCTTTAAATTTCTCTAACATCGATTTTTACCTCCCCTGATCAGATATGCTTGCCTTTGCCAAGGACCGGCTCAAGCTTGTTGTACAGCCAGTTACACATCGGCAGGCCGATGAACACCGTCATGACGATGCCGTCGGCGTTGGAAAGGACGTTACTGGTTCCGGCAAATGCTGTGATCTGCTCAGCCATATCCGGGAAAGCGGTGGTCAGTGCTGCGGAAGATGCAGCCATCATGCTGCCTGATCCGACACCGCAGGCCATTGCCAGTGCATACGGATGAAGGATGCCGGTGCTGCCGACCATACCTGCAAAGAGGCCGATGAAGATCGTTCCGAGAAGTGTACCTACGATGTAGGTAGTCATAACGCCGCGGCCTTCGGGGCTGTCCAGACCATACTTACTTGCGATCAGGCCGACGTTCGGCTCACGCGCGATGGAATGGGTCATACCGACTGCCTCACGCTTGAAGCCAAGCAGAAGAGCGAACGGAAGTGCCACGATGATGGTGCCCAGGTTACCAAACTCCTGCAGGATCAGTGCAGGGCCTGCCGCGATGACCTGCGGAAGCTGGGTGCCGGTCGTGACAGCGACTTTCGCAAGGAACGGTGCGATCGCGATGATAACAAAATTGCTTGCCAGATGAGACTGCTCATCCCCGATCCATTTGACGCCCTTAGCCAGATACAGCAGCAGGCCGATCAGCATTGCAAAGAGCATCGGAAGCAGCAGCATGTTGCCGACCGGCGTCTTGATGACGATCGTGTTGATGGCTTCGCAGATCATAACGACCACGAAGAGCGTCACATGCAAGGGCCAGTTCGCCAAGAGCTTGCTAATCAGGTTGTCTTTCTCCATAGTTACTCCTTTCGGGCTTTGCAGCCCCCTCTTGAAATACTTTATTTTCTCAGCTCTTCAATTGCTGTGAAAACCGACATTGCATAGGTCCCCGCACCGATCGTCACGGCTCTTAAGTCCGCCTTGAAGCGCGGAGAATGCCAGGGCCAGATGCAGCCCGTTTCCTCGTTGCGGGCGCCGACCCAGTAGAAGAAGCAGGGCGCGCCTGCCGCATAGTAGATGGAAAAGTCCTCGCCGCCGCCGGAGGGCTGCGGATCCATAGGCTTTGCCACGGCAGATACCGCTCTGTACGCCGCGTCGTAGAGCTCCGGTCCATTCTCTGTCACCGGAAGCTCACGCAGATAGCGGAAAACGCTGGAGCAGCCGTACGCCTGAGAAACATTATTAATGATCTCACCGAGCCGCCGTTCGACCATATCCTGGACCTCTCTGCGATAGGTCCGCACCGTGCCGAGTACCGTGACGGAATCCGGGATAACATTGTTGGTCGTGCCTTCGCCTGCCCTGATGTTGCACATTGAGACGACCGCGGAATCCAAGGGCCCTGTATTGCGGCTGACGATCGTCTGTGCTGACATAATGACGGAAGCAGCCGCGACGACTGGATCGATGGAGTTCTGGGGAATGCCTCCATGACCTCCTTTTCCCTTGATCGTAAACTCGATCCTGTCCACCGCTGCCATCAAGGGGCCTCTCTTGACAGCTACCTCACCGGCATTGACCTCCGTAGAATTATGGATACCGAATAATGCATCCACCTTGGGGCGGAACATCACCTCGTGCTCCATCAGCTTCTTGGCGCCCAGATTGATCTCCTCCGCAGGCTGGAAGATAAACTTTACGCTGCCTTTGATCTCGCTCCGTAGCTGGGACAGAATATAGGCCGCTCCCATCAGTGCGGAAGTATGCACATCATGTCCGCAGGCATGCATGCGTCCGGGAACCACGGAAGCATAGTCACAGCCGGACTCCTCCAACAGGGGGAGTGCATCTATGTCAGCGCGCAGGCCGATGCAGGGTCCGTCCTCCGCTCCTCTCAATAATCCGATGACACCTGTCTCCAGCCCATAATCCAGTATCTCTATATCAAGACTCTTAAGATAATCCTTCAGCAGCGAAGTTGTCTCAAATTCCTGAAAGCTCAGCTCGGGGTGCCGGTGCAGATGTTTGAACATGTTGACAAAATCTTCCTCATGCTCTGACATCAGTGTACGGACTTTTTCAGCTATATCTGACATTCTGCTTCCTCATATCATCTTTTTCAGAAAATATTAAAAAATGATAAACTTTATTATAAAACTTTTTCTACAGATACACAAGTCAAACTTGTTTGCGTTTTTATACATGTATTTTATTCATTTTTTGCATAAAAAACAGACCCCACTTCGTGTAATACTTTCACAAAACAGAGTCTGTCTTTTCTTTCAGTATGTACTTGTGACCACAGTCTTAAGCTGTATGACCTTTCAGCCGTTCTGTGTCACCGTCACGTAGTATGCCAGCATAAGTCCGAGGACGACCAGGGCGATAAGCCTCTTCTTTCGGTCCCTGAGATACCCTACAGTGAGGCTGAGCAGTATGATGACGGCGACCAGTAAAGATTTCGGGATAACCACAGCTTAGTCTCTGCGCAGGATCGCACCGGTCATTGCAGACTGGACGAGCTTTGCATAACGATCCAGATAGCTGCCCTTCTTGACATCGGGCTCCGGAGCCTTCCAGCCTTCCTTACGTTTTGCAATGGTCTCCTCATCTACGAGCAGGTCGACCGTGCACTTGTTAAGGTCGATGGAGATGATGTCACCCTCTTCGATGAATGCAAGCAGACCACCGTCCGCTGCTTCCGGAGAGATATGACCGATCGCCGCACCTCTGGTAGCACCGGAGAAACGACCGTCAGTGATGATCGCGACGGAGTTTGCGAGACCCATTCCGAACAGAGCGCCGGTGAATGTGAGCATCTCACGCATGCCGGGGCCGCCCTTCGGGCCTTCATAACGAACGACAACAACGTCGCCCGGCTTGATTTTGCCATCATAGATCGCCTTGACTGCCGGCTCTTCCTGATCGAAGACACGCGCCGGTCCCTTATGGACCATCATCTCAGGCAGAACGCCCGCGACCTTACAGATAGATCCCTGCTCAGCAAGGTTACCATAGATCACACGCAGTGCGCCGGTCTGGGAGAATGCAGTCTCTTTGGTGCGGATGAATTCGGGTTCCTTGACCTCAGCACCTTCGATATTCTCGAAAATGCTCTTACCGGTAACGGACATGTTGTCCTTCAGAAGGCCGTAGTCCTTCAGCTCAGCCATCAGTGCCCTGACGCCTCCTGCCAGGGAGAAGTCTTCCGGATAGTAGGTTCCGGCGGGCTTTAATTTTACAAGATGCGGCGTAACTGCGCAGATCTTCTCGACCTCATCGAAGGAGAACGGAATGCCCGCTTCGTTTGCGATCGCCGGAAGATGAAGCATGGTGTTGCTGGATCCGCCGATAGCCATGTCTACAGTAAGTGCGTTGTGGAGACCAGCCTCATTGATGATGTCACTGGGCTTAATATCCTTCTCCCAGAGCTCCACGATCTTGCGGCCGGTACGCTTTGCCATAGCGTACTTTTCATTCATGACAGAGGGGATGTCAGCGCCGGGCAGGCACATACCGAGAGCCTCGGTAAGATATCCCATGGTGTTGGCAGTGCCAAGCATGTTACAGGAACCACAGGTCGGAAGTGCCGTACGCTCGATCTCATCCATCTGCTCCTGGGTGATGATGCCTCTCTTCAGAAGACCCTGCGCCTCGACGATGTCGTTGTAGCAGATCTTTTTGCCTTCGCAATGTCCTACCAGCATCGGGCCTCCGGTCAGAATGATTGCAGGAACATTGAGACGGGCTGCTGCCATCAGGGCACCGGGTACTATCTTGTCGCAGCCGACGACCATGACAAGCGCATCATACTGATGTGCCTCTGCCATACACTCAATGGAGTCAGCGATCAGTTCACGGGAAGCCAGCGGATAATGCATGCCGTAGTGTCCGGTAGCGATACCGTCACAGATACCGATGGTCGGGAACTCCTTCGGAATACCGCCGGCTTCACTGATACCCTCGCGTACAGCTGCCACCAGCTTGTTCAGGTGGTTGTGGCCGGGCATGGTGTCATTGTAAGTGTTGACAATACCGATGATCGGCTTCTTCCCAAGATCCTCCGGAAGGATTCCGGAAGCGTAGTACAATGCGCGATGCGGGGAACGGTCGATGCCCACGGTGGTAATTGCGCTCTTCATTTTCATTGGTACATTTCCTCCTTAAACAAAGTCTGCAGGAAAAGTAGATATCCTATTTATGAATCCAGCATCCGCCGAAGCGGCAGATGCTGGGACTCAAACATTATAAAACTGTGTCTGGAAAAACCCTTTTGGTTAAGCACCGATCGGAATATGGAAGATGACCGGAAGATAAGTGTACAGAAGAAGTACGCCGATCTCAACCAGAAGGTAGAGGATGATCTTCTTTGATACTTCACCAATCGAACACTTGGTAACACCGGCGGCAACGAAAAGGTTGACGGCCATCGGAGGTGTGATCATACCGATGGAGGTGTTGACGATAATGATCAGACCGAGTGCAACCGGGCTAAGTCCAAGGAAGGAGCAAAGCGGAAGCAGGATCGGGGTGACCAGCAGGATGATGGACTGGGTCTCAAGGAAGCAGCCCAGGAACAGCAGGATGATGTTGATGACCAGGAGCATGACGAATCTGTTGCTGAACAGGGAAAGTGCAGCATTACAGATGATATTCGGGATGTTCTCAGAGGTCATGAACCATGCGAACGGTGCGGACATTGCGACGACGAACAGAACGCAGGCGGAGCTGACGACGGAGTCAAGGAAGATCTTATAAAGGATCTTGAAAGTCAGCTCGTGATAAATAACTGCGGAGACGATCAGCGCGTATACGCACGCGATGGAGGCGGACTCCGTCGGTGTGAAGATACCGGCGTAGATACCACCCAGAATGATAACGGGCATCATCAGAGCCAGCACAGCGTCCTTGAAGCGGACCAGGTAATCCTTCGCGGTGTACTTGGTACGGTCAATGGAGTCGTAAGTATGGCAGGTGATGATATTGGTGATGGACAGTGCCACTGCCAGAGCGATGCCGGGAACCCAGCCTGCCTTGAACATGGACAGAATGGACTGGTCAGCGGTGACCGCATAGGTGACCATCGGGATGGACGGCGGGATAACGACGCCCAAGGTACCGGCGGATGCAGCGATCGCTGCGACCTTATCTCTCGGGTAGCCCTTCTCCAGCATACGCGGAGCGGTAATGCCGCCGATAGCTGCAACCGTTGCAGGGTTGGAACCGGAGATAGCTCCGAAGAATGCGGAAGCAACGACCGAGATAACTGCCAGACGGCCGGGAACGTGCTTCATCAGGATCTCGAAGAAAGCGATCAGACGCTTGGAGATACCGCCCTCAGCCATGATGTTGCCGGCGAGGATGAAGAACGGAACAGCCATCAGGACGAAGTTGTCGACCTGGGTGAACAGTCTGGTAACGACTGAGTTCAGATACTGCAGGTTACCGGTAAAATACATGGTGATCGCCGCAGAGATACCGAGACAGGTACCGATCGGGATACCAAGGAAGAGAAGGAAGAAGAGGGAGCCAAACAATAAACCCATTAACATTTATTTGTCCTCCTTTCCCTGTGCATTTGATATTTCTTTAATTTTCTGAATGTTATAAATAGTGAAGTAGATCGCCATGAGAATGAGACCTATCGGAATGACCATATATACGGCGCCGAGCGGAAGCTCGAGCATCGGGGAAAGCTTGCCCTGGTTGAGCATCTTGGAAGAGATGCCCCAGCCCTGCTTCAGGATGAAGAGGGAGAAAAGATCCACGGCAATAATATTGAAGACTTTAACGATCTTTAAGATCGTCTTCGGAAGGATAACATCTGCGATCTCAACGCAGAAATGCGCGCCTTTTGCGGCTGCAAGCATAGATGCAAGATAGACCATGGAGACCATGCAGTATCTAGCGAACTCCTCACTCCACGGAATGGAGAAAACACCAGTGTAACGTCCGAATGTCGCCAGGAAAATGACGACGACCATCGCCATCATGATGATGACAACGATAAACCCCATGACTTTTTTCAAGCCTTCGAGTATGCTCATAAAGAAGCGGACCTCCTTTCAATATGTTTTCACGGGTTCCCCTCTGAAAACCCCGTGAAAAGGCGGCATGGTCTGAAGCCGCCCTGCGGTCTTTGCCGGCACGGAATCGCGTCCGACCGGACGATCCGCAACCTTTTTTCGTGTTTGCGTCCGGCCCTCCGGTTTATATGCCGGAAGGCCGGACGTTATGCATTAAATGGTAATACTGTCTATGAATCCACAGAAGGGGTGATCCGCTCTCACGGTGCCTTCTGCTGCATCATACGGCACAGCAGGAATTACTTGCTGGTGACTGCCTGGATCTTTGCAAGAAGATCAGCGTCGATGCCAAGGGATGCATCGTCATAAACGGACTTGGTAGCCTCGATCCACTCTGCCTGATCTACATCAGATACGGTGCAGCCGAATGCTTCCATGTTCTTGCGGCCCATCTGCTGCATGCCTCTC
>JAFSRP010000020.1 GCA_017446045.1 Lachnospiraceae bacterium | reverse complement strand
TGGAACAGGATAACAAGATTTTCTTAATAGAACAAATAAATGGTGTTTTTGAAAGAAATCAGGTGCGCGTAACGCACATATATACGCGCGTAAAGGATTTTCTGTGCCGTTGTTCCATGACGGAGGACATATGAGAGAAAAAACAGTAGAGCAGAAACTTGTGAGGGCGGTGAAAGCGGCTGGCGGTATCTGCCCGAAGTGGGTAGCGCCGGGATTCGATGGGATGCCGGACAGGATCGTGCTTTTACCGAGTGGGAGGATGGGATTTGTGGAAGTAAAGGCTCCGGGGAAGAAGGCGAGGCCATTGCAAAGGTCAAGGCATGAGCTGCTGAGGTCTTTGGGGTTCAGAGTGTATGTGCTAGACAACCCGGAGCAGATTGGAGGGATCATTGATGAGATACGAACCACATGATTACCAGGTCTATGCCGCGGAGTATATCAAGCAGCATGATGTGGCAGCGGTGTTATTGGAATGCGGGCTTGGGAAGACTTCCATCACGCTGACAGCGATAAATGACCTGATGTTTGACAGCTTCGAGATTCATAAGGTGCTTGTGATAGCGCCGATCAGGGTAGCGAAGATGAGCTGGCCCGATGAGATCGAGAAATGGGACCATATTTCCGACCTGAGATACAGCGTGGCGGTCGGTACCGAGGCTGAGAGGATAAAAGCGCTGGAAACGCCGGCAGACATTTATCTGATCAACAGGGAGAATGTGCAGTGGCTTGTAGAAAAAAGCGGCCTGCCGTTTGACTACGATATGGTGGTCGTGGATGAACTGTCATCCTTTAAGAACTGGCAGGCGAAGAGGTTCAAGGCGCTGATGAAGGTAAGGCCGAGGGTGAAAAGGGTCGTGGGACTGACCGGGACGCCTTCTTCTAACGGACTGATGGACCTGTTTGCGGAATATAAGATCCTGGATATGGGACAGCGGCTTGGAAGGTTTATCGGGCAGTACAGGAACGCCTATTTCAAGCCGGATAAGACGAATGGCCATATCGTGTACAGCTATAAGCTTCTGCCGGGAGCGGAGGAAGCCATTTATGACAGGATCTCCGATATTACGATCTCCATGAAGTCGGCTGACCACATCAAAATGCCGGAACTGGTCAATTCGAGGTATATGGTGCGTCTGGATAAAAAAGAGTACCTGAAATATGTGCGGATGAGCCAGGATCTTCTGCTGAAGCTGCCGAAGGGAGAAGTGACAGCTGCGAACGCTGCGGCATTGTCCGGGAAGCTGACACAGATGGCGAACGGGGCAGTTTATTCCGATGATGGGGATTATGAGAAGATCCATGACCGGAAACTGGATGCCCTGGAAGATATTATCGAGTCAGCGAACGGAAAGCCGGTGCTTGTGGCGTACTGGTATCAGCATGACCTTGACCGTATACAGGAAAGGCTCACGGAACTGAAGGTAGATTATGCCAGACTGGATAAAGAGCAGAATATCCGCAGGTGGAATGATGGCGATGTCCCTGTAGGACTTATTCATCCGGCATCTGCAGGTCACGGACTCAATTTACAGAGCGGCGGGAATATCCTTGTATGGTTCGGGCTTACATGGAGCCTGGTACTGTATCAGCAGACGGTGGCGAGGCTTTGGAGGCAGGGGCAGGAAAATACCGTGTCCGTGATCCATATCATAGCGGCAAAGACGATCGATGAGCGGATCATGAATGCCCTG
>JAFSRP010000019.1 GCA_017446045.1 Lachnospiraceae bacterium | reverse complement strand
GGTCCATTTGCAAAACCTGTGTGTCCGTAGAGGGGTCCGGCCATCCTGTCGTGGCATTTGCCGTGTCCGCCAAAGGGTCTTGCCAGCAACTTTTCACATTTTAGGGCATTTCGTGTGTCCGTTCTATAGGGAGTAGTTTAGTCTGGAAATCTTTCATCCGTATCTCGAGAGCCATTTCGAAGAATTAATTCAGACTGAAAGTCTTTCATCAGCGCTTTGAGAATTATTGTGAAGAATTAATCCAGTCTGAAATTCTTCCATCAGCACCCCGGGAGTCATTCTAAAGAAAAAGCAAATCCTGGTCATGTAACAAAAAGCAGGACCATTTCCGGTCCTGCCTGCATCGTTTCTATAACTTCATCTTATCTTTTGTTTTTATCTTTCGCTTTATCTTGCGCTGATCCCTGCCACAAATGCCAGATAGCAGGCGAAATCTCCGATCCGCCGGCGTTTCCCGGGATCTTCCTCCGTATAGCCGAGCCGGTCCCTCCAGGCGATATCCCTGCCGGTCATGTGCAGATAGCGCGCCAGCTTGTTGATCCGGACGATGACGGTGTCGTGCTTCATGGTCCGCGTTTCGTCGATGTCCCGTTTTTCTTCGCGCGACATCCGTGACCAGCGCGCCCGGATGTCCGCATAGGTGATCGAAGCTGCCATCAGCTCGTCATAAAACTCCAGCGCATCGTCATCATTCCCGATCGAAAGCAGCATCTCACGGTGGATCTCCAGAAAATCATCCATCGAAAGCGCATCCATATTCTCACTGTACGTATCGAAAGATCTCAGCATACAACGCTCTCCGCTTCAATGATCCCACTAAGATCAGCTTCGGAAAGGCCTTGTCAGGCCGTTTCCTGTCCGTCCCTGTCCTGTCCCACCGTGTCACAGCTGCTTTGGAACTTACCGATTGGCCGTCTTACTCCGCGATGATCGACTTCGCGAACTCCGCGGCTGCCGCAAGATCCTCCGCGTTGGGTCTGCCCTTGTGAATGCCCTTGAACTCGCCCCGGCAGTGAAACTCGCGCTCGTCCATGGGAATGCCGGCCTTATCCGCCTCGGCCTTAACCTTACTATAGGTCGAATTCAGCAACGCTGCCGACCCGAAATTCACGATGCGGCCGACTTTTTCCTTATCCAGCTTCCGGAGAAACGCGCGTACCTCCGGGTCAATGTTGAATGCGTAATACGAATTGCCCAGAAACAGGACATCCACGGCCTCCTCGATCGGGGACTCCAGCGGGAGTGCCTCCACGCCGACCGCATTGGCGACAGCCTCCGCAAGGCGCTTTGTGTTGCCGGTCTTCGTATAATATCTGACTGCTGCCTTCATATTTCTGAAACTCCTTTCCCATCCCCGTGTACCTGTGGGATGCCGCTGCGTCATACCCTTCGGGAAATGCTGTGCATCAGATCCTGAGGAAATGCCGCCTATCTCCATTTTTATTTTATCATATTTTATTTTATCAAATATATGTATGGCTGTCAAGCCTGCATTTCCGTCTGTTTATCAGCATTCATTAAAGCACACAGTCTCCCGCCCACACGGCATCCCGCCGCACAACATCCTGCCGCGCAGCCTCTTCGGGTCAACAAATTGACGCCGCCGCGATTTCCATTTACAATCAAAGAGGAAGGAGACGAAAAAGATGAAGATCGCATGGTTTTGCATTCCTGCGTACGGACATACCAATCCGACGCTTGGCCTGGTAAAAGAACTGACTGATGCGGGGCACCGGGTCTATTATTTTTCTTTTGAACAGTTCCGCGAAAAGATCGAACAGGCAGGCGCGCAGTTCATCGGCTGTGACGGCCAGGATTTTGAAATGGAGGATAAGGGCAATGCCGACCGCGTGGGCAAAGACAAGGCGTTCGCGGCAGAGCTGCTGGTCTCCTCGACCCTGGCACTCGACGAGATGACAACGGAAAAGATCGAAGAGATCCGGCCGGACATCATCGTTTCCGACTCCGTAGCTTATTGGGGAAAGCTTGCTGCGATGAAGCACCGCATCCCCTACGTTTCCTCCACCACGACCTTCGCTTTCAACCGTTATTCGGCAAAGTACATGAAGGAAACGCCGCTGGACATCCTGAAAATGCTGTTTTCCATGCCCAAGATCAACCGGCAGATCCGGCGCCTGCAGGAAAAGGGCTATCCGGTCAAAAGCTTTCTGGAGATCGTCCAGAATGACAATCAGACCAACACGATCGTCTATACATCGAAATATTACCAGCCCAGTGCCGAAACATTCTCCGACCGCTATCATTTCATCGGACCTTCGATCCGGCCGGTCACAGCCCCTATACCGAAGACCGCGGACAAAACGGTCTATATTTCCATGGGCACGGTCAATCAGAACCCGGAGTTTTACCGAAACTGCATCCGGGCGCTGGGAAGAACAGACTGGCAGGTCATCATCTCTATGGGAACCAACACCGAACATTATGACGAGCTTCCGGCCAATGTCCGCGTGTACGAGAGTGTGGACCAGATGGCGGTGCTGTCCATTGCCGACGCCTTCATCACCCACTGCGGCATGAACTCGGCGTCTGAGGGACTGTATTTCAAAGTCCCGCTGGTGCTGTTCCCGCAGACACCCGAACAGGGTGCGGTGGCAGCACGGACCGAGGAACTCGGTGCCGGCGTCAGGCTGAAATCGATCTCCGAAGACGACATCCTGGCAGCTCTTGACAAGGTCCTGAACGACCCCTCTTATAAAGCACACGCATCCGAGATCTCCGACAGTTTCCGAGCCTGCGGCGGCGCTGCCGAAGCCAGGGCATTCCTGGAAGAAGTCGCCCGGGCCTGAGATATACCGAATATCGGGTCATTCATTTTTCAAATGATTTGACGAACCGGTTATTCTATAAGCCGGTGATCTTATGATCCGACGAATCTATGAACCGGTTAATTTCTTCCGGCAGGATTCAGAAAATGCTTCCGAGCATGCCGGTCACTTCATCAGAAACGGCGAGCCCTTCCAGCAGCATTGTGATGCGCCGGAGCTGCTCTGCCGTTTCGCCGTCAAGGCCGGATGTCTTCCCGCGCGTCTCCAGCTCCCGGCCGAGTTCTTCCAGACGGCTGCCGCGCTCCTTTTTGACCGTGTCCAGTACGTCGGAGATCTGTCCCGCGCTCATCAGTGAAGGCAGCATTTTCATCATCACCGCAAGGTCGCTGCCGCTCATCGTGTCCCCGGCGCGCTGCTCGATCTCACCGGCCCGCTGTCCCGCTGCCTCCAGCATGCGGCTAAGGTGCCGCTCTTTCTCTTCCAGCGCCGTTTTCGCGGCGGCCTGGTCTGTTTCATAAGTCTTCAGGATCGTAAGGACCGAGAGGTATTCCTCTTCCAGGACGTCATACCCCGCTTCGGCAGCATTTACGACATTGCGGATCCGTTCATTCCCGGAATTTCCACTCTGCACAAAACGATTGCTCTGCATGTCACTTCCGCTCGATATGTCACTGCCGCTCTGCCCAGCGCTGGTGCTCTGTCCGGCGCCGACAGCCTTGCCCTCATCCGGCTTATCTCCGCCATCCATCAGTTTATCCAAAAACGCAAAAAATCGCCCCATCGTTCACTCCTTGCTATTCCACAAAGTCATCCGGGAAGATCTCCCGGAGACGCTGGTCCTTAAGCTCGTCCAGCTCTTCCCTGGTCCGGACCACGCCTTCATATTCGATGCCGGTGACGTCCGCATTCTCCTCCATGTAATCGATCAGGGTCTGCATGTCATACGCCCGGTTGAAAGCGAGCATCTCTGCCGCATCTTCATAGGAACCGCCAAGCTCCGCGCACATTTCCTCCAGTGAGGCAGCCTCTTTCTCACCCTTTTCCGCGAACTGCGCGTCCGTGATCGTGATGCTTCCGTCCTCTTTCTCCCGGAAACTGAACAGGATCACTTCGTCCCCTTTATCTGCCTGACGGAGGACACCGTCGTCATCCTTGTTGTAGTTATACTGGATGGCGCTGTAGATCTCCTGAAACTCTGTCAGCGTTTCAAAGTCTTCCGACTCGACGCAGCCGCCCGCGAGGAGCCTGATCTCTCCGGGCTCCAGCAGGTCCGCATTGCGCTCCAGAATGAAACCGTCGATCGCGGCATTCGTCTTGTCGAGCTTTTCAAAATATGCATCCAGCGCGCTGAAACCACCGTCGTCTCCGGACATATACGATTCATAGAGCCCCTGCCCGTAAGCTGCCAGGCTTTCCGCGGCTTCCTTCACGGACTCCGCCTGGCTCATGGCCTCTTTCGCCGCCTCCTTTGCGGATTCCGCCTGGCCGGTCACCGCCCCGGTCTGATCCTCGCAGCCAGCGAGCATCGCGCCCAACAATAATCCGATTACGATGGTGATCACATTTCTGCGCATTATATCTGCCATCCTTTCTGTTAAAAGTGTTGCTCACGGATCACGGACCTGCGGGAGACGCCTTCGACAGCGGCGCCCGTCCCTGATACTCCCGCATTCTGTATTTCCTCTATCATACCGCACGGACCTGCCTGTGCCCGCTGCTTTATCTCCCTGCACATGCCTACCTGCGCCTGTGCTTACGCATGTATTCTACCGTTTTGTGGAGCGTGTCCGTCTGGTAGATCTGCTCCAGATGTCCTGCAAAATCCAGGCCGTATCTCTCCTTAAGCTCATCCAGCAGGCGCTTCAGCTCCGTTTCTTTGCTGCGAGCGGATTCCGCGAAAACATCATCAAAACCCAGCTGCCGGTCTTCATCGCCGGACAGGTTGTAGATGCCGGTCCCGATCAGGCGGACCGGACGCCGCTCGACCTCAGCAAGCATGATCACGGCATTTCGGTAAATATCTGCTGCCGAATCCGCGGAGACCACCGTCTGTGAACGGGAGATCTGCTTCATATCAGCATACGTCAGCTTCAGCGCGACGCCTTTGCCGTGCAGTCCTACCCGCTTCGCGCGCCTGTCCACGCAGACCGCCAGCAGCAAAAGGACATCCTTCAGGAATTCATAGTCGTCCGTATCCTTCTGGAACGTCACTTCCCGTCCGATGGATTTCGCGTCCTCAGGCCGGTAGGGCGTGACCCTGCGGTCGTCGATGCCGAAGGCCAGCCTCGTGATCCACTGTCCCTGTTTTCCGAGAAGACGGATCACCTGATCCTGCTTCTCCCGTATGTCCCGGACGGTGCGGATCCCGCTGGCATGGAGTTTTTCCGCTGTCTTTTCACCGACGGTATATAGAGACCGCACATCGCGGTCAATGATGAGCGCGACATAGTCTTCCGGCGTAAGGATCTCAAAGTAGCCGTCCGGCTTTTTCTCCTCGCTGGCGGTCTTGGCCGCCGTCTTGGAGTACGCGACACCGACCGAACAGCTCAGCCCCAGTTCTTCCCGGGTACGCCGCTTGATCTCGTGCCCGATCCCCCTGGCTCCGGCAAAGTCCCCCGCCTGCTCCTTCACATCCAGGTAGGCCTCGTCAAAAGCGATCGCCTCCAGAGCGGAAGCATAGCTGTTCCAGATCTCATGGAGCTGCCCGGAAACGGCTTTATATTTTTCCATGTGCGGATGCATATAGATCCCGTTCGGGCAGAGACGGTACGCTTCTTTGATATTCATCGCGGAATGGACTCCGTACCTGCGGGCTTCATAGCTGGCAGTCGCCACGACCCCCCGCTCGTTGGGCAGGGAACCGATGATCAGCGGCTTTCCGCGAAGCGAAGGATCGTCCCTTGTCTCGACAGCGGCAAAAAAGGCGTCCATATCTACATGGATGATGATCTGATCCATAAGCGGTGCCTCCTTTCTGCCTGTCATTGTTCCCCGAGATCCTTACTTAATGAGTTCCTTCAGCAGAATCGGCAGCGCCTGATCCCAGAATATCCAGTCATGACCGCCGTCCCATTCTTCATACTTATAGTCCAACGCCTGCCCCTCCGCAAATCTCCGGAAATCCTCATTCATTTCATAAAGCATATCCTGTTTCCCGATATAATGCCGGATCGGAGGGATCGTCCTTCCCTCTCTGCGCCTTGCCAGGATGAGCTCCTGCGGGATATCATCCTGAGCCATCTCACCTTTTCCGAAAGCCTGCCATACATCCTCATGAAGAATGTCATTTTCCTCATCCGTCGGCGCAAAATCCGAAAACTGATCGGGCCGTACCGCGGCGGACATGATGCCAATACCGGCAAACCTCTCCGGATACGTCAGCCCGATCTTCAGCGCCCCGTACGCGCCCATCGAAAGGCCTGCGATATATGTTCTGCCCGGGTCTTCGGATACCGGGAACCAGCTCCTCATCACCGCTGGGAGCTCCCTGGTCATGTAGCTGAAAAACCGCTTCCCGTGTACGCCGTCCACATAAAAACCCGTTTCCGCAGACGGAAGGACAACGATGATCTGATGCTCTTCGGCATATCTTTCAATGCATGAATTCCTGACATAGCTGGTGCAGTCGTCGCCCCGTCCATGCAGGAGGTACAGAACAGGATACTCTCCTTCTGGCTCTTTCCCGTTACACTCGGGGATCAGCAGACAGACATTCGTCTGGTGCGCCAGATATTTTGAATAAAAGCGGCAGCTGATATACGCCATAGTTTCTCCTTCCCGTCCGCCGGCAGGCCTTCCTGACAATACCGGCGATCGACCGCCGTGCCGGCCTCATAGTGACTGCAGCACTCCCGGCCCGTCATTCTTCCCTGATCAGCGCCTCTTTCTGCGCCCTGGTCATCTGTTTAATGTGCCATTCCCGGCTCATGGCGTCTTCCTTCGTTTCAAATTGCTCCTGGTAGACCAGCCGGACAGGGCGTCTCGACTTCGTATACTTTGCGCCTTTTCCGGCATTATGGACCTCCAGACGCTTCTCAAGGTCGTTCGTCCAGCCGCAGTAATAGGTTCCATCCGCACATTTTAAAATATAAGTCCAGCACATGAAAATATTATAGCGATTTTTGTTCTGATGGTATATACATATGGCATGATTTTCTCCCATCAGAGCCTCGGGAGCCTCCCTGAAGACTATATATAACCTCGGATTCTATCATCCGAGCCTCTAGAGTAGTTTTGCAGAAAAAGCAGGGCATGAAATTCTTCCATCAACGCCCCGGGAGTTATTTCGAAGACTGTACAATACCTGTAATTCTTCCACCAGCATCCCGGGAGTCATTTCAAAGAAAAAGCAGGGCCTGGAATTCTTCCATCAATGCCCCGGGAGTCACTTCGAAGAATATGCCATGCCTGAAATTCTTCCACCCGCCTGCCCGCTGCCGCGCACTTTTTCCCGTAAGCCTTTTATGATAGAATAGACGCAGACCAAAATCCGTGAGGTGGAAAATGCTGAAAATACGTGATGCGGCAATGAGTGATCTTGACAGGATCATGGAGATCTACAGATATGCGCAGGATTACATGATAAGATCCGGGAACCCCGGCCAGTGGGGACACTTTTACCCGGATCGCGATCTGATCAGATCGGATATAGAGAGCGGCGCATGCAAACTGTTGTGCGATCAGGACGGGATACACGGAGTGTTTGCCGTCTTTGAAGGTGATGAACCCACATATCAGTACATTGAAAACGGCCAATGGCTGAATCGGGACCCCTATATCACCATGCACCGCATGGCGGGCGACGGACAGGTGCACGGCCTGTTCCGCTGTGCTCTGGATCACTGCAAAAGCATTGCGGACAACATCAGAGTAGATACGCACGAGAAAATATTACGATGCAGAAACTGATCGAAAAGAACGGCTTCATAAAATGCGGAACCATATATGTCAGAGACGGCTCGCCCAGACTGGCATACCACTGGACAGCCGTTTTGCAAAAAGAATGATCCCGATACACCGCACCTGGATCTGAAACGGAGAAGACCATGACACAGGATAACACAAACAAAAGACGCACAGCCTGCCGCGGCGACTGGAAAACAGAGCCCATGCCTGAGCGGCATGAGACCTTCGTGCTCAGCAGGGCCTTCAGCGATAAGGAAATGGCTGTGCTCCGCTGCGGCAATATACCGCAGGAAATGGAGGATAAGTGGTTCTGGTATATGGAAGGATCCACACTCTGGGCGCACCGCAGCTGGACAGGCTACTGCATTTACCGGATCGACTTTAAAGAAGATAATGAACATGTCGTGACGGTCAACCGTGACCCGGAACAGTACGGGTGCACCAGTATCGAAGCGGACATCGTGTCGTTGAACAAACTTTTAAACTGGTGGACGCAGGACCCCTATGACCACTATCATGAGTGGCTTTCGGAAACCTGCGATTCTTTGAAGAAAGCAGGCAGGCTGTAAAGCGTGATGCAGCAGTCACGCCGACCCATCTCCCGCCAAAAAGCATCGGTAAGCATTCACGCCGGTGCTTTTCTTTTGTCAGGATCACGCTTTTCTGTCAATAATTCATATATCAGGTCCCGAAAAGAATAAAATTTTGTTATAAAAAACATTTGATATATGTTATCAATTGTACTAATATGTATGAAAATGCACTTTTCTGCATGAATAAACAAAGTAAAAAGGGGAATATATGAGAATTATCGATATTTTAAATGAAAAGAAAGTCACCCTGTCTTTTGAGGTCTTCCCTCCCAAGATCAGCACCAATTACGCGTCCGTAGAGGGAGCGGCAGAAGCGATCGCCAAGCTGAACCCCTGCTTTGTCAGCGTCACCTACGGAGCCGGCGGCGGTGTAAGCGAATACACGATCAACCTGTCCCATGAGATCCGCCAGAAGACCGGCGTCGAGGTCCTGCCGCACCTGACCTGCATCTCTTCTTCCAAAGAATATGTCCGGCAGAATCTCCAGGCGCTGAAGGAAAAGGGCTTTGAAAATGTTTTTGCCCTGCGCGGCGACATCCCGCCCGAGGGAAGGATCTGCTATGATTATGATCACGCGATCGAACTGATCCGGGATATCCGCGAGTTCGACGAGAACATCTGCATCGGCGGCGCGTGCTATCCGGACGGCCATCCGGAGTCGGCCAATAAAAATGAAGACATCGACCATATCCGTGAAAAAGTGGAAGCCGGCTGTTCTTTCCTGACATCACAGCTTTTCTTTGACAACGGCGTGTTCTATAATTATCTCTACCGTCTGCGCGTGCGCGGCGTCATGGTCCCCGTCATGGCAGGCATCATGCCGATCACCAACATGAAGCAGGTAAAACGGACGGTAGCCATGTCCGGGACCATCCTTCCGCAGCGTTTCCTGTCGCTTGTGGACCGCTTTGAAAATGACCCCGCGGCTTTGGAGCAGGCAGGCATCATCTATGCGACCGACCAGATCATCGATCTCATCGCGAATGATGTCAACCATATCCATGTATATACCATGAACAAACCGGAAGTAGCGAAGAAGATCCTTGAGAACCTTTCCGCAATAATCAACTGATACTGCTTAGCCGGGAACAGAAGCCATATCCAGGACCATGCCGATCATCGAACCAAGGGAAAAAGAAATATGGCGGTATCTCGGATATCGTAACGAAGAACCCGGGCAGGATATCAGAGACCGGATTACCCACTGTGTGGAGACCTTGCAGCGGGAATGTACCCCGAAGCACATTGCGAGGGAATTTTCTCTTGAGATCCTTCCCGCGGATGCGGCACACGCAGGACCGGAAGGCGGAAAAAGTAGGGAAACCCTGCCGGTCATCCGCCTGCATGACCTTGCGATCACCAGCAGCAGCCTTGCAAAAAACCTGCAGGGGTGCGAAAAGGCGCTCCTCTTCGCGGCAACGCTCGGCCATGCGCCCGACCGCCTGATCAGGCGCGCGTCCGTAACGCATATGAGCGACGCCGTCATTTACCAGGCAGCCGCCGCGGAAATGATCGAAGCCTACTGTGACAGCCTCAACGACGGATGGAATGCATCCTATACACAACAGGGCTGGATCCTTCATCCCCGGTTTTCCCCGGGATACGGCGACCTTTCCCTTTCGCTGCAGCGTGACATCATCCGGCTTCTGGATACCCCGCGGCAGATCGGGCTGACGCTGACAGAGTCCCTGATCATGCTGCCCTCAAAGTCTGTGACCGCGATTATCGGCCTGGAGCGGACCGATCCGGATCATCCCGCTTCCGCGCCTCAGACAAACTGCGCGGCAGCCCGGTCCGGCTGCGCGTCATGCACGCTTACAGACTGCCTTTACAGACGGTAATGCTGTCAGAGCGTATGCAAATACAACATTGGAGTGAGTCCTGATGCGAAACAGATTTTTAGACAAACTGGGAAAAGAATGGCTGCTTTTTGACGGCGGCATGGGATCCCTTCTGCAGAAAAGAGGGCTGAAGACCGGAGAACTTCCCGAGACATGGAACCTAACGCACCGGGAAGACATCATCGATATCCACCGGTCCTATCTGGAGGCCGGAAGCGACGTCATCTACACGAATACCTTCGGTGCGAACAGATTCAAATACCCGGACTCGCTTTCCGAGATCGTCTCCGGCGCGGTCAGCTGCGCGGCGGAGGCTAGAAAAAGGGCCGGCAGGGAGGACGATGCCTTCGTTGCCCTGGATATCGGCCCCTGCGGGCGGCTTCTGCAGCCCATGGGCGACCTTGCCTTCGAAGATGCCGTTTCCCTTTTCAGTGAGATCGTGGCCGCCGGGACCAAAGCCGGCGCGGACCTGATCGTGATCGAGACCATGAACGACAGCCTGGAAACCAAGGCTGCCGTGCTTGCCGCGAAGGAAAACTCCGACCTTCCGGTCGTAGCGACCTGCGTTTTCGATGAAAAAGGAAAAATGCTGACCGGAGGAACGCCCGAAGTCATTACCGCCATGCTCGAAGGACTCCGGGTCGACGCGCTCGGCGCCAACTGCTCCCTCGGACCGGACAAAATGGTCTCGGTCGCGCGCCGTTTCCTCGCCTGCTCCTCTCTTCCTGTCGTGATCAAGCCCAATGCGGGCATCCCGAGGGTCGAGAACGGCGAGACCGTTTATGACGTCGGACCGGAAGAATTCGCTTCCGTCATGGCTGAGATCGCGGATCTCGGGATCCACGCGATGGGCGGATGCTGCGGAACGGATCCGTCCTATATCCGGGAACTAAAAAAAATGCTGTACGGAACAAAGGAAGGGGCTGCCCCGGCAGGTCATCCCGCTCCTTTGAAAGCCTTTATACCCCCTGTCCCCAAGGATCTTTCCCTGGTCTCCTCCTTCGCGGACGCAGTACGGATCGGCGAAAAGACCGTCATCATCGGAGAACGGATCAACCCGACCGGAAAGAAACGGTTTAAAGAAGCGCTGAAGTCCCACGATATGGATTACATCCTCTCGCAGGGACTGCAGCAGGAAGACGCCGGCGCCGATATCCTGGATGTAAATGTCGGACTGCCCGGCATCGACGAGACCGCGATGATGAAGGAGCTCGTCCCCTTGCTTCAGTCGGTGACGGCGCTGCCCCTTCAGCTTGACACCGCGGATCCGAAAGCGCTCGAAGCAGGCATGCGGATCTATAACGGCAAACCGATGGTCAACTCCGTGAACGGCCGTGATGACGTCATGGACGCCGTCTTTCCGCTGGTCAGAAAATACGGCGGTGTCGTCGTCGGCCTGCTGCTGGATGAAAACGGGATCCCGGAAACAGCCGAAGGAAGATTCCGTATTGCCCAAAAGATCTATCAAAAAGCAGCGTCCTTTGGGATACAGCCGAAAGATATCGTTATTGACTGTCTCACCATGACAGTCTCCGCCAACTCCCGTTCGGCCCTGACTACACTGGAATGCATGCGCAAGATCCGTCATGAGCTGGGAGGCCGCACGATCCTGGGCGTCTCCAATGTCTCCTTCGGCCTGCCGCAGCGTGAAAACATCAACGCCGCCTTCCTGATCATGGCGATCCGCGAAGGCCTGGACTGCGCGATCATCAACCCGAATTCCGAAGCCATGATGTCCGCGTTCCGGTCCGCGCTGGCCCTGACCGAGCAGGATCCGGATTTTAATGCGTATATAACGGCATATGCGGAAGAACCGGGCAGTTCCCAGAGCGCGCCGAAGCAGGATGCGCCGGAGGCTTCAAATGCCGGACCCGGTGCGTACATCGAACGCGGCATGGAGACCAAAGCCGCGGAAGCCGCGCTGCAGATGCTGCAGCATGCCGACGCCCTGACGATCATCAACGAGGAGCTCGTGCCCGCCATGGACAGGGTCGGCGCCCAGTTCGAAAAAGGGACGCTTTTCCTCCCGCAGCTTCTCCGGAGCGCGGAGGCCGCAAAGAAGACCTTCGAAGCGATCAAAGCCGCCATGCCCGGCTCGGATCAGGCGATGAAAGGCCGTATGATCCTGGCAACGGTCGAAGGCGACATTCACGACATCGGCAAAAACATCGTCAGGATCCTCTGTGAAAACTACGGATATGAAGTGCTCGATCTCGGGAAAAATGTCCCGGCGGAGACGATCGTCGAAACGGCTCTAAAGGAAGATATAAAGCTGGTGGGCTTAAGTGCCCTGATGACGACGACCGTCACCCATATGGAAGAGACGATCCGGCTGCTGAGAGAAAAGAAGCCGGACACAAAGATCGTGGTCGGAGGCGCCGTACTCACGCCGGAGTACGCAAGGCTCATCGGCGCGGATCACTATGCCCGGGATGCCATGTCCACCGTCCGTTACGCGGATGAGGTCTTCGGATGATCCCTGGCGGGGTCTTCGGGCGATCCCCGCGGCAGGCAGCCGGCGCAAATCTTATATAATATTTTTCCGTTATAGTGTATAATACATAAAACCGGTATTCTGAGGCGGCTTTGCCGCAGCATGGAATGGGGTAGCGCCCCGCGAGCAGGTCACTGTCAGGCCGGCGGCCATTATGCCGGCCCTAGTCAGATACATGTCAGGATACTGCACAACTATTCCAGCGCAGTAGGTGTGACCCAGGAAAATGCTTCCTTTTTTTACAAAAGGTGCTTTTGTTGTTTGTGTCTGGAACCGGCTCCGGACACTTTTTTATTTTCACGAATCCACAGAGAAAGCTGCCTGTCACCGTAAATGATGAATGAAATGAAAAAAGAAATAATCGCGGTATCTTTCGGAACGTCCGATCAAGACAGCAGGGAAAAAGCGATCGGCGCGATCAAAAAGGCGTATGCAAAGGCATTTCCCGATCACAGCGTAAAGCGCGCCTTCACTTCGGGCATGATCATCCGCAAACTGAAGGACCGATACGGGATAGTGATCCCGGGCGTGGAGGAAGCGCTGGAAGACGCCGCCGCGCGTAAGGTAACGTCTCTCCTGCTGGCGCCCACACACATCCTGGCAGGTCATGAATATGAGCGCGTGCTGAAAGCCGCGGAGGCGTACCGCGGCGCGTTCGCGGAGCTTCGGATCGCGAAGCCGCTCCTTTCTGACGAACAGGATCAGGAAGAACTGATCGCAGCCATCGTCCGCCGGACCGCCTGCTTCGATGACGGCCACACGGCGATCTGCTTTATGGGGCACGGCACGGATGCCGAAGCCAACCGGGTCTACGCCGAACTGCAGGAAAAGATCCGCGCGAAAGGATACCGATCCTGTTTCATCGCCACGGTCGAAGCCGAACCGACCTTCCGGGACATCGTCGAAGCCGTAAAGGCGGCAGGCATCTATGATCATGCCATTTTGCTGCCGCTGATGGTGGTCAGCGGAGAGCATGCCTTAAATGACATGGCAGGCGAGAGTGAGACCAGCTGGAGATCCATGTTCGAAGCCGCCGGGATCCGCACGGACTGTATCCTGGAAGGACTCGGGGAGTACGAAGACATAAGGCGGATCTATGTGCGCCACGCCAAAGAAGCACCTGAAACCAAATGATAAGCGTAAGCTGAGCTTATAAAAATGATCACCTGGAGCTGGACTTAAATAAAAAGATCAGCCGGACCTGAACAAAAAGATCATCGGGAGCTGTATATGAAAGGAACCCTGTACGGAGTGGGCGTCGGTCCGGGAGACCCCGAACTGATCACCCTGAAAGCAATACGAACGATCCAAAATGCCGCGGTCATCGCCTGCCCGGGCAAGGATGTCCTGCAGTCGGCCGCCTATCAGATCGCGTCCCGGATCATCCCGGAGATAAAGGAAAAGGAGCTGCTTCCGGTCCCCATGCCCATGACGAGGGACCCGGAGGAGCTTGCGAAAGCGCATCAAAAAGGCGCGTCAAAGATCGAAGCGGTGCTTGAAAGCGGCCGTGACACCGCCTTTCTGACCCTGGGAGACCCCGGCATCTACTCAACCTTTACCTACATCCGGCGCATCGTGCAGGAGGACGGTTATCCGACTGGTACCGTAAGCGGCGTTCCGTCCTTTTGCGCGGCTGCCGCGGCACTTCAGATACCGCTCGCGGAATGGAATGAGGAGCTCCATATCCTTCCGGCGGCACATGAAAAAGAGCTCGGGCTTAACGATCCCGGCACTTATGTGCTGATGAAAGCCGGGGCGAAGATCTCCCAAATCAAAGCCGCCTTGAAAGACAGCGGGAAAAACGCGTATCTCGCGGAAAACTGCGGAATGCCTGGGGAAAAGCTCTGTAAGGACCTGTCGGAATTCCCGGACACTTGCGGGTACTTTTCCCTCGTGATCGTCAAAGATCGATAGTCATAAACTCTGTGTAAAAGACGGGCGTGCGAAGCGCGCGGGAAATGATGAATTATCGTGAGACCATAAAACAGATAGGACCGCCGGATAAGAAGGCTGCCGCCGCCTGCCGCAGGCGCTGGAACGATATCGCAAAGCCCCTTTACGGGCTCGGCATGCTGGAAGAATGCCATGTGCGGATCGCCGCGATACAGGGCACAGCGCATCCGGACATCCGCAGGAAGGCGCTGGCGGTCTTCTGCGCGGATAACGGCATCGTCGAAGAAGGCGTGACGCAGACCGGACAGGAAGTCACGGCGATCGTTGCCGAAAACTTCCCGGACGGGATCTCCTGCGCGGCCCTGATGTGCCGGAAAGCGGGAGCGGACCTGTGCCCGGTGGACGTCGGCATGGCGGTGGATACGCCCCGCATCGAAAAACGCAAACTAAGATACGGGACCGGAAATATCACGAAAGGTCCCGCCATGACAAGGGAAGAAGCCATCCGGACGATCGAAGCCGGCATCGAAAAGGCATCTGAGCTGAAACAAATGGGATACGGGCTCCTTGCCGCCGGGGAAATGGGGATCGGAAACACGGCGACCAGTGCCGCGGTCACAGCTGTCCTTCTGGACCGGGACCCCGCGGATGTGACCGGACGGGGATCCGGGCTTTCCGACGAAGCCCTGCTCCATAAGCAGGAAGTGATCAGAAAGGCCATCCGGCTGAACGCGCCGGATCCCTCCGATCCGCTCGACGTCCTTTCCAAACTCGGCGGCTTTGACATCGCGGCCATGACGGGCCTGTATCTCGGCGGTGCCGCCTGCCGCCTGCCCGTCGTCGCGGACGGCTTCATTTCCCTGACTGCTGCCCTGCTTGCGGTCCGGATTGCGCCCGCCTGCCGGGACTATATCCTCCCCTCCCATGCCTCTTCCGAACCGGCCGTGCGGATGCTCCTGGAGGTTCTCGGAATGAAGCCCGTGATCCATGCCGGGATGCACTGCGGAGAAGGGACCGGAGCCGCCGCCTTTTTCCCGCTTCTGGATATGGCGGACGAGGTATACCGGAAAATGGCTTCTTTTGAAGAGATCCGCGTGACAAAGTATGAAGACTATAAAAACAGCTGAAAATAAACCTGTTTCGGTCCTGATCATCTCGTATACCAGGGTTGGGAAATGCCTTGCCGGCACGATCCTGCAAGCGCTTTCCGGGGATGCGGGACTCTCCGAAGATGCTGCACTTTCCGGGGATGCGGGATTTTCCGAAGATGCTGCGCTTTCCGGGGATGGGGAACTAATCGTGCGCCGGTATGCGTACGGGGAAGATTTCACGGACACGCATGCCCTGCTGGAAGCAAACTTCCGGGATGCGGAACTGGTCATCTTCATCTGCGCGGCGGGCATCGCCGTCCGGCAGTGCGCGCCATTCCTGAAAAGCAAGGCCGAGGATCCGGCGGTGCTTGTCATCGACGAGCGGGGCCTCCATGTGATCTCCCTGCTCTCCGGCCATCTCGGGGGCGGCAACGCCTGGTGCCGCAGGATCGCGGCACTGATCCACGCCGACCCGGTCATCACGACGGCAACCGACCTGGAGCAGGTCTTTGCCGTGGATCTTTTCGCGAAGGAAAACGATCTGTGGATCGAGGACCTTTCCATGATCCGGGAGGTCTCCGCGAGGATCCTGAAAGGAGAGCCGGTAGGCCTTTTGTCGGACACGGCCATAGAAGGCAGTTTGCCCGAAGGACTGGTACCGGTACAGCCCGGGACGGACAGTAAGGCGCTTCCCGCCTGCGGCATCCGGATCATCACCGCGCTCCCGGAAGCCCCTGCTTTCACGCGAGAATGCCGCCTGCACGCGAAGAACCTCTGGGCCGGCTGCGGCTGCAGGAAAGGCGTAAGCAAAGAGCGTCTCGCAGGCTTCCTGCAGGATCTCCTCGCGCAGCACCGTATCCCTTCGGAAAGGCTCCGGGGATTTTCATCCATTGACCTTAAAAAGGGCGAAGCGGGCCTTTCGGAACTTGCCGCAAAGGCCGGCCTTCCGCTGGAATTCTGGTCCGCGGAGGAGCTGAACCGGGTATCCGGCAGCCGGAACGCTTCGGCGTTTGTAAAAGAGATCACCGGGACAGACGCGGTCGCGGAACGCAGCGCCCTTCTTTCTTCCGGCGGAAAACTCCTGATCCCGAAGACCGCGCGTGACGGAATGACCTTCGCGCTTGCCGCGTCGCCGGTCCGCCTGACATTTACGGAACAATAAAAGACACGGAGCAGAAAAAAGGCACGAAGCCGAATAGAAGACACGGAGCCAAATCAGAGGCACGGGGCCAAAATGGTATGAAGCCAAAAAGGCACGGAGCCGAATGAGAGGCATGAAGCGGATTTACGAAGCAGAACGATAAAATAAGCAGGAAGATAAAAATGGGGACAGTATATGCGGTCGGCATCGGACCGGGAGACAGAAAATACTATACGCGAGAAGCCGCGGAAGTGATCGGCAGGGCGGACCTGATCATCGGCTACCGGGTCTACACGGACCTCGTCAGGGAGCATTTTCCCGATAAGGCATACTATTCGACCTCCATGCGCGGAGAACAGGAGCGCTGCCGGAAAGCGCTGGAAGAAGCAGCTTCCGGAAAGAACGTTGCCGTCGTCTGCAGCGGGGACGCCGGGGTCTACGGCATGGCAGGACTTCTGTACGAGCTCTCCGAAGACTATCCGGGCACTAAGATCCTGGTCGTGCCGGGCGTGACCGCCGCGCTTTCGGGCGCTGCGTTGCTCGGCGCTCCACTTTCCAATGATTTCTGCACCGTCTCGCTCTCCGACGTCCTGACGCCCTGGGAGCAGATCGAAAAGCGCCTGCATGCGGCAGGGCAGGGAGATTTCGTGGTCTGCCTGTATAATCCCGCTTCCAAAAACCGGCCGGAGCATCTGCTAAAAGCCTGCCGGATCCTTATGGAGTACAGGTCTCCCGATACCGTCTGCGGATATGTCCGGAACATCGGACGGGAGGGAGAAGAAAAGCGGATCCTGTCACTAAAGGAACTGGCGGAAACAAACGTCGATATGTTTACGACCGTATTTATCGGCAACAATAGCACCACTCTTACCGGCGGGCAGATGGTAACGCGGCGGGGATATGACCATGGCATTTGAACACTACATACGATACGGTGCGGGGCAGCTTCGCTGCGGATATACCACGGGGACCTGTGCCGCGCTTGCCGCGAAGGCTGCCGCGGAATGGATGCTCTCGGGCGTCTGTCCCACGGAGGCATCCCTGGTGACGCCCGCAGGCATCGAGGTAACTGTCCCGGTCGAAGACCCGCATCGCAGCGGGGACAGCTTTTCCTGCGCGGTACGAAAAGACGGCGGAGACGACCCGGATGTGACGGACGGCATGCTGATCTATGCCTCGGTCTGCGCCGCTTCCGAAGCAGACGTCCTGATCGAGGGCGGCACCGGGATCGGAAGGGTCACAAAGCCGGGCCTCGACCGACCGGTCGGGGAAGCGGCGATCAATACAGTGCCCCGCCGGATGATCCGGGAAAACGTCCTGGAGATCTGCCGGAAACATGGGCTTCAGGGCGGCATCCGCGTGATCATCTCGGCTCCCGACGGGGAAAGGATCGCGAAGCAAAGCTTCAATGAGAAGCTCGGGATCGAAGGCGGCATTTCCATCCTTGGAACGAGCGGGATCGTCCGTCCCATGAGCGAAAAAGCCCTGGTGGACGTGATGGAGGCCGAGGCGCGCCAGGCAGCCTTAAGTTCAAAACGGCTGATCCTGGTGCCCGGCAACTACGGCATGCACTATCTCGGGAAACTGGGCCTTGATACGGCAAAGATCCCGCAGATCCTGTATTCCGGATACTTTGGGGAGGCACTCGACATCGTGGGCGCCTGCCGTTTTGAAGAAGTCCTGGTCGTGAGCCATGCGGGAAAGCTCGTCAAGACCGCAGGCGGCATCATGAACACACACCAGAAAAACGCGGACTGCAGGATGGAGCTCTTCTGCGCCCATGCCGCGGTCTGCGGAGCAGATACGAAGACCTGCCGGGAACTCATGCAGGCAGCAACGACGGACGCCTGCATCGGGATCCTGGATGCGGTATCCCTCCGGGAACCCGTGATCGGAAGCCTCATGCAGTCGATCGACCGGTACATGCGGGAAAGGATCCGGGGTGCGTACCGCTTTGGGGCCGTCATGTTTTCGAATATCTACGGGATCCTCGGAATGACCCCGGGCACAGAGGAACTCCTTGAAAAATGGAGATCCGGCTAAGGAGAGAAATTTATGGTACATTTTGTGGGCGCCGGACCCGGCGCGGCAGACCTGATCACCCTGCGCGGAAAGCGCCTGCTTGAAGAGGCGGACCTCATCATCTATGCGGGCAGCCTGGTCGATCCGGCACTGCTGGATTACAAAAAAGCGGAATGCCGGGTGATGAACAGCGCGGAAATGACGCTGGAGCAAATGGGCGACGCGTTCAAAGAGGCGGCGGAAGGAGGGCTTACAGTGGTCCGCCTGCATTCGGGCGATCCTTCGATCTACGGGGCGATCCGTGAACAGATAGATCTGCTGGAGCGCCTGGGCATCCCCTACGACGTCACCCCGGGGGTCTCTTCCTTCCTGGGCGCGGCAGCCGCACTGTCCGCGGAATTCACCGTGCCGGAGATCAGCCAAAGCATCATCATCACCCGTATGGCGGGCAGGACGCCGGTCCCGGAAAAGGAAAGCATGCGCCGTATGGCATCACACGGATGCTCCATGGCGGTCTTTCTGTCCGCGGGATTCCTGAAGGAACTCGAAGAGGAGCTCCTCGCGGGAGGCATCTACACGAAGCAGACCCCGGCCGCGATCGTCTATAAAGCGACATGGCCGGAGGAAAAGGTCTGCCGCTGCAGTGTCGGGACGCTGGCAGAGACCGCGGCGCGGGAAGGGATCCGCAAAACGGCAATGATCCTTGTCGGCGACTTCCTCGAAAGCAGCGGGAAACGGAGCCTCCTCTATGATCCGGCATTTACGACAGAATACAGAAAGGGATCGCAATGATAACGCTGATCGGTACCGGATGCGGTGCGGACACACTGACAAAGGAAGCGGAAAAGGCACTCGGAAGCGCCCTGCTCGTGATCGGCGCGAAACGTCTCGGGGAAAGCCTCAGGCAATATTTCAGGGAAGAAATGGATTACCTTCCGCTCATATCCCCCGAGGATATCCTGGAAGAGATCCGTAAGGCGGACCATGACGAGATCGCGGTCCTCTTCAGCGGGGACAGCGGCTTCTTTTCCGGCGCGGCAAAGCTTGGCCATCTCCTTCGCGCGGAAGGACTTCCTTTCAGGATCCTGCCCGGGATCTCTTCCGCGCAGCTGATGAGCGCCCGGACCGGGAGGCCCTGGCAGGAATGGCATCTGGTATCCGTGCACGGAAGGGACACCGAGGTGATCCCGGAGCTCATGCACGGACGCGACACCCTCTTCCTGACGGATCCTATACGCTCTCCCGCTTCCATCTGCCGGGAGATCACAGATGCGGGACTCGGGGAAACTCCGGTCACGGCCGGGGAGGACCTTGGCATGCCAGGAGAGCGGATCTCCTGTGGCACGGCAGCGGAACTTGCAGACCGCAGCTTTGCCCCCCTTTCGGTGCTGCTCGTGGACCGGATCCCCGTGCCGGCGACCTTTGCGGGCGTCCGTGACCGGGAAATGATCCGGGCCAGGGTCCCCATGACCAAGGAAAACGTCCGCGCCGCGATCGTCAATCACCTGCAGCCGAGTCCGAAGGACGTCGTGTGGGACATCGGCGCCGGAACCGGGAGCGTCTCGGTATCCCTGGCAGAGGCTGCAAGGTACGGCCGGGTCTATGCGATCGAGCATAAGGAAGAAGCTCTGGCGCTGATCGCCGAAAACCGCAGGAAGCACGCGGTCTGGAACCTGCATGCAGTGCAGGGCGAAGCGCCGGAGGTCCTCAGGGAGCTTCCCGTACCGGACGCGGTCTTTATCGGCGGTTCCGACGGCCGCCTGAAGGAGATCCTGGAGCTGGTCCTTGACACTGCCCCGGATGCAAAGATCTGCATCTCCGCGGTCCTTGCGGAAACGCTCGGAACGGCGGCAGCAATATTTGCCACCCGCTCTTTGCCTTTTCACATCACCGAGATCGCGGTCACGGAAAGCGACGATCTTTCCGGAAAACACCTTATGAAAGCCCAAAATCCCGTCTGGCTCATCAGCCGGGAATCAGTATAAAAGGAAGCGTCATGATCGAACTGATGGTGACCGCCATGGCATCCGGAAGCGGAAAGACCATGCTGAGCTGCGGCCTGCTGAAAGTACTTCAAGAGAGAGGCTATCATCCCTGCGCGTTCAAGTGCGGGCCGGATTATATTGACCCGATGTACCACCGCGCCGTGAAAGGGATCCAAAGCCATAACCTGGATCTTTTTCTGATGCGGGAAGACGAGAACGCACTTCAGGCGCATTATGAGAAATACCTTGCCGGCCATGACGCGGCGGTGACAGAAGGCGTCATGGGATTTTATGACGGGCTCGGCGGCGTATCGGAAAGGGCCAGCAGCTATGCGGTCGCAAGGGCACTCGGCATCCCCGCCCTGCTTATGATCAGCCCGCAGAAAAACAGCCTGAGCCTTGCCGCGCAGGTCCGGGGAATGCTGGACTTCCGGCCGGACAGCAACATCCGGGCACTGCTCTTTAACAACTGCACAGAAAGCACCTGCCGGATGCTGAAGGACGTCATGGAACGGGAGACCGGGCTTCCGGTCCTGGGCTTTATTCCGCCCATGCGGGAAGCAGCC
>JAFSRP010000018.1 GCA_017446045.1 Lachnospiraceae bacterium | reverse complement strand
GCCTGGAAGTGATTGGCCTTCTGGCAACAAATTGGCAACAGAAGATTGGAAATGGAAGAGACACAGTATAACTGAGAGAAAAAACCGGCTAAAAACGCACAAAACTTAACTGATATACGTTAAGTAACGCTCTGCCGGTATCGAGTACGAATAATAAAGTTTTCCTGAAAGTTGGCTTGAACCGCTGATCATCCAGGTATATAAGGGTGATCAGCGGTTTTTAGTTGTTTAAAAAAAGATAAAGGATGGACAAAACACGTTTTGATCAAGTTTGAGAGAAACGCCATGTGGCATGTCTTGTTTGTACACATTCGACTGTTTTAAGTGTCGTGGTATTTTTCGGAAAGCCTTTGTTCAAACTGATTTTTTCCGGTATTTTCCGGCACTTTTGTCGGATAGCGCCCGTCAAAACAGGCACTGCAGTAAAAGGTATTCCCGGTCAATTCCCTCAGAGCCTCATCGGGAAGAAATCCGAGAGAGTCCGCCCCGATCATCTCTGCGATCTCTGACACCGAATGATGGCATGCGATCAGGTTTTCCCGGGAATCGATATCTGTTCCGTAATAACAGGGATAGAGAAACGGTGGGGAAGAGACCCTCATATGGATTGCCTTAGCCCCCGCTTCCCTGAGAAGGGAGACGATACGTCCGCTTGTTGTTCCGCGGACGATAGAGTCGTCGATCAGTACGATGCTTTTATCCTTTATTACTTCTTCGACAGCGGACAGTTTGATTTTCACTTGGTCGAACCTGTCCCCGGGCGCGATAAAAGTCCTTCCGATATATTTATTCTTGATAAGCCCGATGCCATATGGAATACCGGACTCCCTGCTGTAACCGAGCGCGGCGTCCAGGCCGGAATCCGGGACACCTATGACGATATCTGCGTTTGCAGGATGTTTTTGCGCCAGGATCTTCCCTGCGGCAATGCGCGCAACATGTACGGACCGCCCGTCAATTACGGAATCCGGACGGGCAAAATAAATATATTCGAAAATGCACAGAGTTTTCTTTATTTGATTACAGTGTTCCCGCCGGGACACGATCCCGTCTTTACTGAATATCAGGATCTCTCCCGGCTCCACGTCGCGGATAAATACTGCACCGACCGCCGTAAGCGCACAGCTTTCGGAAGCGGCAACATACATCCCGTCCTTTGTCCTGCCATAACACAGGGGCCGGAATCCGTACGGATCCCTGGCACAGATCAGTTTCTTCGGCGACATCATCACCAGGGAATAAGCACCGTCCAGTTTATCCATGGCCCGGCTGAGGGCTTCCTCGATAGATGGTGCCCGGAGACGTTCTTTTGTCACGATATAAGCAATAGTCTCCGTATCGCTGGAAGTATGGAAGATCGCGCCGGATAGTTCCAGGGCGGAGCGAAGTTCGGCCGCATTTGACAGATTCCCGTTGTGCGCGATGGCCATATGCCCTTTCTGATGATTCACCTCTATCGGCTGGCAGTTGCTTCGGCTGGTCCCGCCGGTCGTTCCGTACCGCGTATGCGCGACCGCCATCGTGCCCTGCGGAAGGGAAGAGACGGCATTTCCGGAGAATACTTCGCTAACTAGCCCGAGGTCTTTACGCGACACGAATAATCCGTCGTCATTTACAACGATCCCGCAGCTTTCCTGTCCGCGGTGCTGCAGGGCATATAATCCGTAGTAGCAGATGCCGGCCACGTTGGCCGGCTTTTCAGAGATCACACCGAAAACACCGCATTCCTCGTGAATATTACTCATATGGCGGCCCTTTCTCATTCAGGCAGTTTTACTGCGAATTTGGGATCGAACGACGGCATCGGAAGGAGCTTGAACAGATTTGCCGCATGCAGCTGGTCGATCCTCTGTTTTTTATTTACGTCCTCTATTTCCCCGGTGCGAATGTATCTGTCCAGTTCTTTATAGGTGAACCCCAGGTTCTCTTCATCGGTCTTTCCGGATAGTCCATCGACCGGTGTTTTTTCAATGATGCCTTCAGGAAGTCCCAGCGCCCGTCCGACCGCTTTCACTTCCTGCACCGTCAATCGGCAGCAGGGGCTGAAATCCCCGGCTCCGTCCCCGTAACGGGTGGCATAGCCGACCCAGTCTTCCGAAAGATTGCAGGTATTCGCGACCCGGCCGTTATGGCTCTGTGAGACTGCATATAATGCTGCCATGCGGATCCTTGCCGGAAGATTGATCTCACTCTGCCTTGACAGACTGAAAGGGATGCTTTGTTTCAAGCCTTCAACGGAATCTCTGATATTTACGGTATAGTGCCGGATCCCGAGAAAATTTACGAGCTGCTGCGCCGAATCGATATCACTTTGGACCCCGTTGGGCATCAGTACACCGATCACCCGGTCCGTGCCCAGAGCTTCTGCACAAAGGGCCGCTACGACAGAACTGTCCTTGCCTCCGGAGATCCCGATCACAGCATTACATTCAGGCCCGTTTTCCTCGAAAAACTTCCGGACCCACAAAACACACTCATTTTTTACCTTTTCTGCATTAAACATCATATGCCCGTCCTCGTTTTCGGAAAAAAGAAAAGCGCCTTTGAGCCGTCTGACTCAAAGGCGCCTTTGCCTTTACACTGATGATTATATTCCCCGCAACTGACCGGTGTCAAGACGGAGTCGGAGCCAGGGGCGATTCTGATCGTAATACGCCCAATAAGAAATAACGATCGGTTCTGAGGCGAAGCCCAAATCCCAAAGCCGTTTTTCGCGCCTTCCTCAGATGACGGAAGGTTCTGAAACACAAAAAAGTCGCGGAACTCTTAATGAGGGATGTTCCAGAGAAAAAGGGGAAGGGCGTCAGGCGGAAATGAGGCCATTCTTTAAAAAACGACGAAAAGTATCCGAATTATTTTCAGGAATTTGTTAGCAATTACTGTTGACGAGTGCTAAAGAAAGAACTATAACAAGAACTGTTAAGAAAATCAAACTTAGCAAAACCTATTCTAATCCAATTGGAATTTGAAGGCTGTTAAGCGAAACGTTTATGGAGGAATAGTCAAATGGATACTTTACAAACGGAACGCAGAGACATGACCATCAAGGCCAAGAAACTCAGAAACGAAGGATATGTGCCGGGCAACATCTTTGGACATGCTATCGAGGGCTCCATCCCGGTCAAGATCAACAGCAGAGACCTTGAGAAACTTCTGAAGACCAACGACAAAGGCTCGAGGATCAATCTGCTGCTGGATGGAAAGACATACAATGTCCTGATCAAGGAGACACAGTATGATTCCATGAAGCGCCGTTTCAATACGATCGATTTCCAGGCGCTTGTCAGCGGTGAAATGGTACAGACGACTGCAAAGGTTGAGATCCTAAATCGTGACGAGGTCAAGGAGGGCATCCTGGAGCAGGAACTTGAAGAGATCTCTTACAGCGCATTGCCGGAAGATCTGATAGATAAGGTCATCATCGACGTGGCAGAGCTGAAGCTGGAAGAAAAGGTCCTGGTCAAAGATCTGGATCTGGCGAAAAACCCGAAGATCCATCTGCATACGGATCCGGAAACGATCGTTGCCGTTGTCGCGAGAACGCATAAGGTTCAGGAAGAGGAGCCGGCCGCAACTGCTGATGAGACTCCGGCTGCCGAGGGTTAAATCCCGAAAACACAGGTTTCGCCGTATTGTCAGTATGACGGTCAATACTAAAATAGAAAATGGAAATGAACGATCCCTCTGTCGTGAATGAAAACGACGGAGGGATTTGTTGTTTCATCAAGGAACACATGATAAAATATACAAAATGATCCAATCAGTATATTATAGTATAAACAGTAACGAGATGGTTTTCCCAATCAGCTTGGGGCATGGAATGGAGGATCAGATATGAAAAAGATACTTATTGTGATCGATATGCAGAATGACTTTATAGATGCCGCATTAGGCACCCCTGAAGCGGTAAAGATCATTGAGGATGTAAAGGAAAAGATCCGTTCTTATCCCATGGAAAATGTGATCGCGACTATGGACACTCATGGGGAAAACTACATGGAGACGCAGGAAGGAAAGTATCTTCCCGTACCGCACTGCATCAAAGGTTCCGAGGGCTGGAAGATCCGTCCGGATATAGCAGCACTGCTGACCGGCGCGAAGATCTATGAAAAACCGACCTTCGGCAGCACGGCGATGGCAGCCGATCTCAAGGCACTTTCTGAAGAGGAAAAAATCGAGCTGGAACTGATCGGGCTATGCACGGATATATGTGTCGTATCCAATGCGCTGCTCCTGAAGGCCATGATGCCGGAGGTTCCTATTTCAGTTGATGCTGCCTGCTGCGCAGGTGTAACGCCCGGGAAACATCTTGCCGCACTGGAAACGATGCGCTCCTGCCAGGTACAGGTGATCAACGGGTAGGATCATTTGACCGGTTTCCTTTACGATGCAGACGATTGATTCATGAAGAGAAGACAATAGAATAAAACCGGATCTGGTATAACAAAATCATCAAAGTGGTGTTGAGTAGATCAGCACCACTTTTTTATGTGTCCATGTGTCGAAAAAAGCATGTTTGTTCCAAGCATCACGCAGAACAAATAGAGATAAGAAATGACAATGCCATATGTGTCAATAATGACTATGACATGACAATATTGGCATCAATTTTTATGAGTATTAACAACAATATTTGCTTCTTAATAAAAACACTGATTCATTGGATTTCTGACAATTCTCGGAACAGATAAAAACCAGTTTTGAAGAGTCTTATTTCAAGCCGGATTTTTGAAATTACGGCTCAGATTTCCAATAAGAAATCGGGCAACTGACACCACAAAAACGAGTTTGTCAAAGACTCTTTTTTTGCATTCGATCCCGCGCGGGATCGGTACGGAAGAAGGGGTAATCGAATAAAAACCATCTCGAAGAGTAAGAAACGATAGATTCACAATCCAAAATAAGCATCCGAGATATACAAAAAGGGAGCGAAATCATCAAAATATCGGATATTATCAGGACGTGTGATTTGTTGCCTGAAAAGTCACACCATCACATTTTTGATCATTGCCCGGAAGGGTTCGATATTATAGATATTGACATCGTTTTACTTGACAGGCGATGGACGCCGTTTTATAAAAAAGGGCAGAGCTACGGGCTACAGCCAGTGAAAGAATAGATAGAAATATAAGTGAAGCAGCATGAAAGGGTATTTGCTGTGGTAGATGAGTTTAAAGGCAAAAACGGGATCATCAGAAGGCGGTACAGATTTACGGGAAGAGTACAGGGCGTCGGCTTCCGGTACCGCGCGAAGCATGCCGCCGCGCTTTACAGTATCACCGGCTGGGTCAAGAATGAGTGGGACGGCTCTGTCCTGATGGAGGCACAGGGGACAAAGTTCCAGCTTGGACTGCTTTTGGAGGCGATCAACCGCGGCACCTATATCGATATAGACTGGATCCAAACGGAGGATATTCCGGTGGATGAAGACGAGACCGGGTTCCATGTCAGGATGAGAGACGGACTGCTATAAAAAATGTATGCGTGCAGAACGACCTGCATATAGAAGAATGTAGAAATAATTATAATAATGATAATGATGATGATGAGGTGAATATATGGCTTGGTATGACGAAGCTGTTTTTTATCATATATATCCGCTCGGGCTGACAGGCGCGCCTGAGCACAATGAATACAGATCTCCCGACGAATACGGGGCACACTGCCTGCAGACACTGATCCCCTGGATCGATCACATCAGAAAGATCGGTTGTACCGCGCTTTATATCGGACCGCTGTTTGAATCCGTCGGGCATGGATATGAGACAACGGATTACCGCAAGCTGGATTCCCGCCTGGGGACGAATGAGGATCTGAAGGATTTTGTCAGGCGCTGCCATGAAGCGGGGATCCGCGTGGTCCTGGACGGAGTCTTCAATCACACAGGGCGTGATTTCTTTGCATTCAAAGACCTGCAGGCATACCGTGAAAACAGCCGCTACCTGCACTGGTACTGCAATGTCAATTTCTGTAACAACAATGAATATAACGACGGCTTTTCGTATGATAACTGGGGCGGATACAATCTCCTTGTCAAGCTGAATACCCGCAATCCTGAAGTCCGTGATTATCTGCTTGACACGGTACGATTCTGGGTCTCCGAGTTCGATATCGACGGTCTTCGACTGGATGCGGCTGACGTGCTGGATTTTGAGTTCATGAGATGTCTCCGGGATATTGCCAATACGGTCAAGCCGGAATTCTGGCTGATGGGCGAGGTGATCCACGGGGAGTATGGCCGCTGGGTCAATGAGCATACGCTGAATTCTGTGACCAATTATCACCTTCACAAGGCACTGTACAGCGGTCACAATGATCACAATTATTTTGAGATCGCGCACACAGTGCGGCGCCAGAGGGATATGGGGCTTGGCGACAGCGTGCATCTGTACAGCTTCGTGGATAACCATGATGTCGCCCGGATCATGACCAAGCTTCAAAATAAGGCGCATTATCTGCCGGTGCATGTGCTTTTGTATACTTTGCCCGGGCTGCCATCTCTCTATTATGGATCGGAATTCGGAATCGAAGGGAAAAAGGAACGGGGCTCGGATGCATCCCTGCGTCCGGCGCTTGACCTTGCGGCAATGCTGCGGAGTGCAGGCATCGATCCTTCGGGAAATGCCGGGCAGTATGAAACGGCTGCGGAAGGGGACAGCACTGCCGCTTCCTGCCTTCGCCTGATCACGAGACTCGGCCAGGCCCATGATGCGTTTCCGGCACTGAGCTACGGGGCATATCAGGAACTGCAGCTGACCACCACCAAGTATGCCTTTGCGAGAGGCGACCTGATCGTGACAGTGAATAATGCCGACAATCCGGATATGTTTGATATTCAGACGCAGTCGATCGGCGACGCCTGGCGCTGGCATTCCGGAGACGATCTGAAACAGGAGACGACGGAAGTCCAAAAGCCGGTGTACATCGGTCTGCTCTCGGGTAAACACGTAGACATTTATGATGGATGGGTGCATCTCGAGATCGGTGCAAATGACGGGGAGATCTGGGTGCCGGTGAATGCCTGACTGAAAAGACAGGAGAAAAGTAAGCCGGTGCTCCTTGAGAAATTACTGTATTTATGGTATCATACCTAAGTTGACTATTTCGATCGATATGCGGCTGCATGGAAGCCCTTCTGCAGGATGCAGCGGGGAGCCGTGAAGCAACGCATTGAAACTATATTGGAGAAAGGCACAGAAACATGTTAGATATCAGGTTTGTACGAGAGAACCCGGAGCTTGTGAAGGAGAATATCCGCAAGAAGTTCCAGGATGACAAGCTCCCTCTTGTTGACGAGTGCGTAGCGCTGGACGCTGAGCTGCGCAAGGTGCAGCAGGAAGCCGATGATCTGAGAGCGAAGCGCAACAAGCTGTCCAAGCAGATCGGCGGACTGATGGCAAAGGGACAGAAGGAAGAAGCGGAGAAGGTAAAGGCAGAAGTCACCAAGGACGGCGACCTTCTGAATGAGCTTTCCGCGAAGCAGACTGCGCTTTCCGAGGAACTGACGAAGAAGATGATGGTCATCCCGCAGATGATCGATCCTTCTGTACCGATCGGTAAGGATGATTCCTTCAATGTTGAAGTACAGCGTTTCGGTGAGCCGGTCGTCCCGGATTTCGAGATCCCGTACCACACGGATATCATGGAGAGCTTCGGCGGCGTGGATATGGACGCTGCCGGACGCGTCGCCGGCAACGGTTTCTATTACCTGATCGGCGACATTGCCCGTCTGCATGAGGCGGTTTTGGCTTACGGACGCGACTTTATGATCGGCAGAGGGTTTACTTACTGCATCCCGCCATTCATGATCCGTTCCAAGGTCGTGACCGGCGTCATGTCCTTTGCGGAAATGGATGCCATGATGTATAAGATCGAAGGTGAGGACCTGTACCTGATCGGTACTTCCGAGCATTCCATGATCGGCCGCTACATCGACCAGACCATCGATGAGGACAAGCTTCCGATCACCATGACTTCCTACAGCCCCTGTTTCCGTAAGGAGAAGGGTTCCCACGGCATCGAGGAGCGCGGCGTTTACCGCATCCATCAGTTCGAGAAGCAGGAAATGATCGTCGTCTGCGAGCCGGAAGAGAGCATGAAGTGGTACGATGTGCTCTGGAAGAATACTGTGGACTTCTTCCGTTCACTTGACATCCCGGTTCGCCAGCTGGAGTGCTGCTCCGGTGACCTTGCAGATCTGAAAGTAAAGTCCTGTGACGTTGAGGCATGGTCTCCGCGTCAGAAAAAGTATTTCGAGGTCGGTTCCTGCTCCAACCTGGGCGATGCACAGGCACGCCGCCTGAAGATCCGCATCAAGTCCAAGGAAAAAAGCAACCATCTGGCACATACCCTGAACAACACTTGTGTGGCACCGCCGCGTATGCTGATCGCGTTCCTGGAGAACAATCTCCAGGCGGACGGCTCCGTCAGGATCCCCGAGGTGCTGCGTCCGTACATGGGCGGCGTAGAAGTACTCGTGCCCAAGTACAATTCCATCACCAAGAAGTGATCTGCGATCTCTGTCCGGCGGGCAGACGAAACGATCATAAGCATCGTACAAAACAGTGACCCCATGGCAATACAGTGTGAGGGAGATGACGTTTGAACAAGGAAGAACTCCTTAACGGTTTAAATGAACAGCAGAAGGAAGCGGTCCGGTACCTGGATGGACCGCTTCTTATTTTAGCGGGCGCAGGTTCGGGCAAGACCCGTGTACTGACGCATCGGATCGGATACCTTATTGAGAGCGGCATCGCGCCATGGAACATCCTCGCGATCACGTTTACCAATAAAGCAGCGGGGGAAATGCGGGCGCGTGTAGACGGTCTGCTGCAGCCGGGTGCTGCACAGCAGGTCTTTGTGTCAACGTTCCATTCCATGTGCGTACGCCTGCTGCGGAGAGACATCGATAAACTCGGATACCAGCGGGATTTCACGATCTATGATACGGACGACCAGCGCACCCTGGTAAGAAGCTGCGTAAAGGCACTGGGACTGGATACGAAGATGTACCGTGAGCGCGCGGTGCTGGGCATCATCTCTTCCAGCAAGAATGAGATGACGGATGCCGAAAGCTACGAGGCATCGGCGTCTGATTTCTATGAGCGCGGCGTTGCCCGCATCTATGCCGAGTATGAGCGGCAGATGAAGGCCAACAACGCATTGGATTTTGACGACCTTCTGATCAGGACCGTGCAGCTCTTCAGGCGTTTTCCGGAGGTCCTGGAACACTGGCAGGAGCGCTTCCGGTACATCATGGTGGATGAGTACCAGGACACCAACAACGTGCAGTTTGAACTGGTGAGGCTTCTGGCGGAACGTTATAAGAATCTCTGCGTCGTCGGTGATGATGACCAGTCGATCTACCGGTTTCGCGGAGCCAATATCGAGAACATCCTCAGCTTTGAAAAGACATTTCCCGGAGCGAAAGTCATTAAGCTTGAGCAGAATTACCGCTCCACGAAGAGCATACTCAATGCCGCCAATCTCGTGATCCGCAATAATCGCGGCCGAAAGGAGAAGCAGCTCTGGACAGACAATGAAGAGGGCATGCTGCCCGTTTATACAGAGTATGATACGGCTGCCGGTGAGGCGGACCGGATCATCCGCCAGGCTGCGGAAGCGGTGGCAAGAGGCGCGCGGCTTAAGGACCAGGCGGTCCTGTACCGCACAAATGCCCAGTCGCGTCTTCTGGAAGAAAAATGCATTGAGCGAAATGTTCCTTATATCATCGTCGGCGGTGTGAATTTCTATCAGCGTAAGGAGATCAAGGATGTGATCTCCTATCTGCGGGTGATCGCGAACGACGTGGACGATCTCGCGGCTTTAAGGGTGATCAACGTTCCGAAGCGGGGCATCGGCCAAACGACGGTAGACAGGGTAACGGCGTTTGCAGCGCAGAATGAGATCAGTTTTTATACAGCGCTCACCCGTCCGGAAAACATACCCGGGATCGGATCTGCAGCAAAGAAGATCCGTGCCTTCACGGACAAGATCACGGAATTCAGGCGCAGGCTGGATGAGGGGGAGACAGACCTTCGCGGCCTGATCGAGGCGGTCCGGGATGAGACCGGATACCGGGAGGAACTCGAGAAGGAGGACCCGGTCACGGCTGAGACCCGGCTCGAGAATATCGAAGAAATGATCAACAAGGCAGTGGGCTTTGAAGCGGACCGCGCGGCTATGCAGAGCCTGGCCGATACTTCATTCGTTGAGACGGAGAGACCGGAAGAAATGCCGGACAGCCGCAGGGATATGCTGGCTGAGTTTCTGGAAGAGATATCCCTCGTTGCGGACATCGACCGGACAGATGACACCGAAGATGTGCTTACCATGATGACGCTGCATTCCGCAAAAGGCCTGGAGTTCGACACGGTCTATCTCTGCGGTATGGAAGACGGGCTTTTTCCGTCGTTCGCGAGCATCAATGCCCTGGATCCCGAGGCGGAGATCGAAGAGGAACGGCGGCTTTGCTATGTGGGGTTTACGAGAGCCCGTAAAAAGCTGTATCTGAGCTCTGCGAAGGAACGTATGGTCAACGGTGAAATGCGTTATATGAAAGTGTCGCGTTTCATTGACGAGCTGCCGGACGAGGCGGCGGAAAAACACTTCAAAAGCAGACGGTCTGCGGGCCAGGACAGTTTTCGCGGTTTTGGCGGTTATGAAGGAAGGATGGAATACGGGCTTTCCGGCGCAAACCGTCTGAACACCGGATATGATTCCTTCGGAGGCGATTTTGGCAGCCGTGCAGGCGACCGGGAAGGTTACAGCGCCTACAACGCCTTCAATACCGGGGATGGCTTCGGACATCGTACCATCGGGCGGTTCGGCTCACTGGATACGTCATCGGGGCGTTCCGTACGGGGCAGCAGGAGCGGCAGAAATCCTGCGGGGAATACCGGAAGGTCCGGAAATGCTGCCGGAGCAAAAAGCCTGGATGCGATCCCGGGCCTTCGCAAAGGATTTGGCGCCGGGGACGGACAGCAGAATATCAAACAAAAACCGGCATACGGGGTCGGAGATAGGGTCAGCCATATCAAATTCGGCACAGGCACGGTGACCGCGCTCACCGAGGGCCCCCGTGATTATGAAGTCACGGTGGATTTTGACAGTGTCGGCACAAAACGTATGCTTGCCGGATTTGCAAAGCTGCAGAGGATATGATACAATAAGTTGCAGGAAGCACAGCCTAGCTTTTGATATACAGGTTTGGGAGGAGCATGATGGAGAGATTCAACACACTCGTTTCTTTGAACGAAGCAAAAAAGACGATCGATGAGCTCATCGATAAGGTGAAGAAGGTCGAAAATGAGGATGAGACAGATTCCAGGAAGCTTCTGGTCATCTTCCTTTCTGTGCTCGGTGCGCTTGTCGTGATCGGTGTGATCGCGTATGCTGTCTATCATCATTTCACGGAAGACTATATGGACGATTATGAGGATCTCGACGATGTCTTCGATGATGAATTTGATGAGGATGAAGACGATGAGGCAGAAGCCGAACACAACGTCTATGATGATGATTTTGATGAATAAATGATCCCTGATGCCGTTGAACTGTGCAGATACAGCGGAGACAGCAGACGGCATGTGTCCCATTGGAAAAGCTGATGAATTACAACACGATCATGAATGAATGCAGCCTCGGCGGAATATGCGGAGGCTGTTCTTGTGCTGAGACCACGTATGCCGAACAGCTCGCCCACAAGGAACAGCGCGTCCGGACGCTTCTCGACGGCGCCTGCGGTGCGGATACGTATGGCTATGAAGGGACTGCTGCAAGCCCGATGATCTTCGGGTACCGGAACAAGATGGAATACAGCTTCGGAGACGACCGCAAGGATGGCCCGCTGACGCTTGGCCTGCACAAAAAACGCAGCTTCTACGATGTGATCGACGTCGACTGCTGCAGGCTCGTCCACGAGGATTGCAACCGTATCGTAAAAGCGGCAGGAGAGTATTTTCGCGCACGCGGCCTCACCTATGCAGATAAAAGGACTCATCTCGGATATCTGCGGCATCTGCTGATCCGCCGTACTGTCAATACCGGAGAGATCCTGATCGATGTGGTGACGACATCCCAGCCTCTGATCCCGGTGGAAAAGCACGCGGACATCAACAACACGGCGATCTATGCACCTGAGAGCTTTGCGGTATTTTTCGCGGGCAATGCGGCGCCTGACGGTACAGCTGCAGCAGGCGGTGTACTGACTGCCGGGGCGGCGCCTGTCGGGAATACGGGACCGTTTTTACAGGAACCTGTCCGTCGGAAAGGGCGTGGAAGGCGCGGCAGTGATATTGAGATCATCCCGGGCAAGGTCCGCGCAGCCGCAGGCACACCGATGCTTTCCGAGGCGGAAGTGATGGAGGGATTTACTGAGTGTATTTTGAGGCTGCAGAAGGAAGAACGGCTGGAAGGCACGATCCGGGGGATCCTTCACACATACAACGATTCCCTTTCCGATGCTGTCAAAAATGACTCGACGGCAGTGCTTTATGGGGAGGACCACATTACAGAAGAGCTTCTGGGACTTAAGTTCCGTATTTCTCCGTTTTCCTTTTTCCAGACCAATACCAGGGGTGCGGAGCTGCTTTATGCCAAAGTCCGGGAGTTTATCAGCGGGGAGCTCGGACCCGAGATGCGCGTCTTTGATCTCTACAGCGGTACGGGAACGATCGCGCAGATGCTGGCGCCCTGCGTGAAGGAAGTGACCGGTGTTGAGATCGTGGAGGAAGCTGTTGAAGCGGCACGGGCTAATGCAAAAGCAAACGGACTTTTCAACTGCAGATTCGTGGCTGATGATGTCCTTCATGCGCTCGATACAATGGAGGAACCGGATCTGATCATCCTGGATCCTCCGCGGGATGGGGTCAATCCGAAAGCTCTGCAGAAGATCATCGGGTTCGGGGTACGCAGCATGGTCTATGTCAGCTGCAAGCCCGAGAGCCTTGCCCGGGATCTCGAGATGCTGCAATACGCGGGATACCGGATCCTGCGTTCGGCAGCTGTGGATCAGTTTCCCTGGACCGACAACATAGAAACGATCGCGCTTTTGAGGCGGGAAGACTGATGGCGGATATTCGATTTCTCATAAAAAGCGTCGTTTTAGGTGATAGCAATCAGGAAGGTTTTGTGTATAATGAAAACAGAAAAGCAAAATCATAATAATGGAGAGGGTCCTATGAAAAGCGTCAATCTAAAGAAAATCCTGATTCCGCTCGTGTTGGCGGTCGTAGTCCTCTGTGTGCTCTTCGGGGTCTTCGTCAGCAGAGTACGTATGAATGCCGGCGTCGATGAGGAAGATGCTGCTCTCAGAAACAAGCCGAAAGCCGCACCCAGTATTTCGATCGATCCATCGGTCCTTGCCCAGGGCAACGGCGCATGGCAGGGACAGAACTATATGAATGCCGCACAGTCCGCGCTGGCGATCGTCAATCAGCAGCGTGCCAATGCAGGTCTCGGCGCCCTCCGCTGGGATGACAACCTGGCAGCCTGCGCGATGGTACGTGCGACCGAGCAGCCTGTAAAATTCTCACATACGAGACCGAACGGAAGCGACTGGTATACAGTCTGTCCGTCTATCATGTACGGTGAGAACCTGGCCTACGGCTTCAGTTCTCCGGATCAGGCCGTCAATGCCTGGATGAATTCTCCGGCACACAGGGATAACATCCTTAAACCCGGATTCGTATCCTGCGGCATCGGCGTCTACGAAGCCAACGGCACCTGGTACTGGAGCCAGGAGTTCGGATATTATTAATGCAGCCGTTGAAGGCTTTGTCAGTTAAAACGTGCAGCATCGCAGGGGGATCCCTTGTCGGCATTTGACAGAAACATAATGAAATCCGGAGAAGTATATCTGCTTCTCCGGATTTTGTGCTATAGTAGGGGTGTTGAAGCAGGAAGGGACTGTGAAATACAAAGTACCGCCTGAGCAATATAAGATTCAGAGTCGGAAAGGACACTTGCATGACATTGCAGTCGATATACGAACAGGATAAAGAGCGTCTGGTCTCTGTATGGAGCGGTGCCGAAAAGGCGGCGATCATCAGGACAGTGGAGTCTGAGTATGACCGTCTGCTTTATGCTTTCAATGACCAGGAGGATGATCCCCGCGTGCGTGAAGCGGCCAGTGCCATGATACGGACAGCCAAGACTTCCGCAGGCCTGATCGATACCGCCGGTGTGACACGTATTTACGGACACAGGGATTATATCGGCGGTGAGAAAGGAGCGGAGCGCGGAGCCGGAAAGATCCTCCGGAGGTTTTGGGTACTGCTTGTTTTAGGACTTCTTTGCGCCGCACCGTATGTCTATATTACTTACCGCCTTCTTTCCCAGGTGTCTTCGGAGTGGCGCTGGTATCTGCTGATCTCCACACCTGTCGCAGCAATGATCCTGCTGTTTGTCGCAGGGATCTGTATGCGCCGGGAAGTCCTGCCGGACGGGGAACAGATGCGTGCCGAGGTCCTTACGGATCCCATGAAAGTCTATCACCAGGTCCTGGCTGTTGTCCTGATGATCGACAAGGTACTTGAAGAGATCCGCAATGCCGGACGCGCCGAGGAAAAGCAGCAGCTGCGGGAGGCGGCGGGCAATGTGGATCCGGAAGAGCTCGAACTGCTTTCCATGCTGCTTGAGGACGCCTATGCACGCAGAGAGTCTGATGAACAGGCCGCAGAGATGATCTCACAGATCCGGTTCTATCTCCACCGGAGACATATCGATGTGGTGGATTGGAATGAGAATGACAGTACTGGCGCAAGAAGGAACTGGTTCGATATGATACCCGCATATAGCGCGGGAACGATCCGTCCGGCATTCGCCGCGGAGGAAAAGCTGCTGAAGAAAGGCCTTGCCTCATCCGGCAGTATGCAATAACTTTGTTTATTTTCGACGGGTGATAAGATAACAGGACAGCGGATATGGAACGATTTTACGGATTTGACCTGGGCGACGCGGAAAGCGCGGTCACCAGGCTGGAAAAACATGATCAGGAAACACCGGAGGTACTGACCGTACAGGAAGCCCGAAGCTTTATTACGGCGTATGCGATGCGCAGGGACGGTCAGCTTCTGATCGGAGAGGGCGCCTGCTACGAGCCGGATGTGCTGGTGCGGCAGCTTCGCTTTAAGAGCCGTTTTCTTACGGATCCTTCTGTGCGTGCCGACATCAAGAGCTTTGCGGCCGGTGTTCTGGGAGAGCTTCTCCTGAATGGTGATCTGGTGCGCGGCGATGACCAGTGCTTTTATGTCGGCTGTCCCGCGGGCTGGGACAAGGGTGCACGTGAGGAGTACAGGGAGATTTTTGAGAGCGCCGGGTATCCGCCGCTGAAAGTGGTCTCGGAGTCCCGGGCGGCGTTGGTCAGCGCCTGCCGGTCCCGTCATCTGCAGGTGGGATATGATATTCTTTCCCGACCGGTGCTTGTGGTGGATATCGGATCTTCGACAACAGACTTTGCCTATATCATGAGCGGCCGGGAGGTGGAGCTGAAGACCGGAGGAGAAGTCTCGCTGGGCGGCGGCATCATGGATGAGATCCTGCTGGAGGAAGCTGTCGAGGCTTCGTTTGATCCGCCGAAGATCCGCCGTATCTTTGCGGAAAATGAAGCCTGGAGGACCTACTGCGAATTTGCCGCGAGAAGGCTCAAAGAAAAATACTTCACAGATGAGGAATACTGGAAGAAAGAGACACTTAGCCAGACAGTCACGATCCGGGCACAGATACTCCCCGTGCGCCTGAAACTGAGTATGAACCCGGATATCGCGGAAAAGCTCCTTCACAAAAAAGTGGAGCGTCTCGGCGGCAGGTCATTTCATGAAGTTTTTACCGAGAGTCTCCGTCAGGTGAAAGAAAACATAACGGAAAAGCAGCCCGAACTGATCTTTATGACCGGCGGTGTCTCGCGGCTGACCGCGATCCGTGACTGGTGCCGGGAGATCTTCCCGGACGCGGTGGTCATCTGCGGCAGCGAACCGGAGTTTTCCGTTGCCAAAGGCCTTGCAAGCTGCGGGAAGATCGATGAGGAACTTCGGGAGTTCAAGGCGGATCTTGCTGCTTTGATCGAATCCACAACAGTGGAGGATCTCGTGGAAATGCATATCGACGAGCTGTATCATAACACTGTCGATACCATGGTGGATCCGATCCTTGATAAAGTTGCGCTTCCCGTCATTGACCGATGGAGAGAAGGCGGCGTAGACAGGCTGGCGGATATAGACGGGATCCTGGAACAGGAGATCGATGCCTATCTGCATTCTGATGAGGGACGAAGCCTCCTGGCAAAGACGGTCGCGGCATGGCTCAAGAATGTCGCACTCAGCCTTGAGGAACATACGATGCCGATCTGTGTGAGACACAACGTCCCGTATTCCGCGCTGAGCCTGAACTCTTATCTATCGCTGACAGATATCGATATCCGCGTGGAGACAAAGGATCTCTTTGCGGTGGAGGAAATGACCTGGCTGATAGATGCCATTGTCTCGGTTGTGGTAGGTCTTCTCTGCGGCGGCAGCGGCGTAGCGCTGATCGCGAGCGGTATCCAGGGCATCGTGATCGGGTTTATCATTTCGGCACTGGTGCTGGCACTGGGCAAGGAACAGATGCAGGGGGCATTTCTGAAGATGAATATTCCAAAGCCGATGCGGAAACTCATGCCGAAGAGCTATCTGAAATCCCGTGCAGACCGTATCAGCGCAGAGGTCAAGAAGAATCTATACGAAAAACTGGAAAAGGAAAAGACCGAGGAGATCACCGAGCGCCTGGTCCGGGATATTTCCGAACAGATCGAGCTCTGCCTGACAAAGATGGCAGAGGTCGTGGAGATCCCGCTGGGATAAATCATACTATGCCGGATCCTGTGAATCATAATAAAGTAAACAAGAAGCGGACCGGATCATCCGGACGACAGCCTCGCCCTGCGCGGCGGGAAGATACGGGTGTCAAAAACAGCCATGTCTGTCCATCCGCAGGAAAATGCGGCGGCTGCCGGTACAGCGGCATGGATTATGCCCTGCAGCTTCGGAAGAAGCAAAAGCAGATGGAGGAGCTTCTCGGCGGCTTCTGCCGGGTCGCCCCCATCGTGGGCATGTCCGATCCGCTGTACTACCGCAACAAGGTCCATCATGTTTTCGGCCTTGATAAAAAGGGCAATATCCTTGCCGGCTGCTATGAAGCCGGATCCCACCGCGTTGTCGATATCAGGGAATGCCTGCTGGAAGACCTTAAAAGCCAGGAGATCATACGCAGCATCAGATCGATGCTGCGTTCCTTTAAGATTCGTATCTATGACGAGGACAGCGGATATGGGCTGCTGCGTCACGTGCTGGTGCGCCGCGGCTTTCAGAGCGGTGAGATCATGGTCGTGCTGGTCCTGGCTTCCCCGATCCTGCCCGGTAAAAACAATTTTGTCAAGGCTTTGCTGAAGGAACATCCGGAGATCACGACGATCATCATCAATGTCAATGATGAAGACACAAGCATGGTCCTTGGGAAGGAAAACCGTACGATCTACGGTCCCGGATTTATCCGTGACTGCTTATGCGGATGTACTTTCCGCATCTCACCGCAGTCTTTTTATCAGGTAAACCCTGTACAGACAGAAGTGCTTTATGAAACGGCGATCCGATTTGCGGGATTATGGCAGGATGGATCGGACACAGGCACAGCAGGATCCCGTGCGGAGGTACATGTGATCGATGCCTACTGTGGGATCGGAACGATCGGTCTTGCTGCGGCGAAGATATGTCCGGAGTGCATCGTGACAGGCATAGAGCTGAATCCGGACGCGGTGCGGGATGCGCGGCTGAATGCAAAGGAAAATGATATTTCCAACACGCGCTTCATCGTGGGTGACGCCGGAAAGTATATGCAGGAGCTGGCTGCTGCCGGTAAGAAAACCGATATCGTGTTCATGGATCCGCCGAGATCCGGTAGCACCAGGCAATTCATCAACGCTGCCGTAAGCATGGATCCTTCCCGGATCGTCTATATTTCCTGTGGTCCGGATACGCTGAAGAGAGATCTGCTGTATTTTCAGAAAAAAGGATATCAGGCAACCAAGGTCCAGCCGGTGGACCTATTCCCCTTTACGGAACATGTCGAAAATGTCGCTTTGCTTCAAAGAGATCAGATGAAATAAAGGTACCGTATGAAAGCACAGAAGAAAACAATATGTCTGAACCGCAAGGGCGTGGATGAAGCGTCGGAATGCATTCAGAACTGGCTGCAGGAAGCCGGGATCCGGCATACGGATATCGTCCGTATACGTCTGACCATGGAGGAACTGCTCCTGGATGTCAGTGAGAATGGGGAAGATGATCCCGAGGCAGAGCTGCGTTTCGAGAAATGGCTCAATGACTGGAAGCTCAGTATCCGGTATAACGGAACACGTTTCGACCCCACTGAAAAGAAAGAGAACGAACTGCAGGAATGGACGGCGCAGCTGCTTTCCAGGACCGGTTTCTTACCCATCTGGCGCTGGCGTTCTCAAAGGAACGAGCTGCTTCTGAGAATTCCCGGAAAGGCGGGCTGGACAAAGTATATGATGCTGTATTTTGTCGCGGCAGCCGTTGTTGCCGGCCTGCTTGGCCGCTTCCTTCCGGACACAGTCAGGATCGGCATCGCGGAATACGGCCTTTCATTCCTTACCAAAGGATTTCTTGATCTGCTCAATACATTTATCGGGATCATGATCTTTTTGTCCATTGTCACCGGGATCTGCGGGATCGGCAGCGCCGCGGCCTTCGAGAGGATAGGAAAGCTGATGGTATCTCGTTTTGTTGCCATCACGTTTCTTATATGCGCCGCTCTGGTTTTATGCGTAAGCCGTTTATTCCCGCTGGATCCCGGAACAGCCGGCGGAGGATCCACACTGTACGTTATCCTGGAGATGATCTTCGGGATCATTCCGTCCAATCCCATTGAGCCTTTTCTGAATGGAAATACACTTCAGATCGTATTTCTGGCTGCGATCGTTGGAATCTCGCTGCTTCTGACAGGGAGCCAGACCGAAAGCATCCGCAATCTGTTCTTTCAGGCCGGCATCGTGGTCACACGATGTATTGCAATGATCTGCATCCTGCTTCCTTTGTATGTATTCTGCACTTTACTGAATCAGTTCTGGAGCAGCACTGCCGCGGTATTCTTAACTCTTTGGAAACCGCTCCTGTTCGTGGTGGTATCCGGACTTGTTCTGATGCTGGTCTATGCTGCGGCAGTCTGCCGGAAGCTGAAAGTCAAGGCATCGGTGCTTATCCCGAAACTCATGCCTGATTTTCTGATCGGCCTGACCACTGCGTCGACAGTTGCAGCGTTTTCTCTCAGCATGGAGATCAATGAGAAAAAGCTGGGAATAGATCCGGCGTTTTCCAGGACAGCGATCCCCATCGGAAATATTCTTGCGGGCGGGGCACTGTCACTGCTTTATGTGACCATAGGGGCCTTCGTGGCTCATTATTATGATATGACCGCCGACATTTCCTGGTGGATCAGCCTGTGGTTCGTCTGCTCGCTTCTCTCAATGGCAACACCGCCTGTGGCAGGAGGCGTGATCTCCGGACTTACCATCATCATGACGCAGTTCAGGATCCCCGGCGAAGGCATGGTCATCTGCCTTACACTGGCGATAATTATGGATTTTCTCACGACTGCAGTCCGCATTTTTATCCTGCACTGTGAGGTAGCGCTGCAGGCTGACAGGCTTGAGCTTTTGGACCACGATATCCTGCGGGCAGTGTAAGAAATAATTAATGTAAAGTATACTTGACAAACATTCCTCCCAATGGTATCTTACAGGTGTAAAGCAAGCTTTACATAGCGCAAGATACTGATCAATGACAAATAGGAATGAAACGATGAAAAACAGGATCGAAGAAATACGAAACAGCAGGGGAATACGCCAGGAGGAGCTTGCCGGGTTGATGGGTGTCTCCCGGCAGACGATCAGTTCTCTGGAAAACGGACGTTATAATCCGTCTATTCTGTTGGCGCATAAGATCGCGGCGTATTTCGGAATGACGATCGAGGAAGTCTTTATTTTCGGGGAGGAATGAACATGTATGATAATAAAAGGCTGGCACTGAGCATTTTCTGGGCAGTTTTCGGCGTGGTGCTGATGGCTCTGTCCATAGCGGAGGTACTGGATTCTTTGTACGCCGGCATGGGCGGGGCGCTTACTGCGGTCGGTGTACTTCAGATCATAAGGAATCTGAGATACCGCAGAGATCCGGAGTACCAGGAGAAGATCGATACCGAGGTGAACGATGAAAGAAACAGGTTCCTGCGGATGAAGAGCTGGTCCTGGGCCGGCTATATCGCGATCATGGTCGAGGGGATTGGCGTGATAGCCGCAACGATCCTTGGAAATGACACGGTCCGGACAATGCTGTCTTATTCGGTATGCCTGATACTTTGCGCCTACTGGATCAGTTATCTGATCCTGAGCAGAAAGTACTGAGAATACCCGGAGCGAAAAGATGGAAAAATACTTTGCGATCAATAAGGAAGGCTGCAGTATCCGGTGCAAATTATATTGCGATAAGATCTCCGATATCCGGAAAGCGGTCCTGTATACGCATGGTTTTGCCGGCAATAAGGATACCGCGTCCGCAAAGAAGTTCGCGGAAAGGGTCCTGACGAAATACAAGGGTATCGCAATACTGACCTTCGATCTGCCCTGTCACGGGGATGACGTAAGAAAGAAGATGAGCCTGCAGGACTGCATGACCTACCTGGCGATCATTATCAGGTATATCAGGGAAGAGCTCCATGCGGAGGAGATCTATTCCTATGCCATGAGCTTCGGAGCTTACCTGAACCTGAGATATCTTGCGGAATTCGGCGATCCTTTCGTCAGGATCGCCCTGCGGAGCCCTGCGATCAATATGTATGAGTCACTGACGTCGAGGATCATGCGGGACGGCGAGTTTGACGCGATCATGAAAGGAAAGACTGTTCCGGTCGGATTTGATAACAAGATCGGGGTCGGGCGTCAGTTCCTGGAAGAGCTGGAGAGCAACGATATCCGCAAGATCAGTTACCTGGACTATGCGGATGATATCCTCATTATTCACGGAATGCTGGATGAAGTGATCCCGATCAGTGTTTCGAAGGCATTCGCCGATGATAACGTGATCGAATTCCTTCCTGTTGAGCATGCGGATCACCGGTTTCAGAATCCCGCCTGTATGGAGACAGCGATCAAAGCTATATTGCAGTTTTTTAAGTTCACCTGAGTTTTTGGAAAGCATGGATCAGACTGAACCTGAAATCTATAATGATCCCGCGGCTGTCAGGCTGCGAAAAGACGAGAACACGCTGGTAGTCGTTGGCGGCGGCGTGCTTCTTTTTGGCGTGTGGAGCCTTGTGAAAGCATTATTATACCTGATCTCGGATCGCACGGAGATCATCGAAGAGATATCTATTAATGAGATCGGCAAAGCCGGCGTGATCGTCGTTGTTGCTGCAGTCTTCCTTATCCTGATGGCAGACCTTGCGGTACGCCTTTATGTCGGACTGTCTGCAAGGGCGGAAGGACGCGGTCATAAGAAGAGTCCCGTTTATCTCATTCTGACCGGGGCGATGGTGCTGGGCTCACTCATCACATTATTCATTCTGTTCCGCTATGGCAAGGCGGCGGCGAATGATATTCCGGACATGATCATCAGCACTCTTATCGAACTGACATCCATGGTTTTGGAGTGTGAAATGATCTATGCCGGGATCCGTGTCCGAAGAGCACGCGCTCAGGAAATCAACACCGGAAAGAAGACGGGGAGGTAGCAAATGCAGCTGGATTTCCATTACTATGCTACCTATTGCGCGGCACTTCTGGCAGGGTTTTCACACATGGAAAGCCTGGATATCTGTTACAGCGCACAGATGACAGACTGCTGTTCCAGGAGCTTTCTGAGCAAGCTGAAGGCACCGCTGAGCGCCGCGACAACACAGCTGCAGATGGAATTGATGGATGCCCGTACAGATCTTTTGGGGCGGCAGGACATCACCAGGATCTGGGCTTCTTTTCATTTTCTGCCGTATGATCTTTATGCACCGGTCAAAAAGCACTGGTCCCGTGCCTACTGTGATAAATACAGACTCATCTGCGGCCCGCGCGGGACGCTCGCGGGCGCCACAGTAGAGCTGGCAAAGGATAAAAGCCTGCAGGCTGCCGGCATTGCCATGCATGTACTGGCAGATACCTGGGCCCACCGGTATTTTGCGGGCACGCCGTCCCTCGTGATCAACAATGTGAATGAGTACTGCCGGGAGATCAGAGAAGATAACGGAATGACCGTTGAGGTGCCTGTTCAGTTCCGGCATAATCCTGCGGGAAAAGACGATCCGGCGACAGGGGAGTATAACGGAACGGTCTTTCAGGCCACTGAGCATTCCGTAATGAATCTGGGTCATGGCCGTGCCGGCCATCTGCCGGATTACAGTTTTATGCGTTATGTTTATCTGCCGGCGTGGGGTGATTATCAGGAGATCCTCAAGAACAACCCTGCCGATTACTACTATGCGTTCTGCCAGATGGTCAGAGCGCTCAGATATCTGCGGGGAACGGACGAGCGTTTTGAACCTGACTGCTGCGATGCGGATCTGTCAGAAAAGGAAGAACAGGAGATCCGTTCCATTCTTTCAAAAAGGCAGACGGATGCTTCCGCTGACTGGAAAGCATTCGGGGAGAGTCTCAGCGGAGAAAAGATACCCGCATTTGACGAGGAAAGATATACAGGTGAATATATAGAGGCGGGCAAAGCAAGCAACGACGACACGTTTCTTGGCCGTTTTATACTGGCGGCAATGGCCCAGAAGAGCATGGTCACGAACAGGATCTATTCCTCAGGCAATATGCTGGCGGGATTTTCCGTCAACTTTGAAGGCGGGGCGTTCCGCGGGATAAGGGATTTCAAAAAGCTGGTACAGGCAGCCGATAAAACAAAATGACAGTATTTCAGAGAATTAAAAACCTTATAACAGGTCTGCTGCTGATCATCGGCGCTGTTGTGCTCCTGACGATGCCGGAAGACGGTTTCGTGATCATTGCTGCTTTTATTATGGTATCGCTCCTGCTGATGGGGCTACGTTACCTGTTCTATTACTTTCATATGGCCCGGAATATGGTAGGGGGAAAGTACTTTTTGTTTTTGGGGATATTTCTAATTGATCTCGGACTGCTGACTTTTTCGATGACCGATGAGCCGCGATGGGCGCTGATCCTGTATCTTTTGGGATTCCACGCATTCTCCTGTGTCGTAAACCTGGCAAAAGGAATACAGGAAAGGCATTATGGCGCGCCAGCCTGGAAAGTGGATACAGTTCAGGGCATCGTGAATGCGGTAGTGTTTTTCTTCTGTCTGTTCCATCTGCGATCACCTGTCTATTTTCTGTGGGTCTACTGCGCAGGCCTGTTTTACTCGGCGGCTGTAAGGATCGTGTCTGCCTTCCGCAGGACAGCCATCGTATATATCCAGTAGCCGTGATTCAAAAAGCAATATAAGACCGTCTGCAAGCCGGGATGCAGGAAATGCAGTTTCCGGAAATGCGGACGGTCTGATTGTTTATACTCAGTTGTTCAGCAGATATTATTTATGGTAGAGGAGCCAATAGTCCAAAAAGACTCTGGTCATATGCGGCTCGTTTGTCTGGAGCAGCAGGTACGGCTTCTCCGTATGAATGACAGCGGCTCCCTTTTCTTCATCAACGTAAAGCTGGATATTCTTCGGGAGCTCGTCTCCCAGATCGAACCTGTGCGCAAAGCTTCGAAGCTCTGAAGGTGCCGCGGAAAGTGTCTTCAGCTGCCTGACCCTAATCAGCGGGCGGCAGAGTTTCTGAAATGCCGTGAATTCCTGTACGAGTGCTTTAATACCATCCGGATCACGGACCTGGATATTCATGACGGCGCTGGTCTCCTCCGCGATGGTATTGGATACCACTGCAATGCTTTTTTCCGGACATATGAAAAGGGTCCTGCGCAGGATGCCGTCCCTGAGATTCGGACAATACCAGGATTCGACCCTGCCGGTAAGATAGAGCGGCATCCAGCGTTCGATCGATGCAAGCATTTCTCCGAATGCCCGGTTGACGGTATGGATATTAACGATCCTGCCGCCATTGGCGAGATGGCGCGCAAGGAGGGATGACCAGCGGGAAGAGTAAAATTTACTTTCATTGAGCCAGTCCATGTTTTCGTCCGTATGCATGAAAAGAGTGACAGGACTTCCATCAGCAACGATCGCAGTAAGCATATCGAGAACAGCATTGCGCCGCCCTTCTTTGCCGAAAAACAGCTTGACTTCCGCGGTTATGGCATCTGCCGCCCAGTCTGGCGCCTTCTCTCCGGGAGCGGGATCCGGGTATCGGGAAGTGGGATCCAGGGATTTCACGGAGGAGATCCGGTCAAGAAAACGGGTAACAGTGTCCTTGTAAGAAGGTCCGTCATCATTGAACCAGGCGCCGATGATGATCCTGGCAGCATTGATATCCTCCGGCCACTCACGGCCTTCCAGTATCGTGGAAGAAAGACTCCTTTTCTGGTAATCTTCCGTGATACGGCGGGCGAAGAAAAAGGAAGCAGGCTCTACAAAAGGATGGTGACTGGGGATTCCGCGTTTGCCGGAACGCATCCGGCTGACATAGGACGGGTCAAAATCAAGCGCCTTGGCAAGATCGGAGTTTTTGGTGTTGGTCAGTTTCATGATATAGTCCAGTTTTTCAGCGAGCATGATGGAAGCCTCCCTTCAAGGTCATGGAACGAATCATTATTTGGCATAACATCACCAAAAGAGAAACGCGTCCGGGATGTTCCGGGCACAAAAAACAGCGGTGCAGCCGCAACACCAGCACGCGTTATTTAGAAATGTATGCTGTCAAAGGTATTTTACTTGATTTCACACTTTATGACATCAGCAAAATTATGTAAATAATCTGAAAAACAGAGAAACAACAAAAAACAGACCAATGACATAGGTTTTATGGTATAGTATAAAAGAGTTGTTCTGTGCTAATATACAACAACCATCAAGTGGCTGGAAGCCACGGATATCAATGGAGGGACCAGTATGAAACTGTTACACACAAAGCTTCCGGATTTCATGAAGAAAATGTATACGGCAGCGACCCGTAAGTATCCGGAGAAGACGATCAGCATCCGGGGTCTTGAGAGCCTGCACAGCGCAAAGTTCCAGTCGCTCCGGACCGGAAGGATCGAAAAAGCCGTGGAAGAGATGGCAGACAGAGAGGACGTGGCTTCTATAGACTTCGTTGTTCTGCCGAGAGTTCCGGAGACGATGCATACAGTCGCTGTCAAGGGACTGGACGAGAACGGCAAAGTCATCAAGGTGGTACTGGAGGTAATGAATATCCTGCATCCGACCGAAGAAGTAGAGTTTGGTGACTGTACTGATATTGAGGACCACAGACCGCCCATCGGCCTGCACTGATGCGGTATCGGCATTATAAGATATCCGAAAGCCCGATACTATTGATCTCATAGAAAGAAGAGGAAGCCACATGAAGTATTTAATGTTTCCAGAAGGAAAAATAGACGGCAAGATGATTCCGGTCAATGTCATCTTCCTGAATGTCAAAGATATTGAAGCAGCCGGTATGACACAGGACGAGGCGATCCATGAGGTGGCGAAACGGCATATGGAGCCCACGGCCATCAATGTATTTGACATGGACGCCTGCACTACGACCAGTGACGGTATCTGCATCGAGGGAGCGATCGTGCGCATGGGTGCATCCGATCGCGGCAGGGTCAACCCTGATTTCGGTATTCTCCCGATGTATGGATTTGATTTCACGGAAGAGCGTCTTGAGACCGAGCGTCACCTGATCCAGTGGAAGAAACTCTTCCCGGAGCGCAGGCTGTTCCGCGGACCGGATCCCTCCAAAAAGATCATTCCGATCCACAATGTGGTTATCAGCGGACGAGCTTCCAACAATAATTCCGCAACGGAAATGATGAACATCATCACGATGGACGAGGTACTGTACCCGATCCTGGGGCAGCTGGAGAGCCAGCGCGGCGGCGACCTGCTGGTTGGCTGGACCGGCGAGACCATGTCGGTGGGCATCGGCATGACAGTAGCGGAGCAGTTCGGACGCGTATTCCCGCATCCCCAGTTCAAGGCAGGCCAGACAGCACACAATTCCGGTGACTATGCGAAGACCCTGAAGCAGTGGATCCCCTGCATCGTTGCAGACAAGAAGACCATGGCCAAGTATATCATCCGCGCGCTAGACTGCGGATGTGTCCCCGGAAGGGATATCGGCTGCTCACCGCTGAATCTGTGCACTGCGTGCGCTCTCGGCGCGGAGATCGATTTCGATAACATCGCAGATTCCTCCTGGGCTGAGCTGAACTCTGTCGGCATCACCAGAGAAGCGCTGGAAAAACCGCTCAACTTAAGTCCCGCCGAAGTGATCGCACGCGCAGACGAGCTCCTTCCTGGCATCGAGGACGCCAAGAAATACAAGGCAAGCGAGCTGATCCGCGAATACGAACTGTAAATCAAAGGAGCATTGCATGCAGACAGGACTATTTACCGGTGAGACCATCTATCCCATAATGTACCGCGTGCGTCAGCATATGGAGGAGCGTGAGGTCAGTGACATTCCCGCGGAAGTGATGACACAGCTGGATACGCTCGATCTTGCCTCTGCACTGAAGGATAAGAGGATCGCGATCACTGCCGGCAGCCGCGGCATACACAACATAGATCGCATCGTAAAGAGCGTGGTGGATTACGTAAAGTCCAAAGGCGGGCATCCTTTCATCGTGCCGGCCATGGGAAGCCATGGCGGCGCGACCGCGGAAGGCCAGCGGGAAGTCATCAAAGGGTATGGGATCGATGAAGATACCATGGGCTGTCCGGTCCTTTCTTCGATGGAGGTCGTGCAGCTCGGGACCATTGAGAATGGCGCCCCGGTGTATTTTGACAAAAACGCCTGGGAGTCTGACGGCGTGATCGTGGTAAACCGTGTCAAGCCTCATACGGATTTTTCCGCACCAAATGAGAGCGGCCTGGTCAAGATGATCGCCATTGGTCTGGGCAAGGAAAAAGGCTGCTCTGCCATGCATGCCTACGGTCTTGCAAAGTCCATTCGTGCATCCGCCGCGGTCTCCCTGCAGAAAGCACCTATCCTCTGCGGGCTTGCGATCGTGGAGAATTCCCGTGACCATACCTTCTGTCTGAAGGCGGTGAGAAAGGAAAACTTCCTTGAAGAGGACGCGGAGCTGCTGAAGCTCAGCTATTCGCTGGTCCCGCATCTTCCAGTTGACGAGCTGGATCTTCTGGTCGTTAAGGAGATCGGCAAGATCTTCAGCGGTACCGGTATGGATACCAAGACCATCGGACGGATCAGGGTCAGGGGAGTGGAGGAGCCGGCGAAACCGGATATCCATGGCATCGTGGCACTCAGGATGAATTCCCATTCCTATGGTAATGCGCTGGGCATCGGACTCGCGGATATCACGACGAAGGAGTTGGTTGATCAGATCGACCGCAAATCCATGTATTCCAACCTGATCCCCACGACCTATCTGGAGCGCGGTAAGATCCCACCGCATTTCGAGACGGAAAAGGATGCAATGGATGTAGCGATGCGTCTCTTCGGACATGGTGCCGGAACTTCGCTCATTATTGCGGAGAACACCCTGCAGATCGAAACACTGCTGGTGTCTGAAGCTGTGCTTAAAGAGCATCCGGAACTCGAAGTGCTCGAAAGCGGTCTGGAGCTGAGCTTTGATGAGGGAGGACGTCTGATGCTTTAAATCAGGCGGTCGGGAGATCGTGGTACATGTACCATGAACCCGACCGCTTTCTCATATTGTTCCTGATAAAGTCCCGGTGCAAATATTGAAAAAATAGTAAGTCTATGACAAAATAGCCTTTGACATATTATCGTACCGGACTTCCTGCGATGGTTTGACCTGACGGCAGGCAAAGTCCTGTGAAGTACGAGTTTTACCGGTTTTCAGGGGGGGATAAACCAGATATGAGAAAGTTAACCAAGAATGAAGTGATCGAGCTCAGAGCTTGCAAGGACATGGATCATGCCCGCGAAGAGTTTTTTGCGCGTGCTGCCAGAATGTATGCTGATGACCCGGAAGCTGTTGCCAGGATCGAAAAGATGGAGACAATGATGCATGATATTCGGGAAATGGCCAATGAGCAGGAAGGGTCTGTGCGGTCTCTTGAGATGTCACGGAATATGTATTTTGATTATGTGGATCAGCTTCTGGAGGATATGGGCTACAGCGCAAAGCCTGATGAAGAGAAAAAAGAAGAACTGATCGATGTATTGAAGGGCATTTTCAGACATAAAAAATAAGCAGATCGACAGCAGGCACTTTCGCGAGGCGGGAGTGCCTGTTTTGTTTTACACCGAATGTGAAAGGGCGGACGGGCAGATGGCCGGTTCCCGGGATTCACAAGATAAGGACGGACGGATGGCAACAGTAATATTGAAAAAAGGTGAAGGCCGCACTCTGAAGGCCGGCGGTGCCTGGATCTATGACAATGAGATCGACAGGATCGAGGGAGAATGGGTGCAGGGCGATATTCTGCGTATAGAAGATTTCGACGGATATCCCATGGGCGTTGGCTTTGTCAATACGCACTCGAAGATCGCGGTGCGGATGCTCTCGCGGGGCGTACAGGATCCCGCCCGAATTGACGAAGCATACCTTGAGAAACGGGTACGTGATGCCTGGGAGTACAGAAAGAAGACCGTAGATACTTCGTGCTGCCGGGTGATCTTCGGAGAGGCGGATTTCCTTCCCGGCATCGTGGTCGACAAGTTTTCTGATGTGCTGGTCGTGGAATCACTGGCACTCGGGATCGACCGACTGAAGATGACGATCCTGGATGCGCTTTGCAGGATCCTTAAAGAAGACGGCATTACGATACGCGGCATCTATGAGCGGTCGGATGCTGCCGTGCGAAAAAAAGAGGGAATGGAGCCGGTGAAGGGATTTATCAATGCACCCTTTGACACGGAGGTCGAGACCGTGGAAAATGGCATCCGTTTTCTGGTGGATGTCGCAGACGGACAGAAGACCGGCTTTTTCCTGGATCAAAAATATAACCGGCTTGCGATACGCCCCTTCTGCCGCGAAGCGAGGGTGCTGGACTGTTTTACACATACCGGGGCATTTGCGCTTAACGCGGCTGCCGCCGGCGCCAGGGAAGTCACAGCCGTGGACATATCTGAAACAGCGATCGCCCAGGCAAAAAAGAACGCTGCGCTGAACGGGTTTACCGTAATTGATGATAAAGTTCCGGGTTCTGCAAGGGTCGATTCTCTGAATTTCGGAGAAGGTCCGCAGTTACGGTTCATGGCGGCGGATGTATTTGATCTGCTTCCGAAACTGGAAGCAGCGGGAGAGCAGTATGACGTTGTGATCCTGGATCCCCCGGCATTTACCAAATCCAGGGAGGCTACCAAAAAAGCAGCAAAAGGCTATCGGGAGATCAATTACCGGGGACTGAAGCTCGTGAAGGATGGCGGCTTCCTCGTGACCTGCAGCTGCTCTCATTATATGCCGCAGGCCTTATTGGAGAAGACGATCCGTGAGGCTGCGCGTTCCGCGCACAGGAGACTCCGTCAGGTGGAATTCCGTACCCAGTCTGCGGACCATCCGATCCTCTGGTCCACCGGTGACATGCCGGGCCAAAAGGACAATGATGAGAATTCCTATTATCTGAAATTCTACATTTTCCAGGTTCGGGACAGTTTTTTATAACAAAACGAAGGAAGAAGGGAACGGAGCATCCCGAACATTTAGTATATGGACGCTCTGTATAACAGCCGTATGGTCTGTATTTGACCATACGGCTGTTCTTTCGTGTGATAAACCGGTTGTCAGCTTGCTGTTTCGGCAGTCCGATAAGAGAAGAAATGAACGGATCAGTAGCTTTGGATAGAATCCCGCCGAATGTCGTCATCCGTCAGTTCAAAGTAGTCCCGGATGAAATCGGGAATGTTCGCTGCGTCAAGGCTCAGACTGTAAGAATAAAAGTCGATGCTGCCGCTGTTCTCATATGCGGCGGTGTAAAGATCACTGCGCCCATCGGCTATGTCCGGATCCACAGCATCGGCATTATCCGAGGCATCAGGACTGTCCTGAGCATCGCTTTCTTCAAAAGCGGCACGTACGGAAATATCCAATCCGTAGTATACGGGCCCGAGACGGTTCTCACAGTTCAGGCCGTTGACAAAAGCGTGGTCGAGGACCTCGCGGATCTGTTCCTTGTCATGGATCACAAGAGGTGATCTTCGTTTGGATTCCACTTCTTCCCAACTGGGATCCCCGTCAAAGCTGCGATTGTCGTTGATGACCAGTGATTCGATCCGATCGGGATCGAGAGAGCTGTTCAGCGTGATCCCGCATTTCTCTAACAGGGCAAGCGTTCCGTCAAACGATGGATACACAGGGTAGAAATGATAATCCGAAAGCATTCCGATATAACCCTGCGTCTCCCGCAGACGGTCGACCATGTGCTGGAACTCATGCGTTTTGAATTGCAGAGCTCCGATGGGCATTTCCCTGCGTCGATCTTCCGCGGTCAGCGCACCGAACTCCTCCTGATAAGTGAGGAGCAGTTCTTTCATGTCGGCATCTGACGGGAAACGGATGTGCGCCGTATTGTCGATATCCTGGTAATTGACGCCGGCAAGGGCGTCAGCTGTGACGGAAAATATAGGATAGAAGGCTTTCTTATGATCCGTGCTGTCATGCAGCCGGTCCAGGTCGTTATGAAGCTTTGCCGCGTTGACGGTGTATTGTCTCAGCACCTGCCTTCCGTTTGCAAGATGCCATGCAATGTAAACTTTGCAGGTACGGACGTCCGTGTCGCCGGATCCTGCTGTTTCATAGACGTTTTTTCCAAAAGGAATGTCCCGCAGCTGCGAGGCTTCGGCGATGCCTTCCCCGGCAATCGCGTAGACCGTATCCAGATCATGAAGCTCCATGCGGCGCAGTACTTTGGGCGTCGGTTCATTATCGACCTGGCTCAAATAAACGTTATCCCCGTCATCGTGGAGTTCAAAACGGTGATTGTAGTTCCATATATTGTCATATATATCGGTCACGACACCGGCTGAGCTGAGCTTTGTACGGTCAGGAAGATACCTGTCATAACCTGCGAGGTCAAAACGGAAGAATGCAAAGATCCCGAGGGAGAGCAGCAGTCCGATCAGAAGATGGGACTTATGGGCGAAAAGCTGCCGGAAATCAAAACGGAAAATGATCTCCATGATGCATCCGCCGATCAGAAGCGCGCAAACGATAGCAAACACCGTCCAGGCGTCGCTTTCCATCAATTCCTGGAAGATCAGGCCGCAGCCGATCGCGATCGGAACGATGATCATCAGTTTGATGGGTGCTTCTGTTATGCCGAATGCCATGGCGTGTCCCGCAGATTCGGACCGGCGTCTGAAATAGAGCAGAAGATCGATGATCATCAATGCGGCAGATGCGGCAAGCGCTAAAGCCGCGCGGACCGGCGCGGAAACGGCAGCATCACCGCTGAACGGGAACATCCACAGAAAGGCAGAGGAACGATGCATGAACCACTGTATCATTTCTTCGGAATCACAGAAGGTATAGAAGTACCGGTTCATGAGCCCGAATACCAGCGCAACGAAGCAGGGACCCCATATAAAGAACGTCCCGGTGCCCAGGAGACCGACAAATACATTGCCCGTCAGCATCATTGCCAGGACCACAGTCATGTAGCCCAGAAGGAAAAAAGCCATATGCCCCAGGTATCCCAGGAGAGCTGCGATAAAGCAACCGCTGTGACCGGTGGAGGTCTGTGTGATGGCTGCGGCAAGCAGACTCATGATCAGATAAGGTACGCCAACGATCAGCAGGCTGTTGAGGTTGACCGCATGGAAAAGGCGGGCACGGCTGACCGGCAAACTGTGGTAAAAATCAGTCTTACGGCTGTTATGAAGCCATGAAAAAGCCGATGCCGCGATGACTACCGCAAGGCAGAGCAGGATAAAGCTCAGGAAGGGGTCGTCGGTCTCCACCCATCCGATGAAATTCGAGAAGACCTGCTGCTTTGCATGTTTCATGGCAGGTGCCGGGTCAGAAAGAGAGACGAAATTCGATGCGTCCAGATAGTGGCTCACCTGCAGCATCATCATGATAGGGAACATGAAGAAGAAAAGCAGGGAGCTAAGCGCCACAGACCAGATCCTGCGCCGGAGGTTCTCCCGCATAAGATGCAGAAAAGATACGCTGTGTTTCTCAGAAGATGAGTTTGCGGACATCATAGCCGGTCACCTCCGTTTCACTGATAAAGATCTCCTCGAGGGAGAGGGGTACGAGCTCAAAGAAGAGGGGATCTAAAGCCTCCATCTTTGTGAGGATCCCGGGAGCGCCGCCGCGGATCGTCAGCGTGTGGATACTGCCGCGCTGCTCGTCACGGAGCACTTCAAAGCCCTCAAGAGCGTGATTCAGACCGCTGATGTCCTGTTCCGGACGGAGTACGCATTGAAGCTTATGGATGCCGAGCTTCATGTCCTCAAGGTCCTTGGAGAAAAGAATACCTCCCTTATGCAGCAGTCCGACATGGTCGCAGATATCCTCAAGTTCCCGGAGATTATGCGAAGTGATGACCGGGGTGAGGCCCCGCTCGCTGATGTCGTTGGCAAAGAGGGATTTGACCGCCTGCCGCATGACCGGGTCAAGACCGTCAAAGGTCTCATCACAGAAAAGGTATTTCGTTCCGGATGAGATCCCGAGCAGGATGGAAAGCTGCTTCTTCATGCCCTTGGAAAAGGTGTTGATCTTGCGTCCGGACGGGAGCTCGAATGCGGTGAGCAGTTTCTGAAAACGTGCCGTGTCAAAAGTCGGGTAGATATGGCTGAAAAAGACCATCATCTCTATAGGCGTGACATTGGAAAAGAAATACTGGTCATCGGGGATATAGAAGAAGCTTTGTTTGATCCCCGGGTTTTCATAGACTTCCTCGCCGTCAATGCGTACACAGCCTTCGTCCGGCTTCAGTATGCCGGCGGCAAGTCTGAGGAAGGTGCTCTTGCCGGCGCCATTAGTTCCGACAAGGCCGAATACACTGGCTTCCCGGATCTCAGCGCTGATATGGTCAACGGCAATGACATCATCAAATCGTTTGGTGAGACCGACGGATTCAATCATCTGCGTTACCTCCTTTTGTTTTTTGTGATTCTGACGCGTAACGGCGGCGGATCTCCTGGGTAAGGTACGATTCGCTGATACCAGCCGCAAAAGCGCGGGAGACGAGCGCGTCAAGCTCGTCTATGACAGCAGCCTGTTTGCCGCTGCGGATACCTTCCATCCCGGCGACGAAGCTGCCTTTTCCCTTTTGAGAGTAAATATAGCCCCTGCGTTCCAGCTCCAGATAGGCGCGCTGGACAGTGTTGGGATTGATGGAAAGATCGGTGGCCAGAGCGCGTACCGAGGGCAGCGGCGTGTTCTCCGCGAGAATGCCGCGGACCATAAGATCGGACAGCTTTTCGACGATCTGTTCGTAGATGGGACGCCGGTCCTTATAGTCTAAAAGAATCATGGTATATCCCTTTTCTGTGAAACATAACTGTATTAGTTCGGTTAGTACAGTAAGGATAATACAAATGACCATGATGCGCAAGTATGAAAATCTTACGATTTGTGAATGAACTCATAAAATTTGTTTACACAAAAGTGCAAAATAGTAGTTAATTAATTGTCAAAATATGGTATACTTCAATCGAAACAACTACCATCAGAGGTGCTGTTTGGACAAAATAGGATTGATAATCAGAGTCAGCGGTATCGTTCAGGGAGTCGGATTTCGGCCGTTTATCCACAAGCAGATCACTGACCATTCTTTGTGCGGGTGGATTCGGAATACCTCCACCGGGGCGGAGATGCGTCTGGAGGGCTCACGGGAAGCACTTGCACGTTTCGTGGAAGAGCTTCGGACGAAGAAACCGGCACTGGCTTTGATCGAGAAGATCGATACGGAAGTCTATGAGCCATTGGAGGGCTTTAGGGACTTCCATATCATCGCGTCCAAAAGAGGGAAAGAGCGGAATACCCTGATCTCTCCCGATGTGTGCACCTGCGATGACTGTCTGCGGGAATTGTTTGATCCTGCCGATCGTCGATACCGCTATCCATTCATCAACTGTACGAACTGCGGACCTCGGTTTACGATCATCCGGGACATTCCTTATGACCGGGATAAAACCACGATGGCTGCTTTTCCCATGTGTGATGAATGCAGTACTGAGTACAGCAGTATTACGGACCGGCGTTACCATGCGCAGCCCGACTGCTGTCCGGCGTGCGGCCCGCGGCTCTTCTTCACGGATGCTTCAGGTCGTGAGATACCGGGAGATCCCGTGCGAAGCGCACAGAAACTTCTTCGTGAGGGCGGTATCGTAGCTGTCAAGGGACTGGGCGGCTTTCATCTTGCCTGCCGGGCTGACATTCCGGCGCTGACACTGGAGCTCAGGCGCAGGAAGCAGCGGGACGAGAAACCTTTTGCCCTGATGTGCGCGGATGTGGAGGAAGCCAGGCAGTACTGCATGATCAGTGCCGCGGAGGCAGAGCAGCTTTCTTCCAGACAGCGCCCGATCGTTCTTATGAAAAAGAAGACGGACGGAAGCCCCGCGCAGGGAGAGGATATCCTTTCCCACATCAGTGAAAACGGACGGGTCGGCATCATGCTGCCGTACACGCCGGTGCATTTTCTGCTGCTGCACGATGATCTCCGGACGCTGGTCATGACCAGCGCGAATCTTTCCGACCGGCCGATCATTTACCGCAACGAAGAGGCGCTTGAAGAGCTTCGGGGCATAGCCGACGGATTCCTGATGCATGACCGCGATATCCATGTAAGGTGTGATGATTCCGTCATGTGGGTATTTGAGGGAAAGCCTTACTTTGCAAGGCGGTCAAGGGGATATGTTCCATATCCCGTTATGATTGCCGGCGGGTCCGGCGCGGAGCACGAGGGCGACACGATGCAGGTCCTTGCCTGCGGAGCCGAGCAGAAGGCGACATTTTCCCTTTCCAAAGGAAGACATGTCTTTTCGGCGCAGCATATCGGCGACCTTAAGAATATAGAAACATTCGATAATTACGAGTCACAGATCAGGCACTTTGAAAAGCTGTTTGAGATTCGGCCGGAAGCGCTCGTATGCGATCTCCATCCGGATTATCTTTCGACATCATATGCTTCGGGACGTGCGAAACGCGATGGGATGCCCCTTTTGCAGGTGCAGCATCACTATGCGCATATGACGTCCTGTATGGCTGACAACGGTCTCGATGAGCCGGTGATCGGCATCATCTGGGACGGTACCGGTCTCGGAACGGACGGGCTGTCCTGGGGCGGCGAGTTCCTGACGGGAGACTTCGGCGGATTTCGCCGATGCGGCACGATCCGCAGCCTGAGACTTCCCGGCGGTGACCGTGCGGTCCATGAGATCTGGAGGATCGCGGTCTCGCTGCTTAATGATCTCCCGGAAAACGGAGACGGTATTGCCTTTTCCGGCGTCCGGGCTGACCAGATCGCCATAACGAAGCGGCAGCTTGAGGCAGGGGTCAATTGCCCTGTGTCGACAAGTATCGGGCGTCTTTTCGACGGCGTGAGCGCCATTCTCGGTATACGCGAGACAGTGAGTTACGAGGGACAGGGCGCAATATTGCTTGAAGCGGCTGCTGCGGCTGATTGCGACGAGAAATACTCTTATCGGATAGAGAAGCAGGATACGCTGTATACATTTGACTATCAGCCTATGCTGCGGGAAATACTGGCAGATCTTAAAGATGCGCACTGTCCGGACGGAGCTTTGACAGATGAGACGCGAAGGGCTGCAGCCAGATTCATGAATACACTCGTAATGATGGCAGCGGAGATGGCCGGTCTGATCAGCAGGGATACCGGTATTCGGAAGGTGGTGCTTTCGGGCGGATCTTTCCAGAACATGTACGTACTGGAGCGTCTGGTACAGCAGCTTCGGGAAAAGGGTCTCGAGCCCTTTACCCACAGCCGGGTCTCCTGCAACGACGAAGGCTTATCGCTCGGACAGCTGATGATCGCGCGGCGGCAGCTTTGAAAGCCATCGGATCAAATAAACAGATTTTGAAAACAAATACAGGCAGTTTGTGATATGTGTCTTGCTGTACCTTTGAGAATAAAGGAATTGAACGGAACGGATGCGGTCGTGGAACGCGACGGCGTCAGCCGGAAAGTCAAGGTTAATTTTATACGGGAGCCGAAGGTAGGGGACTATGTAATGGTCCACGCAGGATTTGCCATCGAGAAGGTGGATGGCCGGCAGGCGGAGGAGGATCTGGAGGCTTTTCGTGAGCTTGAAGCAGTCCTCAGGACGATCTGATGGCATTGGACAGAAGCAAAACCTACCGCCTCATGGAGGTATGCGGGACTCATACCATGGCGATCGCAAGGGCAGGTATCCGGAGCCTTCTTCCTGCCTGGGTCCGTCTGGTATCGGGACCGGGATGTCCGGTATGCGTGACTCCTCCGGAAGTGATCGATGCTGCGCTTGAACTGACGGAGCAGCCCGACGTGATCGTTGCGACTTACGGTGATATGATCCGCGTCCCGGGAAGTGTCAAGGGTGATAACCTGGCACGTCGGTCTGCGCTCGGAGCGAGCGTGCGCATCGTATATTCGGCTATGGACGCAGTAGACATTGCACGGCAGAATCCCGACAGGGAGGTCGTCTTCCTGGGCGTCGGATTTGAGACGAGCGCACCAGGCACGGCCACTTCCATCCAGGCAGCTTCGGAAGATCATATCGGCAATTATTCTGTCTTCTCCATGCTGAAGATGCTGGAGCCGTCTATCCGGGCTTTGGCGGCGGATCCGGAGTTCAATGTACAGGGATTTATATGTCCCGGACATGTCGCTGTGATCCTTGGAGAGCAGGGACTGAAGTTTTTTGAAGAGCTGGGTCTGCCGGCAGTGATCGCCGGATTTGACCCTGATGATATAGCAAATGCGGTCCGTATGCTCATGCAGCAGATCGCGAAGGGCGAGGCAAAACTGGAGAACCAGTATACGGATGTTGTCCGTCCGGAAGGCAACCCGATGGCAAGGGAGATCATTGACCGGTATCTTGTTCCCCGGAAGGATATCTGGCGCGGACTCGGCGTGATCGACCTGAGCGGCTATGGGATCCGGCCGGAGTACGCAGAATATGACGCGGAGCAGCGGTTCGGGATCGTTCTGAAGCGACCCGTCATCAAGACGGCCTGCCGCTGCGGTGATGTCGTAAAAGGCAAGCTGGATCCGACGGAGTGCCCGTTGTTCGGAACAGTCTGCGTACCGGAGGATCCGGAGGGACCCTGCATGGTATCTGCGGAAGGTGCGTGTGCCGCGGCATATAAGTACCGCTCATTCTGTTAACTGTTACAACTGAGAGACGTATCTATGGATAGTTTTATTACACTGGATTACGGCAGCGGAGGGAAGAAGACCTCCGCGCTGATCAGTGATATGATCGTTCCGCTCCTCACCAACGATGCGCTGGCGGAACTCGGGGACGGAGCCGTGATCGACGGCGCGGAGCGTCTGGTCTATTCGACGGACAGCTTTGTGGTCAGTCCGTATTTCTTCCCCGGAGGTGATATCGGCAAGCTTTCGGTATGCGGGACGGTCAATGATATCAGCATGGCCGGCGGCGAGCCGAAGTACCTGAGCCTCGCATTTATAATAGAAGAGGGTTTTTCGACAGAACATCTGCAGAGGATCATCGATTCCATTCGCGTGACGGCTGAGCGCGCGGGCGTACAGGTCGTGACAGGCGATACCAAGGTGGTGGAGCGCGGCCGCGGGGACGGGATCTATATCAATACTTCCGGCATCGGGTTCTTAAGGACGCCGGGACTTTCGCCCCGAATGATCCGGGAAGGCGATGCTGTCATCGTTTCCGGCACTGTGGGGGATCATGGTACGGCCGTGATGTTGGCCCGCAATGAAAATCTCGTACAGGCGGAGCTGAAGAGCGACTGCGCACCGCTCCACGAATCGGCCCTGGCGCTTGGTACAAAACTCGGAACTAGGCTGAGGGTAATGCGGGATCCTACCCGCGGAGGCCTGGCGACAACGCTTAACGAATTCATCGAAGATGGACGCCTTGGCATCGAGATCTTCGAGAACGATATTCCGGTGAGTGCGACGGTGAACATGGTATCGGAGATCCTCGGGCTGGACCCGTACTACAGTGCCTGCGAAGGCAGGCTCATTGCGGTCGTTGACCCGAAGATGGCAGAAGAAGCCGTGAAGATCCTGCGCGGTTTTGACGAGGGAAGAGATGCTGCCGTTATCGGTGTGGTCACTGCCGAACACCCCGGCAAGCTCGTGATACGCACGCCCATGGGCGGCGGACGCATTGCGGCCAAGCTCTCGGGAGCGCAATTGCCCCGGATCTGCTGATCTGATGAAAACGGAACTACTAGGCCATCCAGCCTTTAGTTTATATAGTAGCAAATCAAAAATCTTTAAGAAGGAGAAGGGATTATGCAGGAATACAAAAGAATCAGCATCACCAAAGACGAAGTCGTCCCGCTTGCTGAGAAAATGCGTAAGAACGGCGTAATTCTCGCAATGATCCACGGATACCTCGATAAGGACGGTCTGCCGAATATCTCATATGAGTATCAGATCGATCCGGGCATCGAGTCCTATTACGTGGAAGGCGAGAAAGTCCTGCCAACGATCTCTCATATCTACGATCTTGCCGCCGAATGGCCGGAGAGAGAGCTGAGTGAGCTGATCGACATCACATTTGAGGGACTGGATACTTCCAAGCGTCTGTTCATGCCGGATACGATGCTGGAAGGCCAGGGTCAGATCTTTGTCACGCCGATGGAAGAGCTGATCAAGACAACACAAACAAAGAAGGAGGACTGACAAGTGAGCTATATCGTTCCAATCGGACCGTATCATCCGTCACTGGAAGAGCCGGTTCATGCGAGACTGATCACTGACGGCGAGCTCATCAGCGATGCGGAGGTATTCATCGGATATAACCACCGCGGTATCGAGAAACTCTGCATGGAGAGAAACTTCATTCAGACCCTCGTGCTGGTAGAGCGTGTCTGCGGTATCTGCTCTCACTCACATGCCATGACCTATGCAATGGCATTGGAAGGAGTCTCAGGTATCAAAGTCCCGAAAAAGGGCCAGTATATGCGTGTCATCACCGCAGAGCTGGAGAGACTGCATTCCCATTATCTGTGGCTGGGTATTGCCCTGCACATCATCGGCCATGACAGCCTGTTCATGCATTCCTGGGATGACCGTGAAGCGATCATGGATATCCTCGAGGACCTGACCGGAAACCGTGTCAACTATGGTATGGTCACCTACGGCGGATCCAGAAGAGACATTTCCGTGGAGCAGAAGGACAGGACCCTCAAGATGCTGGATAAGATCGAGGACAGCCAGAAGCGTCTGACCGAGTTCCTCCTGAGCGACAAGACCGTGGCGCTCCGCACCCAGGGTGTCGGCGTCCTTACCACTGAGGATGCGATCCGTATCGGTGCTATCGGTCCGCACGCGCGTGCTTCGAACGTGCCGATCGATGTCCGTATCGATGCTCCTTACAGCTGCTATGACGAGTTCGAGTTCAATAAGGCAGTATTCAATACCTGCGACGTTTTCGCGAGAGTCGTCGTCAGATGCCTGGAGAACATGGAGAGCATCAAGATCATCCGTCAGGCACTGGACAGCATGCCCGCAGGCCCGATCAACCTCGGCAACCGTATTCCGACCATCAAACCCGGCGAGTACATGTGCAGACATGAGGCACCGCGCGGACAGCTTTCCTACAAGGTCGTCACCAACGGAACAGACAAGAATGAACGAGTCAGTATCCATGTTCCGACCTTCAAGAATGCACCGACGATCCCGACCATGCTGAAGGGCAACTCCGTTGCCGACGCCGGTCTGATCATCGCCTCCATTGACCCGTGCTTCAGCTGTATGGACAGATAACTTAACCAAGCAGCTGGTGGAATGAGGATCATGAAAAGCAAGCTTGCTTGTATTTTCATGAGCCGAATGACACGACGTCTGCCTGGCAGACGCTGAGACCATGAGGAATAAGGTCCGAAGGACCGGATTCCGAATGGGCGAAGAATAGCTGCTCGAGTAAAGGAGAGCCCATGCACGAACTCGTCATCGTCGAAGGGATCCTGGATACCGTGATCCCGGAGGTCAAAAAATATGACGTGGAGAAGATCCTCTCGATCCGGCTGAAGATCGGCGAGCTTTCCGGCATCGTTCCGTCCTGTGTTCATGAGTATTTCAGGATCGCAGCAAAAGGAACCATAGCGGAGGGCGCCCGGATCATAATAGAGAAAACGCCGATCCGGATCACCTGCAGGGACTGTGGTTTTGAGGGTGAGATCCGGAAGGGGACCTACGCCTGTCCGCAATGCGGCAGCACAGGGTTCAGGATCATCTCCGGCAAGGAGTATTTCGTGGATTCCGTAGAAGCGGAATGATCCCGGCCGGTCAATCGTAATGAAAGCAACTTATATAAATCAACACCTCAGGAGGTACACCTGTGAAGAAAGCAAGTTCATCGGCGGTGTTGTCAACAGCCATTGTATGTTATTTATTCTGGCTGGTGATAACAGGACAGATCGTATCGATCTTCCGTGGCGCTCCGTCCGCCCAGGTACTGATCGCAGGACTTGTTGTCAGCTTTCTGGTGGCACTTTTCAGCGCACGCTTCTTCATTCATGAGAAGCCGTTTTATCTGCTGACCAAGCTGCCCGCCTATCTGACATACTGTTTTGTGATCTTCCCGATCGAACTCTGGAAGGCCAATGTTGACGTTGCCATGCGTGCCCTGAGCCCGCAGCTTCCCGTCAACCCGGGCATCGTCAAGATCCCGAGCAACATGAAGTCCGAATACGGACAGGCAATGCTGGCCAACTCGATCACACTGACGCCTGGTACCATCACCATGGATATCACGGAAGAAGAGGGACAGACCTATTATTATATCCACTGGATCGATGTGGCATCTTCTGATCCTGTGGAGGCCGGGGAAGCCATCAAGGGCACCCTGGAGAGCTGGACAGGGAGGATTTGGGAATGATCATGCAGGAATTACTGTTTTTCGCAGTTTGCTTCATCGTTCTGGCCCTCTGTCTGATGTTCAGACTGATCAAGGGACCGAGCGTGGTGGACAGAGCGGTCACTGCCGACAGCATTGATATCTTAAGCGATATGGCATTGATCCTGTTCGCCCTTTATTCCGGAAGATCCGTATTCCTGGATATCGCATTCATCACCGCGATCCTCGGATTCATCGGTTCGACCATCGTTGCACGTTATCTGGAGGGAAGGCTATGAGAATCGTTATTGATTTACTGATCGTCATCAGCATTTTCTTCGCGTTCGCCGGAGTGGTAGGCATGCTTCGTATGCCTGACGCGTTCTGCCGGATGCAGTCCAGCACCAACATCGCTACGCTCGGCGTGCTCGGCGTTATTATCGGCGGTGTTCTCTATGCAGCCATTTATCTGCATGACGGCGGCATGGCGGTCAAGCTGGTTTTCATGGGTATTTTCTACATCATCACGAACCCGATCGCAGGCCATGCGATCTGCCGCGGCGGATACAAGCACGGGGTCCGTCCGGAAAAGAAGTATGAAGTGGATAAATACGGAGAGGATATGGTGGAAGAATAATGAACGTCATGATCCTTTTTAATACACTCGTTATCATCGGCATTCTGGTGACGGCAGTCTGTGCGGTCATGTTCGAGAATGTCCTGTCATCGGTCATTGCGCTTGGCGTTACCGGCGCGCTCGTGGCACTGGAGTTCATCCTGCTGCAGGCTCCGGACGTGGCGATCGCAGAGGCAGCCGTCGGCGCCGTGCTTTCCACCGCCATCTTCGTCATCGCCGTGAAGAAGACCACACCTAAGGAGGAGGAAGAGAGATGAAGAGAACGATCACCCTTATGTCCCTTCTGATCATCCTGGTCTGCGGCGTGTTTGCCGGACGTTTTGCGTACGACAACATTCCGGTCACCTATGACGGAAGCAGCTTTAATGTTGTGGATCTCTACAACAATCCGACGGTCTACGATACATCCAACCCGGACGGCGTGGCCGACGTCATCGTCAAGGAAAACCTGGAAAAGACCATGGCAGCCAACAACGTAGCCGCCGTCGTCTTCGACTTCCGTGGATTCGATACTCTTGGCGAGTCCTTTATCCTTCTGACCGCTATTGCCGGTTCCTTCGTGATCCTGAGCCGCGGCCATAAGAAAGAAGAGAAAGGAGGAGAAGCATAATGAAGTTTAAAGAAGGCATTACCGAAAAGAACGTCATTATCAAGTGCGGCGCGGATAAGTTCCTGCCCTTTGCACTGACCTTCGGTCTCTATATTATCCTGTTCGGAACCATTTCCCCCGGCGGAGGCTTCCAGGGCGGTGTCTGTGTGGCATCCGGCGCCCTGCTCCTGTATCTGGGATATGGCTACAACATTGCGACTAAAGCGATCAGCACCGAAGCGCTGCGTGTCAACGAAGCCATCGGCGCATCCCTCTATGTCATCCTCGGCCTTCTGGGCATCGCGTTTGGCGCCAACTTCTGCCGTAACATTTTCTACAACATGGGCGCGGTTGGTGACTTCCTTTCCGCCGGCACTATCACCTTCATGGGATATGCGGTCGGTTATAAGGTCTTAAGCGGTGTCGGTTTCCTGCTTCTTCTGATGCTGGGACTGCTGGCTCCGGATCCGGATGACGCAGATGCTGCACCCGCGGTCGAAGCGATCGAGGCTGCCGAAGCACCTGCAGAGCTTCCGCTGGAAGAGGCTGTCGATGCGGCAGTCGCGACAGAAACGGTAAAGGAGGGCGTGACAGAATGATTATTGTCAATTATATCGCTTCGATTGTACTGATCGTCCTCGGTCTTTACACCGTATGTACCAAGAAGAACCTGATCAAGGTCGTCCTGGGCCTCGGCATCGTCGACTACGGCGTCAATCTGCTGATCGTCAGCCTGGGATTCAATGATGGCGGTACTGCGCCGATCTATCAGATGTCTGATCTTCTGAATGGCGTAGCTCCTCACTTTTTCGTAGACCCGGTGCCTCAGGCACTGACACTGACCAGCATCGTCATCGGCGCCTGCGTGGATGCCATGGCACTGTCCCTGGTCATCATGATCTACAGAAAGTATAAGTCCATCAATGCGGATGATGTAAGGAGGTTGCACGGATGATACAGCATTTCCCGGTATTAGCCGTTATGCTGCTGTTCCTGGGCGCGTTCTGTGTGGAGATCTTCGGATCCAAGAACGAAGGCATCCGGAACACGATCACAATGCTGGCGGCAACCATTGCACTCGTACTTATTTATGCGCTGATCAAGCCCGTTATGATCGACGGCGAGATCATCAGTTACTGGATGGGTAACTGGGCGCCCGTATCCGGCTATGCCATCGGTATCGGTTATGAGATCGATGCGCTGAGCCTGTTCTTTGCCCTGCTCGTGGTGACGACCTTCTGGCTTTCCGGTGTGTACTCCCTCAGCTATATGGCAAACGACCATCACCTCGGACATTACTATACCCTGTATCTGATGCTTTCCGGCTCTGTGCTTGGTCTGGTAATGACAGGCGACGTCTTCAATATGTTCGTCATGGTGGAGATCATGACCTTCGCTTCCGTAGCACTGACCGCGTTCAGAAATGAAAACGAAGGTACACTGGAAGCAGGCTTCAAGTATCTGGTCATCGGATCCATGGGTTCCTCCTTCACCCTGACCGGTATTGCCCTGATCTATGGACAGTGCCACACTCTGAACATGGCACAGATCAGTGCACAGCTTTCCTGCGGCGGCCTTACACCGACCACCGTTATGGCACTCGCTCTGATCGTTGCCGGTTTCGGCGTTAAGAGTTATATCGTTCCGTTCCATACCCCGGCAGCAGATGCCTACATGGTTGCTCCGACTTCGATCTCCATGATCTTCTCGGGCATGGTCAACAAGGCTGGTGTGTACGGTATGATCCGGGTACTCTACATCATTTTCAGAGTTATGGATCAGTCCAACGTACAGATGCTGATCGTTCTTTTCGGCGCAGTCACCATGTTCATCGGTGTTACTATGGCGCTGACCCAGCATGAGTTCAAGCGCCTGCTGGCGTTCCACTCCATTTCGCAGATCGGCTACGTGATCACCGCGATCGGCCTTGGCTCAGCGCTTGGCCTTACCAGCGGTCTGTTCCATGCGATGAACCACACGCTGTTCAAGGGCCTTCTGTTCCTGACTGCCGGTGCTGTTCTGTACGCGACCGGTACCACCAACCTGGACAAGCTCGGCGGACTTTCCAAGAGAATGCCGAAAACGACCATCTGTTTCCTGATCGGGGCATTCTCCATCTCGGGCCTGCCGCCGTTCAACGGCTTTGTTTCCAAGTGGCTGGTCTATCAGGCGACTTACACCAAGGCAGTGGAGTCCGGCAATTTCGTATACGCGATCGTGACCGTCGTTGCACTGGTCGTTTCCGTCATGACCCTGGCATCCTTCATCAAGGTCACCCAGGCTGTGTTCTTCGGACAGCTTCCGGCTGAACTGAAGAAGACGAAGGAAGTTCCGGCTGCCATGCTGGTACCGATGTACATCATGTCGGCGCTCTGCGTGCTCTGCGGCATTTTCTATCCGATCGTGAACAAGTATCTGCTGTATCCGGCTACCAACGCTGCATTGAACGTCACTAATTACATCGATAAGATGATGGGCGACGGTTACGCGGCAGGACTGGGTGTAAGCAACATCGAGGTCGCTCCGGCAGCATTCAGCTTCTGGAATCCGATCGTCTGGCTGATCCTCTTCGTCGTGATCTTCATTGCAGCATTCATCGTGATCACCGGCAGCAAGAGCAGCAGAGGCCAGCTTCTGCAGCCCGGTGTGAAATATGATCCCAAGTATGCTACTTTCTTCTCCGGTGAAGAGGAGCTCTTCTCACAGGTCGGCGGTTCTGATCTGTTCTGGGGCTTCAAGACGGACTGGAAGGGCTACTACAGAGTTCTTGAGGGTCTGCACAGCGGTATTGTGACAGATTACGCGGTATTCACAGTCATCGCGACTGCGATCATCACGCTCTGCATGTTTATCTTTATGCGTTAAGGGGAGGGAAGGAAATGTTAATTCTGAAAAGCTTATTCTACATCCTGATTTTCCCGGGCGCACTGTTTACCTCATGCTTCGGCCTTTTCCTGGCCGGCGTTGACCGCAAGGTCGTCGCGCGCATGCAGCATCGTATCGGACCGCCTCTGAGGCAGCCCATGTATGATTTCTTTAAGCTCCTGGGAAAGGAGACCATTATTCCGCATGCGGCTAACAAGCTCGCATTCCTGGCAGCACCGGTCATTGGCTTTGTTTCTCTGGCCCTGATCATGCTGTTCATCCCGGTCGGCGGATTTACCGCCTTCTCCGGCAACGCGGATATGATCGTCATTCTTTACCTTATTACGATCCCGGGCGTCGCCCTGATCGTTGGTGGTTCCTCTTCAGGTTCCCCTTATGCCGGCATTGGTATCTCCCGTGAGATGGTCACCATGATGGCATATGAGCTTCCGTTCGTTCTGGTACTGCTGGCAGTCGCCAGAAAGGCAGGCGGAAGCGAGCTGGCATTCTCCATGGAGAAGGTCGCCATGTGGCAGGCTGAGAACGGCAATATGCTGTTCCAGTGGAGCATGATCCCCGCAGCCATCGCGATGCTGCTGGTCGTTCCGGCGGAAGTCGGCACCCAGCCTTTCGATGTGGCAGAAGCGGAGACCGAGATCTGCGAAGGCCCGCTGATCGAGTACAGCGGCGGCGCGCTCGGCATGTTCAAGCTGAATACTGCCATGAAGATGTTCGTTATGTCCGGACTGTTCGTATCCCTTTTCCTGGGCGGCATCCGTACCGGCTCTGTCCTTTGCGACATCATCATTTTTATCGTGCTCTGCGTTGTCGTCACCATCATCTGCATGTCCACGACCCACGCAGTGACCGCGCGTCTGAAGATCGAGCATCTGTTCAAATTCTACTGGACATTTGTGGCGGGTATGGCGCTCTGCAGCCTGATCCTTGTATGGTGCGGCTTATAATGAGGAGGTAAGAAAGAATGTTCAATAAATTAATTAACGACAGTGCTTCGAAATCTCCCTGGCTCTACCATATCAATTCCGGTTCCTGCAACGGCTGCGATATCGAGCTGGTCGCGGTCCTGACTCCGAGGTATGATGCCGAGCGTTTCGGCTTCAAGCTGGCAGGCACACCGAGACATGCGGATATCGTCGTGGTATCCGGCCCGGTCACTTCCCAGTCCAGAGAGAGACTGATCCGTACACTGGCACAGGTGCCGGAACCCAAGTGTGTCGTATCACTTGGCTCCTGCCCAAAGTCCGGTAATGTATTCAAGGGGAGCTACTCCGTAGAGGCACCTTTGGACAACTTCGTCCATGTGGATGTTTCCGTGGCGGGCTGCACTCCGAAGCCGGAAGCCATCATGGAGGGTCTTTACAAGGCCGCTCTGATTTTGAAAGAGAAGAGGGAGGCGATGCACAAATGATGTTCCCATTCTTAAAAAAGGCGATCACCAACGCATTCACCAAACCCAGTACCGAAGCATTCCCGTGTCCGGAAGGCGAGGGTCTCGGCAATTACCGCGGCCGCATTGCTTTTGACGGCGAAAAGTGCATTGACTGCGGAATGTGCATCAAGGTATGTTCTCCGGCTGCGATCGAGCTGGAGCGCGAGGAAGTCGAAGGCGGCGAAAATATCTGGCGTACCTTTGACCTTACCTCCTGTACCTTCTGCGCGACCTGTGTCGACTTCTGTGAAGAAGGCGCGATCCAGATGACCAAGGACTACCATATGGTAGGAACCAAGCACGAGGATCTGCTGGTCAAGGGCGTTACCTTCAAGAAGAAGATCATCGGCGACCTTACCTGCGACATCGACAACTGTATCTACTGTGGTCTCTGCGCAAGGAACTGCCCGCAGAACGCCATTACCGTGGACCGCACCACCAAGACCTGGCAGGTGGATCACGAGAAGTGCGTGAAGTGCGGCATCTGTATCGGCAAGTGCCCGAAGAAGGTCCTTTCCTTCGCCGAGCCGAAGCCCGAAGGTGTTGTTTTCGATGCCGAGAAGTGCGTCTACTGCACGCTCTGCGCGAAGAAGTGCCCGGTCGGTGCGATCGAAGTCGACCGTGCATCCAAGACCTGGAAGATCGACCGTGAGACCTGCATCAAATGCGGCGCCTGCATCAAGGGCTGCCCGAAGCAGGCACTTTCCATGGGCCCGATCGAGGAATAAACTCCTCCATACGGACCGGTCGAAGTCCCTTCAACCATCACTTGAACAAAACAGCGCATATCCTTTGGGTATGCGCTGTTTTCGTTGGAGGAAAAGGAAAGAGAGAAACGTGAATATAAGTAAAACAGATAATCAATTATAAAAATTATTGAAAAAAGATGGGAATATCTGTTGACAAGGGTGGCAATTGGTGTTATTATCGCAAACAATTAGTTCAAACAACCGAGTGACCAGATGGGTAAACCATACGGGTCAGCAGAGAAAGGAGAAAATCGCGATGAAGAGAGATCATACGATGATGGTCATGTGCATGTACATGTGCGGCATGATGTGCCGTATGGATTAACTTCGTTCTTCGCACCTGACCTTTCATTTCAATATTTATGGATCATCAGACAGGGCGATCGAACGAACGCCCTGTTTTTATGTGCATGTATGATCTGGACATAATGACTGACCGGCAGAACCAAAAGGGATGCGAAGCCGGAATGCGTGTACCGGAAAGAGTGAGAGCCGGTCAGATCTGACATTCACAGGATGATAAATATCCGCAGGGCAGAAAATGTCCTGCGGGTTTTCTTTTTACACAAGGACACCGGCAAGACAAGTCACAGGGACACGGAAGCTGTAATCATCAGCACCGGATGAATAAGGATAACGGAGGAAAAGCATAATGAAAAAGACGATCATCACAGCAACATTGGGAATTATCATCATAGCTGCATTGACTGCCTGCGGCGGATCACAGTCTGCGGCACCGGAAACCACAACAACAACGGAAACTGAAAAGCCTGCAGCAACCACAACAGCTGCAGAGGAAACAGAGGAAGAAAAAACCGAAGCAGAGGATAATGGCGGATCTGAAGAGCCAATCAAGGTCACTTTAGGTGTCTGCGGAAGCATGACAGAAGATGTATGGGCGAATGCAATCGATATTCTGGCAGATGAGGGTATTGATCTTGAGATCGTGGAATTCTCGGATTATTCCCTTCCCAATAACGCGTTGGCAAGCGGGGAGATAGACATCAACCAGTTTCAGCATCAGGCTTTCTTTAACGATGAGGTTGCCGCGCACGGCTATGAACTGAGCCCGGTCGGACATAGCTATATCATCCCGCTCAACTTGTATTCCCTCAAGGTGAAATCCCCGGACGAGATCAAAGATGGAGCTGTCGTTGCGATCCCCAACGACGTGACGAACGGCGGACGTGCGCTGAAAGTCCTTGAGGCGGCTGGATTGATCAAGCTTAAGGATGATATCCCCTTAAGTCCGACCGTGGATGATATCGAGGAATATCTGGTCGATATTACGATCGAAGAGCTCCAGGGCAGCGTGATCCCTGCAGCATTGCAGGATATCGATGCAGCAGTGATCAACGGCAACTATGTAGTGGATTTCGGCATGAAGACGGATGACGCGATCTTCAAGGATGTATCCCTTTCAGATGAAAACTACTGGGGCCTGATCGTAGTACGGACGGAAGATACGAAGGATCCCGCGAAGCTGGACGTCTTCGAAAAAATCGTTGAAGCGTATCAGACAGAGGGAACCATTGATCTGTACAATGAACTGTTCGGCGGATATCACGTCCCGGTCGGCTGGGACAGAGACCTGATCGCACAGTACAGATAAGAAGGCGGTTTTGGAAGGGACATGTTCCTTCAGATCCTACAATCATAAGGAAGAAGCAAATGTACGATATTCTGATCAAAAATATAGATATTGCGGATGGTACCGGCGCTCCCCTGTTTAAGGGGAGCGTTGGTGTGCGCGACGGAAGAATCAAAGATGTTTTCCGCAGTCCGGACGAAGACAGCCTGTGCACGGCAGCGGAGAGCGACGGGACAAAACGTGTGATCGAGGGAAAGCCGGGTTGGATCCTGTGCCCGGGTTTTTTTGACACGCATAATCATAATGATCTCTATCCGTTTGTCGATCGTTTTGAAACTGCCACGCTGCTGCAGGGAGTGACGACACAGATTGTCGGTAACTGCGGACAGTCTCCGGCACCGGTATCGGCAGACCCGGAACGGTTTCAAATGCTTTTGGACTATATCCAGCCGATAGTACCTTACCGGATCGACAATGAACTCTGGCGTTCCTGGATAACAACAGAAAAGTATCTAAATGATATCAAAGCACTTTCTCCCGTGATACATCGTGAGCAGTTGGCGGGACACGGAACGATCCGTCTGGCGGTCATGAAAATGGAGAACCGGAAGCCCACATCCGGAGAAGCGGAACAGATGAAGAATCTCCTGAGGGAGGCGATGGAAGCCGGCGCTATCGGTCTGTCAAGCGGTCTGATCTATCCGCCGGGAGTATATTCGGACAGGGAAGAACTGATCGACCTATGCAAAGTACTGACGGAATATGATGGTGTGTATACGACGCATATGCGCAACGAAAGCGATCTGGTGGTCGGGGCTGTAAAGGAGGCGATCGATATTGGGCGTCAGTCCGGCTGCAAGGTACTGATCTCACATCTCAAATCCATCGGACCAAAGGGGCGTGAGAATGCAGAAGAGATACTGCGTCTGATTGAAACCGCACAGGATGAAGGCATTAGGGTCATCAATGACCAATATCAGTCCAATCTGTCTTCCACAGGACTGGCTGTGCTGTTTCCGCCGTTTTCTTTGAAGGACGGCATAGCAGAATGCGTTCACAGACTTTCAGAACCGGATTTCCGGGCGCTTGTCCGTAAAAGCATCGAAACGGACCTTTCCTGGGAGAATTATTACCGCAAGATCGGTCCGGAGAAATTGACAGTGATCTATGCGGAAGAAACGAATGAGTATGCGGGTCTGAGTATTGCGGATATTGCTGTACGAAGAGATATGAATGAAGTGGAAACGATCATGGATCTGCTGGTACAGAATCATGGCAATGCACTTCTGACACTGGAGTTTTGCGGGGAAGAACTGGTCGAACGGATCTTCGCTTCCCCGTTTACAGCGATCGGATGCGACGGAATCGGAACGGGAAGCGGACTTCCCGCGCATCCGAGGGGCTACAGCAATCATGTGTATATGCTGGGTGAATATGTCCGGAACAGACAGCTGGTAAGCTGGGAGGAAGCAATCCGTAAATGCACTTCGCTCCCTGCTGATTTTCTGGGACTCAAGGACCGCGGACATATCCGCGCAGACTCCAGGGCTGACCTGGTGATCTTCGACAGAGAGACCGTAGGCTCCAAAGCCAGCTTCAAGGACCCGTTCCGAAAACCGGAGGGGATCTGCCATGTGATCATTGACGGCATCGAACGCGTCAATGTCGGGGAGGTACTCATTTGATTGAACTGATCCACGTCAAAAAGGAATTTAATGAAAATGGCCGCTCGGAGACAATACATGCGGTCAATGATGTTTCACTGACTGTCGAGGATGGGGACATTTACGGCATCATCGGTTTTTCGGGCGCGGGTAAATCCACTCTGGTGCGCTGCATCAACCTGTTGGGACGTCCTTCTTCGGGACAGGTGCTGATCGATGGCAGGAATATGATGGAACTGTCACCTAAGGAATTAAGGGAAGCTCGGAAGAAGATCGGAATGATCTTCCAGCATTTTAACCTCATGCCGTCCCGTACAGTAGAGGAAAATGTAGCTTTCCCGCTCAAGGGAAGCGGACTAACAAAAGAAGAGATCCGTGAAAAGGTACACAGACTGCTTCGTCTGGTAGAAATAGAAGAAAAGGCAAAGGATTTCCCCGCACAGCTTTCCGGAGGGCAGAAGCAGAGAGTCGCCATCGCGAGGGCTCTCGCCAATGATCCCAGAATCCTGCTTTGTGATGAAGCCACTTCTGCTTTGGATCCCCAGACGACGGCATCGATCCTGCAACTAATCAAAAAGTTAAATAAAGAACTGGGACTGACCGTGGTCGTCATTACTCATGAGATGGCTGTGATCAAATCTATCTGCAATAAGGTCGCAGTAATGGAACATGGATCGTTGGTAGAGAGCGGTGATATTTTTTCTGTGTTTACGGATCCGAAGCAGCAGATCACAAAAACTTTCATCCGAACGACCTCCAATGTTTCAAAGGTCTATGAGCTGGTAGATACAGATTCGGATGTCGTCAGGCTGGAAACAGGAGAAATTCTCGCGGTCCTGCACTACAAACAGCTGCTGGTCTCGGAACCGCTGATCTCAACAGCAGTACGTCGTTTTGATATATCGCTGAATATCCTGTTTGCCGATATTGAGATCATAGATGATAAATCTATCGGAGATACAGTGGTGATCATGCACGGAGATTATGAAAATCTGACAAGGGCGATTGAATATATCGAGAGCAATCATGTGGAAGTGGAGGTGATCAAAGATGCCAGGATTTCTGCTTGAAATGCAGCTGCCGGGTCTGATGCCTGATGGGGGATGGATCCTGCTTGCAAAAAAGACAATTACAGGACCGGCGTTCATCGAAAACAGCCTGCCGAACGTATACGCACACTGGGGCGATTTCCTTTCCGCCATGAAAGACACATTGATCATGGAACTATGGGCGGGCAGCGTTTCCTTTCTCATCGGTCTCATTCTGGGAATCGTTCTGACTGTGACCAGACCGGGAGGAATACTGGAAAACAGGATCATCTATCAGACATTGGACAAGATCGTAAATATGTTCCGTTCGATCCCGTTTATCATCCTGCTGACTGCCCTGATGCCCCTGAGCCGTCTAATCATGGGAACGGCGATCTATGTCCGTGGCGCGATCGTTCCGTTGGTATTCGGCTGTACACCTTTTTTCATAAGGCAGGTGGAGGCAGCACTTGCACAGACGGATTACGGACTGGTGGAGGCGGCGCTTTCCATGGGATGCAGCCCCCTTGATGTAATCTGGAGGGTATATCTCAAGGAAAGCATTGGTCATATCGCCAGGGGAACAACGATCACAGCGATCAGTTTACTGGGCCTGACTGCAATGGCAGGTGCCGTGGGCGCGGGCGGTCTTGGCGATTTCGCGATTCGTTACGGTCATGATCGCAACATGACGGATATCACCTGGATCACCGTTCTTGTTCTTGTGATCGCCGTCAGCATCGTCCAGACGTTCGGAGGATGGGTCGCAAAGAAGAATACACACTGAAAGACCGGCTCCTGTGAAAGAACTATTTATAACCATGCGTACGCGGATGCACTGAATGCATCCGCTTTTTTTAAGAAGAATTTGACAACATTGCAAAGCATGCTATAATATATGAATGTTAGCAACAGCTAATTAGCAATCGCTCACAAACGCTTGGAGAATACCAGGTCGTACGTATGCAGACGTACAGGCATTGACGTTTATGAAACCGCTGCTGCAGGCAGAACATATCACAAAAGATTATCAGCTCGGAGAGGTGACAGTACACGCCCTGAAGGACGTGTCATTTGAGATCTACGAAAAAGAACTGATCGTGATCCTCGGGCCGAGCGGTTCCGGAAAGAGTACGACACTCAATATACTGGGAGGTATCGAGACTGTTACTTCCGGAAGCGTGATCTATGGCAGCCTGAAACTGAACAAAGCCGATCCACAGAAACTGACTGCTTACCGAAGGGAACATATCGGTTTTATCTTTCAATTTTACAACCTGCTTCCCGGGCTTACGGCACTGGAGAATATCGCGCTTTCTGCCGAACTTTCGAATCATCCGCTGGATCCCGGAAAACTACTTGAAGAAGTCGGGCTAGCGGACAGACGGGATCATTTCCCGAACCGTCTTTCCGGCGGCGAACAGCAGCGGATCGCCATCGCCCGGGCGCTATGTAAAAATCCCGATCTGTTGCTTTGCGATGAGCCGACAGGAGCGTTGGATTCCAGGACCGGTGTGCAGGTCCTGAAACTACTGGAAGGTTTTTGCAGGTCTTACGAAAAAACGGTCGTTCTGATCACACATAACCGTGATATCGCGAGAATAGCTGACAGGGTATTTTACTTTAAAGACGGACGTCTGGAAAAAATAGAAACCAATCCCGATCCGAAGAAGCCGGACGAGATCATGTGGTAGGGAATCATTGTTATACAGATTATGAACAGTTTCCGGAAAAATGTATTTCGGTTAGTTATGCGCAACAAAGGGGCGATCATCGGTGCCATACTGATCATAGGTATCGGTATTTTCGTGTTCGTTTCCATGATCGATACGCTGCATAATCTTGATGATCAGATCAGCGCTTACTATAAGGACAGCGGTATGGCGGATGTCTTTGCGGAGGTCGAGGGAATACCTTCCGCGGAATTGCAGCGCATGACCGATATTCCGGGAATACGAGCCGCCGGAGGGCATATGTCCAGAGATCTCCGGATCCTCGGAGAAGGGCAGGAAACGATCGTTACAGTGCACCTGATGTCGTATGATCCCGGTGATAAGATCAACCGTATCACGCTGACGGATCTCTCCGGAGAGGATCTTGACGCGGGCAATACTGCCGACGATGATATATTTCTCGGCAACAGGATGACTGGATCTTATCACTACCCCGCCGGAACAGAGCTTTCCCTTCTGAAGGACGGGCATGCCATGCGCTTTTTCTGCCGCGGCATCTGCAGCTCACCGGATTATATCTATTCCATACCGCACGGGGGCGCAATGGTGCCGGACGGGGAGGTCTATGATATCGCAGTCATCAGCAAAAAAAGGATGGAACGCCTGCTCGGAAAGAATGACTGCCTCAATGAACTTGGCTTTCTACTGGAAGAAGGATATGACTATGACGATGTGCGCCATCAGCTGAGAGAACGACTGACGCCCTACGGCCTTTCCTCGATCTGTGAACGGGACGACCAGGCATCCGCCAACATGGTGGCGGGAGAGATGGTCGAACTGGTATCTACCGGAACGATCCTGCCGATCATCTTTATGGCGATCTCCGTTTTTATGCTGTATGTCGTACTGAAAAAAATGATCGACAGGGACCGTACTCTGATCGGTACGATGAAAGCTTTCGGAATGACGGACCGTGAGCTTCTTTGTGCTTATCTGGTCGAGGGAGGTGTCATCGGCATCGCGGGAGCGATGCTCGGATGTGCGGCAGCGGGCATTTTCGGGCGTGTGATGTTCAATATGTACGTTGATTTCTTTACCTTGCCGGATCCGGTTTATCATGACTTTATCGTGTCACGCCTACAGGCACTGGCGATCTCGCTCGGAACCGCCGTACTGGCTGTGTTTTTAGGGGTCCGGGAGATCCTAAAGATCACCCCGGCTACCGCGATGCGCCAGGAAGAGCCGAAAACCGGCCGGAATATCCGCATACCGGAACGTTTGGGACGGCACCTTCGTATGCAGACCCGTATCGGCCTCCGGTCCATGGGGCGCAATCCTTTTCGCGGATTTCTGATAATCCTGGCGGTTGTATTCGCGTTTTCGATGACCTCTTCCATGCTCAGTTTCATGCCGCAGTTCGAGGAGGTACTGCATTCACAGTTTGAACAGATCCAGGTATATGATCTCCAGCTGACACTGGACCGTTTTGTGACACCGGGCCAGGCCGAGGACGCGGCGGAACATTTCAGCTGCCCTGCGGAAGCCATATGTCAGACAGCCGTGGCGCTGCGGCATGACAATCTGACGGATTATACGGTGCTGTATGGATTGCCGCCAAATTCAGAGCTCTATCATATCCGGGATAATGGAGGCAAGATCTATGAGCCTCCTTATAATTCGCTTATTCTCAACAAACGCACCGCTGAGAATCTCCATATTTCTGAAGGCGACTGGGTGGAACTAAGCAGCACAGGGCTGACCAACGGCTTTGTCCGCATCCGGGTCGCCGCTGTGATCTCCGAGCTGCTGGGACGGAACTGTTATCTCAGTCTTGACAGCTTTCCAGAAGTACTGCACAGCGATCCTTCGGTCAATACGATCCTTATCAAGACAGGCGCGGAAGATAAGGCAGGCAGCCTTAAATCCCTGATGAAAACGAGCCGCGTGTCCTGGATCGTAGACACAGACAAAATCGTCGGCGCATACCGGTCCATGATCAATTCCATGATCTATATGGTGGACATGTTCGCACTTCTCAGCGTTGTGGCAGGCGGCATTCTGATCTACAACATCAGCATGATCAGCCTGAAGGAACGTTACACGGAGATCGGCACCCTGCGTGTGTTGGGAATGACGCATCGGGAGCTCGGCTCCATGCTGCTTACTGAAAAAATGATCTACTTTGTTCTTGGTGTACTTCTGGGTTTTCCTGCCAGTTACGGCATAAACCGTCTCCTGGAGATCCTGATCATATCGGACAGTTTTGATCTGCGCCTGCATATCGGGAGACCGACCTATCTTCTCACCATCCTGATATGTTTTGTGATGACCATGTGCGCGTGGTATGCGGAACAGAGGCTGGTCCGGCGGATCGAGCTGACGGAAACGCTGAAAGCGCGGGAATAGAGAAAAAAGATGAAAAACAAAGATAAGAATGAGAACAAGAAAAGGCGCAGAGCATTCGTGCTGACGGCTGCTGCAGCGGTGATCGCTGCAACGGCAGGAATTGCCGTCTGGCTGCATATCGGGCGTGGCATAAAGGTCGAAAAAGCCGTTGTCACCCGTAGCGCGCTGAAGGATACGTATACGGAAGAGGGCCGGCTGACCGGCGGCGGTCGCGTTGCGATCATATCAGAAGTCTCGGGACCGGTAACAGAGATCTGTGTGGAACGAAACCGTGAAGTGCATGCTGGCGATCCCCTGTACCGCATTGCCGACAATGACTACCGATTTCAGAAACAGCAGGCAGAGTCTGCCGTTTCGGGGCTCCGGGCGCAGCTTGATCAGAGCCGGATCGGCCAGGTGATGACCTCTTCTCCGACGGAGTATATGAGCAGTCTGGAACGGGAACGGGATGCTGCGCGGGCTGCATTTGAATCAGCCCAGACAAGCTATAACGCTGCGCAGGCTCTGTACGCGACCGGGGATGTGGCACGTGTGGAGCTGGAGCAGATCAGTGCTCAGTATCAAAGTGCCCAGGCGGCATATACCCAGGCGAAAGCACGCTACGAAGAGGGCAATCGCAAGCTGCAGGAATTGCAGGCACAAGGACTTGATACCCAGTCTCTAAATGAGCGGTTTTACGGAAGCGAGGAACGGCAGCTGGAGGCACAGATAAGCCAGCAGGAGGAACTGGTGGCACATCTTGAGGAACAGATCGGGAAATGCGAGGTGCGCGCAGACCGTGACGGTCGCGTGATCTCGCTGCCTGTGAAGGATATGACCACTGTTCAGGCCGGACAGGTCACCGTTGAGCTTCAGGGCATGGAAGAGGCTTCGGCAGAAGCGGATGTACTTACTTCCATCGCGCCGTATATCCGCCCCGGCGATCCCGTAGAGATCAGGCTTCACCTGCGCGGGGGCGATGAGACTACTCACGGAGTTATCACCGAGGTCTATGATTATGCGGAAAAGGGAACATCTGCCCTTGGAATGGATGAGTACCGTGTGCATGTACGGGCAAAGCTGACGGAAGCGCTGAAGGCAGAACATGCCGGGTATGAAGGCTATGGCGTCGATCTCGTATTCACTCTCTTTGATGAGAATGACGCGCTGGTCGTTCCATCCGGGGCTGTGTTTCATGCAGAGGACAGAGATTATGTCTATGTAGTCGAGAACGGGCATGCCGTGCGGCGTGAGATCACTGTTGTGTACAGTGCCGCGGCAGAGAAGGTGATCGACGAGAACAGGAGCAATGTACGTGCCGGCGAGACGGTGATCGACAGCGTAGATACGAAGGGGATCTTCGAAGGCGCAGCGGTACATTGACGGATAAAATAAAGAGATCCCGCCTTTTCGTTATATGGGAAAGGCGGGACTCTTTGTATTCTTTCATATCAAGATAATAATGTATTGACAAATTATATTTTATCAAATATAATAAGAGACGTAAAGAGTTATTAATAATTAAAAGATAAGTTCAGGAGGTACAACGATGAGCTTTTATGATTACTCTGTAAAGAACAGACAGGGCGAAGATGTCTCCATGAAGGACTTCGAGGGCAAGGTGGTCCTTGTTGTCAACACTGCTACCGGCTGCGGTTTCACGCCGCATTACAAGGACCTTGAGAGCATGTATGAGGACCTGCACGAAAAAGGCCTCGAGATCCTGGATATTCCGTGCAACCAGTTTGCCGGCCAGACGCCCGGTACGGATGAGGAGATCCATGAGTTCTGTACCCTCAATTACAACACGCAGTTCCCTCAGATGAAAAAATCAGATGTCAACGGAGAAAACCAGCTGCCGCTCTATGCCTTCCTCAAGGAACAGCAGGGATTCGGAGGCTTTGGCTTAAGCCCGGCAGGGATCGCCATGAGCGCGCTGCTCATGAAGATCGATAAGAATTACAAGAAGACCCCGGACATCAAGTGGAATTTTACTAAGTTCGTGGTCGACAGGGAGGGTAATGTCGTTGCCCGCTTCGAGCCGACGGCAGATATGAAGGATGTGCGCGCCTGTGTCGAAAAGCTGCTTTGATCCTGTCTATGGCACGGACAAGGCTTTGATTCGGGTGAGGCATGAATAAAGACAAGGTTTTAAGCTGATTCAGGAGAAGGAAAACGATGGAAAGATATGATATCGCGATACTCGGCACTGGTCCTGCTGGCGTTTCGGCGGCGATCACGGCTACGATCCGCAACAAGAAGATCATCCTGATCGGATCTGCGGACCTGAGCCTGAAGATGGTAAAGGCTCACGAGATCCAGAACTATCCCGGTCTTCCTCATATAAAGGGTGAAGATATGGCTGCGGCTTTCAAAGGACACCTGGACAGTATGGGGATTGAGATCACGGAGGACCGCATCAGCTCTGTCTACGCTATGGGAGATTACTTTGTGCTCCAGGGCGGGGAGATGATGTACGAAGCGACAACGGTGATCCTTGCCAGCGGCGTAAATACCAGCAGGTCCCTTCCCGGAGAGGATGATTTCCTCGGCCGTGGCGTAAGCTACTGCGCGACCTGTGACGCGCCTTTATACCGGGGTAAGAAGACGGCTGTAGTCGGATATAATGAAAAGGAAGAAGCGGAGGCCAGGTTCTTGAGCGAGGTCTGTGAAGAAGTTCTGTACTTCCCTATGTATACGGTGGACGATGCCGCAGATATCTCCGAGCGGTTTGGCGCTCGTACCCGGCTGATCAGGGAAAAGGTGATCGGAATCGAAAGCGGCAGCAGCATGCAGAGCAAGGTGCTTCGTACCGATGCGGGAAACACTTATGAGGTCAGCGGTGTGTTCGTTCTCCGTGAGAGCGTTGCGCCGGACAAGCTGATCCCGGGAATCGAGGTCAGGGACAACCACGTGGCTGTCGACCGCCAGATGGCGACGAGCCTTCCCGGCTGCTTTGCTGCAGGCGACGTGACCGGCACGCCTTATCAGTATATCAAGTCGGCCGGTGAAGGCAATGTTGCCGCGCTTTCCGCGGTAAAGTACCTGGACGAGCTGAAAAGGATCAATGCATAAAGCGGTCGATCGGGTGATAAGGCTTATGTTGTAAAAAGCCCGGATTCTGTTACAATAAATATGGAAGCGTGCCTTTTAACGGGTACGGATCAATGATACAGGAGGTTTGAAGATGGTTACAAAGATCGTGAACAATGATATGTCTGCTGCAGCAGCTGCACCGGTCGCTCTGATCGACTTTTCCGCAGTCTGGTGCGGACCCTGCAAGATGGTTTCCCCGGTGATCGATTCCCTGAGTGAGAAATATGCCGGAAAGATCGAGTTTTTTAACGCTGACGTCGACGAGAACATGGATCTTGCCGCAAAGTATGGGATCCAGAACATTCCATCCCTTATGCTCCTTAAGAATGGGGAAGCTGTGGATATGAAGGTGGGCTTCATGCCGGAGCCCATTCTGGCAAAGTGGATCGACAGCCAGATCTGATAATTAAATCGGTACTGACCGTATAAATCACAAAGAAAAGCAGAAAATGTCCGGGAACAGCAATGTTCCCGGATATTATTATTCCAGCTTCAGCATCCGGTATCCGATCCCCACATGCGTCTGGATCAGTTCCGGAGAATCGGGAGAAGGTTCCAGCTTTTTTCTAGGGAAGGCGCAGCCGTGTTAAGATTCAATTAAGAGAGTGTATCAATGCGAAACTATGCGGCAGGACAGAACAGGACAGAAAACAGATCAAAAACGACATGATCCTGGGATCATGCCGTTTAGCGGAAACAGAATATTATGTGAGAACAGAACACAGGCTGCGTTCAGATCCGGTAAATAATGCCGAAGGCCTTCGGTCCGGAGTTGATGGTGATCACGCAGCCGAGCTGCGCTGCAACGATCTCGGATGTGTCGGTTATCTCCTTGCGAACCATAGCGTCCCAGGCTGCATTGACTGAAGGGTCCGCGCCGCCGACGATGGAGATCGGAGTACCCGGAGAGCGTGTAGCGTTCATCAGGCGGATCACTGAGCGCATGGCCATCTTTTCACCCCGCGCCTTTTCCAGGGTCTTAGCGGATCCGTCTTCAAAGGTGATGACAGGTTTCAGTCCCAGCGCGTCCCCGATCAGGGCAGCCGCACCGGAGATACGGCCGGACTTACGGACAAAGCTCAGTTCCAGCGGAACAAAGAGCACCACATTGTGGGCGATCCAGTCCTCGAGATATTCGAGGATCCTGTCGACGGAAGCATTTTCCTCACGGGCCATACGAGCGGCATGGATCACGCCGAGGCCGTAGCCCATGCTGTAGGTACGGGAATCAAGCAGATGTATGCGAAAGCTGTTTTTGGCATCCGGATGGTCCTGATAGAACATCTCCCTTGCCAGGATGCTGTTCTGGAAAGTGGAGGAACCGGATCCGTTGAGACTTACGTGGATCAGGTCTGTGTATCCCGCGGCAAAAGTGTTTTCAAATAAGTTGACATAATCCAAAGGCGGGACAGCAGCCGTGGTAGGCAGCTGCTCTGCCTTTTCCAGGTAATCAGCGAAACTGTCGGTCGTCACGTCTATACCGTCCATCCATTCCTGCCCTTCGACAGTTTCAATGGTCAGGGGCAGCACGGGGATATCCAGGTCCCGCTGCAGGGAAACGGGAATATCTGCGGTGGAATCGGTTGAAATGCGGATCTTCATGTATCTGTATTCTCTCTGAGATCTGTGCTTCGGAGGATGGTTGCCGAAATATTGTAAACTTTGTAAAGTATAGCACAACAAGTGTCTTTGCACAATCTGGCGATTTATTGTATACTGGAAAACATCTTTTTCAAGGAGGGAACTTTATGCTGATCGGCGGCATGGATTTATACCATATCCTCTGGTTTTTTATCATATACGCGTTCCTCGGCTGGTGTGTTGAGGTAGCGTATCACGCTCTGACACTGGGCGAGGTGATCAACCGCGGTTTCCTGAACGGACCTGTCTGCCCGATCTACGGCTTCGGTATGCTGGCGATCCTGGCCGTCTTCAACACGATCAGCGAAAACCCTGCGGACAATAATGCTCTGGCTCTTTTTTTCGGCGGGATGGCGCTCACGACTTCTATCGAACTGTTCGGTGGCTGGGCGCTGGACAGACTTTTCCACCTGCGGTGGTGGGATTATTCCGAAGAACCTTTTAATTTTCATGGCTATATCTGCCTTAGGTTCAGCATTTTCTGGGGTCTTGGGACTGTGTTCATTTATCGTATCCTGCATCCCACTGTGGAAGCACTGACTGTCTCACTGTTCCCCCTTGTTCTGGGCTGGGCGATCCTGCTGCTTTCGTATGCGGTAGCGTCAGTCGACCTGTTTGTTTCCGTAGCTACAGTACGCGGTCTCAACCGCGACCTTGCGGAGCTGGATGATCTCCGGCGCAGGATCCGTGCTGTCAGTGATACTATGAGCAGAGAGATCGGCCAGGGGACGATCCGCACGGCGGCAGTAATCGAAGAGAGCAGGGAAAAGGCTGAAGAAGCAATCGAAGACGGCAGAGAGCAGGTCTCCATGATCACGTCTGAGATGAAAATCAAGGCAAAGGAATCCCGAATGGAACTGGAAGAAAAGGGAATGCGGAAGAAGGAAGCGCTCAAAGCGCGCTACGAGGAACTGCATGAAGAAAAGCTCAGGGCAGCTGAGGCGGACGCTGACGAACTGGAGCGCAGCTTCGCGGAAATGCGGAAGCACAGGGACGAGCTTACCGCGAAGTATGAGGCTGTACGGGCCGGCCTTTATAAGCATCCCTATTTCGGCCCCGGGCGTCTCGTGAAAGCTTTTCCAACCGCATTGCATCATGATCATGATGAACTGCTGAAGGAATACCGCCGCAAACTGAAGGAAAAAAAGAAACGTTGACCGGCGGCGATGCGGATCCCGGGAAGGGAGCTCCCCAATTGTGTAAACCGAAAGACTTCAAGCAGTTCACATTATGACATTTTTGTTGTATAATAAGTGTGTTAGAAAAAAAACAATGCAAAGGAGAAAAGAAACGACCATGAAAAAACTGATTGCAGTAATCGCAGGAATCGCGGCGGCAGTTATGATGACTTGCACTGCCTTTGCGGGTGAATGGGTGAACGAGAACGGCAGATGGTTCTACAACACCGGATATGACTACGTGCTTACGGGCTGGAACTGGATCTACGAAACCGACGGGCTGGCAAAGTGCTATTATTTTGACAGCACCGGCTGCTGCCTGACAGGTGCGATGACCCCCGACGGTTATCTTGTGAATAATGATGGCGCATGGGTCTCCAACGGACAGGTTGTTACAAAGGGCTACGAGAGCGGAATGCAGATCGAAACAGATTACTCCCGGGCAGGAGGAAGATATCACACCACCAGCCAGAGATACGCGGACGGCAGTATCAACAACTATGGGCCTGATGATTTCCCGGTCGATGTGTACTTTGACGGCGGATGCTATGTTGTCAGCTACTATGGGGACAATCAGCAGTCTACAGAATTCTTTGCCAACTACTTCAGCCGCTACAGCTATGAATCTCAGGACCGTCAGAAGAAACTCGATTTCATCGACGAGAATAACTTCCGTATTATCGACAATACCTATGGCACAGAGACCTGCTTCAGCCGCTGAGCCTTCTTACGGATGATCGAAAACCGGCAGCCGGAATCTTTTCCGGCTGCTTTTTCTTTTTAGTTATCAGGTGACGAATCAGGTATCTGTTTTAAAACAGACCTTTGCCATATAAACATCTTCTGCAGATTCTGCGCGGTTGATTGTGCAGGAAGATGTACAGAAGTTAAAGCGGTTGCTTTTGCGGCAGGAATCCAGTACAATAATTACTGTGAACTGATAAAGTGATAAATATCACGCGGAGGTGATACGGATATGCGCAAGATGATCATTTCCATCGTAGCGATCGTTTCGATCACGGGCATCGCGATCACGGCACTGGCGATCAGCGAACGTTATTAAAATAGTTTTTTTCAGCTGGATGATGGATGCGGAAGAGAGTAGGAATGCAGCAATGCGGAAACTGCCGCCGAAGGAGTGAAACTCTCAGGCAAAAGGACCGTGTCCGGACAGCCCTCTGGAAAGCAGCGGCTGCTGCACCGACGAAGCAATTCGTTTTTTACGAAGAATCTTTCAGGTCAAGATACAGAGCGATGTTCTTTCTGACCAGGAGGTTCTTTTTGTATGTTTTCCTCTATTGTATTGATCTTTGAGCTGATCGGCACGGTGGCATTTGCCGTTTCCGGCGCCATGGTAGGACTTCGAAAGAAGATGGACATCTTCGGTATTTTCGTTCTTGGTCTGTGTACTGCGGTGGGCGGCGGAATCATCCGTGATGTCGTGTTGGGAAGGACGCCGCCGGCTTCCTTCGTTCATCCCATCTATGCAGCGGTGGCGGCACTGGCCGTTATCCCGACTTTCTTTCCTTTCTGGAGAGACCTCATCGAGAAAAAGAAACTCCACTACGACCGCATGATGCTGGCCATGGACTCTCTCGGACTCGGCATTTTTACTGTAGTAGGGGTCCGGACGGCCTTCCTCTATGTGGAAGACCCCAGTCTGTACCTGCTGATCTTCGTCGGCGTCATTACCGGCGTCGGAGGCGGCGTGATGCGGGACGTGATGGCGGGCGACCAGCCCTACATTTTCCGCAAGCATTTCTATGCCTGCGCGTCCATCATCGGGGCGCTGGTCTGTGTGTCGATGTGGAATACGGGCGCGGCAGCCGGGATCGGCCCGGACGAGGTTCTGACAGGTTCTATGGCCCTCGCTGCGGAAAGAGCACAATACAGTGCCATGGCGGCAGGCGCGCTGACCGTGTTCATACTGCGCCTGCTTGCGGCACATTACGAGTGGAGCCTGCCGCATCCCGGACGTACGGACGGGATCTGACAGACTTAAAACCACCCGTTTGCACGATTGAAGGCAGCATTCACGTATGGTATTATAAAAATGGAGATTCAGAGGTACAGACGGCGATGCTGTCTGCAGGAAACGGGTCCGTACAGACGGACAGAAAGTTCCGAGCCATGAAAAAAAGTATAAAAAAACTGATCATATGGAGCGGCACGACCGCGGCTGCCGCAGCAGGACTGATGTCCTGCCAGAAGAATATTCCGGAGACTGTCTATGGTCCGCCGGAGTATTTCAATCCGCAGAACGAGACGACAGAGAATGTTCCGGAGTGCGTATACGGACCTCCGGAGTGGTTTGAAGAGGAAACTGCACCCGCCCCGGTAACAGAAGAGACCGACGAGGTCGAAGAGACTACGGCTTCTGAGCCCTGTGAAACGACCAAAACACCAGTGGAAACCACCGAAGAAGCAAAGGAAACGACCGAAGCGCCTTATGAAACATCAGAGGCAGCCCCGGAAGCAGAGACGACCGCAGAGGAGCCGGTTGGTTTTGACCCTGAGGACAATGTTCCTGAAGATGTATATGGGCCGCCTTCCTGGTTCGGAGAGCCGGATGAAGACCCCACTGAGGAGATGGAAGGTGAGACTGCTCCGATCGTAGAGTCTTCGTTTGATCCGGAGGATAATGTTGCCGTGACCGTATACGGCCCCCCGGAGTGGTGGGAAGACAACAGGACCCTTGGTCCGGATGTTGTCTATAAGCCGGAGGAGGATATCCCTGTGACGGTCTATGGTCCGCCCGAGTGGTTCGGGCTCAATGACGATCCCGTAAACGGTCCGGCCGTGATTCCGGCTGTTCCGCAGGAAGAAAGCAGCGAGATCGATTCTCCCTGGAGGGATTATCTGAATAGTCATCAGTGATACGGAAAGACTGTCTCCCGTCATAAATGGTCCGGTTTGCCGGACAGATCACGATCTCATGAATTCAAGTATTGATAAAATGAAATTAAAGCATCTTCAGCTGCTCTCGGACTACCGGGAGCAGCTTTTGGTGCATCCGATCCTGAAGTTCCTGTTTTTGGAGCTCACCTTGCGCTGCAATGAACACTGCATTCACTGCGGCTCCAGCTGCGGGGACGTTCCCAGCGAAGAGCTCAGTACAAAGCAGTATCAGCAGATCCTGGATGAGATCGCTTCAGACTTTGACCTGAAGCAGTTTCAGCTGTGCATCACCGGGGGCGAGCCCCTTATGCGCCGGGATTTCTTCGATATCATGGCTTATGCGAATGAGCTCGGATATAATTGGGGCATGACGAGCAATGCGGTTCTGATCGACCGGGAGGCGGCGCGTAGACTTCGCGAGACCGGTATGAAGACGATCTCTGTGAGCATTGACGGACTGAAGGAAACGCATGATGCGTTTCGCCGTACGCCGGGTGCTTATGACGGTGCCATGCGCGGCATTCAGAACCTGATCGATGAAGGCGGCTTCAAGCACATTCAGGTCACCACGGTCATCAATCATCAGAATATGGATGAGCTGGATCCTCTCTATGAGATCTTTCTGGGAATGGATATCGATTCCTGGCGAGTGATCGGTGTGGAACCCATTGGAAGAGCGCTTGATCATCCGGAGATCCTGCTTGACGATGCGGACTGGAAACGGCTTTTTGACTTTATCCGTTCCAAGAGAATGGAAGATATGCCCGTTACTTACGGCTGCAGTCATTATCTGGGACTCGATTATGAGCGTGAGGTGCGGGAACATTACTATATCTGCAATGCAGGGATCTACGCGGCAAGTATTATGTGCAACGGCGATATCGGAGCCTGCCTGGATATCGAAAAACGTCCCGAGACCGTACAGGGCAACATCCTGCGGGATCGTTTCAAGGATGTCTGGGAACAGCGCTTTGAGATCTTCCGCAGGGACAAGGCTGAGCTCAATGAAACATGCCGAAGCTGTAATGTAAAGCAGTTCTGTCATGGCGGGGCGACACACAGCTGGGATTTTGACCGCAACGCGCCGCGTGTATGTTTTAAAGATGTTTTCCGTATGCGTTGAATTGGCATGAACAGCTGTCTATGCGCCGGAAATGTATTCCACCGCCTTATGGGCGGTGCTTTTTGTTTACGGAAACGTCCGAAACCTGTATGGCCCGGTGCAGAATAGTTACATGTCTTTATGCTTTTCAATGAACGAGTTTGTACAGTTGTGATAATTGACACCGGTCAAAAAATCAACGTATAATAAGAGTACAGATGCAGGTGAAAGACGTCTGCAAATGGAATGAACCGGGACAAGGATGTTCCGGCACGAATCAGAATATGTCAGGAGCCTTACCATGGTTGGCAGGGCTCTTTATTAAAAAGATGCTGATTTACAGGAGGCCTGCCGGAGAGAAACGGAGACAGCCTGATTATCGTATTGTCTGATTACCTTCAGGGGAGTATATATGACCAGATTTGTAAACACGCAATTGATTTGCGGCGGCACCGGCCTCCCGATGGGAGGCTGCATCGCTGACGGTCTTGCTGCGGGTATCCATATGAGTGATTTCACCGCTGCGTCTATGGCGGATCTTTCTGAGCAGGAAGGCAGTCTGATCGGCCAGATGACTCCCGATGATCTCGGGTCGCAGTCTGACCTTGATACTGCGCTGAAGGCGCTGGATTCTAATAAGTTTACGATCCTGCCCGGTTTCTGTGATGTGCATGTGCATTTCAGGGAGCCGGGATTTTCTTATAAAGAAACTATCCGCTCCGGATCACTGGCGGCGGCACGCGGCGGTTATACGGCAGTGTGTCCGATGCCGAATCTGAAGCCGGTGCCCGACAGCCTGGCCCATATGCAGGAAGAGCTGGACCTGATCCGCGATGGAGCAGTCATTGACATACGGCCTTATGCTTCGATCACAGTCAATGAAGAGGGACGCAAACTGAGTGATATGGAAGACCTCGCCGCAGTTGCAGTGGCCTTTTCCGATGACGGGAAAGGAGTCCAGGATGAGGGAATGATGCGTGCGGCAATGTACAAAGCAAAGTCTCTCGGCAAAATGATCGTAGCGCACTGCGAGGTCAATGAATTGCTGAAAGGCGGTTATATCCATGACGGCAGCTATGCTGCTTCGCACGGCCATGCAGGTATCTGTTCCGAGAGTGAATGGAGGCCGATCGAGCGTGATGTAAGGCTTTCCGAAGAGACCGGCTGCGCGTATCATGTCTGCCATATCTCCACAAAGGAAAGCGTGCAGATCATCCGTGAAGCCAAGGCCAACGGCGTAAATGTCACCTGTGAGACCGGCCCGCATTATCTCGTACTTGATGAACGTGACCTGCAGGAAGACGGACGCTTTAAGATGAATCCTCCGCTCCGCAGTTCCGAAGACAGAGAAGCATTGCTCCTGGGCCTGATCGACGGGACCATAGACTGTATCGCTACCGACCATGCACCTCACAGCGCCGAGGAAAAGTCCCGCGGATTAAAGGGGAGCGCAATGGGTATCGTCGGCCTGGAGACGGCATTTCCCATCTTGTATACCGGGCTTGTACGGACCGGGATCCTGACAATGGAAAGGCTTCTGGAAGCGCTTTATACTACTCCGCGAAAGCGGTTTGGGATCCCTGCCGGAAGTTGTGATTTTTCGATCTGGGACCTGGAACGGTCCTATACGATCGACCCGGCAGAATTTCTTTCCAAAGGCCATGCTACACCGTTTGAAGGCCGCGAGGTCTTCGGACGCTGTCTGCTGACAGTGCACAACGGGAAGGTCGTATACCTGGACCCCAGACAGTTTGCATAACACACAATATTATTTCATATAGGAGAAAATATGCCAAAGAGAACAGATATCAAAAAGGTGCTCATCATAGGCTCCGGGCCGATCGTCATCGGACAGGCCGCCGAGTTCGATTATGCAGGCACCCAGGCATGTCTGGCACTTAAAGAAGAAGGTTACGAGGTCGTTCTGGTCAACTCAAACCCGGCCACCATCATGACGGATACCTCTATCGCGGATAAGGTATATATGGAGCCGCTGACTCTGGAATATGTCGCGAAGATCCTCCGTAAGGAGCGCCCGGATGCCATCGTCCCGGGTATCGGCGGCCAGACAGGTCTCAACATGGCCATGCAGCTTGAAAAGAAAGGCATCCTGAGGGAATGCCGTACGAAGCTTCTCGGTACGAGCTCTTCGAGCATAGAGCGCGCGGAAGACCGTGAACTGTTCAAGGAAATGTGTGAGTCGATCGGAGAGCCGGTCATTCCATCGGAGATCACCTATAACCTGGATGAGGCAAAGAAGGCAGCCATTGAGATCGGATATCCGGTGGTGTTGCGCCCTGCCTTTACTCTTGGAGGGACCGGCGGCGGTTTTGCGAACAATGAGGAAGAGCTGGTCGAGATCGGGACCAATGCTTTCCGCTTAAGCCCGGTCCATCAGGTATTGATCGAAAAAAGCGTAAAAGGATATAAGGAGATCGAGTTCGAGGTCATGCGCGACTCAGCCGACCACGCCATTACCATCTGTGGCATGGAAAATGTGGACCCGGTGGGCGTGCATACCGGTGATTCCATCGTCGTTGCCCCGATCCTTTCCTTAAACAGCCATGATCTCAAGATGCTGAATGACTCGGCGATCAAGATCATCCGGGAGCTCAGGATCGAGGGCGGCTGTAATGTACAGTTCGCGCTGGATCCCGATTCCAGTAAATATTACCTTATCGAAGTGAATCCACGTGTATCCCGTTCTTCTGCTCTGGCCTCCAAGGCGAGCGGCTATCCGATCGCGCGTGTGACTGCGAAGATCGCTATGGGCATGCTGCTTGAGGAGATCCCGGTTGCCGGCGGCACCGCCGCGATCGAGCCCAGCCTTGATTACATCGTGGCTAAGTTCCCGCGATTCCCCTTTGATAAGTTCCCGACCGCCCCCAATAAGCTGGGAACCCAGATGAAGGCGACCGGAGAGGTCATGGGTATCGGTTCCAATCTGGAAGAGTGCTTCCTGAAGTCCGTGCGTTCCCTCGAGACCGGTGTCTGTCATTTCTTCCTTGAGAAGTTCGAAAGTTATACCAAGGAAGAGCTGATGGATTATATCAGCGAGTTCCGCGACGACAACATTTACGCGATCGCGCGCCTGCTGCGTCTTGGTGTCAGCATTCAGGAACTGCATCAGGTGACCATGATCACGGAGCTTTTCCTAGAATCCATAAAAAAGATCGTGGATATGGAATCTGTGCTTGCGGAACATCCCGGTGATCTTGAGGTCCTCCGGACAGCCAAGGTCATGGGCTTTGCCGACAAGTATATTGCGAAGCTCTGGAAACAGAAGGAGACAGAGGTATGGATGCTTCGCAAGGCCGCAGGCATCACCCCGGTGTTCCGTATGGTGGACACGCTCCATACAGGTAAATACATTGCCTACCTTTACAGCTCCTACAGCGGAGAAAATGCCTCCATCCTCACGGATAAACGCAAGATCCTTACGCTTGGCGCAGGCCCGATCCGTATCGGTCAGGGCGTGGAATTCGATTATTCTACTGTGCACGCTGTACAAACCATCAGGCGCGCCGGCTGCGAAGCTATCATCATCAACAATAACCCGGAGACGGTATCGACCGATTATACCACTGCAGACAAACTGTACTTCGATCCGCTGACGCCCGAGGATGTCATGGCGATCGTAGATTTTGAACAGCCGGAGGGTGTGATCGCCTCTCTGGGAGGACAGACTGCCATCAATTTGGCACAGCCGCTGATGGAACGCGGTGTCAGGATCATAGGTACCGACTGCGAGGCGATCGAGCGCGCTGAGAACCGTGACGCGTTTGAGCGGGTGATGCAGGAACTTGATATTCCGCAGCCCAAAGGCCAGGCGGTCACGAGTATTGAAGAAGGCGTCCGTGCTGCCGCCGAGATCGGATACCCGGTGCTGGTGCGTCCGAGTTTCGTACTTGGCGGCCGCGCAATGGAGATCGTCGCGGATGAGAATATGCTTCGGCATTATCTCAAGACTGCTGTCGAGATCGATGCAGATAAACCGGTTCTTGTTGACAAATACATCCGCGGCAAAGAGCTGGAAGTCGACGCGATCTGCGACGGTGTCAATGTCTTCGTTCCCGGCATCATGGAACTCGTCGAGCGTACCGGTGTTCACAGCGGTGACTCTATCAGCGTTTATCCGATGTTCAGCGTTTCCGACCGTGTGAAAGGGATCATCCTGCAGTACGCGAAAAAGCTGGGTCTGGGGATCGGCATCCGTGGCCTTTACAACATTCAGTTTATCGTAGACCGGGATGAAAACGTTTATGTGATCGAAGTCAACCCAAGATCTTCCCGTACAGTACCTTTCCTCAGCAAATCGACGGGCTACTCCCTGGCTGATATTGCTACCGAGGTCATACTCGGCAAGAGCCTGAAGGAGCAGGGACTGTTTGAACTTTATCCCGATGAGAAGAAGCGCTGTTACGTCAAGGTGCCGGTGTTCTCATGGTCCAAGATCAAAGGTCTCGATGCGTACCTGTCACCGGAGATGAAGTCCACGGGTGAAGCGATAGGTTATGATGATAAGCTCCACCGTGCCATGTATAAGGCGCTGCAGGCTTCCGGCATGAAGCTCCTGAACTATGGTACTGTTTTCTGTACGATCAATGATGAAGATAAGGAAGAAGCCCTTCCTCTGGTCCGGCGCTTCTACGATATGGGCTTCAATATTGAAGCAACCCACGGTACGGCGAAGTTCCTGAAGGAACACGGCATTCGTACCCGTGCCCTCGGCAAGATCAGCGAAGGCAGCGAAGAGATCCTGGAATCAATCCGTGCCGGCTATGTGACCTACGTGATCAACACACGGGCATTGCACAGCGGTGTTCATTCCCGTGACGGCGTGGAGATCCGCCGCTGCGCGACAGAGAATAATGTAACCATCTTTACCTCTCTCGACACAGTACGCGTGCTGCTGGATGTACTGGAGGAGACGACGATCACGGTGTCGACGATCGATTCGTGAGGCGGCAGAAGGCACAGATGGAAGAAAAAGACAGAATATGAAACAGGTACAGCTTAGAATCAGATCGAATGCGGAGATCGCGGACAATGTCTTTCGCATGGAAATGGAAGGCGATGTCAGCGCGATCACGACGCCCGGCCAGTTTATAAATATCCGCGTTGAAGGCGGGTTTCTCAGACGCCCGATCTCAGTATGTGATGTGGATACGGTCGTGACCGGCACGAAGCGGATCGAAAAGGAAGCGGCAGAAGCATTCGGGACTTCGCTGTATAATACGCCGCAGATGTGGGATAGCGTTGTTAAGGAAAAAGCCGGTACATGTCAGGAAAATGTGGTAGAAGGCACAGTGACGATCCTGTATAAAACGGTCGGTGCCGGTACGAAGGCGCTGGCAGGGCGAGGGCAAGGCGAGGTATTGGATGTACTTACCGGCCTTGGCAACGGCTTTGATATCCGAAAAGCAGGCGATGCGCCTCTGCTGGTCGGCGGGGGGATCGGAAGTGCTCCCATGCTGATGCTGGCGAAACAGCTGATCAACGATGGCGTACGGCCTACGGTGGTGCTTGGTTTCCGCAGCGTATCCGATATGATCCTGCAGGGTGACCTCTATGAGATCGGGTGCGACGTCTATGTTGCGACTGAAGACGGCAGTTCGGGCATGAAAGGCTTTGTGACTGACCAGATCAGGGCACTCCGCGAGCAGGGGATGGAGTTCTCTCAGTTCTTTGCCTGCGGACCGTCGCCGATGCTGAAAGCCGTTTACCGCGACACCCAGGGACTGGAAGGACAGCTCAGCTTTGAAGAACGTATGGGATGCGGATTCGGCGCCTGTATGGGCTGCAGTATGGAGACGAAGAACGGTCCTAAACGTGTCTGCAAGGATGGTCCCGTGTTTATGAAAAGCGAGTTATTGTGGGACTGAGGCTTTTGAAGCATCACAGATACTGATTAATGGAGAAACGGATCTCAGGATCGGGCATCAGACAGATCATATGGAAAGATATTTGGAAAATGAAAACGACCGTCTCTCGGTGACGCTATGCGGTATCCGTCTGGATAATCCCGTGATCGCTGCCAGCGGCACCTTCGGGTATGGGTATGAATTCGCAGAGCTCTATGATATCAATGAGCTTGGTACCTTTTCTTTTAAGGGAACGACCGCGAAGCCGCGGTTCGGCAATCCGACGCCCAGGATCGCGGAGACACCTTCCGGCATGCTGAATGCCGTAGGTCTGCAAAACCCCGGCGTGGATCGCGTGATCGCGGAAGAGCTGCCGCGCCTGAAGGCAATTTTTCATAAGCCGGTCATGGCAAACGTCAGCGGCTTTTCGACGGAAGAGTACGCAAAGGTCTGCGAATCACTGGATAAAGAGGATCAAATCGGATGGTTCGAGATCAATATCAGCTGCCCTAACGTTCACGGAGGGGGCATGGGATTTGGTACCGATCCGCGGTTAGCTGCGGAAGTTACCAGAGCAGTAAAAAAAGTTACGAAAAAGCCCGTGATCATGAAGCTTACGCCAAATGTTACGGATATCGCAGAGATCGCAAAGGCCTGTGAAGCGGAAGGCGCGGATGGTATCAGCCTGATCAACACACTCCTTGCGATGCGGATCGATCTGCGGACGAGACGACCGCTTCTTGCCAACACGACGGGCGGTATGTCCGGACCGGCGGTATTTCCCGTCGCGGTGCGCTGCGTGTACCAGGTCGCAAAGGCTGTCAAGGTGCCGGTGGTGGGCCTCGGCGGTGTCGCTTCTGCCGACGATGTCATTGAGATGATAATGGCAGGCGCGACAGCGGTGGAGATAGGAGCAATGAACCTGACCGAACCGTTCATCTGCCGGGACATCATTCACGAACTGCCGGAGACGATGGACCGTCTCGGTATCGACAGACTGGAAAATATCATCGGCGCAGCACTGTAAGAATCAAAAAAAGAAAGAGGGAAACATATGGGAAAAGACGTGATCGTTGCCTGTGATTTTTCAAGTGCGGAGACGACCTATGCATTTCTGGACAAATTCAGGGATGAGGAACGCAAACCATTCGTCAAGATCGGTATGGAGCTGTATTATGCGGAGGGTCCCGCTATCGTCCGCGGTATCAAGGCGCGGGGACATAGGATCTTTCTGGACCTTAAGCTGCATGATATTCCGAATACCGTGAAAAAGGCTATGGCTGTGCTAGCCCGCCTTGACGCCGATGTGGTCAATGTCCATGCGGCAGGAACCGCAGCGATGATGCGCGCGGCACTGGAAGGTCTGGAGCAGGGAACAAAAGAGCGGATCGAAAAGGACAGAATACAGCAGGCCAAAGCGGAAAATGCAGATCCTGCACATGAAGGCGCTGAGATCCGCCGGCCGCTCCTCATTGCGGTGACGCAGCTGACCAGCACAGACCAGGAAAGTCTGGAAAAAGAGCTGCTGATCGAGCGCCCCATGCAGGAAGTGGTGATGGATTATGCGCGCAATGCGAAGGCGGCTGGCCTTGACGGCGTTGTCTGCAGTCCCCTGGAAGCAGCTGCGGTGCATGAAGCCTGTGGAACGGGATTTATGACCGTGACGCCCGGGATCCGTTTTGCGGACGGGGAAGTCGGAGATCAGAAACGGGTCATGACCCCGGCGGCTGCGAAGGAAGCGGGTTCCGACTATATCGTGGTCGGGCGGCCGATCACGGCGGCGTCGGATCCGGTGGCGGCCTACCGTCGCTGCTGTGAAGATTTTATAGGGTAAAATATCCACATAGATATAAAGGGAGAGCGATATGAGTACCAAAAGAACCATTGCAAAAGACCTGTTGAGCATCGGAGCTGTTTTCTTCCGTCCGGACGAGCCATTCACCTGGGCCAGCGGTATCAAGAGCCCTGTGTATTGCGATAACCGTCTTACCTTAAGCAGCCCGATAGTGCGTGAAGACATTGAGCGCGGACTGGCGAAAAAGATCATGGAAGAATTTCCGGAGGCACAGGTACTGATGGGCACTTCCACAGCGGGCATCGCGCATGCAGCCATTACCGGTTACATTCTCGACATCCCAATGGGTTATGTCCGTGGCGGAGCCAAGGACCATGGACGCCAGAATCAGATCGAAGGAAAGCTGGAGCCGGGTCAGAAGGTCGTGGTGGTCGAGGATCTGATCTCCACCGGCGGAAGTGTGATCGATGTGGTCAATGTCCTGCGAAGCGCCGGTGCTGATGTACTGGGGATCGTAAGTATTTTCACCTATGGGATGCAGAAGAGTATCGACCGTCTTAAGGAAGCCGGTGTCGTAAACTTCTCATTGACGGATTTTGACACAGTAGCGGAAGTCGCTGCTGAGGAAGGCTATATCCAGCCGGAGGATGTTGCGCGATTAAAGAAGTTCCGCGATGATCCGTCCGATGAGAGCTGGATCAGAGGCTGAGCGCAAGAAAGAGTGATCGAATACGAAAGGGACGTTATATGAGAAGTATCATTGATGTCAGGGATCTGAGCATCGAAGAGATCGACGAACTGATCCGCATTGCCTGCGATATAATTGACAACCCCGGAAAATACAGTGAAATGTGCCACGGAAAGAAACTGGCGACGCTGTTCTTTGAGCCTTCGACGAGGACACGTCTCAGCTTCGAGGCGGCCATGTACGAGCTGGGGGGCAATGTCCTCGGGTTCTCGGAGGCGCAGAGTTCTTCCGCGGCAAAGGGAGAGAGTGTAGCTGACACAGCGCGGACCGTTGGCTGCTACGCTGATATCATTGCCATGCGGCACCCAAAGGAGGGCGCACCCTATGTTGCGTCTCTCCATGCCGGTATTCCCGTGATCAATGCCGGTGACGGAGGGCATAACCATCCTACCCAGACGCTGGCCGACCTGCTCACGATCTACCGTGAAAAGGGAGGTTTCAGCGGCCTGACAGTAGGCTTTTGCGGCGACCTGAAGTTTGGACGCACTGTGCATTCACTGATCAACGCCCTAGCCCGTTACGAGGATATTAAGATCGTACTGATCAGTCCGGAGGAGCTGAAGCTTCCGAGCTACGTGAAAAGGGATGTCCTTAAGAAGAACAAGATCCCTTATGTACAGACGACAGATCTGGAAGACGCGATACCGCAGCTCGATATCCTGTATATGACCCGTGTACAGCGCGAACGCTTCTTCAATGAAGAGGATTACCTGCGCCTGAAGGACAGCTATATCCTCGATCCCAAGAAGCTGGTCAATGCTAAAGAAGATCTGTGCATCATGCATCCGCTTCCGCGTGTCAACGAGATCAGTGTTGCCATCGACGAAGACCCGCGCGCCTGTTACTTCAAGCAGGTCCTGAACGGCAAATACATGCGTATGGCACTGATGCTGAAGCTGTTGGAGATCCTGTAAGAAAGTAGGGAGAATACTATGAGAGTAGACGCAATACAGAACGGCATCGTTATAGACCATATCACCGCAGGCAGGGGCATGCAGCTGTATGAACTGCTGGGGCTGGGTGAGCTTGAATGTCCGGTCGCTCTGATGATGCATGCGGTCAGCGGCAAGATGGGCAGCAAGGATATCATTAAGATCGACGCCGACATACCGGTGGACCTTGACGTGATCGGCTATGTGGACCCGGGCGCTACGGTCAACTTTATACGTGACGGAAAGCTGATCGAAAAACGGCGCATCGAGATGCCGAAAATGCTTACGAATGTTATCCGGTGCCGCAATCCCCGCTGCATCACTTCCGTGGAGCAGGAACTGGACCATGTATTCCGGCTGACGGATGAAGAAAACAAAGTATATCGCTGTATCTACTGTGAAACAAAGGCAAAGGTATAAAACGGAAGGACACGGCGCCCGGCGCCGGAGGACCTGACATCCGCACAGGAGGAAATATATGAAAAAAGTCGGAATCATTATGGGCAGCGACAGTGATCTGCCTGTGATCGAAAAAACGGTGGCGATCCTGAAGGAACTGAAGATCCCTTATGAAGTCCACGTATACAGTGCGCACCGCACGCCCGAGCAGGCGAGAGAATTCGCTGTAACAGCCCGCAGTGAAGGCTTCGGCGTATTGATCGCCGCAGCCGGCATGGCTGCCCATCTCGCAGGTGCCATAGCCGCGAATACAACGCTGCCTGTGATCGGCATTCCCTGCAAGGGTCCGGTGCTGGATGGCCTTGATGCGCTGCTTTCCACTGTGCAGATGCCGAGCGGGATCCCGGTGGCGACTGTCGCGGTGAATGGCGGCGCCAATGCGGCACTGCTGGCAGCCCAGATCCTTGCTGTGGAAGATGCGGAACTGGCAGCCAGGTTGGATGCAAAGCGCGCTTCCGACGCGGCCGGTGTACTCGTAAAAGACCGTATCATTATGGAGAAGCTGAACTAGAATGGTTAGCCTTCTGCAGACCCGTATGGTATAATTATCTGGAGGAGAAGAAGATATGGGTGGTTTTTTCGGAGCGGTTTCAAACCGGGAGGTCGTACTGGATGTGTTCTTCGGAACGGATTATCACAGTCACCTCGGCACCAGAAATGCCGGAATGTGTACATGGACTGCGGATGGCGGTTTCCATCGCCAGATCCATTCGATTGCAAATACACCTTTCCGCACCAAGTTTGAACATGAACTGAACGATCTGAGAGGCACGAGCGGGATCGGCTGCATCAGTGATTCCGATCCGCAGCCCCTGCTTGTCCGCAGCCATCTGGGGATCTATGCCATTGCCACGGTGGGGATCATCAACAACGCGGAAAAGCTGGTCGATATCTATTTTAAAGATCATCGTCATCAGCTGATGGCAATGAGCAACGGCTCGGTCAACGCGACCGAGCTTGTTGCGGCGCTTATCAATGAAGGGGAGACGATCGTCGAAGGTCTTGAAAATGCCCAGAAGATGATCGAGGGCTCCATGACCATGATCCTTCTGATGGAAAACGGCGACCTTATCGCAGCACGTGACCGTTATGGACGGCTGCCGGTGCTGATCGGCAAAAATGCAGACGGCCGCTGTGTTTCCTTCGAGTCTTTTGCCTACCACAAACTGGATTATTCAGATGAATATGAGCTGGGGCCCGGCGAGATCGTGCGCATTTCAAAAGAAGGTATCGAGACTCTCGTCGCAGCGGGCGATAAGATGAAGATCTGCGGCTTCTTATGGTCATATTACGGATATCCGAATTCCAATTATGAAGGAAAGAACGTTGAGGTCATGCGTTATAAAAACGGCGCTCTGATGGCCAAAAAGGAGATGGAAGAAGGCACGCTTCCGAATGTGGATTTTGTGGCAGGAGTGCCGGACAGCGGCATTCCCCACGCGATCGGATACTCGAATTACAGTCATATGCCATTCGGCAGGCCTTTCATCAAGTATACTCCGACCTGGCCAAGGTCTTTCATGCCCCCGAACCAGCAGGTAAGGGATCAGGTCGCGAGGATGAAGCAGGTACCGGTTCCGGAACTGATCGACGGCAAGAAGCTGCTGTTCGTGGATGATTCGATCGTACGCGGTACGCAGCTGCAGGGCACGGTCCAGTTCCTGTACGAGGCAGGCGCAAAAGAAGTCCATATGCGTTCGGCCTGCCCGCCGATCATGTACGCTTGTAAGTATCTCAATTTTTCCAGCGGCAATTCCGAACTCGAGCTGATCGCAAGACGTACGATCCGTGAGATCGAGGGCGAGGAGGGCGATAAGCATCTTGAGGAGTATGCCGATTCTTCAACGGAGCGTGGGAAGTGCCTCCTGAAGACCATCTGTTCTAAATTCGGATTTGATTCTCTCGGCTACCAGTCCCTGGACGGTGTACTGGAAGCGATCGGTCTTGATCCGGAAAAGGTATGCACCTACTGCTGGAGCGGTAAAGAATAAGTTTTCGCTGCAGCTTAGTCATAAATACAAAGAGGAAATAAGATGAATAATTCTCACTCTGCATCCTATGCCGCGGCAGGCGTCAATATTGAAGCCGGCTACGAAGGCGTGAAACTGATGAAAAAGCATGTCGAACGCACCTTTATCGACGGCGTGGTATCCGATATCGGCGGTTTCGGCGGCCTGTTCATGCCGGATATGAAGGGTATGGCAGAGCCGGTGCTGGTCTCCGGCACGGACGGCGTCGGTACAAAACAGCGAATCGCGCAGCTGATGGATAAGCACGATACCGTCGGCATCGACTGTGTCGCCATGTGCGTCAATGACATTATCTGCTGCGGGGCAAGACCGCTGTTTTTCCTGGATTATATCGCCATCGGCAAAAATGATCCGGAGAAGGTGGCCACACTGGTCTCCGGTGTTGCGGAAGGCTGCGTGCAGGCCGGCTGCGCACTGATCGGCGGAGAGACTGCCGAGCATCCCGGGACCATGCAGGCAGATGACTATGATCTTGCGGGTTTTTCTGTCGGCATCGTTGACAGATCAAAGATCATTGACAACAAAAAGATGAAGCCCGGTGACGCAGTGATCGCGCTGGCTTCCAGCGGGATCCACAGCAACGGGTATTCCCTTGTGCGAAAGGTCTTCGATATAGAACACGCCGATCTGGGACGCCGGATCCCCGAGCTTGGAAAAACTCTCGGAGAAGCCCTGCTGACCCCGACCCGCATCTATGTCAAATCTGCACTGGCAGCGATCGAAGCTGCCGAGGTACACGGCATCAGCCACATTACGGGCGGCGGATTCTATGAAAATATTCCGCGCAGCATTCCGGACGGTCTGTGCGCCAAGATCGATAAGACGAAGATCGCGATCCCGCCGGTATTTGAACTGCTGCAGAAGACAGGAAATATACCGGGGCGGGATATGTTCAATACCTACAATATGGGTGTGGGCATGAGTCTGATCGTGAGTGCAGAGACTGCGGACGCGGCCCTGAGAAGCCTCAGGGAGAGCGGTGAAACAGCCTATGTGATCGGCGAGATCTCGGTATCGGGCGCTGACGGGGACAAGATCGAACTGATCTGAGTGACAGCCTGGTGGCACTTTGCTGTCGGTCCGGGGTGATGATCGAATACACAGGAAGGACAAATTCATGAAAAAGACCAGGATCGCCGTATTGGTGTCCGGCGGCGGCACCAACCTGCAGGCGCTGATCGATGCCGAACGCGCAGGTATCATCAAAAGCGGCGAGATCGTTCTCGTCGTATCCAATAACCGCAAGGCTTATGCACTCGAGCGTGCTGCAAAGGCGGGAATTCCGTCCGCGGTCATCACCAAAAAGGACTGCGGCAGCGCAGAAGCATTTGAGGATAAACTGATCGCCGTTCTGGAGGATGCCGGTATCGATATGATCGTACTGGCAGGCTTCATGAGCATCCTGAGTGCAAAGTTTACCGGACGTTATCCGGAGCGCATCATCGATGTGCACCCTGCCCTGATCCCGTCCTTCTGCGGGGAGGGGTTCTACGGACTTAAGGTCCATGAAGCCGCGCTCAATTATGGCGTGAAGGTAACAGGAGCTACCGTGCATTATGTCAATGAGATCCCTGATGGCGGGCGCATTATCCTGCAGAAAGCAGTTGCAATCCGCAGGAAAGATACACCGGAAACACTGCAGCGGAGGGTCATGGAGCAGGCAGAGTGGAAGATCCTTCCGCGGGCCTGTGAGATGGTAGCGCGGAAACTCGCAGGGTAATAATTAACGGGTTTTACGATTTTGGAGGTTATCCGTATGAATATTTATGAGATCGGATCGATCGCACAGAAACTGAGCAGCAACACATATCCGGGCCGCGGCATCATACTTGGCATCACGCCTGACGGCAGGAAAGCAGCTGCTGCGTATTTTATCATGGGCAGAAGTGTGAACAGCCGCAACCGCATTTTTTCGGAGGAGCCGGACGGGATCCGCACAGAGGCGTTTGATCCTTCCAAGATGGCTGACCCCAGTCTGATCATTTACCATCCTGTCCGTGAGCGGGCTGAAGGGCTGATCGTCACGAACGGAGATCAGACGGATACGATCGCGGATGGTTTTGCAAACGGCCTTTCTTTCGAGGAAGCACTCAGGACCCGCCAGTTTGAGCCGGACGGGCCAAACTGGACTCCGCGGATCTCCGGCGTACAGATGAAGGATGGCAGCTATAAGCTTTCGATCCTCAAATCCGTTGATGCGGAAGGCAGTGCTTGTGTGCGTCAGTTTTTTGAATATCCGCCGGTCGCGGGACTCGGGCATTTCATCCATACCTATGTGTGCGACGGCAACCCGATCCCGACTTTCCAGGGAGAACCGGAGAGAGTTGATGTTGTCAATGATATCGATGAGTATACCGGGATCTTATGGAACAACCTGGACCCGAACAACCGCGTATCCCTGTTCGTGCGTTATACCGACCTTGAGAGCGGAGAATACGAGCAGCTGATCGTTAATGAAAACACCTGATTTAGAGGAGGACTTTCTGATGCAAGAATTTCAGTTAAAATACGGATGCAACCCCAACCAGAAGCCTGCCAGGATCTACATGAAGGACGGATCCGAGCTGCCTGTCGAAGTATTGAACGGACGTCCCGGATTTATCAATTTCCTGGATGCATTCAATTCCTGGCAGCTGGTCAAAGAGCTCAAGGAAGCGACCGGACTTCCCTCTGCGGCCTCTTTTAAGCATGTTTCTCCGGCCGGTGCCGCAGTGGGTCTTCCGTTAAGCGAGACTGACCGTCATATCTATTTCGTAGATCCGGACGCTGAATTAAGCCCTATCGCGTGCGCCTACATACGTGCGCGCGGCGCGGACCGGCTCTGCTCTTACGGCGACTGGGCGGCTCTGAGCGAGACCTGTGACGCCGCGACTGCAGCTTACCTGAAAGAAGAGGTCTCTGACGGCGTGATCGCCCCGGACTATACTGAAGAGGCGCTCGCGATCCTCCGCACCAAGAAGAAGGGCAACTATAATGTCGTAAAGATCGATCCGTCCTATATACCTGCAGAGCAGGAATGCAAGGACGTGTTCGGGATCACATTCGAACAGGGACATAATAATTTTAAGATCGACGAGTCCCTGCTGCAGAATATCGTCACGAAGAATAAAGACCTTCCGGAGCAGGCAAAGATCGACATGATCGTTTCTCTGATCACACTGAAGTATACCCAGTCCAATTCCGTCTGCTATGTGAAGGACGGACAGGCGATCGGCGTGGGCGCAGGACAGCAGAGCCGTATTCACTGTACACGCCTTGCAGGCCAGAAGGCAGATAACTGGTACATGCGCCAGCATCCGAAGGTCCTTGGTCTGCAGTTCGTTGACGGTATCCGCCGTCCGGACCGGGACAATGCCATCGATATCTACACCTCCGACGAGTATGATGATATCCTTCGTGATGGTGAGTGGCAGCGTGTTTTCAAAGTGAAGCCCGAAGTGCTCACAGCAGAAGAAAAGAAAGCCTGGATCGCGACCCAGAGCGGTGTGACCGTCGGCTCGGATGCGTTCTTCCCCTTTGGCGATAATGTTGAACGTGCCCGCAAATCCGGCGTGCAGTATATTGCGGAGCCGGGCGGATCGATCCGTGACGACCATGTTATCATGACCGCGGATAAGTACGGCATCGTAATGGCCTTTACCGGCATGAGACTGTTCCATCATTAAAGGAACGCCGCATTCCGCAGATATAAACCGAGCGATCATACAGGAGGACCTTTCTCATGAATATACTGGTAGTAGGCGGCGGCGGACGCGAGCATGCCATCATCAAAAAGCTTAAGGAAAACCCGCAGGTCGGAACCATCTATGCACTGCCCGGAAATGGCGGCATGGCTTCGGATGCGGTCTGCGTCAATATCGGCGCAAAGGATCTGGAGGCGATCACCGCATTTGCAAAAGACCCGTCCAATGCGGTCGATTATGCGGTCGTCGCACCTGATGATCCACTGGTCTTAGGCTGTGTTGATGCCTTGGAATCGATCGGTATTCCGTGTTTCGGACCCCGTGCAAATGCGGCTATCATTGAAGGCAGCAAGGTCTTTTCCAAGAACCTGATGAAGAAATACGGTATCCCGACTGCTGCATACGAGGTCTTTGATGATATGGGAGCGGCGCTTTCCTATCTTGAGACGGCACCGATCCCGACGGTCATCAAGGCAGATGGCCTGGCACTCGGAAAAGGTGTCATTATTGCGCAGACCCGCGAAGAAGCAAAAGAAGCTGTCGTCAGCATGATGCAGGAACATGTATTCGGCAAGAGCGGCGACCATATCGTGATCGAGGAGTTCCTTGAAGGACCGGAGGTCTCCGTGCTGTCCTTTACGGACGGCAAAACAGTGGTGCCGATGATCTCTTCCATGGATCATAAGCGCGCGGGTGACAACGACACCGGGCTGAATACCGGCGGTATGGGTACTGTAGCACCGAATCCCTATTATACGGATGCTGTTGCAAAGGAATGCATGGAGCGCATCTTCCTTCCTACGATGCGGGCAATGAATGCAGAGGGACGCACTTTCAAGGGCTGCCTGTATTTCGGCCTTATGATCACGAAGGACGGGCCTAAGGTCATAGAGTATAACTGCCGTTTCGGCGATCCGGAGACACAGGTGGTACTGCCTCTCCTGGAGACAGATCTGCTGACTGTCATGCAGGCGGTCACCAATGAGCGTCTCAGCGAGATCGACGTGAAGTTCAGCGACAAGCATGCCTGTTGTGTCATCATGGCATCCGAAGGATATCCCGTGAAGTATGAGAAAGGATTTGAATTAACGATCCCCGGGGATATCGCAGACCATGTGTATGTAGCCGGTGCTGCCATCAAAGAGGGCAGACTTGTGACCAATGGCGGCCGTGTACTCGGCTGTACCGCAGTCGCGGAAAGCCTTCCGCAGGCGATCGAAGACGCTTACAAGCTGGTGGACAGGGTACATTTCGACAATGCCTTTTTCCGGCACGATATCGGACAGAGAGCCCTGAAGGCGTTTGCCTGAGTCATCAGATGCGGCAGGCTCTGAGCGGGTGCGCCATCAGTGCGGTCCCCACGGAGCGTGCCGTCGAAATCAAGACCATTTAACACAGGAGAAGCATATGGTATTCAGAGTATTTGTTGAGAAGAGAAAGGAACTGGCTCATGAGGCCCAGAGCCTTCTTGGCGACGCGCGCAATCTGCTGATGATCGAAGGTCTGAAAGATGTGCGTATCATCAACAGGTATGACGCGGAGGCAATGGACCGGCCGCTGTTTGATTACGCGGTGCAGACAGTTTTCTCTGAGCCGCAGGTAGATCTGGTATATGGGGAGCAGGGACCGGACCTTTCCGGCGCTGTCGTGTTTGCTGTCGAGTATCTTCCGGGACAGTTCGACCAGCGTGCCGATTCCGCAGCCCAGTGTATCCAGCTGATCAGCCGGCAGGACCGCCCGCTGGTACGTTCCGCCAAGGTCTATGCCCTGTACGGCAGCTTGAGCGATGCCGACGTCAGCGCGATCAAAAAATATGTCATCAACCCGGTAGAAGCCAGGGAAGCATCGCTTGAAAAGCCGGAGACCCTGAAGACAGAGTATGAGATCCCGACCACGGTACGGACGATCGACGGATTCCGCGCATTCAGCCGCGCAGAGCTGGAGGCATTTATCCGGGAAAACGGTCTCGCGATGGACATCGATGATATCGCATTCTGCCAGAAGTATTTTCTGGAAGAAGACCGGGATCCCACGATCACTGAGATCAAGATGATCGACACCTACTGGTCCGATCACTGCAGGCATACCACATTCAATACGATCATCGACAGTATACAGTTTGAGGATGCGCTGCTGCAGGAAGCGTATGATAAGTATCTTAAGACCCGCAGGGATCTGAACCGGACGAAGCCCGTCTCTTTGATGGATATCGGCACTCTGGCGGCAAAAGCGCTGAAAAAAGCCGGACGCCTTGACAAGCTGGATGAGTCTGAAGAGATCAATGCCTGCACGGTCAAGATCAAAGTCGATGTGGACGGCGTGACCGAGGACTGGCTGCTGCTCTTCAAAAATGAGACCCATAACCATCCGACGGAGATCGAACCCTTCGGCGGTGCCGCTACCTGTATCGGCGGCGCGATCCGCGATCCTCTTTCCGGAAGGTCCTATGTCTATGCGGCGATGCGTGTGACCGGCGCGTCTGATCCGCTGCAGCCGGTCAGCGAGACGATCCCGGGCAAGCTTCCGCAGCGCAAGATCGTGACTACGGCAGCCAACGGCTACAGCTCCTACGGAAATCAGATCGGCCTGACGACCGGTATCGTAGACGAGCTTTACCATCCCGGCTACGCGGCAAAACGCATGGAGATCGGCGCCGTGATCGCGGCAGCACCGGCAGCGAATGTAAGGCGTGAAGTGCCTGCTCCCGGTGATGTGGTGATCCTCCTTGGCGGCAGCACAGGACGCGACGGTATCGGCGGTGCGACCGGTTCTTCCAAGGCGCACGACTCTCATTCCGTGGAAAACTGCGGTGCAGAGGTCCAGAAGGGCAATGCTCCCGAAGAACGAAAGCTCCAGCGTCTGTTCCGCAATGCTGAGGCTTCCCGCCTGATCAAACGCTGCAACGATTTCGGCGCGGGCGGTGTGTCTGTAGCCATCGGCGAACTTGCGGACGGACTGGATATCGATCTCAATGCCGTTCCCAAAAAATATGAAGGCCTTGACGGCACAGAGCTTGCGATCAGCGAATCTCAGGAGCGCATGGCCTGCTGCGTCGAAGCAAAGGATGAAAAACGCTTCCTTGAGCTGGCAGCTGGGGAGAACCTGCAGGCCTGCCGTGTCGCAGTCGTCAAGGAAGAGCCGCGTCTTACCATGACCTGGAATGGCGAGAAGATCGTAGATATCAGCCGTGCATTCCTGGATACGAACGGTGCTGAAAAGCACATCACCGTGGAAGCACCGAAGGCCGAACTGAGACCCCAGAGCGTCGTCGGTATTTATGATCAGACAGGCAAGGCCGGAACAGAAGATAATGATGCTTTCGGAAAATATATGCGCGCTATGGCGGACGATCTGAACTGCTGTTCGAGACGCGGACTCAGCGAACGTTTCGACTCCCAGATCGGTGCCGGTACAGTGCTTATGCCCTTTGGCGGAAAGTATCAGCAGACTCCGATCCAGACGATGGTACACAAGATCTCTGTCGAGAAGGCACATACGGATGACTGTTCCCTGATGGCCTGGGGCTATGATCCGTTTGTAACCGAAGCAAGCCCGTTCCACGGCGCATATCTTGCAGTCGCTGACTCCGTATGCAAACTCGTGGCTGCGGGTGCAGAGTTCAAGGATGTATATTTAAGCTTCCAGGAATATTTCCAGAAGCTTGGTCATGATCCGAAAAAGTGGGGGCAGCCCCTGTCCGCCCTTCTGGGCGCGTTCCGCGCTCAGATGGAGCTCGGTGTAGCCGCGATCGGCGGCAAAGACTCCATGTCGGGCTCTTTTGAGGACATTCATGTGCCGCCGACGCTGGTATCCTTTGCCGTGACTACCCAGAAGACGGCAGATATCATAAGTCCCGAGTTTAAGGGTCCCGGTCACAAGACCGTGCAGCTCATTCCACAGTACGGCACGGACGGACTGCCTGTGGCAGCATCTCTGCTGGAGGCTTTTGATACAGTGACAGCCCTTATGCGTAAGGGCATCGTAGCGGCGTGTTACACTCCCGGAATGGGCGGTCTCGCTGAAGCAGTGCTCAAGATGGGTATCGGAAACGGGATCGGCTTTGCTTTTGATGAGTCACTGAGTCTCGAAGATATCTTCAAAAAGCAGTACTGTACCTTCCTGATGGAGTTGACCGGGGATGCGGAAATCCCGTCAGGAAGCTATGCAGTCCGGACCATCGGTGTCACGGGATGCAGTGTTGCGCCCGGCACATGCTGCGACAGCGTGTCGGCATTTGACTGCGATGTGCCCTGTATTTCATGGAAAGAAAGCTGCCTGTCGCTGGAAGATCTGCAGCAGATCTACGAGGAGAAACTGGAGAGCGTATTTGCCTGCAACATTGAACAGGGTGACGGAAAAGACATTGAGAATTATTGCTATGAGGCAAATGAATGGCCGAAACCGCTGGTGAAGCCTGCGGCAAAGCCAAGGGTACTGATTCCGGTATTCCCGGGCAATAACTGTGAGTATGACAGTGCCAAGTCCATGCGGGATGCAGGCGCTCAGGCAGAGATCTATGTCATCAAAAACCTTACCGCGGAGGCGGTCTCACGAAGCGTTGATGAATTTGCGGCAAGAGTGAGAGAATCCCAGATGATCTTCATTCCGGGCGGTTTTTCCGGCGGCGATGAACCCGACGGCAGCGGCAAATTTATTACCGCTTTCTTCCGAAACGAAGCAGTCAAAGAGGCAGTCGGCGACCTGCTGGATGTCCGCGGCGGTCTGATGTGCGGCATCTGCAACGGCTTCCAGGCCCTGATCAAGCTGGGCCTTGTACCGTACGGCAGGATCATCGACACAGACGCAAGCTGTCCTACATTGACCTTCAACACCATCGGACGCCACCAGTCACGCATCGTACAGACCCGGATCGCTTCCAATAAGTCTCCGTGGCTTGCACTGACGAAGCCCGGTGAGGTGTACAGTGTACCGATCTCACACGGAGAAGGACGTTTCCTCGCCTCTGAGGAACTGATCGCGCAGCTTGCTGCGAACGGCCAGATCGCGACGCAGTATGTGGATCTTGAAGGCAGGGCAACAGCCGACGTGCACTTCAACCCGAATAACTCCATGGCGGCGATCGAGGGCATCACTTCTCCGGACGGCCGGGTATTCGGAAAGATGGGACATGCGGAGAGAACCGGTGCAGGGCTTTACAAAAATGTACCCGGGAACTATGATATACGCATGTTCGAGGCAGCCGTAAAGTTTTTTAAGTAAGACAGAAAGGACGTACAATGGAATACAGCTATAAAACAAAAGGCACCTGCTCGAGACAGATCGATTTTGAACTGGACGGCAATGTGGTGCATAACGTCCGCTATACCGGCGGCTGCAACGGCAATTTAAAGGCGATCGGCATCCTGACGGAGGGCATGACGGTGGAAGAGATCGAAGCAAAGCTTCTCGGCAATACCTGCGGACCGCGACCGACATCCTGTGCCGACCAGCTTGCGAAGGCAGTGCGCGCGGCATACGAAAAAGAGAGATCGGAAGCAACCTGATCAATCTATCGGGATCCGGCAGGATCATGAGCCGGAATGAAATTATATATCAACCAGGCATCATTTTTATGACATGGAGGAAATACCAATGGCCTTTTATTATGAAGAACCATCCAGAACTTTCAGCGAATATCTGCTCATCCCGGGTTATACCTCGGAAGAATGTGTTCCGGACCGCGTTTCCCTGAAATGTCCGCTGGTCAAGTACCGCAAGGGCGAAGAAGAGTGCCCGATCACGCTGAATATTCCGCTGGTCTCTGCGATCATGCAGTCCGTTTCCAATGATACGCTCGCTGTGGCGCTTGCGAGAGAGGGAGGCATTTCCTTTATCTACGGCTCACAGACGATTGCGGATGAAGCCGCCATGGTGGCACGCGTCAAGAACAAGAAGGCGGGCTTTGTGGTCAGCGGCTCCAACCTTACCCCGGACAACACTTTGGGGGATGTGCTCCGTTTAAAGGAGATGAACGGATTCTCCACTGTGGCGATCACCGAGAACGCACAGCCAAACGGAAAACTCCTCGGCATCGTGACCAGCCGTGACTATCGTATCAGCCGCATGACGGAGGATACAAAGATCCGTGAGTTCATGACTCCGCTTGAGAAACTTGTAACCGCGCCCGCGAATACCACACTCAAGGAAGCCAACGATATCATCTGGGACAACAAGCTCAACAGCCTGCCGATCGTGGATGACAGGGGCAATCTCATGTATTTCGTTTTCCGCAAGGACTATGCCGAGCACAAGGAATACCCGCTCTGCATGATGGATGACGAGAAGCGGTACCTTGTCGGAGCAGGTATCAACAGCCGCGACTATATGGACCGAATCCCGGCACTGGTGGATGCCGGCGCAGATGTGCTCTGCATCGACTCTTCCGAAGGCTTCAGCATCTGGCAGAAGCGGACCATCGACTGGGTGAGGGCAGAGTATGGAAATAAGGTGCGTATCGGCGCGGGCAATGTCGTTGACAAGGACGGCTTCCGTTTCCTGGCAGAGTGCGGAGCTGACTTTGTTAAAGTCGGTATCGGCGGCGGATCTATCTGCATCACCCGTGAGACCAAGGGCATCGGCCGCGGCCAGGCTACCGCGCTGATCGAGGTCGCAAAAGCGCGGGATGAGTACTATAAGGAGACAGGTGTCTATGTTCCGATCTGTTCGGACGGCGGTATCGTTTATGACCATCACATGACACTGGCTCTTGCCATGGGCGCCGATTTTCTGATGCTTGGCAGATACTTTGCCCGTTTTGATGAGTCTCCGACAGACAAGCTGATGATCAACGGCCAGTATGTCAAAGAGTACTGGGGCGAAGGTTCCAACCGCGCCCGCAACTGGCAGCGCTATGACCTCGGCGGCAAGAACAACCTCGCCTTTGAAGAGGGCGTGGACTCTTACGTGACCTATGCAGGATCCCTGCACGACAACGTCGAAAAGTCCCTGTACAAAGTGAAGTCCACCATGTGCAACTGCGGCGTGACCAACATTCCGGATCTGCAGAAGAATGCGAAGCTGACCGTGGTCTCCGCGACCAGCATCGTGGAAGGCGGCTATCATGACGTCACGCTCCGCGCGACTACGAGCATGAACAACCAGTGATCCGTGTTCCCGTAAGGGTATGGTTCCATTTACAGAACGGTTCAATACACCCATGAAAGCATAAAATCACGGAAATCGTTGATATTATGCCCGATTGGGTGTATTTTCATAGTATGGCAGATATCAGGGATTATCTTAACTGGAGAGGCGATCTGAGCTTTGATATAAGCCCGCTCAATGAGGTGGACGGGCTTATTTTGTCATACCTTTCCTATCTGGAAATGGATGACTGTTTCAGCGGGGAGACGGAGTCTCCCGAAGGGCGAAAGGATGTGCCGGAAGGGGAAATGTCCGGTCCGATGCCATATCAGAAGTCTTCCTTTTCCTTACCTGACCGGGTCGTTCCGCTTTCCTATGCCGTTGAGCAGTTTTTCAGGACGCATACGGAAAAGGAGATCGCGCACCGGCGTCCACCCTTCAATACCGTGCCGTACGTGGCCCGGCAGGCTGCCCGGACGAAACGCTTCGGTTCCCTCATGGTATCTGATTATGTCAACCTGATCGATGACGTAGCTGAGGAGCAGATGGCTGCCATGATCTTCTGGGTGGATCCCCGCACAGCTTTTGCTTCATTCCGCGGCACGGACAATACGATCGTGGGTTGGAAGGAGGATTTCAACCTGGGTTACCTCAGGGAGACGCCGGGTCAACGACATGCGGTGGATTTCCTGAACAAAGTATTTGAGAAGATCTGCGCCCAGCCGAAGGGCTCCGCGGAACAGTTCGCGGGAGATCCGGAAGGAATTAAGGACAGCAGCGGATCCGTTTCCGATCCCGGATTCCGTATTTACGTCGGCGGGCATTCCAAGGGCGGCAACTTTGCCGTCTATGGGGCGGCATTTGCGGGTGCGGCTGTCAGAAACAGGATCATACGTGTGTTTGCGAATGATTCCCCCGGGTTCCGTAAGGAGATCGTCGATCATCCGGCCTATCGCAAATTACTGCCCAAAATCGTCAGTATACTCCCGGATAGTTCGATCATCGGAGGACTGCTCCTGTCGGAAAGCAAGGACATCGTGATCGCAAGTAACGAGACAGGACTCATGCAGCATGATGCGCTCAGCTGGCAGGTCCTCGGCACCTCGTTTATCCGTGCGGAACGCTCTGATCTCGGACGTTTCTTTGATATCTCACTGCGAAACTGGATCGGCAGCATGACCGATGAGGAGATGAAGGATTTTACCGATGCGCTTTTCGGAATGCTGAGCGCGGGCGGAGCCAGGACTCTTTCCGAGCTGCGTAAAGATCCGCTGCGCACTGTCAGTGAGATCTTCAAAGTATCCAAAAATATGAGTCCCGAAGAGTTTCAGGAGTTTACCTCTGTGATCGTCCGGCTCGTCAAGTCCGGTCTGACAACGTTCCGGGAACAGAGTGAGGAGAAGATCACGGCTGTGGTCGCCGGTGCGGGTACAAACGCGCAGAAAAGCCGGTCAAAAACCGGAGGAAAGGGCAGGACAAAGTCCGGCAAGCCGAAGGCGAAGCAGCAAGCCCCGGGCACAGTCTATCTGGAACTGAAAAAGACCGATCCCGCCCACGAAACACCCGGGTAAAACTCTACCAACAGCCTAGAGACAGCAGGTAAAGGAAGGTTGCACCGCAGCCTTCCTTTATGGTATGATGTAAACGTCGTAATATGCATGTACGGCTAATTTGCTTTGCAAAACTGTACCTGGATGTACGGCAAATAAAGAGTAAGGACAACCGATCAGAATGTTAACAGTTAAAAACCTGAGGTATGACGTGGCTGATGAGGAGCTTGGCCAGGTCGACATTATTCGTGACATCACCATGGAAGTGCCGGACGGCCAGTTCGTGGTCATCACGGGCCCGAACGGCGGCGGAAAGTCTTCGCTGGCCAAATGCATCGCCGGCGTATATCATCCAACCGGAGGCCGGATCCTTTTCGGGGAACAGGATATTACAGACCTGTCCATTACCGAACGAGCCAGGCTCGGGATAAGTTTCGCATTTCAGCAGCCGGTACGCTTCAAGGGGATCGAAGTCTTCGATCTTCTCAAACTGGCATCCGGGGATAAGACTCTATCCGTAGGCGCCGCCTGCCAGTATCTTTCCGAAGTGGGCCTTTGCGCCAAGGATTATATTAATCGTGAAGTGGACGCGTCCCTTTCCGGCGGAGAGCTCAAGCGTATCGAGATCGCGACCGTACTGGCGCGGAAATCACGTCTTTCCATTTTTGACGAGCCGGAGGCGGGCATTGACCTCTGGAGCTTTTCCAACCTGATCCGTGCTTTTGAAAAGATCAAGTCCGAGACCAACGGCAGCATCGTTATCATCAGCCATCAGGAACGCATCCTGGAGATCGCGGACCGGATCGTTGTTATCGAGCGCGGGCTGGTGAAAGCCCAGGGCACGAAGGAGGAAATCCTGCCGGGTCTTCTTGGTACGGACAGCGCGTATCCGTCCTGTCATATGGCGGATCAGGAAGGGGGTGCATTCTGATGGTCTATCTGGACGATAAAGATATCGAACAGCGTATCCTGGCGGAAGTCGCTGATATTCATACCACACCGACCGGTGCTTACAATATCCGTGTAAACGGCAAAGCCCAGAGCCGGAATTCCACCGCAAACATCCAGATCACTTCCCGTGAGGACGGCAGCGGCATCAATATCAATATCAAAGACGGCACCAGGAATGAGACCTGCTGCATCCCGGTCGTGATCGCGGCATCCGGACATAAGGAGACCGTCACCAACGAATTTTTCATCGGCGAGGACTGCGACGTGGTCATCGTTGCAGGCTGCGGCATCCATAATTGCGGCAGCCAGGACAGCGAACACCACGGTATGCATCGCTTCCACGTCGGAAAGAACAGCCATGTCAAATATCTGGAACGCCACTACGGCGAGACCGAGCACGGCACGAGCGGCGGAAACATCATGAATCCGTCCACGGAGCTCTTTCTGGAAGAGGGTGCGCATGTGGAGATGGAGACCACGCAGATCCGCGGCATCGATTCCACGCGCCGAAGCACGAGCGCGGAGGTCAAGGCAGGCGCGTCCATCGTGATCAAGGAAAGGCTCCTTACCAACGGCACGCAGTTTGCCGAGTCGGATCTGACCGCCAGACTGATCGGGGAGGACAGTTCCGCGAATATTATCAGCCGTTCGGTAGCCACCGATAATTCCCGTATCAAGTTCGTTTCCAATATCGTGGGTGCTGCGCCCTGCAGCGGACATACGGAATGTGACGCCATCATTGCAGGCGACGCGAAGGTGCTGGCAGTGCCGGCATTGGACGCGGATCATCCGGACGCGGCACTGATCCATGAGGCTGCCATCGGCAAGATCGCGGGCGAGCAGCTGATGAAGCTTGAAACGCTCGGCCTTACTGCCGAGGAGGCGGAAGCCGCCATCATTGACGGATTCTTAAAGTAAGATCATACGGTAAATATGGGCATCGGAGAGGAACGCAAATCAGATACGAAGTATTCCTGCATCCGGGAAATGCTGGAAGACCAGGAGGCGGTACGGCTGAGTCCGTATGCTTCTCTTTCTGCGTACACGAAAGGTCGGGATCATGAGGAAATGCCGGACGATGTCCGGCCTGCCTTTCAGCGTGACCGCGACAGGATCATCCACTGTAAGGCGTTCCGCCGGATGAAGCATAAGACCCAGGTCTTCCTGGCGCCGGAAGGCGACCATTACCGGACCCGGCTGACACATACGCTGGAGGTCTCGCAGATCGCCCGGACGATCTCAAAGGCGCTCAGGCTCAACGAAGACCTGACCGAGGCCATCGCGCTGGGCCACGACCTGGGACATACGCCCTTCGGGCACAGCGGGGAGGCGGTCCTGAACCGGCTCTGTTCAACAGGCTTTGAACACAGCGAACAGTCTGTCCGTGTGGTCGAGGTCCTGGAGAAGGACGGAAAGGGGCTGAACCTGACTTTTGAGGTGCGTGACGGTATCCGCAACCACCGGACTACCGGTGATCCCGCCACGCTGGAAGGACATGTCGTGCGTCTGGCAGACAAGATCGCCTACCTCAATCATGACGTGGATGACGCGATCCGTGCCGGGCTTCTGACAGAGGAAGACCTTCCCCGCGCGTATACGGATATACTCGGAAGGAACGTACATGACAGGCTCAGCAGCCTGATCAATGATGTGATCTATTCCAGCCTGGACAAGGACAGGATCGTGATGAGCCCGGTCTATGAAAAGGCCATGCAGGATCTCAGGCAGTGGATGTTCCGCCATGTGTACGTCGGGGGCAAGGCGAAGGAAGAAGAAGCCAAGGCCCAGCAGATGATCGAGCTGCTGTTTATGTATTACATGGACCATCCGGACCGCCTTACCAGCGAGTTTCTGCTGATGCTGGAGCGGGGGGAGACAAAGGAAAGGGTCGTGTGCGACTACATTTCCGGAATGACGGACAACTACGCCATCGAGAAGTTTGAGGAACTGTTCGTCCCGATCGGATGGAGATTTTAATTTGCGCTATGATGAATCCGTAATCGAACAGGTGCGTGAGGCCAATGACATCGTGGATGTTGTCGGGCAGTATGTCCGCCTCACAAAGAAGGGGGCTAATTATTTCGGGCTCTGTCCTTTTCATGGCGAAAAAACCGCGTCGTTTTCCGTAAGTCCCAGGAAACAGATCTATTACTGCTTCGGCTGCGGCGCCGGGGGCAACGTTATCAATTTCCTGATGGAGTATGAGAACTATTCGTTCACAGAAAGCCTGAAGAGCCTTGCGGACCGTGCACATATCGACCTGCCCGAGCCTTCGGGCGGGGGCGAGGACAAGGGCAGCCGCGAACGCCGCAGACAGCTGCTGGACATCCACAAGGACGCAGCCGTGTTTTATTACAAACAGCTGCAGACTCCGGACGGAGCTGCGGGATATCAGTATTTCCGGCAAAAGCGGCGCTTGAGCGATGAAACGATCACGCATTTCGGACTCGGGTTCGCGCCCAAGGCTTCGGATGCGCTGTACCGGCATTTAAAGGAAAAGGGCTGGGGCGACGAATTGCTGCACGCCTCCGGGCTCGTGACCATCCAGGAGCGCGGGATCCGCGATAAGTTCTGGAACCGGGTCATGTTCCCGATCATGGATATCAACAATCACGTGATCGCCTTTGGCGGGCGCGTGATGGGTGACGGGATACCCAAATACCTGAATTCTCCGGAAACGGATATTTTTGATAAGTCCGCCCATCTCTACGGATTGAATTTCGCACGCAAGAGCCGGAGAAAGTTCATGCTGATCTGTGAGGGCTATATGGACGTGATCGCCCTGCACCAAGCCGGGTTTACCAATGCCGTTGCCAGCCTGGGAACGGCCTTTAATGAAAAGCATGCAAGACTGCTGAAGCGTTACACGGATACCGTGATATTGACCCAGGACAGCGATGATGCCGGCACCAACGCCAAGCTCAGGGCCTTTCCGATCCTCTATGAGGCAGGGCTGAAAGTCAAAGTATTGGATATGGGAAGTTATAAGGATCCTGATGAGTTCATACGCGCCGAAGGACCGGATGCATATGAGGCCTGCATCCATAAGGCGCGCAATGCTTTCCTGTTTATGATCGAAGTGCTGCGGCGCGGATATGACCTGTCGGATCCCGCCGATAAGACCGCGTTTTATTCCGAGACCGCGGACAGGCTGTGTATGTTCAGGGAGCCGCTGGAGCGGGATAATTATATCGACTCCGTAAGCACGGAGTTCATGATCCCGCGGGATGAGCTGAAATCCCTTGTGGACCGCAGGGTGGAGACCCGGGGTGCCGGCGTGGAGACTGTACGCAGTATGACCGGTTATACGGCGCCTTCTGCCGCGCGGAAGGACCGCCGGCAGCAGGAATCCGTGGAGCTTGTGCAGACGGCAGGATTCTTTGACACGGCGGAACAGGCAAGGTCCCACAGACCTGACGGGCAGGGCGGAAAAGAGAACGCCGAAAGCAGCATGAGCCTGATCCGCGCGGAAAGACTTCTGACAGCCTGGCTCTGTGAACGTCCGGATCTCGGCCGATATGTGTTTTCTCATATATCGCCGGAAGATCTCAGCAGCGACATCTGCCGGGAGATCACGGGAATGCTCCGGGATGATCCGGGAAGTTTTACGGCTGCGGCATTTCTTGACCGCTGCGGAGAGGATGAAGAAAAACGAAAAGCTGCGGCCGCGGTCTTTGCGATACTTGACAGCGGGACCGCACTGGAAGATATGAGCAAGCTGGACCTTGAAAAAGGCCTGACAGAAGCGGTCCGTGCTGTGATGAACAGCCGCTATGACCGGGAGATCCGTTCCTGCGGCAGCGATATGACGGCCCTGGGAAAGCTTCTTCAGGAGAAGAACCGGGTCCGGAACATGCAGATAAAGATACAGTAAAACGATATGAACATATCTGAAAGACTGAACACTATTATTCATATGGTCCGTCCTTGCAGCCTTCTTGCGGATATCGGCTGCGACCATGGATATGTCTGTATCCGCACTGTGCAGACCGGACAGGCTGCATCGGCCATTGCTTCTGATGTGGCGGCGGGACCCTTGCAGATCGCGGCGGACAACGTCCGTGCCGCGGATCTTGAAGACCGCATCACTTTGATCCTTGCGGACGGCCTGGAGGGCATCCCCGCGGACGCCCTGCCGGAGTGCATCGTCATGACGGGGATCGGCGGATTGCTGATGCGAAGGATCCTGCAGACCCTGTCTGCGGAATCCTCTGAAGACGATCGGTTTTCGAAGCTTTCCCAGCTGGTCCTGGGTCCCCAGTCAGACATCGGGGAGGTACGGCATTTCCTGATCGACACACTGCGTTACCCGATCGTGCGGGAAGTCACCGTGCAGGAAGACGGCAAGTTCTATACACTGCTGGATGTGCAGCCGGAACGGACAGAGGACGGGGAGTTTAACGCAGCCGGCGCATATGAGTACAGCGAAAGCCAGTATATGTACGGTAAATACATCGACCCGGAAACCGCTGATGTGTATCGCGCCTATCTTGACCAGCAGCACAGGATCCTGACCGACGCTTACCACGGCGCATTGAAGGGCTGCGCATTCGGAGCCGCGCAGGCATTACAGGATATCAAACACCGCCTGGCTCTGGCGGAAGTGGCACAGGATCGGATCGAGAGCGCACTGGTTCATGGAAAGGAGCCGAGCAGGCCATGACTTACCGGGCTGAAGATATCATACAGACAATCGAATCATTCTATCCCTGTTCGCTGGCGGAAAGCTGGGATAATCCCGGATTGCTGGCGGGTCACCGGGGGCAGGTAATACGGACTGTGGTGATCGCCCTGGATGCCAGCCGCAGAGTGGTAGACCTGGCCGTCAGGGAGAAGGCGGATATGATCCTGACCCATCATCCCATGATTTTCGACGGCATCAAAGCAGTGACCGATGACGGCTTCACGGGACGAAAACTCCTGGCACTTATTGAAAACCGGATCTGCTGTTATGCCATGCATACGAATTTTGACATTGCCCGCTGCGGGATGGCATATATCGCCGCGGAACGTCTGGGCCTGAAGGATTTCTGTCCTTTGGAACTGACCGGAGAGCAGGATGGCAGCCCGGTAGGTATCGGTTTTGTCGGGGACGTAACATCATCAATGATAAAGCCGGGCAGTTCCTCCCTCACAGCCCGCGATCTCGCGCTCCTTTGCAGGGAACGATTCGGACTGCAGTCGGCATTTTATTATGACAGCGGGAGACCGATCCGGCGGATCGCGGTCTGTCCCGGTTCCGGCCGGCATATGATGGACGCTGTGAAAGCTTCCGGAGCCGACGCCTTCGTTACCGGAGACACCGGCCATCACGACGGCATGGATTATTTTGACGAAGGTATTACCCTGGTAGATGCAGGTCATTTCGGGGTAGAACATATCTTTACAGAACACATGAAACACTTTTTGGGGGACCATTTTCCTGATTTGAAGCTGATTGAGGAGGTAACGGATGAACGACAATATGTTTAAGCTCGAGCATGAACGCAAGACCTATGCCAGAACCGCGATACTGCTTCTTCTGAAAGCATTTGATGAGGTCCTGGGACCGGAGAATATCGAGAAGATCGTCGTAGAGTTCTCCATGGGTGATAATTACTTCATCTACCCGAATCTGAAAAATCAGCAGAAGCTGACGCATAAAAATGTCGCCGACCTCTGGACGAGGATGCATGACTATATTGCCGCCGAACTGCCGATCACGAAAAAGGTGATGCGTGTGGATGACGCGATAGACAGCTTTAATGAGAGAGGAATGACTGATATCGCCAAGCTGCTTCACTTCCGCCGTACCTCAAAGGTCACCTTGTCCTGCTTTGAAGGATATGAGACATACTTCTACGGTTCCGTCCTGAAAAATGCCGGTGAGATCACTGCCTTTGACCTGATGCCATACCGAAATGGTCTGTTTCTGATGCTTCCTTCTGCCGACGATCCCGAGCATATCCGGGAGTTTGATCCGGTGGAAAATCTGTTTGAAACACAGTCGGAGGCTTATAAACTGTCCCATCTCCTCGATGTGGAAAACATCGCGGATATGAACGAGACCATATGCAGCGGACACACGACTGCGCTGATCCTGACATGCGAGTCCATGTTTGAGCATAAGCTGCACCAGACTGCGGCCCGAATCGTCGGATCCGGGCGAAAATTCGTTTTCGTGGCCGGGCCTTCCAGTTCCGGCAAGACCAGTACAGCGAACCGTCTGGCATATGCGCTCAGGATCAACGGCACCAAGCCCCGTCTGATCTCCGCGGATAATTATTATCTGGACCGTACGATGCGTCCGCTCGACGAAAACGGAAAGCCCGATTTTGAATCGATCCGCGCGCTGGATCTGGAACTGTTCAACGAGCATATGACAACCCTGCTCGAAGGCGGGACCATTGAGATGCCGCATTACAATTTCGCAACAGGCAGCCGTGAGTATACCGGTGACATGATCCGTCTCGGTCCCAAGGATATCCTGATCATCGAAGGCATCCACTGCATGAATGAGCTCTTCTCGGCTTCGATCCCGGAGGATCAGAAGTTCAAGATCTATGTTTCCGCACTCAGCCCGCTCAACATTGATGAGCACAACAGGGTACCGACCAGCGATGTGCGGCTGCTGCGCAGGATCGTACGGGATTTCAGGACCAGAAACTACAGCGCCGCGGATACGATCCGCCGCTGGCCGGATGTGCGAAAAGGAGAAGTGGAGAATATCTTCCCGTATCAGGGTGAAGCCGATGCCACGATCAACACTGCATTGATCTACGAATTGGCCGTGATCAAACCGCATGTGGAAAAGATCCTTTTCGGTATTCCCCGTGACTGTGAAGAATATGAGAAGGCAAGGGAACTTCTGAAGTTTCTGGATTTCGTTCTTCCCGTCACTGCCGACCAGATACCGCCGGATTCCATTATCTGTGAATTCATCGGCGGATCCTGTATGGATGTAGGATGAGCATGGATCTTTTTACATACGAAGACAATTCGATCCTGCGGAGCGTGATCCGCGGGATCGTTTATGTGATCGTGCTGGTCTCTCTGGCATGGTTCCTGGTCTATGCGTTCATGGGACAGACGATCATCAACGGGCAGAGCATGTCCCCCGTACTGAATGCGGAAGACGTCTGTCTTGTAGACCGGCTGAGCTATGATCTCGGCCGGCCGGGACGTTTTGATATCGTTCTGTTTGAACGCGCGGATTCCGAGAAGCTGAATGTGAAGCGCGTGATCGGCCTGCCCGGCGAAACGGTGCAGATCATGAACGGAGTTGTATTTATCAACGACGAGCGCCTGCTGGATGAACGGATCGGCAGCATCAGTCTTGCCGGGATCGCGGAAAATGTTGTGGAACTCGGCAGGGACGAGTACTTTGTACTGGGTGACAATGCCGACTCCTCAGAAGACAGCCGTTTTCCGAATATCGGCAATGTGACGCGCAATTCCATCAAGGGCCGTCTGTGGCTGAAGATACGGCCTGTAAGCGAGATCGGTCTATTGAAATAGACCTGTCCTTTCCGGAGTTTTTTATGCAGATCCAATGGTATCCCGGGCATATGACCCGGGCAAAAAGAAAAATTGAAGCTGACCTGAAGCTGGTGGACCTGGTGATCGAATTGCTTGACGCGAGGGCGCCTTCCGCGACTCAGAATCCGGATATCCGGCGTCTTTCAAAGGGAAAGCAGCGCCTTGTCCTTCTGAATAAGGCTGATCTGGCAGACAGCACGGTGACGGATCAATGGATCGAACACTTTTGTGAGGAGGGCGCCAGCTGCATAGCTTTAGACAGCCGGAAACGGGATGGTACAGACCGTATCCGCAAGGCTGCGGAAACGCTTTCCAAAGAAAAGAGGGAGCGGGACCAGCGGCGCGGCATTACCGGTCCCAGACCGCTTAAAGCCATGATATGCGGGATCCCCAATGTGGGGAAATCCACCTTTATCAATTCGATGCTGGGGAAATCCTCTGTAAAGACCGGCAACAAGCCGGGTGTAACAAGGGGGAACCAGTGGATCAACGTAAATAACGAGCTTTTGCTGCTGGACACGCCCGGTGTCCTGTGGCCGAGGTTCGATGATCAGAAAACAGCAGAGGCACTGGCAGAGATCGGAGCCATCAGTGATGATGTGTTTAATCCGGAAGATCTCGCGATCTGCCTGCTGGATACTTTATATCGTGACTATCGCGGGCTTTTGCTTGCGCGCTATGATATTACACCGGAAAAGCTGGAAGAAAGACTGAAAGAAAATGAAAAGGATTCCGGCGCTGTACTCGGTGTCAGACAGGAACCCCTTGCGATCCTTGATCTGATCGCGGTCCGGAGAGGCGCGATCAAAAAAGGAGGTGCGCCGGATTATGCGAGAGCCGCAAGGCTTGTGATCGATGATTTCAGAAGCGGGCGCATCGGGCAGATCTCATTAGAGCGTCCGTAGAGCTTTTGTACGGACAGAATATGTGATTACCTATGACGAAAGAAGAACGACAGATCAAAAGAGCGGCAGCCGAGGAAGCCAGACGAAAAAAAGAACAGCAGAAGCTGGAAGCCGAGCGGGAACGTCTGATGTCGATGTGGCGCAGCCAGAAAGAACTGGCAGGTGAGACACGTTTTGTATTTGGCATCGATGAGGCCGGGCGCGGTCCCCTTTGCGGACCTGTTGTCGCTGCCTGCTGTATTCTGCCGCCGGATGCGGAGATCCTCTTCCTGAACGATTCAAAAAAACTCAGTGAAGCAAAGAGGGAAAAGCTGTATGAAGAGATCGTACACGAAGCGCTTTCCTTTGGCATCGGTATCGTAGGACCCGAGCGGATCGATGAGATCAATATTCTGCAGGCTACTTTTGAGGCGATGAGGGAAGCATTCGGGGAATGTATCGCCCTGTACCATAATCGCCATATCGAAGGTATACAGCAGCGCGGCGAAGAACTCAGCATGAATGTGCTGGATGACATTCCTTCAGCGGGTGACTCTGTCATTCTGGTAGATGGCGACAAAATGATCCCGGGTCTCGAGTTCAGGCAGCGTGCCGTGATCGGCGGGGATGCCCTCTGCCCGTCTGTTTCTGCGGCATCCATTCTTGCCAAGGTCACCAGAGATCGGATCCTGCTGGAATATGACCGTGCGTATCCCCTGTATGGTTTTGCGCAGCATAAGGGATATGGAACGAAACAGCATATGGAGGCGATCCGTGCCTATGGTCTGCTTCCGATCCATCGCAGGAGTTTCGTGAAAGGCATCATCGATCCATGACGACGCTGCGTCAGCCGGACAAACGAAAGACCGGCGCATTTTACGAAGCGGCAGCCGCGCGCTTTCTCGAACTGCAGGGATTCAAGGTGCTTGAGAGAAATTTCCGCTGCCGCTGCGGTGAGATCGATATCATCGCTCTGGATGAGGCGGACGGAAGCCTTTGCTTTACAGAAGTAAAATACCGGAGTTCGCTGAAATACGGGTATCCGGGAGAGGCTGTCGGTACCGTTAAGCAGCGGAAGATCATCACCGTTTCCCAGTATTACCTGCTGACACACCGCGCGGTTTTCGGAGACGGCATAAAGTACCGTTATGACGTAGTGGAGATCCTCGGCGATAAGATACGGATCCTGCGGAACGCATTTGGCGGATGAGGCCGGCATGGCTGTCGGTCTTTGCATGACCGCATATAAACCGGAAAACTGATTAAGGAAGAAGAGAAACGAATGTCTACATGGGGCGGTCATGGTCTGCGCGGTTCCACGCTGGAGGACATGATCAACAGAACGAATGAAGCGTACCGCGCGCAGGGACTGGCGCTGATCCAGAAGATCCCCACGCCGATCACGCCGGTGGAAATGAATAAAGCCCGCCAGATCACACTGGCATACTTTGACCAGAAGTCCACGGTCGACTATATCGGGGTGATCCAGGAAGTGCCGGTCTGTTTTGATGCGAAGGAATGCGCGACGGATACCTTTCCCCTTCAGAACGTCCACGAGCACCAGATCAGTTTTATGCGGGATTTCGAAAAACAGGGAGGCGTGGCATTTTTTGTGCTTTTTTATACCTCGAAGAATAAAATGTATTATATGACATTCGGGGAAATGGATAAATTCTGGAAAAGAATGGAAAATGGCGGAAGAAAGTCCTTTCGCTTTGAAGAATTAGAAGATATAATAGAGATCGTTCGTCAGGGCGAGTTTCTGTGTCACTATCTGACGGGATTCGCGGCTGACGTGGCGTCACGTCCGGCGGCAGAGTGATCCGGCGGATCTGACAGAAGCCATTAAGATGAGAGGATGACATATGAAGTACAATTTTGCAAAGATCGAGCCCAAGTGGCAGAAGCGCTGGGATGACGCAAAGGCTTTCAAGGCAGTCGATTTCTCCGATAAGAAGAAGTGGTACGGCCTGGTGGAGTTTCCGTATCCGTCAGGCGCAGGCATGCATGTCGGACACATTAAAGCATATTCCAGTATCGAAGTTCTTGCCAGAAAGCGCCGCATGCAGGGGTACAATGTACTGTTCCCGATCGGCTTCGATTCCTTCGGTCTGCCTGCGGAGAACTATGCGATCAAGACCAATACTCATCCGCATGTGATCACCGAGAAGAACATCATACATTTTTCTGATCAGTTGAAAAGCGTGGGCTTTTCTTTTGACTGGGACCGCGAGTTTGCGACTTCCCGTAAGGATTACTATAAATGGACCCAGTGGATCTTCCTGAAGCTGTTCGAACATGGACTGGTATTCCGGGCGAAGACCCTGGTCAATTACTGCCCGCACTGTAAGGTCGTCCTTTCCAACGAGGATTCCCAGGGCGGAAAGTGTGATATCTGCCACAGCGACGTGGTTCAGCTGCCGAAGGATGTCTGGTACCTGCGTATCACGCAGTATGCCGACAAGCTCCTGGAAGGGCTGGATACTGTAGATTATCCCGAGAGCGTCAAGCAGCAGGAAGTATCCTGGATCGGCAAGTCCACGGGCGCTTTTGTTGATTTTACCGTCAATGCCGACGGATCCGCGACAGAGGACAAGCTGGAGATCTATACCACACGCTGTGATACGCTCTTTGGCGTCACGTTCATGGTCGTGGCACCGGAGCATCCGATCCTTGATAAGTATAAGGATAAGATCACAAACTGGGATGCAGTAGAGGCCTACAGGAACGAATGCGCGAAGAAGACGGAATTTGAACGCACCCAGCTCGTCAAGGACAAGACGGGTGTACGGATCGAAGGCCTGCATGCGGTCAATCCCGTCAACAACAAGGAGATCCCGATCTTTATCGCCGATTATGTCATGATGGGCTACGGCACCGGCGCGATCATGGCCGTTCCGGCACATGACCAGCGTGACTATGACTTCGCGAAGGCATTTGGCGTGGATATCATACAGGTCATCGAAGGCGGTGATATATCAAAAGAGGCATATACCGGCGACGGACGTATGATAAACTCGGAATTCCTCAATGCCTATGACAATAAAAAGGATTCCATCGAAGCCATGCTTCGCTTCCTTGAGGAACGCGGTATCGGGCATAAGGGCGTCCAGTACAAGATGAAGGACTGGGCTTTCAACCGCCAGCGTTACTGGGGCGAACCCATTCCGCTGGTACATTGTCCCGTCTGCGGCACGGTCGGCATTCCCTATGATCAGCTGCCGCTGGAGCTTCCTGATGTCGAGAATTTTGAGCCGGGTACCGACGGTCAGTCCCCGCTGGCACATATCGAAAGCTTCGTGAATTGTACCTGTCCCAAGTGCGGCGGGCCCGCAAAACGCGAGACCGACACGATGCCGCAGTGGGCCGGTTCTTCCTGGTATTTCCTTCGCTTTGTGGACGCACACAATGATAAGGCATTTGCGGACCGTGCGAAGATAGACTACTGGATGCCGGTCGACCACTATAACGGCGGCATGGAACATGTGACGCGCCATTTGCTGTACTCACGTTTCTGGCATCATTTCCTGTATGATATCGGTGAGGTCAATACGCCCGAGCCGTATGCAAAGCGGTCTTACCAGGGCCTGATCCTCGGTTCTGACGGGGAGAAGATGTCCAAATCGCGGGGCAACGTCATCGATCCTGTGGATATAGTCGAGAGCTACGGAGCCGATACGCTGCGCACGTACGTCATGTTCATGGGTGATTACGGCAGCGCGGCTCCGTGGAGTGATGAATCCTTAAAGGGATGCAAGCGTTTCCTGGACCGTACGGCAGCGCTCATGGATATCGTCAGTGACGGACCGGAAGATCCCGAACTCGAGACCAAGGTCCATAAAACCATCAAGAAAGTATCCGAAGACATTGAAAATCTCAAATTCAATACCGCGATCGCTGCGCTGATGACACTGATCAATGACTTCAGCAAGAAAGGGAGCATCAGCCGCTTCGATCTGATCAGCTTCATCAAGCTGCTCAGTCCTTTTGCGCCGCATCTTACGGAGGAGATGTGGGAGGCGTTAGGAGAGAACCCCGACGGCAACACGTTCCTGACCCTGTCTGCATGGCCGGAATATGATGAAGCAAAGACCGTGGATGCATTTGTGGAGATCGGTGTGCAGGTCAACGGCAAGATCCGCGGTACCGTACAGCTTCCCGCCGATTGTGCGAAGGAGGAGGCACTCGCCAAGGCCAAGGCTGACGAAAACGTCGCAAAATTCCTGGAAGGAAAAAATATCGTCAAAGAGGTGTATGTGCCCGGCCGCATCCTGAACTTCGTCGTGAAGTGACCCGGGCGTGTGCTCACACCGATTATACTTAAATAATAATGGAAAATGTCCCGTATTCAGAAACAACGCCTGCGTACGGGACATTTTTACGTACCGGCAGACGTTATTTTGTTTTCTGGGGTATGCACTGAAGGAATAGCATACACATTTCATTTGGAATATGATATAATGAGTGAGTTAGTGCATCTGCAGGAATGACTGCAGATACAGAATAATGATTTATCGGTTTATTAACAGGAGATCTGTACTATGGCTCTGAAAAAGAAAGCTGAAACTATCGACGCTGCAGCTAATGAGGCTGTGAAGGAAACAGTTCCGGCGGCAGAAGAGAAAAAGGCACCGGCAAAGAAAGCTGCTGCAAAGAAAACTGCAGAGAAAAAGCCGGCCGAAAAGAAAACAACTGCAAAAAAGACAAGTGTGAAAAAGGCAGCCACTGAGGCTGTTGCAGATATCAAAGAAGAGGTCAAGGCAACCGTAAAAAAGGTTGCCGCTAAGAAAACCGCGGAGAAAAAGCCAGCCGAAGAGAAGGCTGCCGCAGAAAAACCAAGTGTGAAAAAGGCAGCCGCTGAGGTTGCTGCAAATATCAAGGAAGAGGTCAAGGCAACTGTAAAGAAGGCTGCCGCTAAGAAGGCACCGGTTAAAAAGGCATCTGAAGAGAAAACATCTGTGGACGCTGCCGAGATCAAGGCTGAGGAAAAGGCAGCGGTAAAAGAAGAGAGCAAAAAGCCGGCTGAGAAAAAGGCAGCCGCAAAGAAGCCGGCGGCAAAAAAACCTGCTGCGAAACAGCCTGCTGCAAAGAAGGCTGTTAAGAAAGCAGCGGAAGCTGCCGAGGATGTGAAGGATGAAGTCAGTACGGCTGCGGAGACTTCTGTCATTGAGGCGCCCGAAGTGACTGCCGAAACAATCTCTGAAGCAGAAGGGGCAGGTGCTGAAGCAATGACCGAGGCTGCACCGGAGGCACCGGCACTTCCGGAGCCCCGCCGCAGTGTGGCTTTTATCGGCTCCGAATGTTACCCCTTTGTCAAAACAGGCGGCCTCGGAGATGTGATGTATGCACTTCCGCGGGCTCTTGTGCGTCAGAACTGCGATGTAAAGGTGATCCTTCCCCGTTACAAGAGCATTCCGCTTGCATATCAGGATAAAATGATCTATCGCGGCGCATTCGAGATGGATCTGTGTGCTGACGGTAAGTCCTATTATGTCGGCATCATGGAATATATCATGGACGGCGTAGTATATGACTTTATCGACAATGAAGAATTCTTCAGCTGGGGCAATCCGTATACCAATCTGGTGGACGATATCGCAAAGTACTGTTTCTTCAGCAAGGCAGCACTGGCGGCGCTGAACTATCTCGACTGGACGCCGGATGTGATCCATTGCCATGACTGGCAGGCCGGACTTGTTCCGCTTTACCTCAGGACCCAGTTCAAAGATACGCCCGTAGGTCGTGCGAAAGTCATGATCACCATCCACAACCTTCGTTTCCAGGGCATCTACAGTATAGAACATATCAAATACTGGTCCGGACTTCCTGCCGGTTTGTTCAACAAAGACGTCATGACGCAGAACTGGGTCGATGCCAACATGTTCAAGGGCGGACTGACCTATGCGGATATGATCACTACTGTCAGCGGGACCTACGCGGGAGAGATCCAGACACCGGAGTTCGGTGAAGGACTGGACGCGCATCTTCGTTATCATTCCGGTAAGCTCCGCGGAATTATCAACGGTATCGACTACGAGCTCTGGGATCCGGCGAAGGACAGCCTGCTGGCTGCAGCATATGACTCAGCCGACGTGCTTGAAAAGAAGCGTGTAAATAAGCTGAAGCTGCAGGAGGAGCTCGGCCTGGAGCAGGATGAGAACAAATTCGTGATCGGTCTGATCTCACGTCTGACCAACCAGAAGGGACTGGACCTGGTCAACGCGATCCTGCCGCAGCTCATCGACGGCAATACCCAGGTCGTCGTGCTGGGTACCGGTGATCCTTATTACGAGGATTCCTTCCGGTATTATGAGAATGCGTACAAGGGCAGTGTATGCTCGAATATTATGTATAATGAGGGCAGGGCTCATCATATTTACGCAGGTGCCGATGCTCTGCTGGTACCTTCCCAGTTTGAGCCGTGCGGATTGACGCAGCTGATCGCCATGCATTACGGTACCGTACCGGTCGTACGTGAGACAGGCGGCCTGAAGGATACAGTACAGCCTTACAATGAATTCACCAATGAAGGCAACGGTTTCACATTCGACCGTTATGATGCCGGCCTTCTGCTTGACGCCATCAATTACGCGAAAACGGTCTATTTCACAGATCGCGTACGTTGGGATGAAATGGTGCAGCGCGATATGGCAAAGGATGTTTCCTGGGAGAATTCCGCAAAGCAGTACAGGGACCTTTACCTGGAGCTGACCCCCTGGTAAGGAGGCGTTCACGGCTTAGTGTTCTGTCAAAAATACCTTGACATAAAGAGACGGATTTGTTAGTATATTTGGGTATGCCGCTTACCAAGGGTAGAAGTGTGTCCATCGGACGCCACCCGGAGTAGCGAGTTTAAAAAGAAGGAGGTACCTTGGCATGTACGCTATTATCAAGACCGGCGGAAAGCAGTATAAGGTAACCGAAGGAGACGTCATCAGAGTCGAGAAGCTGGAGTGCGCAGAGGGCGACCAGGTCACCTTTGATCAGGTTCTTATGATCGGCGGTGAAGAGACCGTGATCGGAAGCCCGGTGATCGAAGGCGCGGCTGTGAAGGCTACAGTTACTGCAAACGGTAAGGCTGATAAGGTCATCGTTTACAAGTACAAGAGGAAGACCGGATATCACAAAAAGAACGGTCACAGACAGCTCTTCACGGAAGTCAAGATCGACAGTATCACAAAGTGATCATCATGGCGGCTCCGGGCTGCATTGTGATGATGTGATACGAGGCATTTCAACTCAGGTAAACACACGGCAAAGGAGGTGTTTTCATGGCTCATAAAAAAGGTATGGGATCTACCAAGAACGGCAGAGATTCTAATTCCCAGCGTCTTGGTGCTAAGAGATCCGACGGACAGTTCGTACTGGCTGGCAATATCCTTTACAGACAGCGCGGGACCCGTATCCATCCGGGTACGAATGTAGGCATCGGTAAGGATGATACATTGTTCGCGAAGGTTGACGGCATCGTCAGATACGAGAGACTCGGACGTGACCGTAAGAAGTGCTCTGTTTATCCGGAGCAGGCGTAACAGGGTTTAAGTATGTCAATGGCAGGGACTGTGTTTTTTAACATGGTCCCCGTTTTCATTCTATTTGATTCATTTTGGTGACACCATGGCATTTGCAGACACAGCGAGAATATTCATCAGAAGCGGCAAGGGCGGCGACGGACATGTTTCCTTTCGCCGTGAGCTTTACGTGCCCGCGGGAGGCCCCGACGGCGGTGACGGCGGACGGGGCGGAGATCTGATCTTCGAAGTGGACAAAGGCATGAATACCCTCGGCGATTTCCGCATGAAGCGCAAATATGCCGCACAGGACGGCGAAGAAGGCGGGAAAAAGCGCTGCCACGGCAAAGACGGACAGGACCTGGTCATAAAGGTGCCATACGGTACAGTCGTCAGGGAGGCAAAAACCGGCAAGGTCATCACGGATATGTCCGGTGACAACCTTCGGGAGGTTCTCCTTAAAGGCGGACGCGGCGGCCTCGGAAATATGCATTTCGCAACCGCTACGATGCAGGCACCGCGCTATGCGCAGCCCGGCCAGCCGGCGAGGGAGCTGGAAGTCATCCTTGAGCTCAAGGTGATTGCGGATGTAGGCCTGGTCGGTTTTCCGAATGTAGGCAAGTCTACGCTGATCAGTATGTCTAGCAACGCAAGACCGCAGATCGCGAATTATCATTTCACGACGATCCGGCCGCATCTTGGTGTGGTTCAGCTTGAGGACAGGAGCTTTGTGATGGCGGATATCCCGGGACTGATTGAAGGTGCCTCGGAAGGAGCCGGCCTTGGACACGACTTTCTCCGCCACATTCAGCGCTGCCGGGTGCTCGTACACGTCGTTGATGCGGCAGGAACGGAAGGACGGGATCCGCTGGATGATATTGAAAAGATCAATGCGGAACTCCGGTCTTTTGATGAAGAACTGGCCTCACGTCCCATGATCATTGCAGCCAACAAGATGGATGCATGGTACGACGACGGTGCGCAGGAAGACCCGGTGGAGCGGATCAGAAAAGTCTATGAGCCGCAGGGGATCCGTGTATTCCGCCTGTCTGCGGCGACCGGAGAAGGCGTGAAGGAACTGCTGTACGCAATTTGCGAGCTTTTGGACCAGGCTGCTCCTGAGACAAAAGTCTACGAGAAAGAATATGATATTGCAGCCCATGCCTATGACGAGCTTCCGATCAGCATCTATCGTGAATCCGATAAAGTCTATGTGGCCGAGGGTCCGCGGATCGACAGAATGCTCGGATATACAAACCTTGAATCCGAGAAGGGCTTCAATTTCTTCCAGAATTATATGAAAGAGCAGAAGATCATCGACGAGATGAAGAGATTGGGACTGCAGGAAGGCGATACTGTTCGTGTCGGCGGGCTGGAGTTCGAGTATTACGATTAAGGATCGGATTTTTGATATGAATATAACAAGCAAACAGAGAAGCTTTCTCAAGGGGCTTGCCATGAAGACCGAACCGATCTTTCAGGTCGGAAAAGGGAGCATAACGCCGGAGTTCACAGAAGCTGTCCGGGAAGCACTTGAAAAGAGGGAACTGGTAAAGCTCCATGTACTGAAAAACAATGCGGACGACAAGCAGGAGATCGCGCAGACACTGGCAGAACGCACCGGTTCGATCGTGGTCCAGGTGATCGGCAGCATGATCGTCCTGTTCAAGTATCAAAAGGACGCGGAAAAGAGAAAAATCAATCTGTAACATGGATAATAAGTATTCGATCGAATTTATCAGCGATATCCGCGAGCAGGTGAAAAAAGAGCTGAAGCCGGCACGGTACGAGCATACGCTCGGTGTCGCATATACTGCTGCCTGTATGGCATTCCTATTCGGTGAAGATCCGTTGAAAGCCGAACTGGCGGGTATCCTGCATGACTGCGCAAAATGCTATCCGCATGAAGAGCAGATACGGATCTGCAGGGAGGCGGGAATACCGTTATCATCAGAAGAGCTGGCTTCCCCTGCAGTGATCCATGCGATCTGCGGTAAACATCTTGCGGCTGCCCGGTACGGGATCGAAGATCAGGATCTGCTTAACGCGATCGGCAGCCATACGACAGGACGTCCGGCAATGTCGCGTCTGGAAAAAATCATTTACATTGCGGATTTTATCGAACCGCTGCGGTCCGAAGCCCCCAATCTTTCGGAAGTGCGCAAGCTGGCTTTTCAGGATCTGGATGAATGCATGTACAGGATCCTGATGAGCACGATCGACTATCTGAACGGCCGAGGAGTGCCTGTCGTGCCTGCGACCATGGATGCTTTTCTGTGGTTCAGGGCTGAGAGAGAAGGGACCGGAAAATTCTGAGTATTGTGACCCGCTGCCGCAGATGGCATAAAAAGATATATCAGAAATGGAGTTTGTATGAACGAAAGCAGAGACATTAAGGAGATCGTGCGGCTTGCATATAAGGCACTGGACGAGAAAAAAGCGGCGGACATTACGATCATTGATATCAGCTCCCTGTCTGTCGTAGCGGATTACTTCATTATTGCTTCCGCAGATAACATCCGCCAGACGACCGCACTGGCTGACAATGTGGAAGAAGTCCTTGGAAGGGCGGGCATTATGCCGAAACAGATCGAAGGCCGCGCTTCCGGAAACTGGATTCTTCTGGATTACTATGATGTGATCATCCATGTATTTGACAAGGAAAACAGGCTGTTCTATGATATCGAGCGCATCTGGAAGGACGGCCGCAGGATCATCGATATCAGCGAGCTGTGAAAAAGGGGATCCTTGGCGGTACATTTGATCCCATACACCGCGCTCATCTCGAGATCGCTTCATGTGCTCTCAGCGAATACGGACTGGACGAGATATTGTTCATGCCGGCCGGAGATCCGTATTTTAAGGAGGGCAGCCGCGTTACCTCGCCGTCACTTCGTCTGGAAATGACAAAAGCATGTATCGAAGAAGCAGGGGAACCGAGGTTCCGCTGTTCGGATCTTGAGATCCTGGATCGAAACCGTACCTATACTTCGGACACGATCTTGAAGCTCAGGCATCTTTACCCGGATGACATCCTATACTTCATTCTCGGACTGGATTCGCTGGAAGCGCTCCACACCTGGCATGCACCGGAGGTCCTTCTGGACAATGCTGTGATCCTCTGTGCCATGAGACAGAAAGAGCGGTCGGGAAATGAGACATTTTTCCATGGCGGCACTGGCGGGGAAACAAAAGAAACAGGGCGGGAAGAAGATGAAGAAACACGTTTCCTGCATGCGGTCCTGCATTTAAAAGAGCGCTTTCCGCAAGCATTTCCCGATATCCGGCAGCTGCACTGCCCGATGATCGCCATGTCCTCCACGCTGATCCGCGAGAAAGCAGCTGCGGGTGAGGATCTGATGCCTTATGTAACACCGGCAGTCGCTCATTTTATTGATGAACATCATCTGTACGGGATATGAGTTGTGGAAAGACGGCGCGACAGGACTATATCTTGTATTTTACTGTTTACATACTGTAGTTTTTATCATATAATATTGTTATATTTTTTGAAAGATCTGGTAAGTGTCCTGGTCTGGACAGTTACGATTTAAGGAGTGTGTGATGGGCTTTCTTAACAAGTTTGTTGACAACCTCAGGGTCAGACAGAACGAGGATGAAGACGAGTACTTCCTGGATGACGATTATTACGACGAGAATGAGTATTATGAGGAGGAGGAGCCGCAGCAGCCAAAGAAGCAGAGCCTGTTTTCCAAGCGGGAGTCCAATGGCAGTGAGCAGCGCCCCGGCGGATTTTTCGGACGTAAGGTCGTTCCGATCGATGGAGGTTCCGGCATGCAGGTAACCATGAAGAAGCCGGCCAGTCTGGATGATTCCAGAGATATCTGTGATGATCTTCTTGCAGGCAAGGCCGTAGTTATCAATCTGGAAGGCATCAGCACAGACACCGCGCAGCGTATTATTGACTTTACGCTTGGCGCTGTGTACAGCATTGACGGTGATCTTCAGATGATCTCCAAGTATATTTTCATCGCTTCTCCGCATACAGTGGAGCTTTCCGGTGATTTCGCCGGTGACTTTGCCAGGATGAGCGGCAGTTCCCAGCCGGAAGTGAGATCCCGCGCAAGCGGATTCTCCTTTAATGGATAAGGCAGGACGGAAGTACGGACCGGTTATCGCCATTTTAGTGGTTGCTGCCCTGATCTTTCTGGACCAGTGGACCAAAGCCCTGGCTGTGTCACATCTGAAAGGCAGGGATGCGGTCAGTCTTATCGGGAATGTTCTGGAGCTTTTATATGTAGAAAATTCGGGTGCAGCCTTCGGTATTATGAATGGCATGCGCCTTATTTTCGTTGTGCTGGCACCCGCTGTTTCCGTACTTCTTGTATATATTCTTCTCCGAATGCCGCCTTCGCCGCGTTTCATGCCTCTCAGGATCTGTTTTCTGATGGTGATCGCAGGCGCGGTCGGAAATTGGATCGATCGTTTGAGGCAAGGGTATGTGGTCGATTTTATTTACTTTAAACCGATCGATTTCCCTGTCTTTAATGTTGCCGACATATATGTGACCTGTGCAGCCTTCGGGCTCATTTTGCTGCTTTTGTTCTACTACACAGGGGAGGAAGCTGAACAGATCCCGCTGCTGGGCGGCAGAAAGCCCGGGAAGGACTAAGATGGAGTTTTATTATTCCGGGGATGACAAGTGCAAAAAGATCAGACTGGACTCATATCTTGCCGGAATTCGGCCTGATATGAGTCGTTCTCATATTCAGGGAATGATACGTGACGGTGAGATCACGGTAAACGGAGAGGTCGTAAAAGCAGGCTACGCCCTGGCGGATGGAGACAGGATCACGGTCACGGAGACGGAAGCTGTGGCACCGGACATCTGCGCGGAGGATATACCGCTGGATATAGTCTATGAGGACAACGATGTGATCGTCGTCAACAAGCCCAAAGGAATGGTCGTTCATCCCGCGAACGGACACTATTCCGGCACTCTGGTCAATGCTCTGATGTTCCATTGCCGTGATTCTCTGAGCGGCATCAATGGTGAACTGCGTCCAGGGATCGTCCATCGGATCGATATGGACACCACCGGCCTTCTTGTCGCATGCAAGAATGACTTCGCACACACTTCCATCGCGGCACAGTTGGAAGAACACAGCATTACCCGCCGCTATATCGCTCTCGTGTATCACAATTTTGCCGAGGATGAAGGAACCGTGGATGCTCCCATTGACAGAAGCCGCACCGACAGAAAGCAGATGGCTGTCTGCCGTCCGGGAGAAGGCAGAAATGCAGTGACGCATTATCGGGTACTGGATCGGTTTCCTGCTGTAAAGGGCAATACAGGCACGGTGGGAAGTGTCCCTATGACGCTGGTTGAATGCCGGCTTGAGACAGGACGGACACATCAGATCAGGGTGCATATGAGTTATATCGGGCATCCGCTGGCAGGTGATGAGATCTATGGTATACGACGCGATCCTCTCCGCGGGTGCGGTCAGTATCTTCATGCCGCTGTTCTCGGTTTTACTCATCCAAGGACGGGGGAACGGCTGCTTTTTGAAGCGCCTCTTCCGGAGTATTTTGTCCGGACACTGGATAAGCTGCGTATAAGCTGATACAAATACCGGCTTGCGAAAGCGGCTTTAATAGAAATGTAAGCATTTTTCATCGGATTCGGTTGTATAATAACTTTGTATGTCTTTTGAAACTTTTAAAACCAAAAAGAATCTGGCTATCATCGGTGCGGTCTGCCTTGTCTGCATCGCTTTTGTTGTGGGGACTGTGCGGCGTGACAAAAGCGTCACTGAAGAGCCGGCATCTACGGCTGAAACCACAGAGACTGAAAAGACCGCAACAGAAGCTGACTACTCTGACATAGAAGTGCCCGAGCCGGAGCGACGCGTCTTTTCACGTCCGGCATCCAGCCTCAAGGAGATCGCCGGTGAAGACACAGATGAGTATGTTCCTGCGCCGTTTCGTTTGAATCTTGCCTATTTTTATCCGGAAGATGCCGACACTTCGGATTCCATTCATTCTTATGCAGGACAGATCTTCCAGACACTGAACACTCTCAACGCGGATTACCTTGCGAATTACTATGATATGTCGGACATGACACCGCTAAGCTTTGCGGGACGGAAGGGACAGGGTGCCGAGCGCATCATGGGCAAGTACAATCCGCAGGACAGCAGGCATGATCCCAAGGACCCGTCTACATGGAAGATCAACAGTTTCCGCAACGTGACTGTCAATTTTTATGACGGTGACGGCAACCGCATCAACGGATATTATGCGGTGCAGGAGATCATGTCCATGGCAAGCGTATACGCGTACTACCATGATATGGATGACGCGGAGGCAATGGAGAACTACTGCCGCGAGCTTTTCAAAAACGCGATGAGCTCCCGTGTCAGTATGGGCAGTGTGTATTACGATTCGGGATGTCTGAACCGGACCAAGCAGGATGAAGCCGCGGAAGCGATCGCCATGGAAGCGCAGCAGCTCGCGACAGAACACCAGCTGGCGGGGGCCACTGCGCTCAGTTCCGGTCTTCAGGAGCTGATCGGTGTCACGGATGCGGCAATCGCCGCAGGCACCACGATGGCATCCGGCGGAAACATTGACGGGCTGCCCGCAGCAGGCGCAGATGGGACATTGACAGGTGAAAATGCTGCAGGAGATCTTTCGGCTGACGATAATGCAACCACAGGCAGCACAATAACCGACGCATCACGTGAAGATGACGGTGATGATGTCGTTGTATCTCATGCCGTGGAAGGGACGAAAGACGGATCGACGAGCGGATATGCTGTCGTTTCTTCCGATTCAGCGCACAAAGATCAAGAAAAGCCTTCATACGCCGTTTACAACGGTGAAGGTCTTGGAGGGAAATCTTATTCCGAGATCATGGGGTCACAGGATCCCGATCCCGATGTAGTAATATCCACAGGTGAAAATGATGACACTCCCGCGGAAGAGCCTGCTTCTGATGCTTCTGCGGAAGTTATGGAAGAAATATCCGCAGTGCCGGCGGATATCGCGGAACCTGCTGAAGTACCGGAATCCGCTGCGGCCCCGGATGCCGGGGAGGATGTCGTTGTAAGCCCGGCAGCAGGAATCATGAATCTCAGGAAGATCACAGGTCTGCTTCGGAGACCGTTTATGAGGACTGCGTCAGCCGGTTATATATCGCCTGTATATCATCTGGCGGATGAAGATATGGTGGTCAGTCCCGGTACTTCAGCGGATCCTGCCGCAGCGGAAGTCGTGAGTGACGCGCCGCCCGTCGCGGCAGATGTTTCAGCCGACCCTGTACCGGAGCCGGCTGCGCCGGCGGTAAGTGACGCGCCGCAGGAAGCGATTCCGGAAGAAACCCCATCCGCCGCAGAGACCGGTATTTCCGGAGATCCGGTAGCTTCGGACGGAGACAGCAGTGTGCAGGAGAGTGTTTCTTCTGCTTTGGAAACGAACGGGGAGAGCGCCATATCCGAAAATGCAGGCAGCAGTTCTGCCATTGCCAACAGCTACGGATATGCTGTCGTCGGCTCCGGCGGCAGGACCTACAGCAATGCGGCAGGAAGCATCCCGTCAGCCGATACTGCCGAATCCGTTCCTCAGACGGCGGAAACGCAGGAAGCTGAAGAACTGTCAGAAGAAGAGGCTGCGATCGCCGCCCAGATCAATGAACTCCTGGCGCAGGCCAATGTTCTGTCCGGTGCCGAGTCTTACTGCCCGGGTCATATCGATCTTTATATTACCATTACCATCAAGGGGATCGATGACAGGAACGGTCTGTTTAAGGTAGATAAGATCGGTAATGATAAAGCCAATTTCAACGACAGATGGCAGGGGTGGACTACCGATAAGATCGCAGAAGCCAGAGCACTGAATCATCAGGACTGGTTCGAGACCTATGGTCTGTCTATTTCTTCGATCAACCTGACCAGCCAGCTGACGGAAGAGGAGATCCAGGAGTATCTCAATACCTTGCCGGAGGATGTTTCTGACGCAAGAAAGGCTGTTGTCGATTTCGCGCTGCATTCCGTCGGCAAAGTGCCGTACTACTGGGGCGGCAAGCCCAATGGTCCCGGATATGAAGGGAATAATTTCTATTCACTGATCGGTGCGGACTATCATGGACGCATTCTTCGCGGTCTTGACTGTTCCGGCTGGGTGAACTGGGTATACTGGTCCGCCACAGGCAGCAGTCTGGCGGGTGAAAGCACAGGATCCCTGATCGGATGCGGCAGGCGTATTTCCCGTTCCGCACTGCGGCCGGGCGATATCATTATCCGTACAGGAGCTGACTCACATGTTGTCATGTTCCTGGGATGGGTAGGAAACGGCAATTTCATCGGTATACATGAGACCGGCGGCGTAAAAAATAATGTCGTTGTTGGTGAAATGACAGCCAGCTGGCCGTATTACCGGTCCCTGCTGGACTGATCCGTCATAAAGTGACAGGAGCCCCGCATGAACGAGGAAAAGGCTAAACACAGATTTTCATTGGCTGCCAAATTGAATCTGGTGACCATAATTATGATCCTGGCGGTATCGGCAGGCCTTTTGTTCATCAGCTATTTTATTCAGGCAAAGCGTGTTTCCGATCACTATTACGAGCATTCACAGGAAGTCGCCGTGAATGCAGCCGGTCTTATCGAAGGCCGTATGGCACGGCATATGAAAGAATGTGTCGATACCGAGGAGTTTGCCCGGGTCAGGGAAAAAGCGGTCAGTTCAGGAGATGAATCACTGATCATTGACTGGATGAAACAAAAGCCCGGTTATCTGGTCAATGAATCCGTTTTCCGGGTGATGCTGGAAGACCCGTCCTATGACGAATCCAAGCGCATTTTGTATTCCCTGTATGCTGATTATGATAACATGTGTGATTATCTTTCGCTGATCATGAACGACAGCGAGATCACGTATGCCTATCTGCAGTACATTAAGGATGGCGTATTCTATACTCTGGCAGACCCTGATCTTGGGCCTCTGGGCGTCGGTAAGCCGGACGAAGACAACCCTGAGTTTGCGGCTTATATGGATCACTATATGAGCATTCCTCCGACAGTCTACAACTGCAGCTATGGGTGGCTCTGTACCTCTTATGAGCCGGTGATCGACCCGGTGAGCGGTCTGCCTTGTGCTACGGCGGGTGTCGATATCGGTATGGACAAGATCACGCACGAACGGCACGAGTTCCTCGTCAACAGTATCGTCCTCGTCATGCTGCTGACCGCTGTCGCCATTCTTGTAAATCTCTATCTCATCCGGCGCATCGCCGTGAAGCCCCTGCGCCTGCTCACTGACGCAACCTGCGGCTTCGCGGAGGGCGATCAGGGGTATTCCCTGGAAGATGTGATCGAAGTCGACATCCATTCCAATGATGAGATCAGCGATCTCTATCATGAGATCCGCAGTATGCAGACCCGTATGGTGCGTTATACGGATGAAATGTCCGTACTCACCTCCGAGAAGGCCCGAGTAAGCACGGAACTGCAGCTGGCTGCAAGGATACAGCACGGCATGCTGCAGACTACATTTCCCGTGTTCCCGGATCGCGATGAGTTCGAGCTTTATGCCTCTATGGATCCTGCGAGGGAAGTGGGCGGCGATTTTTATGATTTCTACCTTCTGGATGAGGATCATCTGGCGCTTACGATCGCGGACGTTTCCGGGAAAGGCATACCGGGTGCCCTGTACATGATGTCTTCCATGATCCTCCTGCGTACCGTGGCCAGAAAAGGCGGCACGCCTGCTGAGATCCTGCAGGAAGTCAACAACCAGCTGACAAGAAACAGTAAAGTCGAGGCGTTTGTCACGGTGTGGTTCGCGATCCTTGATATCCGGACCGGTGTGGTGACCTGTGCCAATGCCGGACATGAATATCCGGTCTATTCAGGTCCGGACGGATATGCCCTGCTCGAAGACAAGCACGGCCTTGTGATCGGCGGTATGGAAGGCACACGGTATACAGATTATGAGATCAGGCTTACGCCCGGAGATATCCTGTTTGTGTATACAGACGGTGTCCCCGAGGCAAGCAACAGCACCCAGGAGTTTTACAGTACTGACCGGATGATGAAAGCGCTCAACACAGCACGTCCGGATGCACCGCAGAAGGTGCTGGAGACCGTGCGGAAAAGCGTGGATGAGTTCACCATGGGTGCGGAACAGTTCGATGATCTCACCATGCTTTGTATAAAGTATAAAGGAAACGTCTGAACGGATGTGGTGAATATTCCGCAGACCTGTAAAATAGTATTGGAAACCTGTAAAACCAGCGAATGCTTTTGATATCAAGGAGGAATCTGCCATGACCAGACATTTCAGACTGCTTCTTATTTTTGCTTTGGCGGCAGCACTGCTGTTTACGGCCTGTACAGGAAACCAGCCGGAACCGGCGGCAACGTCCCCGGCGGAGACGACAGCAGAAGACCAGGAGGAGAGCTCCGCAGCTGAAAGCACGGCGGCTGTCATTGCGGAAACCACGGAAACTTCTGTCCCCGAGAGTACCGAGGAGGCATCCGCGGAATCGACAGCAGCTGCGGAAACAGAGCCGGCTCTGATCGAGGCGCCTTCTGTCAGTGCGGAAGAGTTTCCGGTCACCGACGGGTCTACGGCAACGCTCCCCTTAAGCTGGATGCTGTATCGCCTTTGCACCGGTGAAGATCAGCAGGCTGCCGAAGAGGCGATGCATTTTACAAAGACCAACAATGCCTATCTTCGTCTTATGGACGGGGACGCAGACCTTGTGATAGCCTACGAACCGGGTCCCAATGCCAAAGCCGATCCGCGCTATGGGGATATCGTGATGGAGCCGATCGGGCTTGACGCTCTGATCTTCATCTGCAATACCGCAAACAGCGTGGAGTCGCTTACATCAGAGGAGATACGGGATATTTATACCGACAGGATCACGAACTGGAAGGAGGTAGGCGGCGCGGACAGCGAGATCATCGCGTTCCAGCGCGAGGTCAATTCCGGATCCCAGACCCTGATGGAAAACCTTATGATGAAGGGCACCCCGATGGCACCGGCACCGGTGGAGTTCCGTCCTTCGGAGATGGGCGATCTGATCGAGAGCGTGGCCCGTTATGCCAATACCGGCAATGCTCTGGGCTACTCTGTATATTTCTATGCAAAGAACATGTACGCGAAGCCGAATCTTCGCTTCATGGCGGTAGACGGCATTATGCCTTCCAACGATACGATCCGCAGCGGAGAGTACGCCTATACCAACCCCTTTTATGCAGCGATCCGAAAGGACGAGCCGAAAGACTCCCGGGCTTATGAGCTCTTTACCTGGCTGACGACGGATGACGGACAGTCACTTGTTGAGGCGATGGACTATGTAAGCATGGAAAAAGGCTCCAAGAAGCTTCCCGACGAACTGATCGGCAAGACATCCCTGCTGCCTTCGGGCCTGGAGGACAACACTCACCGGCTGGCGGTGAACGGCCGGTCCTATGACGGAAATGCCGGTGTCGTACTCTTTGGCACTGACGGACAGTTCCTGCGCCGTATGGATGACATCCGGATCCGGGATGATGATGAATATGCCCTGGTCCGCGGAAGTGTTTTCCCGGCATGCCTTCCGCTCTACGCAAAGCCAAGGAGCGCCGAAGGAGAGGGAACTGACGGGAGCCCGTGGTCCAAAGAGGCTATGGAGGAATATTTCAGCGAATACTATACGCAGAATATCCCCATCGGCCTGTATGATGCGGATGCCGAAAAATGGGCTGTGGAGCCCTGTTACGATTACTGTTACACAGAGTGCACGGACGGAGATCAGGTGATCTTCTATATGGGTAACTGGTGGTCGTATGACAGCTATGACGAAAATGGCAACTATGTGTATATAGAGGATCCCGAGGCGAGCGTATACCTGTATGACGGAAACGGAAATCTTCTGGAAACACGTGTGGTCAGGAACTGGGAAGAGCTTGACGAGATGACCTCGAATACACTTCTGCAGCACCACGGTGATGTAAGCTATTACGAGGATACCAGTGAAACCGTATATAACCTTGGCGGCAGCACGCGTCTGATCCAGTGCTATGCTGACGGGGAAGAACGAACCGTTCTGGAGATCGGCGGACGGGTCGCGGCTGCCGGTACCGGCGGCTATGTAGTGCCGTATATGTCCGACTTTACCTTTGAGGATAAAGTCCCTGCCGGTTGGTCCATCGTTCATCTTTACGATATGGGCAACGACGAGAACGGAGAGTATTTTTACCACGAAAAAGGGCAGTATGTGATCGACGCTGATGGAAAGCTGGCGTACGTACTCAAAGCCAGTGACAATGAGACCATTGACATCGTGGACAAGTATTTCCTGGTCATTTCCAACTATGAGTCGGGAAAGCACAGTCTGATCGATTACGCAGGCAATGAGATCACATCCTGGATCACCCCGGAAGATTATGAGTATGCGGACTGGTGGAGCTGAGGAGATCCTGATGCAGATGAAGTTCCGGACGGCAGATACTTCGCCTGAAAAGATTTTTCCAAGCCCGGGACAGATACGTCTGATCGCTTTGGATCTGGACGGTACGCTGTTGACTTCCGATAAGAGACTGACACAAAGAAACCGCGAAGCGCTTTCAGCTGCAGCTGCCGCAGGCATTGAGATCGTGCCGGCCACAGGACGTTTTTACAGCGGCATGCCGGAAGATGTTCGCGCACTGGATCACGTCAGATATTGCATACTGATCAATGGCGCTCTCGTTATAGACAGCATCACCGGTGAAAAGATCTATACCGCCGAGATCGACACACAGGACGCACTGGCATTTTTTGAGTATCTGGATGATCTTCCGGTCATCTATGACTGCTATATCGACAGTTGGGGATACATGACCGGTTCCATGCAGGAAAAGGCGGGAGAGTATATATCCAATATTCACTCTCTCAAGATGGTAAGAGAGCTGCGAAAGCCTGTCCCTGAGCTGAAACGGTATATTCTGGAGGGAGGATACCGACCGCAGAAACTGCAGCTGTTCACCAGGAATGACGTCCCGTACAGAGACTATCTGCTGCACGAACTTGCAGAGAGATTTCCTGATTTTTCTGTCACGTCGTCGCTCCCGAACAATATTGAGGTCAACAGCAGTGCGGCAGATAAAGGCCTTGCGCTGAAAGCTCTTGCAGATCACCTCGGTATTTCCCGTTCCGGTCTAATGGCGTTTGGTGACAGCCTGAATGACATTCCCATGCTTCGCGCAGCGGCCTGGGGCGTTGCCATGGGCAATGCGCATCCGGCAGCCACGGAAGCTGCTGTTTTGCAGACAGCAAGCTGCGATGAGGACGGTGTAGCGGTAATAGTAGAAGAGCTGTTGAAGATAGTTTAGCAGACGATAGATCGGACAAAGATCGACGGAATAATAGTAAAAGCGGATGCCCGGAGTGAAAAGGGTCACTTCAGGCATCCGCTTTTGTACTATATCTAGTCGGACAGATCACATACCGATCAGCCTTTGCGTCCGACTGCGCGCTTTGCAGCTGCGGCAATATCTTCAGCTGTCAAATGGTAAGCTTCTTTCAGATAAGCCAGCGGGCCGACCTGACCGAAACGGTCCTGTACGCCTACCATTTCGATGGGGGTGAAGCAGGTGCCCCTGGTCGTGATGACTTCTGCCACGGCAGAACCGAGACCGTTGATGATATTATGGTTCTCAGCCGTGACGATCGCGCCGGTCTCCGAAGCGGCTGCCAGGATCGCGTCAGCGTCGATGGGTTTGATAGTGAACATATCCAGGATCCGTGCTTCAATACCTTCTGCAGACAGTAAGTCGGCTGCTTTGAGGACTTCCGGCATCATTACGGCACCGGCCGTGATGATCGTAAGGTCACTGCCTTCCCGGAGCAGATTTGCCTTTCCGATCTCGAAAGTGGAGCCTTCTTCGTAGACACGGAGCGCGTTTTTACGGAAGAGCCTGATATAGAACATACCGTAACGGTCCGCTACCTGGTCAATGATGTTTCCGAGCATAACGGGATCGGTAGGCTCGATAACAGTCATATTCGGAAAGGCACGGAAGATCGCCACGTCCTCAAAGGGCATGTGGGTGCCGCCGTTCAGCTGGGCGGAGACACCGGGATCCGTTCCCACGATCCGGACATTGGAACCCGCATACGCACCGCTGATAAAAGCCTGATCTGTGGCGCGGCGGGAGACAAAGGCCGCAAAAGAATGCGCGAAAGGTTTACGGCCCATCAGAGAAAGCCCGGCTGCGACGCTGATCATATTGGCTTCCTGAATGCCGCAGTTGATCAGCTGCTTCGGGAACTTCTCGTAGATCTCTTTCATTGCCGGGGCACCGAGAAGAGATCCGCCGAGATCGGACTCCAGTTCCATTACTGCAGGATCTTTCGCCATCAGGGCTTTGATATGGTCGACGTAGACGGAGGTCATGGTCACATCTGCTGTCGTTTTGTTCTCCAGTACTTTATATGACATGGTATATCCTCCTTCTTATTTCGCAGTCAGAGCAGCCCTGGCAGCGTCGAGTTCCTTCTGGCACTGTTCGACCAGTTCGGGCGTAAAGTTTACATGATGGCAGGCATTCGGCTTTGTAAAGGACACGCCGTAACCCTTGATGGTATTGCAGACGATCACGTGCGGACGGCCGGTGTGGTCTGCCTTGGCGGCATCGACAGCCGTTTTGATCGCCTCAACGTCATGACCGTCGATCTCCGCGGTATGCCATCCGAATGCGTGGAATTTATCCACGTAATCACCCATGTCGCAGATATCCCGGGTCCATCCGTCCAGCTGCGCTTTGTTGTAGTCCACAAAGAGGATCAGGTTGTCAAGCTTCTGCTGTGCCGCAAAGAGGACCGCTTCCCAGATCTGGCCTTCCTGGGACTCGCCGTCGCCGATGATGCAGTACACGGTACGGCCGTCCTCATCGAGGTGTGCGGCCAGCGCCATGCCGCAGGCAGCGGAGAAACCCTGTCCGAGGGAACCTGTGGTCATCTCAATACCCGGCACATGCAGGCGGTCACAGTGGCTCGGAAGCTCGGTGCCGCCGCGGTTTAAGGTATCCAGGCGCTCCATGGGAATAAATCCCTTCAGCGCCAGGGCACCGTACAGACAGGGGCCTGCGTGGCCTTTAGAGCAGATCAGGATGTCACGATCCTTCATTTTCGGATCCGCGGGATCATATTTCATTTCGCTGCCATACAGTACGGCCACGATATCCGCAATCGAGAGATTGCCGCCGAGATGACCGGCTCCCAGGGAGCCCATCTCACGGATGATCTGCTTGCGGATGTCAATGGCGAACTGCTGCAAACGGATTTTTTCTTCTGCATTCATTCGAATCATACCTCCGGATATGTGTAATACTACGGAACATTTACAGAACTCATTATACCACAATGCGGACCGGCGGGGAGCAATATCCTTTGCCTTGCCCGCATTAATTTGTATCAATTTCGGAAATTTCGAGCTATACTGATAAAGTAAGAAGGAGTGCGCGTATCATCAGCGCTTTTGTCAGCATCAGGAGAGGGACCGTATGAAGACCGGCATCGTTGTAATAGGAGCAACCTTTGTTGACATCAAGGGGTATCCCCTGAGCCAGTATATCCCCGCGGGACGCAATTCGGGCCGGGTCGTACAGGTCCATGGCGGCGTCTGCCGCAATATCGCCGAGGATATTGCGAATGTGGAACTGCGTCCCACACTGGTAACGGTTGTGGATCAGAGCGGAATCAGTACCGACGTCATCGAGAAGCTCCAGAAACACCAGTGCAACACCGACTATATACGCCGTACGGAGGACGGTCTCGGGACCTGGCTGGCTGTCTTTGACAACAGTGGGGATGTGGTCGCATCCATTTCTAAGCGGCCGGATCTCGGTGAGATCGGCAATATCCTGGATGAAAAAGGAGATGAGATCTTTGCGGGGGCCGACAGCATCGCGGTGGAGTTCGATATCGAGACCCCGATCCTGAAAAGGGTCCTCACGCTTGCCGAAAAATATGGCAAGGAGGTATACGCACCTGTCTCCAATATGAGCATCGCCGTGGAACGCAGGGATCTGCTGAAACGGATCGACTGCATCGTATGCAACGTACAGGAAGCAGGGATCCTGTTTTCGGAAGACTATGAACACATGGAACCGGAGGAACTGAAGGAGAAGATCCTGCGGCGCATCCGCCAGGCACAGATCCCCCGCATGGTGGTGACCATGGGCGCCAAAGGCGCTGTCTACGCAGAGACCGGAGGAAGCACAGAAGAGATACCTGCCGGCACGGAAGGCGGCAGCTGCGGCTTCTGTCCGCCGATGAAAGTAGATGTGAATGATACGACCGGCTGCGGCGACGCATTCTTTTCGGGCGTGGCGATCGGACTCACCTACGGAAAGACCCTCGGGGAGGCCTGCGCCATCGGCACACGGCTGGCGGCTTCTGTCATTGTCACGGACGAAAATGTCTGTCCTCGCTTTATGCCGGCGGAATTTGACATTGAAATAACAGATTCACATATATCAAGTTATACTATATAATGAACCCATGAAGATAGGAATCGTGGCGGACAGCCACTGCAGCATCACCCCCGAAGAAGCGAAACGCCTCGGCGTCATTCTTCTGAATATGCCGTTCTGCATAGACGGCAGGGATTACCATGAGAATGTCGACATTAGCAGGGAAGCATTTTTGAAAATGCTTTCTTTGGGTGTCACGCTTTCGACATCCCAGCCCTCGCCTGAGACAGTCATGTCCGTCTGGAACAGGGCGCTGGAAGAGTATGACCAGATCCTTTACATGCCGATCAGCAGCGGACTGAGCAGTTCCTGCGCAAACGCAGCGGTCCTTGCGGGAGAGGAACCATACAGGGACCGTGTATTTGTTGTAGATAACGGCAGGGTATCGACACCGATGCACTGCACCATCCTCGATGCGCTCCGTATGATCGAATTGGGATGGGATGCGACAAGGATCCGGGCAAAACTGGAAGAGTACCGTGACCGGGAGATCATCTACCTGGCTGTGGATACGCTTGAGTATCTGAAGCGCGGCGGAAGGATCAGTTCCTTCACCGCGATGGCCGGTACCCTCCTCCAGATCAAGCCGATCCTGAAGCTCGATACCGGGCTGCTGGTCCCGCACCGCAACGCCCATGGTATGCAGAGGGCACGGCTGATGATGATCGAAATGATAAAAAACGATCTGCAGACGCGTTTCCGGGAGCATTACGAGAAGGGCGCGTATCATCTGATGACGGCTACCAGCGCCGATCCTGAAGGAAATCAAAACTGGATCCGGCAGGTACAGGAGGCTTTTCCCGGTGTTCCTATCCTGAGTGATTATCTATCCCTCGGAGTCTGCTGCCACAGCGGGCCGGGTGCGCTCGGCATTGGAGTATCCTGCAAACCGGTCTGACATCAAAACACTATGAATGTAGAGTTTGAGTTTCTCTCGGAAGAACCCCTTGAAAATGTTGTGACCTGTATGAATTACCGCATGGATAAGGCGGTCTTTTTCGGGTTTCACGAAATCGTCGAACGACGGAAGGCATCAACAGAAGCATTTCTCAAAGACTACTGCGGCGTACAGCGCGTAGTGTTCCATACCCTGTCCCGCGGAAAGCTGGATTCCACGCTGGATATGATGCGCAAAGCTATTGAGCTGGAACTCGGTCAGAAGAACAACCTGTTCTTTGATATCACCGGTGGTCAGAGTGTGATCCTCGTCGCTTTCGGTATGCTGGCAAGAGAATTCCGCCTGCCGGTCCATTTTTATGACATTGAGACAAACAAGCTGACGGAACTGGAAACAGGAGCGGGAAAGAGGATGTCGGAGCTTGCGCCGGAGAGCGGTTTCCGGCTGGACCTCGACAAATATATACGACTGCAGGGTGGGGTCATCAACTATACGCTCCAGAAGGATCTGAAGGGACAGGCAGCCGAAGAAAACACGGAAGACCTCGGAAAGCTGTGGGAGATCGCCGAGCGGCACCATACCCACTGGAACGCGTTTTCTGAGTTTCTCCGTAACAATATGGTGCCGGACGATCATCTGATGGTCCACAAAAGGGCCGTCGGTGTTCTTGAAGCGCTGTACGCGTCTACTTCCGGAGTCAATTCCCTTCACCGGCTTCAGGTCATTCTGGAGGACCTGGCAGATGCCGGCATTATCACCGGACTGCAGTATGACGACGATATCTATGAGTTTTCCTTCAAAAACGAGATCCTGAAAGACTGCATCTGGGACAGCGGGAGCATCCTGGAGCTCCATATTTATGAGCTTGAGAAGAAGAACAGCGATGACTGCCGGGTCGGCGTACATCTTGACTGGGATGGCGTGATCCAGGGCCCGGTCGGTATCGATGTACAGAATGAGATCGACGTTCTGAAGCTGGAGGGCAACATCCCAACCTTTATTTCCTGCAAGAGCGGCAATCTGAACGCGACGCAGACGCTGAGGGCACTCTATGAGCTGCAGACCATCGCAGATCGCTTCGGCGGGAAATACGCAAAGAAGGTACTTGTGGTCCAGCAGGATATCGGCAAAGCCTACATGTTCCGTTCAAAAGAAATGGAAATTGAGGTCATCAGGATCTGAAAGCAAAATCAACGAAAAAGACACCTGTTTTTATGTGATCAGAGAGGAATGTTACTTATGAAGTTCAAGAGATTTGCCGGCTTCGGGCTGGCTCTGGTCATGGCAATTTCCTGTATTGGTTATGGCAATGCTGCCCTTGCCGCAGAGACTGCCGACAGCTTTTCGAGGATGTCGGAAGAAGCGGTTGCAGCGCTTTCCGCTTCAGGGGAAGAAGAGAAAGAAGGAATTAATGGCACCGAAGCAGAGGAAGTATATACGCTTTCCAATGCTGCGTCCGGAGAGGAAGAGATCCGTCCGGAAGATATTTCCGTCACCTGGGAGGACAGTCATGTCTATCTGGACCTGACACTCGGAAGGTATCATACGATACGGACTTATGGTGTGAAAGGCTACCGGGACGTTCCGTTTATTTCCGCGTCGGATTATCTGGACATCCTCTGTGAAGGCAAAGATCGGGTCAGTGTGGAAGACGGGATCATGAAGATCACCATGAACGGCACGGAAGCGGTGATCGACCCGGCGGCGGATACGATCCGTATTGAAAACCCCGCAAGGTTCCGTTCGATCGGCGGTGAGATCGACGGCGCGATCCTTGATAACAATGAATTTGACATGATCACCGCGTCGGTCAAGAATAAGTCCACGCAGGAAAAGACCAAGCCGTTTACGGTCTCCCTGAAAGAGTACCACATGCCCGTGGTCCTGTATGAAGACACGGTACTGATGCCATTCCTGGCGCTGCAGAATACCTTTGGCAGCGTCTGCATGAACACAGTCCTGGCATACAACGGAAAAGATTACTTCAACGCTGTCAGCGCCCAGGCCTTTGCCGGGGAAGAAGGGCATGAAGCATCCAAGGACAGCCCCTATATGAAAGCGATCTTTTCCGGACCGTTCAGCAAGAAAAAGAAGACCACGAAGGCTTACGCGGAATATGGTTACTATTCGGTCTGTCTGCTGCTTGACCTTACGTTCGGTCACAAAGCAGAGAAAAATATCACGACATTCGATGAGTATTTTACGAGAATAAACGCGAAGCCATCGATGTGCTCCACCATTCCGTCTTCGGCCATGACAGCAGAGTTTCTGCTTTTTAACTATCTGTTCGATTCCGGGCATGACTCGATGATCAGCGCAACGACCGTTTTTGTTGATTCGGTGCCTTCCGATATTTCCGATGTCAAGGAGATCGCCGATGATATCAGGCAGTCTGAAGAAGGAAAAGAACTATTCGGACAGGAAGCGCCCCAGACGGAAGAAGATAAACAGGATGTGACAAACGCTATCGTGGGCGCTCTTCTGGAAAAGGGCCTGAAAATACCCGAGATCGCACCGCTGATCGTCTGGGGACTTTCTCTGAAGAGAGTAAAGCCGAAAGATTACGGCAGCGAGCGGCTGGATTATGCGGACGATACCGCTGTGATCTATTTCGATGCGTTTAATTATGACCAGCACAGGGATCCTTCCTACTATCTGGATCCGATCAATGAAGAAGACAAGGCAAAGAGCACTTTCGCATTTTTCCATGAATGCTTTGAGGATATCAAAAAGCATGAAGAAGTGAAAAATGTCGTCATCAACATTTCCGACAATGGAGGAGGCAGCGCTGCTGCCCTGATCGCAGTCCTCGGTTTCCTTTCCGAAGACGGCGAGGTAAAGATCACGGACATGGATATGATGGCAGAAAATTACAGGGAAGAATGCTATCATGTCGATACCAATCTGGACGGGATCGCGGATGACAAGGACGGGTTCGGCGGTCTATATGATTTCTATATCATGTGCAGCGGCAGTGCCTATTCCTGCGGAAACGCGCTTCCGTACTTTGCCCAGAAGGAAGGACTGGCAAAGATCATCGGAACCCGTCCGGGAGGCGGAGACTGCGTTCTCGGTTCCTTTGTTGACGCTTATGGACGCTGTGCCTTTTATTCCGGCATGCTCAAGCTCGGAACAAAGGAAGGCGGTGTCTTTACGTCCAATGAAAAATTGACTGTCCCAGATCTGAACATGATGGTTTCATTCATGGACGCAGGGCAGGTCCCGTGGTTCGATCCGGCGGGTATCGCGGATGCTGTACACCAGTACCAGAACGGTGTGACGGAGATCAGATACGACGATGACAAAAGGGGTGAACAGCTTTCGGAACTGCTGAAGAGGCTTCTTGAGAGGATAGGAAAAAATGAAGAGTGATCTTGAATCCATACGCAGCAGGCGCAGCGTACGTACCTATGACGGGAGCCCGCTTCATCCGGAGGACGCGCAGAAAGTGATGGATTTTGCGGGAAACGCCGATAATCCATACGGGATCCCGGTGACCTGGAAGCTGCTCGACGCAAAAGAAGACGGGCTTAAGTGCCCTGTGATCACCGGCACGGATACTTTTATCGCAGGGAAAATGCGCGTCGTGCCCCATGCGGAAGAAGCCTTCGGGTATGCTTTTGAGAGGATCGTGCTATATGCCGAATCATTGGGACTCGGGACGACATGGATCGCGGGGACCATGGACCGGAATGCTTTTGAAAAGGCGATGGATCTTGAAGAAGGCGAGGTAATGCCCTGCGTCAGTCCTCTCGGGTATCCTGCAAAGAAGATGTCTTTGCGGGAGATACTAATGCGAAAAGGCGTCAGAGCGGACAGCAGGATCGATTTTGGAAAGCTTTTTTTTGACGGAGACTTCGGCAAGCCGCTGACGGAAGAAAAAGCCGGCGCGCTAAAAGATGCTTTCGAAGCTGTAAGGCTGGCACCTTCTGCTGTTAACAAGCAGCCCTGGCGCGCTGTCCTTTGTGAAAACAAAGTGCATTTTTATGAATATCCCACGCCGGGCTACGTTACGGAATCCGGATGGGACCTGCAGAAGATCGATATGGGCATAGCGCTCTGCCATTTTGTGCTGGGAGCACGAGAGTGCGGGATCGAAACTGTCTTTGATCAGGCTGATCCCGGTATCCCGACAGGAAACGGTCTGCAGTACATAGCTTCCTATACCTTCGGAAGCTGATAGTGAACAATGACCTTTCGGATCTTACAGGGCCTGACCTTCGCGTCAGGCTTTTTTGATGCAGAAAACAGCAGTATTTTTCAGTCGTTATTCTCCTGATGACGGAAGCCTCCGGAATTGATATAATGGAGTTTATGATGGATACAGGAACACAGAAACAACGCAAGAGTACATATATTGAGCCAGCGGCCTGCTTTGCTCCGGATCTCCCGATCATGGTCGTCGGTGGGATCAATGCGGATATTCAGGCAAGGGCAGACGGCCCTTTGATCATGCGGGACTCCAATCCCGGCAGGGTCAGCAGTTCCCTTGGCGGCGTCGGATTCAACATCGCAAGGAATCTTTCCTGTCTGGGAGCGGATGTGCGGATGATGAGCGCCCTTTCATCCGACCGCTGGGCCGGACTTATCAAGAAAGAAGCAGCAGGGTATGGGATCGATCTTTCGCCCTCCCTGAAGGTCCATGGTGCCGCTACTTCAACTTATGTCTACATCTGCGGCCCGGACGGAGAGATGGACCTGGCTGTCTGTGATGCCGAGATCTTAAAGGCGCTGGATGAAAAGGCGCTCGAAGCGCGGATGGATATCATCAATGCCTCCGGTGCCGTAGTCCTGGACACGAACCTTGAAGAAAAAGCCATCCGTTTCCTGTCGGAAAACTGCCGTGTGCCCCTCTTTGCGGATCCGGTCTCTGTGATCAAGGCTGCTCGTCTGAAGCCGGTCCTTTCCCGTATTTTCGCGATGAAGCCCAACCGCCTAGAGGCCGAGGTGCTGAGCGGTATCGCCATACGTGACCAAAGCTCTGCTGCAGAAGCGGCAACAGCACTGGTAGAATTCGGTGTTGAACATGTGTTCCTGAGCCTGGGAAACGAAGGGATCTGCTGTGCGGCACGTGGTGAAGAGACCGTCTTCCTCAAAGCGGATCCCGTGGATGCGGCCTGCGTCAACGGCGCCGGCGATGCCGCAACCGCAGCCATGGTCCGTAGTTTTTTCCTTCCCATGGCATCCGGGGAACGAGCCGGTTTCGTACTGTCTGCCGGGACCCTCGCGGTAAGTCAGAAGGAAACAGTTCTGAGACGGACAGAAGCCGCGAAACTCCTTAATAAATATCAAAAAGAAAGATCATAAAAGAGGTCATACAGTATGAATGGTATCAATGATCATTACAAAAAGTATCTCGATGTCAGTCCGGAAGTCGCTTCGGCAGTAGAAGAGGACCGCCCGATGGTGGCGCTGGAATCAACCATCATTTCCCATGGTATGCCCTATCCTCAGAACGTTGAGACTGCACTGAATGTAGAAAACATCATCCGTGAGCATGGCGCCGTACCGGCTACTATTGCCGTCATCGGCGGAAGGCTGAAAGCGGGTCTTTCGAAGGATGAAATCGAATACCTGGGAATGGCCGGGACAAAAGTGACCAAAGCATCCCGGCGGGATATCCCGGTGCTGGTCAGTAAGGGGATGGACGGTGCTACAACAGTCACAACGACCATGATGATCGCGTATATGGCGGGAATCTCTGTCTTCGCTACCGGGGGAATCGGCGGCGTTCACCGCGGTGCAGAGGTGACCATGGATATTTCCGCTGATCTAGAGGAGCTTTCTAAAACACCGGTCATGGTCGTATGTGCAGGCGCAAAATCCATTCTGGATCTGGGCCTGACCTTGGAATACCTGGAGACCAAGGGAGTTCCCGTAATCGGATACGGCACTGAAGAACTGCCCGCGTTCTACACCAGAAAGAGCGGATTCGGCGTGGATTACCGAATGGATACTCCGGAGGAGCTTGCGCGCCTGTTAAAGGTACAAAAGGACATGCCCAATGCAGGCGGGATCCTCGTTGCGAATCCGATCCCTGAAGAATATTCCATGGATCCGGCGGTAATCAACAGGGCTATCGAAGAGGCCCTGCGACAGGCTAAAGAGGAGGGGATCCGGGGCAAAGCCTCCACACCTTACCTGCTGGCAAAAGTCAAGGAACTGACTGATGGTGACAGTCTGGAATCCAATATCCGGTTGGTCTGCAACAACGCGGCACTGGCAGCAGAGACAGCGGCAGCATACTGTGCGCTGAACAGAAGATAATACCAAGAAAGAAACAGTTTCTGAAGCTTTTTAAAGAATGCCGGTTCTAAGAGGACGAGGTTCAGTAAGATATGGACCTTTACTGTCAGGATCGGTGTTTTCTTTTAAATTTCAATTTAATTGGTTTAATTGGCCAAACAGGACTTTGCTGTCCTTAATTTTGGACAGGATAAATAGTAGACTTATGGCAGATACAGGAAGAGAAGAGCCGGATCTGACGGCTCTCGTATAAGAAAGGAAACTGCCATGAAGGATATCGTATATACCGCAACACTGAATGACCGCCATATCTTCAAGGCGGGAAGCCTTGCGAAGATCAAGAGCACCGCGAGCAGGATCGCCAACCGTAATTTCCGCTGGTCGGACCGTATGGTGGTAACAGGGCGCGCAGACGGCGCACTTATCATGAGATCAGTGTTTACCCGGAGCAACGATTCTCTCCAGGCAAGAGGAGCATGGGTGGAGATGAGCGCCTGAGTTTTGAGCGTTTGCCGTAACAGTAAGCAGAACAAAGCTGCGGAAAGGAGTTTTGAATGTTTGGATTTGGAAGAAAAGAAAAGCTGCACTATGTAGTACTTACGGACAGGGAGCTGAATGTATTATATGCTTCCATGTCCAGGCAGGAACGCAGAGAGTTTGATCGCAGGCAGAAGAATGCAAGGGACGATGCTTATGAAGACGGATTTCTGGACGGGTTCATTATCGGAGGTGACGACTGATATGACGGAGGATCTGAGCATTTACAGGTTTTATACAGGAGTTGTCGGCATGACTGACCAGGAATACCTGGACTTTCTTTATGAGATCCGGGGAGAGGAGCGTATTGCGGAGTACGGCATATGACTGCTCTATCAGGATCAGGCTTGCAGGTATTGAAATCAGAGCAGAATCGAAAATTCCCGAACCGGCCTTATCTGGCCGGATCGGGAATTTCTTTATGCTGTGGAGAACTTGATGTTATTTACATTTTTAAGCTTTAGCGACCCTAAATATACGATATATGGTAAAATATGATCAATGATGTGTATGTTTTTGATAAATGTGCTCACTTGCACTTTTGTATATGATTATGAACACAACGGTCTCATATGGATGTGCAACGGAAACTATCAGACAGTCTACCGGGATTACTCCATGAAAGACGGACACCTCGTCAGAGAAAATATATCGGATGTTATGAATAATGCGATGACCGTGTGCCTACATCAAATGATAGTGAACATTGTATGAGTCTAAAATAAAGGGAGAGAAGCATATGAGAGTATTACTGAACATTTTATGGATCATTTTCGGCGGACTGATCAGCGCCATCGGCTGGGTCCTTACAGGCTGCCTCTGGTGCATTACAATCATCGGGATCCCGGTGGGAATGCAGTGCTTCAAGCTCAGCAGCATTTCCCTGAATCCCTTCGGCAAAGAGGTCAGATATGAAGATGCAGGAGCAGCCTCTTTCCTTCTGAATGTACTGTGGTTCATATTCGGGGGTCTTGAGCTGGCGCTGGGCAATTTCATTATCGGCATCATTCTGTGTATCACAATCGTGGGGATCCCTTTCGGAAAGCAGTTTTTCAAGATTGCGGGGCTCGCTCTTCATCCTTTCGGTGCTGTTGTAGAGCGAACCAAGGTGTTTTAAGTCAACGGAATAGCAGAGTATATGATAGAGAAAAAACACAAAACCCCGGGACATCCGGTCATTGAGTATTTTTTGCTGGCGATCTTTGTCAACATATTTATTTCTTTGGGAAGCAATCTCGACGTAACACTGGGAAGATTTATCCCCGGATACATAACGGAAATGAATGTCGCCGGGAATACCACGAAAGTCGCTTCCGGAATAGGGGCCGCACTTGGCGCTCTGATCGCCGCTGGGATATATAAGTTTTTATTTCGGAGGCGTTTTGAAGGCTACCTTGTAAAAGGCGGGCTGAAAATCGGCCTTATGATGCTGGCACCTTTTCTTGTATTTCATTATATCGGCAGTGTCGTCAGCTGGATCACTTTCGGGATCGGCAGCGTATCTCTCGCTTTCCTGAAAGCTCTTGCACCGGGTTTCGGAGAGGAGATCGCTTTCCGGGGCCTTGGTATCGCAAATTATATGCGTACGATCCGCAATGAAAAGAGTATCCCGGTGATCTTCTGGCTGTCTTCGATCGTGTTTGGGCTCGTTCATCTCTTAAACGCGTTTGTGGGCGGAGATCCTGTTGCTGTCGCGATACAATCAGTATATGCCATCGGGGTTGGCATGCTCTTTGGTGCAGTGTACCTCAGAACCGGCAATCTCTGGCCAACGATCCTGGGACATTTCAGTGTGGATTTTTTGGAATTCATCCGCGGAGATCTGGGCGCCAACGCCGGTGTCATGACCTCTATCGGCATTGGGGATATCATCACATTCGCTGCGGCTGCTTTTGCCGCGGTATGGGCGCTCAAACTTATGAACAAAAGATATTATCCGGAAATCATGGAGATCTGGAATAAAAAGTGGAATAAAACAGATCAGGCTATTACGGGAAATACGATGTAAAAATGCCATTTTTGAAAAATGGATGAAATGGGAGAGATATACATTTTGCGTCGCAAAACGATAGTTTTGCGACGCAATTATTGAATATAAACAGAAGAAGTGGTATAATACGGTAAATCGATGCTTAAAAAACGGACGATTCAGGATTCGTTCACATAAGTGTATATTATATAGCCGGATCAATTACAACATAATAAAATAGAAATAATCCAAAAGGAAATCATCAGAATGGCAAAAATAATTAAAAATATCCCATACCGCAGACAATACGATGAAAAGCTCGAGGAAAAGCTTTTTCAAAAACTTGATGAACTTCCCAGATTCGCTTCGGATTTTTTCGCGTATATGGCTGACGATGTAGAATCCGCTGTATCGACCAGATTAAGTTACGCGACGGATCTCGGGATCTTTTTTGAATTTCTGCATGATTATAAACCGGAATACGCTGATATTCCGATCAGGGATCTGCCGGCTCAATGTCTGGAATCCATGACCATGAGTGACATTCGTTATTATGTGCGGACCTATCTTTCAAAATATGAATCAGCTGACGGCACCGTCAGGACTAACACCAAAAATTCACGTGCCCATAAGCTTGCTGTATTGAGAAAGTTTTATCACTATTACCTGACCACAGACAACATTGTGAATTTAATAACAAACGACCCTGTGTCTGCAGTGGTACTAAAAGTATCAAAGGATAAACCCATCAAATATCTCGAACCGCATCAAAGCGCACAGCTTCTCGATGATATTGAAGGATCCCGCGGCGCGTCAGCAAATAAAGCATCTACCAGACAGGAAAAATGGAACGAAAAAACGTCAAAACGTGATCTTGCGATCTGTACTCTGATCCTTGGCACTGGTATTCGTGTATCCGAATGTGTTGGTATTAATATTTCTGACGTGGATTTTGAAGATGGATCGATCAGGATCATCCGAAAAGGCAACAAAGCCGACCGTGTATACATGAGCAACGAGGTCGAGGACGCTCTTCGGGATTATCTTTTCAATGATCCGGGGCGTTATGAACCTGATGATGACAACAAAAATGCGCTCTTTATTTCTCGTGATCACACGAGAATGACCGCGCGTTCCATCGAACGCATGGTTAAAAAATATACGACCGCTGTAACAGGTACCGATGATATTACGGTTCATAAACTGCGATCGACCTTTGCAACGAATCTGCTCGCTGATGAATCCAACAATGTCGGGCTCAAGGAGATCCAGGACGCACTCGGGCACTCCTCTCCTGCCACTTCATCGAAATATTATGTGCAGCAGAAAGAGGAGACAAAACGTCGTACTTACCGCTCTGTCAAATTACGCGAAACCTGATCTTTATAGAGATTGATTCCGGTATACAAAAAACCGATGGAAAACATCCATCGGTTTTATGTCAGTCTTTTGTATATTGATTATTCGATCGTGATATTCTGTACCTCAGTATCTTCGATCTCCTGTTCTTCTACGATCTTATCATCGGCCTTTGCTCCGGATGCATCAAAGGTATGATTTTCACCATCGACCGTTGTTTCACCGGTTGCCATGGCGCCTGATTCCTCATCCAGATAATAGACCTTCTCGCCGTTACGGATCCATCCGGTAAGCATTTCTCCATTCTCGTCTAAATAATACCAGCGGCCGTTGATGTGGAGCCATCCTGTCAGCTCACTGCCGTCATCCGTATAGTAGGACCACGTTCCGTCTTCCAGTGCCCAACCTTTTTTATGTTTTTCCTCTTTATGTTTTTCCTTTTTTGAAGGATCGGGCTTGTTTCCGGCGTTGTTGTTTTTGATCCTGTTCAGCTTTTTTTCGTTGATCGTGACTGCATTGCTTTCCGGGGACCAGTTTGTGACGCTGCCGTCCAGCATCCGGGCGCGCACACGGAAACTGTAAGTGCCTGGTTCGGTGATCTCCAGCTTTTCATGCCTGGTCTTTCCCATGCATTCGATCAATTCCCACTCTTTCGTGCTGAATCCGTTGTTTTCATAGACTTCGATCTCGTAGCCTGCAACATTTTTCTTTTTGAGCTGTTCCGTGCGTTCAAAATTCCATCTTGCCACGCCTTTCCCGGACAGCTTAACTTTTGTCCAGCTGACATTTTGAGCGGCAAATGCTGTGATGGCTAATCCGACAGATATCAGGACTGTAAGGGCTGTTATCTTCCATGCATGATGCTTCATGGGTTCCTCCTTGTCTGCAGACCTATCCTGCAAGAATTATTTACGAACATGCATTTCTGCACTTTCCTGATATCTATCGTACAATATAAAAACGTCCGTATCCACGGACGATTTGAGAAATATCATTACGGTTTTATTTCAGAATCCTTTTGTATATAAGAAACAATGTAAAACATTCGAAGACCACATAGGAAATACAGCATCAGAAAAACTTTACATTCATATACTCCGAGGATATCTTTCCAATCAATACTGCGGCATCATGCTCGGGATCATAAGCGCCGGAAGGCGGGACGAGATGCACCGGTACGACAGGTGTGCCGGTATTTTTCGCGTTGATCCTTTCAATAAGCTTCTGCTCCATATGTTCGACAGAAGTGTCAGCCCGATAGAAATAGATGCCGGTCCAGCCGTCTTCCTTTGCCATCCGGTATTTTTCGATCCGGAATCTACCCCTGATCTCCGGCAGGCTGCAGGCCATTTCAAAAGCGGCATCCCCCTCTTCGCTTTTGACCAGAAAACGAAGCGCGATCACCTGGTCATCATCCTCATACATCCCGTCCATGTAGTTTCGATAGGGAGCTTTGTGCATGATCTCATAGTGCCGCTGCTCTCCTTCGCTCATAGGACCGTCGTGGAAGATCAGCATGGTATTGGAGCGCACCGCAAAGATACAGACACAGATCTCCAGTTTTCTGAGCACAGTCCGAAGGAGCCTGACGTCTTCTTCCGGGATCTTCATCAGTTCATAATAGATGTTTTCCCGCATATCATAGAGAGCAGCGCCGTCCATTACGATGACGGGCATATTAATGCGTGCCGCGCTCATCTGGGATATCATAAACGCCGGGGCCCAGCGGGTCTCAAGGCAGATCTTCGCGCCGGCATCGTATAGACGGTTCAATTCGATCAGAACTCGGGAAGGCAGGATCGCATAGCGGTCTACAGCTATGTCTTTTAAATGCAGGAAAAACACCTTTTCCGGGTGCTTTTTGACCGGAAGGTGGATCATATTGACGACCAGTGCAACGACCACGCCAATGATCGTATCCAACGTACGGTCAAAGGCATACCGGAGGGGATCATCTATCACCGGATAGGTGATGATGACGCAAAGGTACACGATAGCTGCCAGCGCCGCGCTGGCTGACACTTTCAGTACTACACAGGAATACAGCGACAGCAGCACGCCCAGGGACATGATGAAATAGACGAGCACCATATGGGATGAGATCCCCGGCACCGCTTCCATGAGAAGAAGGAACAGAAGGCCCCAGATACCGCCCATGACAGTACTGATGATCCGGTTTCGGGCGATACGCTTCGAATCTTCCACATATGGCTGCATACAGATGATCGCAGCGATCGAGGAGTGCAGGACCAGCCCATGGTAACTGCGCAGGACATAGATCAGCAGGCAGATAAAGACCGCCACCGCCGTTTTGATCAGGCGCTGACCGATATGCGGCAGATATATATGCTTTTTAAAATGCTCAGGAGTTTTTACTTCCATGGTAAAACCCTTTTCTTCTCAAAACGTAAGACCCTATTCGGAAGCTGCAGATCCTTCTACTCCTGATCCTCGCTCTGCAAGCTCCTGTGCGATGAGAGCCCAGACAGCTTGCGGATCACCGGCTGTATCATCCGGCCCGAATACCAGACCGTAGTAATCAAGCGCTTCGATGCGGGTGCACATCGTGATCATGTTCTGAACCAGGTGATGTACGCGGTCCAGGTCGATCGGTCCGTCTTCCTCATTTGCGGTGAGAGCTTCGTCAACAGCATCTTCCGTGCTGTTTTCAACAGTTTCCGGCGTATCATCCTCTGCCGGATAAAACACCTTTTTGCGGGAGTCATACTTTCCTTCCCGGGTGATCCAGCTTAAGTTGTTCCAAAAAACAAGAGGGTCGGTGTTTTCCGCAAAAACATCGCGGCCCGGCAGCAGCCTGGAATCAAATTCAACGCCAAATAGATTGGACAAAGTCGGAAGAATGTCGAGGCTCGAGACCGGATCCGAGATCTCACAGACCATACCGCGATCTTTGTTTTCCAGGCAGCCTGACCAGATGATCAGACCGTTCTTGTCCTCATTCCAGTAAAGGACATCATCCGCCTTGATCAGGTCGTCGATATAGTCCCTGTCATTGTGCCAGTACTTTCCGTTGCCAAGACCATACGGATAATGGTCTCCTGTCAATACGATCACGGTATCATCTGCGATGCCCGCATCTTCCAGTCCCTTCACAAGTTTTGCGAGTGCATTTTCCAGCTCCATCTGGTAGCAGATATAGTACTTTGTTTTTTCGTAGTATTCGTCGCCGACAACAGCATTGACCTGATCGTAATAATGCCGTACGAAATAACTGTTCTTCTCATAGGGCGCATGCCCGCTGACCGTCATATAATAGATACTGAAGGGCTGGTGATTTATGTAAACCGGAAGGGTCCCTTCGATCATTTCAGAGTCAGTCGGATAAGAATGACCGCAGAGCTCCTCGATGTGTTGTCCGGAAGCAAAATAGGCATCATAGCCCAGGTTCTCATGCGTCCGGTCGCGATGGTAGAAAGTGTGTGACCCATTGTGGAAAGCCAGGCTGAAATACCCGAGTTTCTGCAGCTGGTTGCCCATGGTGAAATAATGGTTATGCTCGGCGATATCCGTGATCGCCTCATCTCCCGCGGTGGAGTCAAGACCTTCGACCAGGGACAGCTCTCCGGTCGTGGTGCTGCCTCCCCAGGAAGGCTGATAAAAATCGGAGAAATAAAACCCGTTGCGGGAAAGACGCCACAGGGTGGGGGTGAGTTCCGGGCGGATAAATGCATCACAATAAGCTTCTGCGCAGATCAGGATCAGGTTTTTGCCCCGGAAAAGCCCTGTGTATTCATTTTGAAGAGATGGTTCCCTGGTGGAAAGGAATGCACTGAGTTCACCCGCTTTGCCGGTCTGCAGTGCTTCCGTCGTAAAGTCGATATCCATGACGTTATAAACGGGAATCGGTATCTCTTCCGCTGGAGCCGTCTCTTTTGCCGTCTCTTCTTCAGGAATTGATTCTTCCTGAATCTCTGCCGGAAGGGACTCTTCTGCTGTCTCTTCTTCCGGTGTATCTTCTGTTATAAGATCAACAGAGGCATCGCTGCCGTCAACTGCATTTTCCATATGAAAACTGTCGGAAAAATTGCCGAAGATGGCGTAACATGTTTCGAGACGAAGTGCAGTGGTGAGCCCGAAGGTCTCCGCAGCATCATTAAAATTATATTGTCCGGTGTAAATAGGCGCAAACGGACCGGAAACCGCTATCACTGCCGTGCTGTAGTGCAGCAGGATCGAAAGTGTCAGGAAAATGGAGATGGTATTGATATGAGGTGTATTTTTCTGTAATTGCCCGGTTTTCGCGCTTCGGGAAGCAGACCTGCTCAGGATGGCATGTCCGATCACGAATACGATCACAGGCAACGAAAACAGAACCATGCGTCCCGCTCCGGTCCGGATGCCGGCGATCAGCTCTTCGCGATACTGCGCGGCAACATTACCAGCGCCGGCCAGAATGCCTGCCGGAGAAAAATAGACCGGATATACATTTCTCAATACACTTTCGACAGTGAAGAACAGAGCGTTCAGCAGGGCAACAGCGATCATGCATCTGCGTCCTCTTCCAAAGATGGAAAGGACTGATGACCACATCAATCCGGCACTCAGGCCGAAAAAGACGCTGAACAGAATATGCGGCGTTTCGAAAACGCCGCTGAAGTATTTCAGTAAAAGCTCATCATATACCCATGTCAGAGGTATCAGATACATAGAAACACGGGATCAGCTGTACTGCTCTGCTTTAATTGCCTCGTAGAGCGCCGCATCGGTACCGGCTTTGTACGGGAGTACGTAAAACACTCCTGCAAGGCCAAGAGTGACAAAGGTCAGGAGTGCCCAACCGATAAAGGAAAGATCCAGGATAAAGGCATTCATCTTCTGCCCGTCCATCATCTGACGGCTGCGGGTAATGACTTCCGTCGGGGAAAGACCAGGCTCATCCTCCAGGATATAAGGCACCAGTCGATAAGAATATCGTTTGATGATGCCAGGAACGATCAAAAGCAGTCCCCACAGAAATGAGAATACATCAGCCAGCAGCATGGCAAGGAGATTTCGCCCATATCCGTTCTGAAACCCGTAGAGCACCCCGTTGATGTTGGCCGGCGCAGGGAGGTTTTCGCGGAAGAAATGACGGCAGCCGACCTGAAGCGGATTAAGCAGCAGGAAACGAAATGCCGAACTCGTGATAAGGACAAATGCAATCGCGATCAGTACAGCGATCACGATCAGTATGAAACCTGCCTGATCCACGTGCTCTATATTCTGTATGTGTTCGACCTGTTCTCCCGATCCGTGGAATTGCTTAAATAACCTTGGTCCGGAATTGGCGACACCTCCGCCCGTAGCGATGGTAAGCAGCAGGCCTGCGCCCACGCTCGGCCAGTAGTTTAATTTCATGGACTGTCTGCCCTGTTCTTTTACTTCTGTTCTTGTCCACATATTATGTTTCCTCCGTTTATCGGGCCGGATGATCCTGACAAATGCAGTGCCCGTATCAGAAAATACACTTCATACAATGTACGAACAGCCAGATCACGCCGGCCACAAACAGCACAGGCGCGGTGATCACGAAACCGAAGACCGCCACGATGATCACGAACAGCAGTCCGTAGGCGATCAGTGCCGCAAAGAACTTAATGATCGTCCAGGTGATGCTGAGTGTAACCTTGATCAGGAAGAGAAATGCCAGTATACAGATGATGGTCGTCAACATCGTTCATACCCTCCGTGCGTGGATCATCTGAATTCATTATAAACCCAATGCTTTTTGACGTCCATTGGAATTGCTGAGCAGGATCGTCGCATGCAGTACTTTGCCGTCCTCGCTCCGTACGAATATGCAGTATTTCGGTGCGGAGTCTTCTTCTGCGCCTGCAGCCTCCGGATCACTTGTATGTCCCGGCTTTTCCGCGGCAAGTTCGATCCGTACAGTATCATGCACCAGGATCTCTTTGCGGTAATTGATCTCTACGTGATCGAAACATGCTTCGTCCAGATCATCGGGCAGTACTTCATTTACAAGATCCAGATAGGCTGTATTATGCATATGTCCGTTGCAGTCGATCATGGAACGTCCGATGGTCAGCAAGGTCTCGGAAAGTTTTTCAAAATCCTTTTCCCGGACTTTGGAAAATGTCGTGCCCGGCAGGCTTTCATGATCCGGTTCGCACTGATAAGGCCCCATATTGCTTTCATCCAGCCGGATAAAGGATGAGCGGTCCGGTCCGATGGCGACCCAGTCAGAAGTAGCCAGAGCCACGATCTCTCCCGCTTCATTCAGGATCTCGAAGTCCCTGATCGCCTTCAGCTTATTATACCGTCCTGCCCAGGTACGGGCAGTCACTGTGGTGCAGGCAGCAGGCCGTTTGATCACCTGTAGTTTCCAGTTTATGACCATCCAGATCATATCGAGATCTTTTCTCTGCAGGGCGCTCTGCCCGACCTGTATGGCATGTACGGTCGCAACATTGCTCAGCATCTCGATCAAAGCTTTATTACTTGCTTTGTTGGAAGCGATTCCGGTATTCCCGACATCCTGCATTCCGATAAAAAACTTCTGTTCTACCTGCATTATGAACTCCTGACAAGCAAACGACGCACACAGGCGTCTGCGTGCGCCGATATTTATCACCTATTTACAACATCAATGGAGACTCTGATAGACGCTCCACGCTTTTTTCTTTCCTGCCGGCATTTCATCGATCCCGGCGCTTTCATCCCTGTACCGCAGACCAAAAGCACAGTTTATCGCGACCTGACTCGCGGCATCGACCTGTCTGGTCAGGTAAAATCCTTCAATATACGGGTCTGCATTGGCGATCGCAAAGGCATCGGCGATAGCCTGCGCCTGTCTCTCCTCTCCGTTCTCACAGGAGGAAGTAAATCCCTGCTCGCTTAAGATGAGATGACGCACGGTGCCTGCGGGAGACAGCATTTCCGGCTGCTGCAGGAAATCCGAGATCAGATGGATATTGTTCATATTGATCAGCATGGAAGTGCTGAGATCCTGCGTCGTGCCGACATCATCCTTAAATTCCGGACGGACCTGGTACTGGCCTGGATAAGCATGCCAGGCTACCCCATAATCAAGGTCATTGAGGCGTTCGTTCAGCATCGGCAGATACTTCGCGGCAGGATAATGTCCTGCAGCCCATCCGCCGGCCTGCCAGCGGTTATCAAAGGGAATGAATATCCGGGCTTCGGGATTTACGGCTTTGATCTCTTCATAGAAGATCCGGAAAGCTTCGGCGTAGGTATCTGCATGCGCATCCATATCCATGATGCCGTTAAAATCCCAGGAAACGGCGTCATTGACTTCATTGCCGATCACCCAGTTAGATACCGAATCTTTATAAAAATCGGCGAGACGGGCCGCGTAGGACCTCACAGCGGCCTTTCCGCTGTCGGTCAGGACATTGAACCCGTAGGTGCCGGGCGCTCCGATACCCGCTACAGCTTCCGATGTGGGAACCAGTTCTCCTGCCCCTGCCCTGTTGATGACGATCATAGTAAGTGTTTTACCGGTTGTCTTGCAATAGGAAGCCAGCTGGCTGTAGGCATTGATACCCTGGTCCGTGGCAATATTGCAGATGACCTGGTCCACGCCAAGATCGGTCAGATCCTGAAAATGTGCCTCTGTCTGGCCGGAATTAAGGATGCCCTTCTTGCCCGCAGGCTGCTGGTAAAAAGCACAGGATGGCATGACGGAACAGATGGAAACGACAGCTGCAAGTGATGCAGCCAGAAGTCCGGATCTGAAATGCTTCGTGTTTTTGCTCATTCGGATTCTCCAAAACGGTATTCAAGACATTCGCAAATCTGTCGGATTATAGTATACATAATTCAGACTAATTTGTCATCAGGACACAGAATACGGGATTCTTAGAATTATCTTACGAGAAACTTAGGATACCAGATCGTCCTCTTCGGGCATTTCCCGGAAGAAGCGCTGTCGGAAATACCAGGCGGGGAATACGGAAAGGACAAAGGAGACTGCTTTGGATTCTCCGATGCCGGCCAGGCCACGGAACTTAGCCAGGATCAGGAGTGTCGGAATGAACAGGATACCGCAGCGAAGCAGTGATAAGATCGAGGCGCCCCATTTCTTTCCCGTACTCTGATACAGCATCTCCGTCGTCATGGTCATCGGCAGCGCAAGAAGTGAGACAGCTTGGATCTTCAAAGCCGGCGTGCCGATCCGGATCACTTCGGGATCATCCCGGAAGATCCCTATGAGACTTCCGGACCAGACAAGCAATCCTGCCACCATGATACCCAGCATGATATAGCCCATTTTGACAGTGGCACGGTAGGCCTTCCTCACCCGGCTGTACTTGGCTGCGCCGTAATTAAAAGCGCTGACCGGCTGGAATCCCTGACCGACACCCACGGCAATGGAGAAGGCAAAATTGACGATACGGCTGACAATGCTCATGGCGGCCACAGCCGCATCACCGTAAACGGCTGAGCAGGAATTCATCATCATTGCGGAAATGCTCAGCATGGCCTGCCGCAGCGTACTCGGAAGGCCTGTGGCCATGATATCCAGGATATGTGCAGGGCTGCCTGAAAAATATCTCGGGGAGATCCGGCTCAAGGACCTGCCGCCAAGAAACATCCAAAAAAGGATGCAGAAACCTATGATCTGGCTTAGGCAGGTAGAAAGGCCGGCGCCGGCGATCCCCATATGGAAACCGAACATGAGGATCGGGTCTCCGATCATATTCAGTATGCCGCCTGTCATCATACCGATCATGCCAAGGGCGGACTTACCCTCATAACGCAGGATCTGGTTCATGGTAAAGCTGGCGGTCATGAAAGGTGCGGCAAGCAGGATGTAGGAAATATAGATCCTTGCGTAAGGCGCGATCGTTTCGGTGCTGCCGAGGATGCGGATCAGCGGATCGATCAGGAACCAGGATACCAACGCAAGGAGCATGCCAAAACCAAAAGAGCAGAAAAAGCCTGTGGATGCCGTTCGGTCCGCATATTCCTGATCACGTGCGCCCAATGCCCTTGAGAGGATGCTGCCGGCACCCTGTCCGAACATAAAGCCAAAGGCCTGTATGATCGACATATACGCAAATACGATCCCTACCGCCCCGCTTGCGCTCGTGCCGAGCCTTCCCACGAAAGCTGTGTCTGCCAGGTTATAGATATTGGTGACCAGCATTGTCAGGATCGAAGGTATGGAAAGGCGCACGATCAGCGGTGTCACATCCGCGGTGGTCATGCGTTCGAAATGTTGGGACTGTTTTTTTTCAGAGGTTTGTGTCATACTATACTGGATAAGCTCCTTGAAAGAGGACAGATCTTAGAATACATTATAGCATAAGCAAAAAGAAAGACCATGGATCTACAGAAACTCTTAAGCCTTACCAGACGCTGCATCGATACCTACAGTCTGATCAGTGAAGGAGACCACATTGCGGTTGGCGTTTCCGCCGGCAAAGACTCTCTCTCGCTTCTGGTGGCACTGAAAGCGCTTCAGCGCTTCTATCCCAAACATTTTGAACTCAGTGCCATCACGGTGGACCTGGGTCTTGGCAATCTGGATCTGGAACCGGTAAAGAAGCTTACGGAAGATCTGGGCGTACCCTATTATATCGTACCCACACAGATCGGTGAGGTGCTCTTTGAGATCCGAAAGGAATCCAATCCCTGCGCGCTCTGCGCAAAGCTTCGTAAAGGCGCACTGGATGATAAGGCGCTGGAGATCGGCGCCAATAAGATCGCTTATGCCCACCATAAGGATGACCTGATCGAGACTGCCTTTTTGTCCATGTTGTATGAGGGCCGTTTTTACAGCTTTTCCCCGCTCACCTACCTGGATCGTACGAAGCTCACCGTGATCCGTCCGTTTATTTTTATCGATGAGGCAGACATCATCAGCTTTGCTAAAAACCAGGGACTCCCTGTCTGCAAGAACCCCTGTCCCATGGACGGATACACCCGGCGCCAGTATGTCAAGGAATTGCTGCGCCGCATCTATGAAGAAGTCCCCGGGGCCGACAAGCGACTCTTCCGGGCTGTTATTGACGGCAATATCCCGGGCTGGCCGCCTGCCAACCCAAATCCAAGATATAATAAGCAGTGATCACAGTATACAGCCCCGGTCTTAAATGACCGGGGCCTTTCATTTGTTGCTGCGTATTCGATCGGTCGATAGAATGTGACGACCGTCTTAATGACGTCAGTTTGCGGAAACGATCGCGTTTCCGAACTTCTTCCGGTTGTACGCTTCACAGATCCGGTTGATGTTCCGGATCAGCAGATAAGAACCGATGAAGGTGCCGATGCCGCAGACCAGGGCGCCGAGAAGACGCCACAAAAGGATCGTGGTGCCGTTCTCTTCAATGGTAATATCGAAGGCGGGGGCATTCTTCTGCAGGCGGTTGGCCAGCTTATACTCCCAGTACAGTCCGTAGAAACCGCAGGTGACAAAGGAAAGCAGGATGAAGATCCCGAGGCCGGGAGTTTCCTCATCGTCATCGTCACAGGCTGTGTTGACGTCCCTTGCGACGGTATAGATAAAGTAATACCCGTAAATACCGCAGGTAATGATGCTCAGCAGGATATACGCGATCAGGCTCCTGTCCGCCTTTAAGGGGCCGCCGACCGGCGTGATGCCCCGCAGATCGTTCGTAACTTCATCCACAGCTGAATCGATCGACTGGCCGGCCTGATTAACGGCTTCCGTGGCTTTTTTCTGAAACTCATCCGCTGCCGCGGAAGCTTTTTCCTTAAAGTCGCCGGCTGCGGCAGAAGCTTTTTCCTTAAGGTCATCCGCAGCTGCAGACGCGTTTTCCTTCGCCTGCTGCACATGCTCCTTAAAAGGATCCCTGCTTCCGCTCTCTCCCGTTGGTGTCCCGCAGTTCGGGCAGAAAGCTGCCCCTTCCGGAATCTCTTTACCGCAATACTGACAAAACATAATGTACCTCCCTTGCTAATTTCCAAAAAATCCCTTTTGAAATATCTACTTCCAGTACCGGGTCCTTTAGGACCAGGCGGACAATATAGACTGCGATGAATGCAGTGATGATGAGTATAGCGGCGGGCTTTTGCAGCTTTATGATCCGCCTGTCCTGAAGCCTGCCTGTAAGCCACAGAATGGCCAATGGCAGCATCAGGAAGATCAGAGGGTGATAGCTCCAGGCCGCCCCGAAATGCCCCTTAAAAACGCTCAGAAGAGCCCTGGACATACCGCAGCCCGCGCAGGGAATACCGGTCAGCCAGCGGATCGGGCAGCCGATTCCGGAAATATGCGAAAGCAGGGCTGCCAGAAACAGCAGAGCAATGATCTTAAGTTTTTCCAGGGTCTTTTTCTTAGTCATAGAGAAGCTGACTTCCTAAAATTGATCTGATCCTTCCTCTGTCTTATCCTGGTCGTCCGGACCGTTCAGATAGGTCTGATATCCCCGGTAGGCGACGACAACTGTAGTGATAAAACAGATCAGTGCAGCCAGGCTGTTGTTCACCATGAGATTAAAGAGCGTCAGTACGGCCATCAGGATGATCGCGATCAGAACGCTCTTGTTTCGTTTCAGATAATCCAGGTATCCGCTCAGATCATTCATATAACACCTCTTTGTGGGATTTCATATCGTACTATACCATATTATCACGGAAAATGAAAAGAAGCCATCCTTTAAGGACAGCTTCTCTTAGCATCATAGCTTTTTGGTTGTAAAAGCAAGGATCAACCCTCTCCGTACGGCGTCAGATAAGCACCCTTTGCGCCGGATGTGACCTGTGCCGCATAACGGACCAGATATCCTGTCGTGATCTTCGGCTGTCTGGGCTGCCACTTTGCCTTGCGGGCCGCGAGTTCCTCATCGGAGATCTTTACATTGAGCTGGTAGTTCGGGATATCGACGCTGATGATATCGCCTTCTTCGATCAGCGCGATCGGTCCGCCGACTGCCGCCTCCGGGGATACATGTCCGATGGATGCGCCGCGGGATGCGCCGGAGAAACGGCCATCCGTGATCAGTGCCACGGAAGTGCCGAGACCCATACCAACGATCGCGGAAGTCGGGTTCAGCATTTCACGCATACCGGGACCTCCCTTCGGCCCTTCGTAACGGATGACGACTACATCACCTGGTACGATCCTGCCGCCCTTAATGGCATCGATCGCGGATTCTTCATCGTCAAATACGCGGGCCGGTCCCTCATGTTTCAGCATGGAAGGATCTACGGCAGAACGCTTGACGACACAGCCATCCGGGGCAATGTTGCCCTTTAAGACTGCCAGGCCGCCGACCTCGCTGAAGGGGTTATCGAGCGGACGGATGATCTCCGGATTGCCGTTGACACAGCCTTTGATGTTCTCTCCCACTGTCTTGCCGGTGACGGTCATGCAGTCAAGATTGATGAGGCCTTTTTCGGATAGCTCGTTCATGACAGCGTAGATGCCGCCGGCTTCATTGAGCTCTTCGATATACGCGTGTCCTGCAGGAGCCAGGTGGCAGAGGTTCGGTGTACGCTCACTGATCTCATTGGCAATATCGATGGTGATGTCCACACCTGCTTCATGCGCGATAGCAGGCAGATGCAGCATGGAGTTCGTGGAACATCCAAGCGCCATATCAACAGTGAATGCATTGATAAAGGCTTCCTTCGTCATGATATCGCGCGGACGGATGTTCTTTTCCAGCATCTCCATAACTTTCATACCGGCATGCTTCGCAAGGATCAGACGCTCGGAGTAGACCGCCGGGATCGTACCGTTGCCTCTTAAGCCCATGCCGATCGCCTCAGTCAGGCAGTTCATGGAGTTGGCGGTGTACATACCGGAGCAGGATCCGCAGGTCGGACAGGTCTTGCACTCGAAATCTTCAAGGTCATCCCCGCTGATCTTACCCGCCGCATAAGCGCCGACTGCTTCGAACATGCTGGAAAGGGAAGTCTTGCTGCCCCTGACATGGCCGGCAAGCATCGGGCCGCCGCTTACGAAGACGGTCGGGATGTTGAGACGCGCCGCTGCCATCAGCATGCCCGGGACGACCTTGTCGCAGTTCGGGATCATGACCAGGGCGTCAAACTGATGCGCGATAGCCATTGCCTCGGTGGAGTCTGCGATGAGTTCACGGGTCACGAGTGAATACTTCATGCCCTCATGTCCCATCGCTATACCGTCACAGACCGCGATCGCCGGAAAGACGATCGGCACGCCGCCTGCCATGGCAACGCCCTGTTTGACGGCTGCGGTGATCTTGTCCAGGTTCATATGGCCCGGAACGATCTCATTATAGGAATTGACGATGCCGATCAGCGGGCGTTCCATTTCCTCGCTGGTCAGGCCAAGCGCGCGGAACAGTGAACGGTGCGGTGCCTGCTGTGAACCTTTTTTGACATTGTCGGATCTCATGTGTGTTCCTCCTTGATGCTGCGGATCGTTATGTTTCTTGTGAATATATATTTTTATTGACTTTCCGGGATCTCATTCAGGATGTAAGTGATATACTGCTCTGCCACTCTTCCGGTCGGGCCGCCTGCGCGGCGTTCCCATGCAACCGCGTCATGCAGGAGCCTTTCGTCAGGCCATTCAACGGGATCCAGACCCCGTCGTCTTGCTATGGCAAGAACCATGTTCTGGAACTCTGCGTGGCGGGGTGCGGGATAAAAGATCCGCACACCGAAACGGGCTGACAGGGATAGCTTCTCTTCCACTGTATCGGAACGGTGGATATCCTGGTCATGCTCCATATCAGTCCTGTCATTCCAGGTCTCCCGGATCAGGTGGCGGCGGTTGGACGTCGCGTAGATGACGACATTTTCCGGCCAGTTTTCAACGCCGCCTTCAATGACGGCTTTCAGGAATTTATATTCTACTTCGTTCTCTTCAAAGGACAGGTCGTCGATGAAGATGATGAAGCGGAAGTTTCGATTTTTGATTTTGGCGATCACAGAGGAAAGATCCCGGAACTGATGCTTGTAGATCTCGATCATCCGGAGCCCCTGATCGTAATACTCGCTGATCAGCGCTTTCACACTGGAGGACTTGCCGGTACCCGCATCGCCGTAAAGCAATACGTTGTTGGATGCCAGACCTTTGAGAAAGCTTTCTGTGTTGCGGCGGAGCTCTGCTTTCTGCTGCTCATAGCCCACCAGGTCGGAAAGCAGACGGCGGTCCAGGTTATAAATGGGGATCAGCGCCACATCTTCCGCGTTGCGGAAAATTCCCTGTTCGGTACTTTCCGAGCTCTCGGCGGAATAGACCGGTCCGGATGCCGCAGCATTGCCCAGGTCACCGCCGATCGACAGACTGTGCAGCGAACGGACGCGGAAGGCTGCATTAAGGCCGATCATACCGACACCGTACTGAAGATACTGCGTGGTAATGATATCATAGAACGCATCGGCATCTTCTGCTTCGGACAGCCGGTCGCTCAAACTGCGTACCATGTCACTGACGCTTTTATTATAGCGCTGCTTTTTTTTGTCGATGGCGTGGTAATCCGTGATCACGGAAAAACAATTAATACCGAGATCCTGTTCTATGGGGGTAAAGTCATAATGGAAAAGCTGACGAAAGATCTCAAAATCAGCTTTTACCAGGAGGTCGATGGAACCATGCTGTTTCTTTCCGCGTTCGGTGACCAGGCTGAAGGAGTTCTCATTGGTCATCAGAACAAAGGTCAGGTAATCCTGCCAGAGATTGCGGTTAAAACCGTAGTCTGTCGCCAGGTCAAGAAGCCTCTTGATCTGGTCGTAAATGCCGCGGATGATCCGATCCTTTTGTGAGACGGGATCTTCTTCCCAGTCGGCAAAGCAGGAAGAAAGACGTTTCAGTATGCTGTTTTCGCCGAGATCGCCATAGACGAGCAGACGTGAGATGAGTTTATTCATAAAGCTATCATCCTTGATCTCTTACAGTGGGGTGAAACGTGGTTTTAATGCCTGAAATAGTCCATCGTCTGCGCGCATTCGCACCGTGCTCCGCACGCTGCTCATGTACAGACGATGACTGAAATAGTCCATCAGATCGAGACCTCCGGCCAGGCACAGCCTGCCCGGAGCGCGTGTTCCACGCCGCCAGTACAGCCGTTCCGTGCATCCCGGTATGCAAGCATCCCGGATGCGCGGTCCGACTGTACCGGTCTCGATCCCGTAGATCTGTGCTTATTTGGAGATCTCGTCCATGGACTGATTCGCACCGGTCCAGAGCATGTTTTTCCTCAGCTGGTCTCCTACGACTTCCATCGGATGCTTTGCGAGCTCTTTTCTCTTGGAGTTGAAGAAGGTCCTGCCGCACTGGTTTTCCATGATCCAGCGGCCTGCGAAGCTTCCGTCCTGGATGTCGCTGAGGATCGCCTTCATATTTGTCTTGACGACTTCTTCCGGAAGGACTCTCGGTCCGGAGACGTATTCGCCAAACTCTGCAGTGTCGGAGATGGAGTAATTCATTCCTGCGATGCCCTTGACAACGATCAGGTCGATGATGAGCTTCAGCTCATGGATGCACTCGAAATATGCATTCTCGGGCTCATATCCGGCTTCGACCAGGGTCTCGAATCCAAGCTTCATCAGCTGGACGATACCGCCGCAAAGGACTGTCTGCTCACCGAACAGGTCGGTCTCGGTCTCATCGCTGAAGGTGGTCTCCATGATGCCGGCACGTGCGCCGCCGATGCCTGCGATGTATGCGAGCGCGATATCGTAAGCTTTACCGGAAGCGTTCTGCTCTACGGCGACGAGGCACGGTACGCCCTTGCCTGCCACGAACTGGCTGCGGACGGTATGTCCCGGTCCCTTCGGTGCTGCCATGAATACGTCAACGAATGCCGGCGGCTTGATCTGCTCATAGCGAATGTTGAAACCGTGTGCGAACGCGATCGCCTTGCCCTCGCTGAGGTTGGGGCCGATCTCTTTCTTATAGGTCTCCGCCTGCTTCTCATCGGGCATCAGGATCATAATGATATCGGCAGCCTTAGTAGCTTCCGCAACGCTCATTACAGTGAAGCCGTCTTTCTCAGCCGCATCCCAGGACTTGCCCTTTCTGAGGCCGACGATGACATCACAGCCTGAATCTCTGAGGTTCATCGCATGCGCATGTCCCTGGGAACCGTAACCGATGATCGCGATCTTTTTACCATTCAGCTGGTTGATATCACAATCCTTCTCATAATACATTTTTGCCATAGTTGAATTCTCCTTTCTCCTTCGTTTCATCGTTAATCGTGTATTTTCCGCGCTCCAGAGCGATCATTCCCGTTCTTGCCAGCTCGATGATACCAAAGCCTTCAAGAATATCGCGGACGCCGTCGATCTTTTTCTCGTCTCCGATGATCGAGAGGGTCAGCGTTTCCCGCGATACATCGATGACTGCTCCGCGGAAAATGTTGGCGATCTGGATGACTTCGTTGCGAACCTCCGCCGTGGCGGCATGTACCTTGAAAAGCACCAGCTCGCGGCGGATCGTATGCTCCGCCGTCAGGAGTTTGACAGAGTGCACAGGCACCATTTTGGAAAGCTGCGCGACCATGCGGTCAGTGTGATTGTCGTTTGCAATCACTTCTATCGTCAGACGGGTAATGTCCTCATCTATGGTCGTGCCCGCCGTGAACGATTCAATGTTGTAGCCGTTGCGTGTAAACAGCCTCGAGATCTGGCTGAGCACGCCCGGTTTGTTGTCTACCAGGACGGAAAGCGTGCGGCGTCTGGTCGTGTCAGGTTCTGAGGTCCTGCTGTATGCCATAGTATTACTCTCCTTTCCCCGGTCGGTTCAGTAAAAACTCTGTAATATGTGTGCCGCCGTTGACCATCGGCCTCACAAGCTCCGACTGTGCAACCGAGCACTCGATAACGTACCCGCGCCCTTCTTCATATTCATGCAGGGCATCCGTAATGGCGGTTTTCAGTTCGTCGACATTGGAAACGCGCGCGCCTTTCAGCCCATAAGCCTCTGCCAGCTTGACGAAATCGGGACCGCGATCCAGGATGGTGGCGCTGTAGCGGCCGTCGTACATCAGCTCCTGCCATTGACGGACCATCCCGAGACATCCATTATTGAAAATGAAGGTAATGACCGGAGTTTTGTAATACTCCTCTGTTGCCAGCTCATTGCAGTTCATCCGGAAGCTTCCGTCGCCCGTCACGTGGATCACGGTAGCACCCGGGTTGCCGACCTTGGCACCGATGGCAGCACCGAGACCGAATCCCATGGTGCCGAATCCTCCGGAGGTGAGAAGCTGACCGGGATAACTGAAATGGAAATGCTGTATCGCCCACATCTGATGCTCGCCGACATCCGTCGCGACGATCGTCTCCTCCGGCATCATATCACTGATGGTGGAAAGGATCTCTCTCGGACTTAAAGAACTGGAATGAGCATCGTATTCTGTCTCACGGGGGAAGGAAAAGACATAACGCTTCCACTCGCTGTGATCATACTCGGGGATCAGGGAATTCAGCTGCGCAAGGACGACACGGGCATTGCCGATAATATGATGGTCCGTGGGGACATTCTTATTGATCTCCGCGCGGTCGATGTCGATATGCACGATCTTGGCGTTACGCGCGAAGGTCGATGGCTTCAGCGCTACTCGGTCAGAGAAGCGGGTGCCGACAGCGATCAGAAGATCGCAGCCGTCCACAGCACGGTTGGAAGCCTGTGAACCGTGCATGCCGATCATGCCGGTAGACAGCGGATCATCTCCGGGCATGGCGCCGCCGCCCATCAGTGTGATGGCGACAGGAGCATCCAGTCTCCTTGCAAACTCCCGGAATTCCATATGCGCGCGGCTTCTTGTTACGCCTCCTCCGCAGATCAGCATGGGCTTTTCTGATTCGGCGATCATGTCTACCAGTTTCCGGATATCCTCGCGGTCCGGCTCCGGCATGCGAAGCGCACTGGTCGTCGCCCGCCGCATCAGGCCGGAAAGGCTGCCATTCAGATAATGCTGCTCCAGCGGCAGATAGTTATACTCGGCCTTCTGTACGGTCACATCTTTCAGAATATCGATGAGGACCGGACCCGGACGCCCGCTGCGTGCCAGAGCGAAAGCTTCGCGAACACTGTCGGCAAGCGACTCCACATCCCGGATCAGGTACTGCGCTTTGGTGATCGGCATCATAATGCCGATCACATCCGCCTCCTGGAATGCATCTTTTCCAAGCTGCGATGCGCTGACATTGCAGGTGATGAAGACGACAGGGGAAGAATCCAGATGCGCTGTAGCCACACCCGTGGTCAGATTGGTGGCACCGGGTCCGGAAGTCGCCATGCATACGCCCACCTTGCCTGTAGAACGGGCATAGCCGTCAGCGGCGTGTGCCGCGCCCTGCTCGTGGGACGTCAGGTAATTGTGGATCCTGTCGCTGTACTTGTAGAGTTCGTCATAAACATTCAGATTGGTGCCCCCGGGATAACCGAAAACGGTATCCACGCCCTGTTCCAAAAGGCATTCCATCAGAATCTTTGCGCCGGTCATTAACATTTCTTTCTCCTTATAACCATTTCGTGCCTGCCACGGATGCCGGTAAGGCATGCTGATATGATCAGGCAGGGCGAATGGTTAATCATTGAATAATAATACCGGAACCCGATGTGCCAAACATCCGGTCCCGGCATAATCTCTCATCTTACCGGATCACTCCGGTGTCGCGAAAAATGTCACGCAGCATATCTGGCACTATCTGTACAGTTACTGGATCTAACAATACCGATAATGGATATAATAAGAATGCTGTTGACGATGATCAGATGCAGCACTGTTCTGATCTCCTTTCCGCTATTGACAGCCTTATCAGCTGAAAACTTATCCCTTATGTTATCACCCGCGGGTCCGGAAGTCAATCACCTTTTCTTATAACTGAAAGAGTATCTGAGTGATAACGGGAAATGCGGTCATCTGTACAGCAGCTGTCCATCATGTACGGTCTCTGTATCCAGAACGATGTGATCGTATACGGAAAGGCCGTAAGAAGAATTCTTGCGGACGATGCTGTAGCCATTTGCGCTTTCCAGGATCTCTACTTTTTTGAAAACGGCATATCCTTTGTTGATATTGTAGACGCCTTTTAATCCTTTGACCGGACCGATCTGATACCGGTCTTCCGTATCAGAAGGTGATGAGATCACATAATCGCCGGGCCGGAGCACGGTATCGTCCTTACAATCCACATAACAGTATTCCTCATCCGTGTTGTAGATCTCGGGAATAACAAACTGCGTACCCGTGCCGCTTTCGCTGACGACCGCCTTATAGAAGCCCTGGTTGCCGTTTTCATCCATTGTGAGGAAACGCACGGGAATAATGCTGAAATCCTTGGTAGTGATCGATTTGTCCGGGATCTTCAGGCCTGATACATCATTGGTCACGATCTCGAATTTGACGAACCGGTCGGACGTGAACTGGATCTGGTAACTGTCCAGCGACAGCAGACCATACTGGTTGCCGTCCGCCCCGCTGATGACTTTGAATCCTGCCTGAGTACTGAAATCTTTGTCGGAGAAACTGATCCGCAGTGTGTCACGGCCCCGGAACTCATCCACGTCTTCTTTATCCATTGGGAACGCGATCATCCAGTTCTCCGAGGTGATCAGCTTATACGCGGGATTGCCGGTCGTCACGGTATCTCCTGATTTGATGACATCGCGCTTGTATGCCGACTGGTTAAACAGGCTGCTGCTCAGCTCCGTCTCCGTTATATCCTCATATCCGTCTGTATAGGTACAGACGGTACCGGTGGTGTCGGACCGATACTCACGGAAATTAATACCGCTTTCTCTCATCTGTTCGGACATGGAACTGAAGATATTCATGCTGGCATACTCGATCACATGGGCATCCAGCGTATCTTTCAGAGTGTAAAGCGTCTTGAAGTCACGGTCTGAAAAACTGCGGGAATCATGCAGCAGCTCGGTTCGTATATCTGTTACCTTGGAGGAATTGAGGACCTCGATCTCTGATGCGTGCGTATTGAGATAATTCATGAGGTCGCCGGTCTCATCTATGGAATATACCCGGTTGCCGTTAGCTACCTTTCGGCCATCCGCGACATAGTAATATATATAACCGTTATCGGCAGAATTCACGATGGTCTCGTCGCGGAGAATGATCCCGGTATAGATATGTTCCTTGACCAGGCTTCCCTCTTCCACTTCGTAAAAATTGACCTGTACACGGTTGCGGATAGAAAAAAAAGTAAAAACAAAGTAGGCAGCCATAAGGATACCCAACAGCTTGCCTACACTTGGTTTAAGAAAATACCATATATTTCTTCTGATTCGGTTTTTCTTCTGTGACATTGAAAATAGGAAGTTACAGAGCTACTGCCACATACTGTTTGCAGCTTTCCGGAAGATCGTTCTCATCCATGGATACGCTGATTACGAAGGTGATGCCAAAATTCTCACCGAGCGCAGCGATCTTTGCAATTGCATCGGAAATATCCGCACCCATCAGGTTGGCAACAGTAAGGAAACCGTCGAGGAACATATACTCAAGGTCATGATCCTGGGAAATGATGCCGCTCAGGAAACCGATGTAGCCATCTTCGGAATTGACCGGGAATTTGCTGACGTTGATGAGACGGATCTTATTGGAAAGCTCATACATATGCTGGGAGCTCTTATCAACATAAACAACGGAGCCGGTAGCATCCTTGATCGCCTGAGAAGCCCTTTCAAGAAGCTCCTTGGTCTTTCCCTTGCCCTTGCTGCCAACTATTAACTGAACCATATTTTGTATCCTCCGTTAAGGTCTTTCTTGTAGATTGATTATATTACACGAGATATTTATTAGCAAGTCGTTTTCAAAAAAACGTTCACAAATCAGTTCTCCGCTGCGGCAGTCATACGCTCGAACATTTCATCCGCAGGGTCGATCAGCGGGATGCCGGCATGCTTTGCCAGTTCCTGCTTCAGATACGGAAAATGAGTACATCCGAGCACAAGGCATTCACAGCCGCAGGCTTCCATATACGAAAGCATGTGAGCGAGTCCCAGGTCTTCAACGATCTTCTCCGGCTCGATGCCCTCTTCGATGGCGTGTACCATCGCCATATTGCCCGAGCCAATGACATAGATCGAATCGTTGGTGGTCATCAGGTTCTTTTCGATATTGTAAGAAGAAAGGTTGTTGGCCGCTACAACACCTACACGGGAATAGGAATGGCCGAGATCACGGTAGACCTGCAGCGGTGTATAGACCCTGACACCACGTTCCGCGGCATACGGCTCAAAATCAAATGCGCCTGAAAGGGAGTTGCAGTAAATGAAAAAGTCACGAATGCCCTGCGATTCTGCTTCGTCAAAGATCTCATCCATGCGGCGGCGCTTTTCTTCATCGGAAGAATACTGGAAGACCAGCTGCTCATCACAGCTTCCGGAGACCGGCATATATACCGGATACGCTACCGGCAGCTCGTATTCACTGTTTTTTTTCTCAATGTAGTCAACGCCCATCTGTGTATCGACCGGCGTTCCTGCGATCACAGCAACCTTAAACATAAAAGATCCTCCTTATTGCTGAGATTTCGCCGCCAGCGTACGCATCGACACATACATCTGCTCATAGATCGGCGAGTTCATGATAATGGAAACATATTGCTTTCCTGCCGCATCCTTCTCTCCAAGGACCAGGCAGAAGCCTGCGGCATTGGTGTGACCGGTCTTGCCGCACAGGATCTCCATATTGTCTGCAAAGGAAAACTTCCCGCTGTAGAAAGCATTTCCGCTGGTCCAGGTGACATCACGGTTCTTGGAAAGATCGGCAGGATGCTCAACAGCACAGGTATATTCTGCGGTGCGGGCGATCTTCCGGAATTCGGGATTTTTCATTGCTTCCTGGAAGATCAGATACATGTCATAAACTGTCACATAATGTTCCTCATCCGGAAGTCCGTGGGGATTGACAAAATGAGAATGCGTCGCACCCAGCTGCTTCGCGCGGCTGTTCATGACCGAGGCAAAACCTTCCACATCACCGCTGATATGGTGGGCGATCGCCACTGCGGCATCGTTGCCGCTGGGAACCATCAGACCGTACAGCAGGTCTCGGAGAGGCAGCTGGTCTCCCGGCTGAAGATCCGCCATCGAGGAGCCTGATACCGTGATCCTTGCTTCCTCGGGAACTGTGACCATTTCATCGGGATCACCGCGTTCAAGGGCGATCAGACAGGTCAGGATCTTGGTCGTGGATGCCGGATAGACTTTATCGTAAATATTGTGCTGCGAAAGCACTTCCGCTCCGCTTAAGTCGAACAGTCCGAACGCCTTTGCATTGACGCCGTCCGTATTGAGATCGGCGTCTGCTTCCGGCACACATAGATCCGCTGCATATCCTTCCGGCCTTAGACCCTGGTCGTCCGTGATCAGGGACAAAAGTCCGCTCTCCGGAAAACGGTACGTATTTTCCAGTTCCGGCTGTGAGCATCCCGAGAGAATGGCCGCAGTCAGGCAAACGAGTAAAACGGCCGGACAAAGCCGGCCTTTGAGATCATACTTCACGCCACTCCAACTCCCCGTTTCCAAGAGCAAGTACTAACAATTCCGCTGTCGCAAGATTAGTAGCGATCGGGATATTGTAAATATCACAAAGCTTTACGATATCGTTGACATCAGGCTCGTGGGGCGCCGGATGATGAGGATCCCGTAAAAAGATCACCATATCCATGTCATTATTGGAGATCTGGGCAGCCATTTGCTGCTGTCCTCCCAGATGCCCGGGCAGGAACTTGTGGATATGCAGATTTGTGACCTCTTCAACCAGACGGCCGGTCGTAGCCGTTGCAAACAGCTGGTGTTTGGACAGGATCCCTCTGTACGCGATACAAAAATCCTGCATAAGCTTCTTTTTGGAACTGTGTGCTACAAACCCTACATTCATACTTACCTCTCCATACAACTAAAGCTCCTTCGTCTGCAGGCCTATATTGGAGACCATTCCTATCCCGATGTACAGCGACAGCAGTGAAGAAGCACCACGACTGAAGAACGGTAATGTAACTCCCGTATTTGGAAACAAAGCGGTTGCGACCGCTATATTGGTAAAAGTCTGAAACCCGATCCATGCGGCAACGCCTGCACAGATGACGGCTCCGGCTAGATTCTTTGATTTAACGGCGATCCACAGGATCACCAGGATCAGAGCTACATACAGCAGCAGAATAGCAAGGCAGCCGCGGAATCCCAGCTCTTCGCCGATGATGGCAAAAATAAAATCCGTATCCTCCTCGATTAGGAAGTTGCCTGCCTTTACGGAGCCGATATCGGTATTATACAGCCCCTTTCCGAAAAATCCGCCCGAACCGATAGCCATGATCGAATTCGCCTGCTGGAAAAAGGTATCGGAATACTGTTCCGGATAAAGGAAACTGAGTATGCGGTTCTTCTGATAGCCCTGGATAAAGGGGATCAGCTGATAATTGTCTGTAGTAAAGAGAAAGACCAGCAGACCGGCTGCCGCTGCAGCAAGTGCGGCAAACAGTAAGATCCAGGAAACACTCAGTCCGGAGACAACCAGCATCACAGCAAAAATGACCGTAAGGATGATCGTCGTGCTCAGATTCGGTTCAATAAAGACCAGCAGCGCCGGTATGGCAAACAATAAGATCGCCAAGAACAGAGTCCCGGGCTCACTGATGCGGTCCCGGTTTTTCCCGAAGAATCCCCCGAAATACAGGATCAGTCCTGCCTTTACAAACTCGGCAGGCTGGATCTGACCCACTACAGGAAGGACGATCCATCGGCCGGCACCTTTATGCACAGCGCCCCATACTGCTACTGCCGCCAGCATGATCACGACACCCATATAGATCAGGAAATTGTATCTGACCAGGCGGTTGTAATCCATAAATGAGATCACAAGACAGACCGCGAACCCCGTCAGGGATCCGATGATCTGTCTGGATACGATCGCGGCATCCATATTGGATGCGGATCTGAGTATCAGGATCCCGAGAAAATTCAGGGCTGTGACGACTGCCAGCAGGAAAAGACTATGGGCTTTAATGCTGTACTTAGACTTCATATCTATACCAGTTTATTATACCATACTGTGAAATCAATGTCACGGCGTATCAGCCGCCGACAACGTTAATAATTTCGATATCCCGCGCATTTCCGCTGATGATGCTCGGAAGGTCGATCTCGCCGTAATAATAGTCATATACACGGCGTGCAAGTCTTGCCGCATTACCGGAGGAATAGCCAAAGGGGATAACGACCGTAACGGCGATCTCCGGGTCATTGTACGGCGCATAGGAAATGAACTCGGCATGATTGCCGCGGGTCTTTACTTCCTCGGCAGTGCCTGTCTTTCCGGCGATATCCACGGTCTCATATCCCTGGAAAACGCGACGTGCGACACCGGTCGTGATGACAGACCGGATACCGCTTCGAACGATGCGCCAGGTCGAATCCATCAGCTGCACCGTATCGATCTGTTCCGCCGGGAAATACTGGATCAGATTGCCGTCAGGGTCTGTTTCTTTTTTCAGGAGCGTCAGGTTGAAAAGGCGGCCTGTCGCAAGTGCCGTCGTATATCTGGCCAGCTGGACATTGTTGTAGGAATTGGTTCCCTGTCCGAAGGCGGAACGCTCGGGATCGCTGTCCGTCATATGAGGTTCCTTCTCATCGATCTGGATGCCGCTGACGCGGTCAAGACCGAACATGGAAATATACTTTTGCAGCCGTTCGATACCGAGCGTCGTCGAATAGGTCTCCTCTCCTGTCTGCGGATCACGGGATGTGGACAGACGGTGTCCGTATTCCGCAAAGCTGTAGTTGCAGGAATTCTCGATCGCGCCCGCCACAGTCAGGGCAGTGTGTCCCGGCTTGCCGATCCAGCATTTTATATTGGGCTCCACCTCTTCATATACGCCGGTACAGTACACCTGCTCTCCTATGCCGACCGCGCCTTCTTCCAGAACAGCCGCCGCTGCAAGGGGTTTGAAGGTCGATCCGGGCGCCTTATTGGTCTGTGTGGCTGAGTTGATCAGCGGCAGGGACTGGTCATGCAGACAGGCATTGAAATAGCTGCGGTCATTGATCCGGTTGTTGTCATACCCCGGATAAGCGACCAGCGCCTTGACATCTCCTGTGTTCACATCAGTGATGACTACAGAACCCATGCACGGATCCAGTGCCAGCTGGGCGGGTGTGATATCGATGTCCTTGATGCGGTCGATCAGGAAAGAGTAGGCATAATCTTCTCCGTTCATTTCCAGCTCCGTATAAAGCTCACGGTTCTCTTTCAGGATACCCTGTTCATACAGTGCCATGCAGAGCAGACGGCCGGAAAGTCCATTGCGGTCCATGAGCATATAGCGATAGACCAGCTTATCAAAATCACTGTCATTTTCAAGGTTTTCCAGGATGATGGCGGAGATCTTTTCATAGATGTAATCCGCATCCTGATATTGTTCGTCATCCTGCAGATTCAACCGGTCGATGTTGACCCACCCTTCGGAAATACCCGAATAGATATAGTTGCGTAGGCTGATGGTATCGTTTTTCCAGGAAAGGTAGCTCTCACCATACACATCGATGCTGTTTCGGTCAATGATACCGGTACTGCTTTGGGCCAGATACTCAAAGATATAAGCCATATAGGAGACGTATTCGTTGGACAGCTCCGCCAGGGGAACATCCTGGCCGCTGGTCAGTTCGAAACGGATCCGGTCCATGACTGTACTTTTATGGCGCAGAAAGCTTTCGGCGATCTGCGCTTCTGCAGGTCCCCGCTCCTCTTCGTTGAAAAAATGGGAAGTGTCAAGGATATTGTTGTTGATGAACTGACAGTACGCTTCATCCACAGAGATCACGATCTCGGAAGACTCTTCCGGGAGTTCGATGTCGGCAGCGGCCATATTGACGATCTTGTTTGCGAGGATACCTGCGAGCTGCTGCTCCAGCAGATGGTAAACACCGATCTGCAGGTTCTGCTGTATCGTCAGGTAAAAGTCATTGCCGGCTGTGGGCGCGGTCTCGCTGATCACTTCCAGCACCTGACCGTAATTGTCGACGTGCATGTTGCGCTGACCTTTGCTGCCCTGCAGATGCTGCTCCATGGTCTTTTCAATACCGGTCGCGCCTACCAGGTCCGTGATCATATAATCAGGATTGGATTTCTGAAGCTCACGGAGCCGTGTTTCGTCCTGGATAGCTCCGGTATAGCCGATTATATGCGAAAAATAACGCGCATTGTTATAACGCCGGATATAGGTCTCTTCGACACTCATTCCGCGCAGGTCCGCCTGATTCTCAAGCAGCTCAGCCATGCAGTTTTCATCGATATCCTCCGCGATGGTACTGGTTTCATAACGCTGGAAGGCAGTCTGCCGCATGGCATAAAGGATCTTGACCATATCAAGCAGCGTGGGGTCATCCGGCAGGACGGGTGAACCATCCGCATCCTTGATCGTATCGAAAGCGTAATCCGTGACCTTCTTGCGGAAGGCCTCCTCCGCTGTCATGGAAGAAGGATAAGGGATCTCTCCGTCTTCATTTTCCTCGTCCAGCCTGGAAGGGGAAACACCGTATACATTAGCAACGAAACGGCGCCGTGATGCTTCACTGCCGGTCGTAAACCGGAAGCTCCCGTCCTCTTCCATTGCCACCTCAAAACGGGTCACGACATTGACATCGTGTTTTTCGAGAATGGAAGCCAGACGGTACAGCATGAGATTTCGCTCATTATAGCTTTTATATGCTCCGTTGTCAGCGATCACTACATTATATGCCAGACGGTTATATGCCAGAAGGTTGCCGTCGGCATCGTAAATATTACCGCGGGATCCAGGGATCTTGACGGAACGTTCCGTCTTCTCGATGAACTGGTCGGAATAATTGTCACCGTTTACGACCTGCAGGTTGTAGAGCTTATTCGCGAGAATGCCAAACAGACATACAAAAAAGAAACCGACCACTGCCAGACGGATCTGCAGAGGATGGTCCAGTTTTTCATGTATCAGTCCGAAAATATCTCTCAGTCGTTCGCGCACACAGTTACCTTCAGCGTTATAAAATGCTTTTCTATGCTGCCTGCTGCCCGCGCAGATCATCCACGCGGTCCATCCGCCGGTTCGCGATCAGCAGCAGACGGTAGACCAGCAATGTCACAAGCAGTGTGAAGAATATCTCCGGAATGATGATATGTTCCAGAGAATAATTGAAATAGAGCTCACCGATCGTCATATAGCGGTAAGCCAGGATGGCGAAATTATAAAACACTTCACTGACCAGACACAGCATCAGGGGCAGAAAGATGGAGTCCGAACGGTAGGTGTGACTGAACAGACCGCTGAAAAAGCCCAGATAGCTGTAGATCAATATGAACAATCCGAAAGGCTCGGTATAGAACAGATCCATCATCAGTCCAGCAAAAAAGCCGCACAGTATCCCCCACTCTGTCCCATAGATAAAACCGTAGGTAAAAGTGATGATCAGGATCAGATTCGGCGTAGATGCCAGAAAGCTGAGAAACGGAAACACGCAGGTCTGCACGATGAATGCCAGTACGACCAGCAGGAAGTAGATCAGTATTCGTTTGGCGATGACCTTATATCTCATTTACTCTTCGCCCGGTGTGATGATACCGGACTCCGTCTTGATCTGTGTGATCACCAGGACCTCCTGGATATTGTCAAAGTCCGCCACCGGGATCAGCCTGCCGGATTTTGTCAGGTGCTGGCTGTTGATGCTGATGCCCGACGCGTAACCGATCAGGATCCCGGGCAGGAACTTCGTGCTCAGGGGAGAAGTTATCACCGCATCCCCGTCATTGAATACGGCATTTTTGTCGATATTGGTAATATCCAGCATGCCGTCTTCGTACGCTGTGATGCTGCCCTTTACGAGACAGGTGTCATTACTGTACTGTGACATGGCATACACATTGGATTCATCGTCAATGATGGAACGGACAGTGGCGTAATTCGCGCCGACCTCAGTGACGATCCCGACCAGTCCGCCGCCGCTCAGCACATTCATGTCTTTGGTAATACCGTCTGAAAGCCCCTTATCGATACGGAAAACACGGAACCATTTCTGCGAGTCACGGGCGATCACCCGGGCAGCCACCTTGGGATACTGCATATAGTTCTGATCCAGCCGGTAAAGCTCCCGAAGGCGCTCCAGCTCCAATTCGTCGGAACGGAGACGGCTGTTTTCCTCTGTCAGTGCATCCACGCGCTGCTGCAGCCGCAGATTCTCATCATAGACCTCCCTGAGGTGCCGCTGCTCGCGGATCCCGTTGGATACAGTTATGCCGAAGCGATTGATCCCGCTTTGAACGGGTGTCATGAAGTATCCGACATAGTAACGGACCGGATCCAGTACAGAACTCTGCAGATAGCTCACCACCATCAGGAAACCGCAAAAGATCGTTATGATGATCAGTATGTTTTTGGATAATCGGTTATGCAAATGTAACTACCTCTGAACGGTAAAAAGGTCAGGCTTCAGTATCTTTGGAGCGCTCAAGCTTCTCAAACAGACCGTCTTCGAGAAAGCTCACGTAACAGCGGTCTCCGATGATCAGAGAATCCCGGAGCGGAATGTTCATCAGCTGTCCGAGACGCAGAAGGCTCCCGGTCATCAGAATATCTTCCCTGCTGGGCTCGGGGCGGCCGCTCGGATGATTGTGTACGAGTATGAAAGCGGCGGCTCCGTAACGGAGCGCAAAGGAAAAGATCTCTCTGGGAGAAACAGAGGAAGCGTTTACCGTGCCCCTGCTGAGCATGACGCTGCGCATCAGCTTATTCCTGGAATCCAGCAGCATCAGATGCACTTCTTCTTCGGTCCGGTGCCGGAGATGCTCCATATAGTATTCAGCAACGCTTGACGGAGAATGCAGGTCAAGGCGCGCCTCTGCTCTGGTGCGGGAGATCCTTCTCGACAATTCCGCAACGCACAACAACTGGAGAGCCTTGACTCTTCCGACACCCTTGACGCATCTGTAATCTTCCGGACCATAATACATGAGGTTCAGAAGTCCGTCTCCTGTGCCATCGGAAAAAAGGATCTCCTCGGCCAGTTTTACGGCGGATTTCTCACGGGATCCCGTCTTCAGGATCACAGCCAGGAGCTCGGCATCTGTGAGCGTCTCCGTACCGTATTTTTCACATTTTTCGTATGGACGAAGGTCCGCCGGCAGATCAGCGATCAGATTATGATCCGACATCAGTTGTCCTGCCGGACCGGACGAACACGGATTCATTCTACCATACTTCAAAAACGGAGTGAATGAATCATACCGTTTTTTTATAAATTCTTAAGGTGACCGTCATCCAGAAGCTGCTGCGCGGCCATGACCACACCAAGCTTGCTGTGCTGGTAGGTCAGACCTCCCTGGAAAAACACCGTATACGGGTCCCGAAGAGGGCCGTCGGCACTCAGTTCTATGGAGGAACCCGATACAAAACTGCCGTTGGCCATGATGATATCACTCTCATACCCCGGCATCGGACTCGGCTCCGGAGCGACGAATGCATCCACGGCTGCAGCCCGCTGTACGCCTCTGCAGAACGAAACGACCTTCTCGGGAGTGCCGAGCGTAACAGCCTCAATGATATCATACCGGGGCTCCGATGAGGCAGGTGCCGTTCGGAAACCGAGCTGTTCAAAGACGTAAGCCGCAAGGATCGCTCCTTTGACAGCCCCGGCTGTTACCGTCGGGGCAAGAAAGATCCCCTGGAACAGAAGACGGTTGTTCCCCAGGGAAGGACCCAGCTCTTTTTCAAGACCGGGACCTGTAAGGCGGGCAGCCGCATTTCCGACACAACGTTCGGTACCTGCAATATATCCGCCGACCGGGGCGATCCCGCCGCCGGGATTTTTGATCAGGGAGCCGACGACCATGTCCGCTCCCGCCTCACATGGTTCGATGCGTTCCGTAAACTCACCGTAGCAATTATCCACCATGATCGTCATATCAGGTTTTATGCTTCTTAGAAAACGGATCAGTTCTCCGATCTCTTCTACGGAAAATGTCCGGCGGTCCGCATATCCGCGGCTTCTCTGGATCTCTACAAGGCGTGTATTCTCATGAATGGCAGCGCGGATTCCTTCATGATCGAAACTGCCGTCAGACAGCAGGTCAACGGAGCGAAAACTCACTCCATATTCCTTCAGGGAGCCCCTGGCGCCGTTCAGCCCCAGAACAGTCTGGAGAGTATCATAAGGCAGTCCTGCAGGAGAAAGGATCTCGTCCCCGGGGCGTGTATTGCCGGACAATGCTATGCTGAGCGCATGGGTGCCGCAGACGATCTGGCTGCGCACCAGAGCGTCTTCCGCGTGGAAAATATCGGCATAGACCCGTTCCAGCTTGTCTCTGCCAAGGTCATCATAACCATAACCTGTCGTTTCCAGCATGCATGCGCCGGAAATGCCGTTGTCCTGCATGGCATGTATGACCTTCAGCTGATTGTACTCCGCAATGCGGTCTATCCCCGCAAATCGTTCGCGAAGCTTTTCTTCCGCTTCATCGGCGAGGGCGGCGATGCGGTCATCCACCCCAAACGATCTGTATATGTTTTCTGATTTCATCCAGAGGGTCTCCTTCATCTATATTGATCCAGGTCACGTTACGTTCACGGCGGAACCAGGTCAGCTGCCGTTTTGCGAATCGTCTTGTATTTCGTTTTATAAGCCTTACGGCTTCTTCCAGGGAGATCTCTCCCGACAGCCAGGAAAACAGTTCTTTGTAACCGATGCCCTGGGCAGCAGTAAAGCTGTCTGTTTTTCCTTCCTGAAAGAACAAAGGATACAGCCGCCGCGCCTCTTCGATCAGGCCTTCGGAAAGCATTTCGTCGACTCTCGCATCGATCTTACGGTACAGCTTTTCCCGGTCGCCATACAGCACAAAGAACAGATATTCGTAGGGAGAGTGTTCCTGTCCGTGCAGCCGTTTTTCTGATTCCGCCCGGTTGTGCTCAGAGATCTTCCTGCCATGCAGACGGTAAAACATGAGTGCCCGCATTACACGTTTCACATTATGCGGGTCTATTGCCTCTGCCGATTCCGGATCTGCTTCCCGCAGCATTGCGTACAGTCCGTCCGGCCCTGCGGAAGCTGCCAGCGTTTCCAGTTCCTGTCGGTATCGTTCCGTTTCTTCTGCAGGCTCTTCCGTAAAATCGATCCCGTACAGAAGCGCCTGGATATAAAAACCGGTGCCGCCGCAGATCACAGGAATATGACCGCGCGAAACGATCTCGGTGATGGCTTCTGAAGCCATTTCGCGAAAGCGCGCCGCACTGTACTCCTCACGGGGATCGAGAATATCGATCAGATGATGGGGGATGCCCTCCATTTCTTCCTCAGTGATCTTTGCGGATCCGATATCCATCCCTTTATAGACCTGCATACTGTCGGCAGATATGATTTCGCCGCCGATCTCCTTTGCAAGCCGTACCGCTGCTCCGCTTTTGCCCGTGGCGGTCGGCCCGGTGATCACGATCACCCGGGCCCTGGCGGAACCTGTATGCTGATTTGACAGGGATTCGATATTATTCATGTCAGACGATGCGTTTAAAGATCTTATCCAGGTCGGACCTGGACCATCTGGCGATCGTGGGTCTTCCGTGGGGGCAGGCATACGGGTTGTCCAGGGTCAGGAGTTCACTGATCAGAGCCTTCATTTCCTGCATGGATAAGGGACGGCTGCCTTTAACAGCCGCCTTGCATGACATGGAAGCGATCTTGTCTTCAAGAAGGCCGGAAGTGATGCCGCGCGTTTCTTCACTCATGCTCTGGATCAGATCCTTCAGCACCGCTTCATCTCCTATTTCCGGCAGATTCGAAGGAACAGCACGTACAATATAATCTCTGTCCCCGGCTTCTTCTATTTCATACCCGAGATGTTCAAAAGCCTCTGCATTCTTTTCCAAAAGTGCCGCTTCCCTTGGACTCAGGGTCAGTACGACCGGCGGAAAAAGCATCTGGGAACTGACCGCATGAGAACGGATCAGTTTTGTAAAGCGCTCATAGTTGACTTTTTCGTGGGCGGCATGCTGGTCGATCAGATACATCTCGTCCCGGTATTCTATGATCCAGTAGGTCTCAAAGACCTGTCCGATCATCTTGAAAGAGGGAGCGGCAGCCGGATCAAGAAAACGGGACTCTTCATGTTCAGAGGTCTCCTCTGATCCTTCTTTCAGCATCCGGGCTGACAAAGGTCCTGCCTTACGCAGTTCTTCTACGATATCGGAAACATAGTCAAACTGACGTTTTGTCTCAAAGGGCAGCGGATCTCTGCCGGGCAGAGAGTCCGAAGGAACAGGAACGGAGGCATAGGCGTGTCTTACAGGCTCATGACGGTCGTTTCCCGCGGCTCCGGCGTCTACGATGTGCTCCCGCTTTGAAAGCGCGCCGGTCAGTGCCTCTTTCACAGTTTCGTATATGGCCGGGCTGTCTGCAAAACGCACTTCTGTCTTGCGCGGATGCACATTGACATCGACTTCTTCCGGCAGCAGCTGAATATCCAGAATGACCATAGGGAACCTGTGCTGCATCATAAAAGGCGCGAATGCATCCTCCGCCGCCTTTTGCAGAACATCGGAATGGATCGGACGGCCATTTACAAAAAACACTTCATAATCCCGTTTGCTTCGCGAAATAACAGGTTTTCCGGCATATCCCGCAACCTTTGTCATGCCGGAGACGAAAGAGACCTCCATCAGGTTGGCAGTGACCTCCTGCCCGTAAATGATGTAGATCACATCCTTCAGTCTCCCGTTGCCGGAGCTGTGAAGATGGCTCCGGCCATCGACTGTCAGGGAAAAACTGATGTCCGGATGGGAAAGGGCTGCTTTTTCCACAGTATCGATGATATATGAACTTTCTACAGAAGGAGATTTCAGGAACTGACGCCGTACGGGAACATTCAGGAGGAAATCCCGAACCACTACAGTCGTTCCTTCGGGTGCCCCCACTTCCCTGGAAGACACTTCTCTTCCCTCCCGGATCCTGTACAGCAGTCCGGTCAGGTCATCGCCGGTACGGGTGATCAGTTCCACATCAGATACCGCTGCAATAGAAGCAAGTGCTTCACCCCGAAATCCCATCGTCCTGATATGATCGATGTCTTCCGCGGTCTCCAGCTTGGAAGTGGCATGCCGCACAAAAGCAGTCGGCACTTCATTTTTCGGAATGCCGCAGCCGTTGTCGGTGACCCGGATCAGTTCCAGTCCGCCTCCGCGTATCTCTATGCTGACTGCATCGGCCCCCGCGTCAACGGCATTGTCCAGAAGTTCCTTCACAACGCTTTGCGGACGTTCCGCGACCTCGCCGGCAGCGATCTTATCTATGGTTTCCTTACTGAGAATATGGATCATGGCAATTACCCCTGAAACACGGAAAAGTCGGTATATGCTCCCTTATCTTCGTTCCCGCCTGATTTATGGCTGCCTGAGTTTCCCCTGCAGTTCATTCAGCAGGAAAAAGGCTTCCATAGGGGTGAATCTGGTCAGGTCCAGGTCCCGGATCTGTTTGATCACTTCTTTCTGCTGTTTTTGCAGCTCTCCCGCGGGGATGCTTTTTTCCGGTCCGGACGTGTTCGTGTCTGCCTTCGTTTCTTCGGGCTGCGGCGCCCTTATCCGGGAAGCTGCCTGTGTGATGTCCGACAGTGCGAGCTCCTCCGCGATCTCTGAAGCGCGGTCCGTGACCTGCGCAGGAACACCGGCGAGCTTTGCTACGGCAATGCCATAGGATTTGTCTGCTCCGCCGGGTACGATCTTTCTGAGAAAGATGAGATCATCTTCATTTTCCCTTACAGCGATGCAGTAATTGTGCACGCCTTTGATCTTTCCTTCCAGCTCCGTCAGTTCATGATAGTGTGTGGCAAACAGCGCTTTCGCTCCCAGCTTCTTTTTATCGCTGATATATTCGACGACAGCCCATGCGATGGAAAGCCCATCGTACGTGGAAGTGCCGCGTCCGATCTCGTCCAGGATGAGGAGGCTCTTATCCGTTGCGTTGCGGAGAATATTTGCTACTTCTGTCATCTCCACCATGAAGGTGGATTGTCCGCTGGCCAGGTCATCCGATGCGCCGACGCGTGTAAAGATCCTGTCACAGATACCGATATCGGCACTGCGGGCAGGTACAAAGGATCCGATCTGCGCCATAAGTGTGATCAGGGCGACCTGACGCATATATGTCGATTTTCCGGCCATGTTGGGGCCGGTAATGATCGCGATCCGGTCAGACCCGTTGGTAAGAAGCGTATCGTTGGCAATGAAGGAACCGTCTTTCAGCATCAGTTCCACTACGGGATGCCGTCCGTCCCGGATGTCGATCCGCCCCTGCTCATTGATCTTCGGGCAGACATAACGGTTGCGCATGGCAACAGCAGAAAGCGAGCAGAGAACATCCAGATACGCGACAGCTTTTGCGGTAGCCTGGATGCGGACCGCTTCCTGCGCCACCCTGTCTTCGATCTCCAGAAACAGGTCGTATTCAAGGCTTTTCAGCTTTTCGTCCGCGCCAAGAATATCAGAGGAAAGCTCTTCCAATCGTTCAGTCGTATAGCGTTCCCCTGTGGTAAGCGTCTGCTTGCGCAGAAAGTATTCCGGGACCTGCGATCGGAAACTGTTGCTCACCTCGATGCAGTAACCGAAATTTTTATTGTATTTTACTTTCAGTGTACGGATACCGGTCTTCTCACGCTCTTCATTCTCGAGATCGAGCAGCCAGCGGCGTCCTTCTGTCTTGGAAGCGCGGAGCCGATCGACTTCGTCATTATAACCGCCCAGAATAATTCCGCCGTCACGGACAGATGCTGATGCATCAGGATCGATCGACATTTCCAACAGCGCAAAAAGATCCGCCAAGGGATCCAGTTCGGCGGAAAGCCTCGTCAGAAGCCCTGATTCAAAAGTCGACAAAAGATTTTTAACCGCAGGCAGCATGCTGATGGACTGCCGGAATGCCAGAAGGTCGAGTGCATTCGCGCGTCTGGTGCTGAACTTGGCCAAAAGGCGTTCCAGGTCATACACCGGGCGCAGATATTCCATCAGCTCCTCACGGTCAATAAAGCGTTCATTCAGATCCCGGACGGCATCCTGCCGTTCTTCGATCTGGGCTTTTTTCAGCAGCGGCTGGGAAATGATCGTTCTCAGATAACGGGAACCCATAGCCGTTTTGGTCTTATCGAGGACCCAGAGCAGTGTTCCCTTTCTGTCCTTGTCGCGCATGGATTCTAAAAGTTCCAGATTGCGCATGGTCGCCGTATCGATGACCATGTATTCGGAGGTACTGTACGGTCGTATCGCAGTGATGTATTCCGCGGTGGAAAACTGTGTATCGTAGACGTATTTGAGAACAGCACCGGCCGCAATGGTGCCGGCGAACAGATCCTTCAGGCCAAGGCCTGCCGTATCGGCATGAAAGTGTTCTTCCAGCAAATGCAGACAGCGTTCCTCATCAAAGTAATTCGCCGGTGTCTCCGTGGGCGTCACGTTCCATCTGTCCGTAAGGAGACCGATATCCGCGCCGCTTAACAAAAACGCGGCGTTGCAGATGATCTCGGAGGGCATAAAACGATTGATCTCATCGTAGAGCTCCTTCAGCTCCTCGACCTGGGTCACGTAATAATCCCCGGTGCTGACATCGATCGCGGAGATGCCAAAACAACCGCAGATATATGCAATGCACATCAGATAATTATTGCGGCTGTCGTCCAGCGCTTCATTTTCGGTAAGTGTCCCGGGAGTGACCACACGGATCACTGACCGCTTCACGATCCCCTTGGCCAGTTTCGGATCTTCTACCTGTTCGCCGATGGCTACCTTATATCCTTTTCTGACCAGACGGGCAATGTAGTTATCCGCTGCATGATATGGGATCCCGCACATGGGAGCCCGTTCTTCAAGACCGCAGTCCTTGCCGGTAAGCACAAGGTCAAGTTCCTCGGCGCCGATCTTTGCGTCGTCGAAAAACATCTCATAGAAATCACCGATCCTGAAGAAAAGGACACAGTCGGGGTATTCTTTTTTGGTTTCCAGATACTGCGCCATCATGGGCGACATTTTCTGTGTGGACATTGCGGTTCCTCTGACTTTCTCCGTCATTTGGAAAATAGGAAAAATCAATCTGCGATGTGTCCGCTGTAATAGAAACCATGTGTTTCTTCAAGGCGCACCTGACGGATCGTCCCGATCAGTGACGGCTGATCGACGATATCCGCAGGCACATGGACGGTGGTCGAGTTTTCCAGTTTGCCTGAGATCATCAGCGGATCGTAATCGCTGACTTCTTCAAACAGGACCGGCAGAACTTCTCCTTTCAGCTTTTCCAGGTTTTCGGCAGTGATCCGATTCTGAAGGGCGAGAAGCCTGTCAAAACGCTCTTTGATCACGTCCGGATCGACCTGGTCCTCATAAGATGCCGCGGGCGTGCCTTCCCTTTTGCTGTAGATAAAGGTAAATGCAGCATCAAACCGTATCTGACGTACCACGTCCAGAGTCTCCAGAAAATCCTCTTCCGTTTCACCCGGAAAGCCGACAATGATGTCTGTGCTGATAGAAATATCCGGAATAGCTTCTTTAAGACGAGCGGCACGGTCCAGAAAACGCGCCTTATCATAATGCCGGTTCATGCGTTCCAGAATGTATGACGAGCCTGATTGCAGCGGAAGATGGAACTGATGACATACATGTCCGGACTCTGCCATAACATCGATCAGTTCATCGGAAAGGTCCTTGGGATGGGAAGTCATGAAACGGATCCTTTCGATGCCGGTCTCATCCGCAAGCGCATCCACCCTCTTAAGAAGTTCAGGAAAACGGATGCTGCCGTGATAGGAATTGACATTCTGTCCCAGCAGCATGATCTCCTTTACACCGTCTGAAGCGGCGCTGCGGATCTCGCGTAATATCTCTTCGGGTGTGCGGCTTTTTTCCCTGCCGCGTACATAGGGAACGATGCAGTAGGAACAGAAATTGTTGCACCCGAACATGATGTTGATCCCCTGTTTGAACGGGTATTTCCGATGCTGCGGCAGATCTTCCACAATATCACTGCTGTCTTTCCATACAGAGATCAGGGGTCTTCTGCTTAGTTTGACCAGATCCTTGGCATTCTTTGACGATATGGTCTTCTCTTTGCACACGGCTGTCCCGCTTCCATATCGGAGAAGCTTTTCATAACGGTCTGCGTCTGCAGTGGAATCCGTCAGTATGACATTTCCGGCGCTGGCCTCTTCCAGACGGTCTATAAAACCGGCACGTTTTCTTTGCAGCAGGAATAAGAGCTCGGGGAATTTGTAGAGATTATGTGTGCCGAAAATAAGGTCGACATATGGGTATCTGACACGAAGTTTTTCCACTTCGTCGGCTTCCTGCATCATGCAGCCGCACACACCGATGATGCGCTCAGGCTGCTCTTTCTTCGCGTTTTTGAGCCGCCCCAGGCGTCCGTACAGATGTTCATTTGCGTTTTCCCGGACAGTGCAGGTATTGAAAAGTACCAGATCTGCATCCAGTTCGTTCCCCGTAATATCAAACCCCAGTTCCCGGAGTATACCATCCAGTTTTTCAGAATCCCGGGCATTCATCTGACAGCCGAATGTAATGATCGCGGCTGTAGGCGTTCGGGATACTGCAGTGCCGGACGAAAACAACGCCTGCAGACAGCGGATAAAATACAACTGGCGGGCGGGTTCTTCTGCCGGAGCAGATGAAAGGACGGAATCGTCTATGAAGTTGATGTGATCAGAAATAGCCATATAGTTTCAAACGCTGTTCAGCACAGTAATGCGCATAGATCCGCAAAGGTTTCGATCCTGTGGTCATATAGCTCCGGCGGAACTTCCCCGAAGCCGTAGGAAGCCCATATGAATCCTACGCCGGCCCGGCGGGAACTCAAAGCGTCCTTCAGAATGTCACCCACATAAACCGGCTTTTCCAGACGATGCCGGTCCATCATGATGCGGATCGTACGGTCCTTTTCCTCCAGGGTGTCGCCATAGCAGAGCCAGTCCGTAAACAATTCTCCCGTCCCGGAAAATCCTGTAAACAGCTCAATATACCCCTTTTCGCAGTTGGAAACGATAAACAAAGGATATTCTCTGCCAAGCACTTCCAAGGTCTCTCTGAGCCTGTCATACAGATGGCAACCATACCGGCGAAGGTAATCATATTCATATACGATGGAGACATCCATGATGTCCTTCCTCGCGGTTTCCGCCTTCTCGTCGCTCTCTGCTGTCCTGCATGGTCGGGATGGTCCGTTCGTGCCGTATACGGAAGCAAACAGATCTTCCAGCTCCGGATACAGATGATGAAAGATCTCGATAGTGGGTTGTCCCAGTTCACGCCGGATCGCCTCACCCGTAAAGGTCTTCGGTTCCAGCATAATGCCCTTTTCCCTGTATTTGCGGCTCATTTCTTCTGATGCGGCGGAATAGGCTCTTGCCATGGTTTCTGTGGCATCCCAAAGCGTCCCGTCAACATCGAAAATGATCGAATCATAAAGCTTCTTCATTGTCCGCTCCCAAAAGGCATCAGCGGTCAAGGCCGGTGGGATTGTATCTCTCGCCGAGATTGGTAACGGAACCGTCCTCTTCCTGGATGTCGATAATGTCCAGATTGCTTCTCAGGGAAGCACGTACAGCTGCGATATATTTCTGGCGAAGCGTCGTCTGCTCTGCTTTCTCCGCAACGGTCAGGCCTGCAGCAGACTTGGATTTATGATAGAGTTCATTGATCCTGTCCAGATCTTCCTGTGTTACAAACTGCATGATGTTTACCTCTTAAATCTATATGTTCTGACTGACCGAGCACGGATAGCGCAGTTCGTATACCGTCCACTGCGGCCGAGGTGATCCCTCCCGCATATCCGGCGCCTTCACCCGCAGGGTGGAGACCCAGAAGGACAAGCGATCTCTCCTGCCTGCCAAAATGGTCTCCCGCTGTCCGGATCAGTGCGTTGCGGTCAGCGTCACGCAGAATACGAACAGGGCTGGAGGTTCTTGCCTCGATCCCGGCAACCAGCGCGTTTTCATCATCATATCCCGGGATGGTCCTCCCGAATGCGCGCATCCCTTCGGAAAGCGCTTCCGCAACATATGAGGGGAGCAGCCCGCGGACATCCGCAGCAGCCGCATAACCTTTAAACTGTGGGGAATAACCCTGCCAGAGCCCGCCCGGCTCGCCGGAACAGGCTGTCGGCGACAGCTCTCCTCTTTGGAACTCTCCCCAGGTCTCACAGGGGATCACACCGTCTGCAGCCTGATATGCAGCTTCTTCAAGACGGCGCTGAAAGGCGATCCCTGCCAGGGGATCACTGCTGTCCGAAGCCTCTCCTGTGTCAGCAAAGTCATCCGGAGTTACGCTGACGATCAGCGCTGCGTTTGCTGTGCCGCTGTCGCGGTGGTGATAACTCATTCCATTGATGCACAGACGCCCCGGCTCGGAAGAACTGTTGACCACATGACCGCCCGGGCACATACAGAAACTGTATACACTGCGGCCGTTGGAAGCCTGATGCGTCAGCTTGTACGGCGAGGGGCCGAGTACGGCGGTCTTATCTTCCAGCCGGTCCATGCCGTACATCGCAGCGTCGATCAGACGCTGCGGGTGCTGTATCCGTATACCGACAGCAAATGCCTTTGGTTCCATACAGATCTCACGATCCCTTAGCATCCGGTAGGTGTCCCGGGCACTGTGTCCTACCGCAAGGACGGCATGGGAACACGGGATCCGCCGACGTATCCCGGTACGTGTATCCGTGTAAAAGACTGCCTGCAGAACAGCCTCGTCTTCATTGCCCGTTTCTGAATATGCAGTATCCAGACCGTCAAAACGCGCGTGAAACAGATACTTCCCGCCTTTGGATTCAATATAACAGCGTATATTGCGAATGATCTCTGACAATACATCTGTACCGATATGCGGCTTCTGATCGTACAGGATACTTTCATCCGCGCCGAAGCGCACGAAAGTCTGCAGGACATATCCGATGTATCCGCCCTGGTCCTTGATCGTGGTGTTCAGCTTGCCGTCGGAAAAGGTACCGGCACCTCCTTCTCCAAACTGGATATTGCAGTCAGGGTCCAGGTGTCCGGATTCAAAAAACAGTTCCGTCTGCCTCTGACGTTCCTCCACAGTCCCTCCTCTCTCCAGAATAACAGGAGACAGGCCTGCTTCTGCGAAGCAAAGTGCCGCAAACAGACCGCAGGGACCTGAACCGATGATCACGGGAGGAGGCGTATTATCGTTTTCGATACGTCTGATGGAGAAGGGCCGCGCGTTTTCCTGGGTGATATTCCGGTTGCGGAGCGCATTGATGAAACAAAGCTCCGTTCCGGCGTCCGGCCCCACGATACTGTCATGCAGGCGAACGTTAACGGAATAGACAAAAAGAAGCTCCTGCCTGTCCCGCGCATCGACAGAACGCCGGAGTATCTTCAGTTTCCTAATGTCCTGTGCACGGCACTTCAGAAGCCTGGCACAGCGAGCCGTCAGAAGCTTTTTCTCCCGTTCTTTTGTCTGCGGTTTCCACAGTCCGGTCCCGGCGTCGATATCGGCTGCGCCTCCCGGACAGACTTCAAATATAGGGATTTTTATCTGGCTGATCCTGATCATATAATCACATTTTTATAATGCAGCATTTCTGCCGGCGATCCACCCGGTCGCCCAGGCAAAATGCAGATTGTATCCGCCGCAGTCCCCGTCAATATCCAGGAGCTCTCCGCACAGATAAATACCGGGGGAGAAAAGGAAACGCATGGTATGAGGGTCAACGGCATCTGTTCTTATACCGCCGGTGCAGCATTGCGCGCGTTCAAAGCCGGCTGTCCTGTGTATGGGAAAAACATGGTCCAGCGCGGGCTTTTCAGGATCAGCCCCTGGGATCATGATCTTCAGATCGGCCGTATCAGATCCACGCAGCGCGGCAGACACGTAACGGGAAAGCTGCATGACAGGAATGCCTGAAATACTGTGTGCATTAAACTGGATCTCTCCGGCTTCCCGGCGTATCGTACCGTCGTCAGAAGCCACACTGACACATCCGTCCAGACGTTTCCCATGCAGTTCGGAAAGCAGGGGATCTTTACTGTATAAAGCACACAGTGCCGGATAAAAACCGGTAAAACTCTTTTCGAGCCCGAGCTCTTTCAGGAAGGGATAGATCGAACTGTCTGACCCGGTCTGCGGATATGCGTTCGACCCTGTCGCAAGGATCATTGCATCATAACAGCCTTCACAGTATTCTGTATGGCCGCCGTTTCGCCGGTGCCATCCGACAGTTCGTGTGCCGTTTTCCGACAGAACGATGGACCGAAGCACACTTTCAAAGGAAAACTGTATACCGAGCTCTTCTGCCCGGGCAGTCAGTGCCTTAAGGACTTCGGACGAACCGCCCGCTGACGGATACACGTATCCTGTATCATCAAAACGGTAATGCCGGATCTCCGGCTCGATACCCAGCTGTCTGAAAAAAAGAATGCAGTCATCATAAGTGAATGCATGAAGGACCACCTGCATAAAGCTGTCAGCCGGCACTTCTCCGAGAGAGTGATAATGCTGCGGTCCGATGTCTGTATTGGTATAATTACAGCGCCCATTGCCGGTCAGCAAAAGCTTCCTGCCGGCGGAGGACATATGTTCCAGCACGAGGACTTCAGCCCCGTGCTCTGCCGCGGCAATGGCAGCCATGAGACCCGAAGCACCGGCTCCTATTACGATGATCTTCTTTCCCTGCATCACATCATGCCCAGCTTGTGAAGCAACCGGTACAAACGCATTCCCATAGGCATTTCGAGCAGTTCTTCCTTATTGAAAGCCCGGAAAACGACAAGCAGCGGGAAATACACGATCATGGCAAGGAGGATGCAGATAAGGATCACGATCCCCAGACCCGATCTGCGTGCGGTAAGTGCGGCCGGAAGATAACCCTGCAGCAGGTGAAATCCGAAAAACACGACCGCCCCCATAATGGCGGATGCGAGGAATGGCACACAGAAAGTCTTCCATTTATTCAGTGAATAGTCGGCATGACGGTGCATGCAGAAGCTGTTCAGGAGACATACGATCAGCGCGAACACGGCATTTGCATAAATAACAGCATGAATGTCCGGAGACAGATGCATAAAACCGATCAGTGCGCCGACATGTATCACCAGTGCGATCACTGCGTTGCGAAGCGGTTCGGAAAGGTAGCCCATACCCTGCAGCACGCCGTTGGTGATCGTCGAGAGTGAAAAGAGGATGATGGGAAGCGCGCCTCTTCGCAATACCTCGACCAGGACAGTGTTGTCCTGACCGCTGAACAGCAGTTCACAGACAGGCTCCGCAAGTACAAAAAGCCCCATCGCGGCAGGCATGGAAATGATCATGACGAACTGCTGGCTGAGCTTGATCTTCTGTACGACCAGGTGCCGGTCCCTTGAGGCAACCGCATTGGTCAGGGATGGAATGACGGAGGAGCTCAGAGAGTTGGCCATGGCCACAGGGATATTGAAAAGGATACGGTATTCACCGAAAACTCCCCACAAAAACACTACGGATCCGGCAAGTCCGACTCGTCCCATCATGCGGCTGAACAGAAAATCATCGAGCACGGTGCTGATGTTGTAAACGGTAGAACTCAGAAGGATCGGAAGCAGCGTCAGCAGCAAAACCACAGCCAGTTCACCGGCTGTTTCCTTTTTCATTGGACCGGACAGAGGACGGCTGACAGCGGCAGCGCGCGGATCGGGATCGTCAGGCCGGAAAGACGGGTCCCGACGGGACGAAGATGCGGGAACACCGCCGCGTGACCTGGGCTTTCGTGATCTTGACCTTCCGGACATTTCCTCGGAACTTTTCCGGGAAGAACGAAGTGATGGGGCATCATCCTCTTCAAAAACAGCCGACGCTCCATAAGCAAACGCGCTTCCGTTGCCTTTTGGGAGCCTTCCGTAGAGCAGATATAAAAGCAGGAAAAACAAAAGCGCTACCAGCGCGCCTGCACCGGTACCGATCGTGCCGCCTGCAGCGCCGAATGCATAGCTGTATTCCGTCTCATTGTACAGAAGGTTTGCCTTAAGGCCGTAATTGAACAGTAATATCGCCATGACAATGGAAACGACTGCGTTGACGACCTGCTCAAAGATCTGCGAGACAGCTGTCGGGACCATATCACCTGTTCCCTGGAAGTATCCGCGCAATACGCCGAGATATGCCATGATCCATATCGTCGGTGCAAGCGTACGCAGCGCATACTCGGTAAAAGGCTTGTTCATGGCAGCCGCGATCGGATGCGCTCCGAAATACATGATGCTGCACATGAGTCCCCCGGCTAATGTCGCGTAAAGAAAAGCAACACGGAGTGCCGTGCGTACATCGTCGTAACGTTCATTCGCCAGGCGGACGGATATGACTTTAGAGATCGCGATCGGCAGCGAATACGAACTAATGATCAGAAGGATGTTGTATATGCTGTAGGCGGATGTGTAGTATCCGTTGCCCTGCGTGCCGATAACATCGATCAGCGGAATGCGGTACAGCATTCCGATCAGCCGGCATATGATACCGGTGATCGCCAGGATACTTCCCTGCGCAATAAAATTATGCTTTGCGTTCGTCTTCATAGATTGCCTTTAACGATAATACCCAAGTGCGCCGAGGATCTCTTCCTGCCGGCGTTCCATCTCTGCCGCTTCTTCGTCATGCATATGGTCATATCCCATCAGATGCAGCATGCTGTGCGCGATCAAAAAAGCGTACTCTCTGCGGAGGCTGTGTCCGTACTCTTCTGCCTGCTTCAGGCAATGATCCACACTGATGACGATGTCTCCGATCATCAGCTCACCGCTGTCCGGATTAAAGACGTCATCCGCAAATGTTTCAAAATCCTCTTCCGCCTCCATCGCCTCGAGCATGGAAAAATCGCCCGGAGCGTCAAAATCGACCATCGGAAAACTAAGGACATCCGTGCTCTTGTCAAGAGAACGCATCTCCCCGTTGATCCGGCGTATCCCGTCATCGTCTGTCAGTGTCAGATTCACTTCCGCTTCATAGGGACAGCCTTCCTGTTCCAGGGCCTGCATGATCACACGGACAGCGATGTCCTCATACTCATCGCGGCTCAGAAACTGCGCCGGAAGCGGCATTTCACCGTCACCATATTCATTTTCTATATTGATCGTCATATCACCTGCTCCATGTGCGGATCTCAACGCCGGCGGTCATGATGCTGCAGACGCGCTTCATATTCGTCATAGGCTTTTACGATCTTCTGTACCAGAGGATGACGTACCACGTCTGCTGCTGTAAGTTCCGCAAAACCGATATCATCGATCTTTGAAAGCACCTTCATCGACACTTCCAGACCGGACACCTGGCCTTTTTCCAGATCCTTCTGTGTGAGGTCTCCGGTCACAACGACCTTGGAACCAAACCCGATGCGGGTCAGAAACATCTTCATCTGTGCCGGGGTGGTGTTCTGGGCTTCATCCAGAATTATAAAAGCATTGTCCAGTGTACGCCCGCGCATGTATGCGAGAGGTGCCACTTCGATCAGCCCTTTTTCCTGGTTCGCAACGAAAGAGTCCGCGCCCATGATGCTGTACAGGGCATCATACAGCGGACGAAGATAAGGATCGATCTTCTGCTGCAGATCACCGGGAAGAAAACCCAGCTTCTCTCCTGCTTCGATCGCCGGTCTGGTCAGGATGATGCGCTGAACTTCCTGATCCTTAAATGCCTTGATTGCAAGTGCCATGGCCAGATAGGTCTTGCCTGTGCCGGCAGGGCCCACACCAAAGGTGATCATTTTCGAACGGATCAGATCCACATAATGCTTCTGACCGAAGGTCTTGGGCTTGATAGGCCGGCCGGTGACACTGCGGCAGATAATATCACGGTCGATCTCTGCGATTTCCTTTTCCTGCCCTGTGCCTTCCATACTGAGTGAAAGAATATAATCCACCTGCTGCTCTGAGACCGTGCCGTTCTGCTCACTTATGCCCAGGAGACTGTCGAGCACCGATGCCGCACGCTCGGCATTGACCGGGGCACCATCGGAAACGATGCGGACCGTTCCGTTATGTTCGGTGATATCCACCTGCAGTGCCCTTTCTATCTTCTTCAGGTACTTATCAAAACTTCCGAATATGTTTTTTTCATGCTCCGCGGGGATGTCTCTTGTAATTTCCGCTGCCATAAATCTCCCTGTAAATGCCCGGGAAAAGCTCGTATTTTAAAGCCTGATCCCGCAGAATAATCTTCTGTAAAAATCGATAGCCCCTACTCCGGCGGAATAGAGGCTATTAGCATTAGTTGTACTTACGCTTTCTTGCGGCTTCAGACTTCTTCTTACGTCTGACGCTCGGCTTCTCGTAATGTTCTCTCTTACGAATCTCCTGCTGAATACCAGCCTTCGCACAGTTTCTCTTAAATCTGCGAAGAGCAGAATCCAAAGACTCGTTCTCTTTAACAATAACGTTTGACAAAGACCCCTTACCTCCCTCCGGTGGCAGTTTATGTAACGAGAGTACATGCCACGTTTGTGCGGGGTATAATTGCACTAATGGAATTTATATCATAAATTCAATCGTGATGCAAGAGTTTTCTATTTTTTGATAAAGTGCATCATAGAGACTGTGATCACGCGGGTCTTGCGGACCCGAAAAAGAAAAACAGGCAGATCGATATGCCTGTTTTCCTTACTTATAGTCTGTTCGATCGGGGTGACAAGATTTGAACTTGCGACCTCTCGGCCCCCAGCCGAGCGCGCTACCAAACTACGCCACACCCCGTTTATGGACGACTTCGGGATCATTTGACCGATCGTTTCGAGTCGACCATATATTTATAACATTTTTGATATGGAAACGCAAGTGGTATTTTTTATTCGTCGTAACTCTCGGAAGTCGCATGCTCGAACATATCCGTGATCTCTTTGGACGGCTCTGCAGTGCCGAGCGTGACAGCGACGGAGGTGACAGCACCTGCGATGAATCCCGGAAGAAGCTCATATACTCCGCTTCCCGAGAACAGGGCAAGCCAGAGGATATCGACCAGCGCGCCGGCGATGACACCCGCGCAGGCACCGGTATAGTTAAAGCGTTTCCAGAACAGTGAAAGGATCACGACCGGACCGAAGGCTGCGCCGAACAGGCCCCAGGCGTTCTCCACCAGGTTCATGATAGCCTGTGCGCCTGCTCCGTTTGAACGTGCCAGCATGAATGCGATCACAGAAAGAACAATAACGGCAAGCCGTCCCATATACAGGACTTCCCTATCCGATGCATTCTTGCGGATCAAAGGCTTATACAGGTCCGAGGTAAAAGAACTGGACGCTACAAGCAGCTGAGAGTCCGCAGTGGAAACCGAAGCCGCCATGATTGCAGCCAGCAGGAATCCGGCAATCGCGGGCGGGAAGAATCTTCTTGCCATCACGATGAATACGGTCTTCTGCGCGCCTGTGGTCAGAAGTTCTTCCGCTACGATCATACGCGCAAAGTATGCCATGATGCAGGCTGCGCCAAGAGACAGGACGACCCAGATGATCGCTACTGTCGCGGATTTTTTGATCATGGACGGTCTCTCAATGGACATGAAGCGGACGACGATATGCGGCATTCCGAAATATCCGAGACCCCATGCCAGGCCGGAGACCACATCCTGCCAGGATGCGTTGAACAGACCGGTTCCGAAATCACAGGTCACGACTTTTCCGCCGGCATCAGTATACTGATAGACTGTCTGTAGCGCAGCTGTGTCGAGCTCGGTCGTAAGAACGACGATGATCGGGACTGCCAGCAGGGCTACAAGCATCAGAATGCCCTGGAAAAAGTCGGTCCAGCAGACAGCCTTGAATCCGCCGAGGAATGTGTATCCTACAATGATGAGGGCGAAAATAATCATGGCCCTCTGATCGGACATTCCGGGGAAGATCATAGTAATTACGGAGGTACCTGCGACAAAGGCCGATGCAACATATACGGTAAATGCGATCAGGAATATGATCGCACAGATCACCTGCAGGGTCTTGTGCTCGGATTTGAACCGTTTGGTCAGATACTGCGGCAGGGTGATCGCGTCATCAGCCGCCTTACTCAGTTTGCGAAGACGTCCGGCACAGAAGATCCAGTTAAGCGCGGTGCCCAGCGCCAGACCGATACCGATCCAGATCTGTCCGAAACCAAAGGCCAGTATAGAACCGGGCAGGCCCATCAGCAGCCAGGCGGACATATCGGAAGCCTGTGCCGACATGGCGGTGACCCAGGGGCCCATGGAACGGCCGCCAAGGAAATAGTCCTCCTGGTTCTTGTTGCTGCCGTTAAAGTAAAAGACAAGTCCTACAAAAAACAGAATGATAAAATAGCTTAAAAAAACAACGATTTCGAGATTCATACCAAAGTTCCTTTCCCTCTTCTTTATGCTGACGATTCCATGTTCAGCATACCTGACTATTCTAACACCATAAAAATATTAATCAAATATCAACTGAATATTAAACCGAAATATATGTTAATATACGCTATTTATAAATTTCTTCAAGTATACTGTTGTAATCTAATAGACTAGAGTATATACTAAAGGCTAAAACATACTTCTACTAAACCGCATTTGAATACATGAATGCATGTTCTGACCCATAAACCGACCGGAAAGGAAGAGGCAGTTATGAGAAAGAATTCCAACCAGACAAAAAGCCGTATCGTTGAGTCCGCATGGAAGCTTTTCTACCAGTACGGTTATGAAAACACAACGATCGATGATATCGCCGAAGCATCCCAGACATCCAAAGGTACGTTTTATCATTATTTTGATTCAAAGGACGACCTTCTCGGATCTATCTCCTATCTTTTTGATAAGAAATATGAAGAGTTGGAAGAAAGCATGGACCCGGCGCTGGATCCGATCGAAAAACTGATCGTAATGAACCACGAGATGTTTCTTATGATCGAGAATACAGTGTCCGTTACACTTCTTTCCCGGCTTTTCGGTTCTCAGCTGACAACCAGGGGCGAACGCCATCTGCTGAATCCTGACCGCACTTATTATAAGCTTTTACGGGCGATCGCGGTGGAAGGAAAAGAAAAAGGAATGTTCAGTGAAGATCTTTCAGTCAATGATATCACGAAAGCATATGCGATCTATGAACGCGCGATCATGTATGACTGGTGTATTTCGGACGGCAACTACTCCATCTGTCAGTATGCCGAAAAAATGCTGCCTCATTTTCTGGCCGGTCTGCAGTCAAAATAAAAAGGCAGGATCGCGTTCTCCATGAGAACAGCCTCCCGCCTCATCATATATTAAATATTAAAGATCAATCCAGGAAACTGATCCCTTCGGACTCGCTCATCGTCCCGATCCGTGCCAGCGATACGACTTTGATCCCTTCCTCGCGAAGAGCATTGCCGCCTTGCTGAAATGCTTTCTCTATCGCAATGCCAACGCCGCATAAATGCGCACCGGCTTCTTTTACCAGGCTGATCAGACCATTTGCCGCTTCTCCGGTAGCCATGAAATCGTCAATGATCAGAACGCGGTCGGAGGGACCCAGGTATTTTTTGGATACGGTCACGTCAGAGATAATGCCTCTTGTAAAAGACCGTACGGTAGCCATGTAGCATTCTTCCGGTGTATTCCGCGTTTTACTCTTTTTTGCAAAGACCACGGGACAGCCGAATACCAGCCCGACGATGCAGGCAATGCCGATACCGGAAGCCTCAATGGTAAGTATCTTATTTACATGATCCCCGGCAAACTGACGTTTCCACTCTTCTGCCATTGCCTGAAAAAGCGCAGGATCCATCTGATGGTTCAAAAAGCGATCCACCTTGAGTATATCGTCTCCGATCACAATACCGTCCTGCCTGATACGTTCTTCCAAAAGTTTCATTGTATGCAGCCTCTTTTTTTATAATACCGGCAGATCTTTGCCGGTATCCATTATATTATCCGCACTTTATATCAGCGTCAAGAGCATATTGTAAATAAAACAACGGCTGCGTAAAAACGCAGCCGTTATTGAATAAAACTGTTTCTGTTCCTTATGCCTCTTCGAACTCGCTCTTGGCAACGCCGCAAAGCGGGCACTCAAAATCAGCGGGAAGATCTTCAAACTTGGTTCCGGGAGCGATTCCGCCATCCGGGTATCCGGCAGCCTCATCATATTCCCATCCACATACGGAACATACATACTTTTTCATAAGCAAATCTCCTTTTAAGAAAAATCTGTTGCGTTCCAAACGCGTTTTGCAGCTATATCTGCCGCTTTGCCCCATCATACCGAAAAAAAATGATATATACAATGCAATGGGACAAAACTTAATAGAAAACTAAGATTTATCGGATCTGTGTCCGGATGATCTCCACAGCCTTTGCCAACGCTGCATCAATGCTTCCTGTGTCGGTTCCGCCGGCCTGCGCCATATTCGGTCTTCCGCCGCCCTTACCGCCGACGACCGGAGCGATCTCGCGGATAATGTTTCCAGCCATCGCGCCGCGCTTGACAGCTCCCTCAGTGGCAGAAGCGATCAGCGTGACTTTCCCGTCGATCGCGGCTCCGAGCACAACGACGCTATCACCGAGCTGGTCCTTCAGGGAATCGCTCAGTGAACGGAGGGCATTGACATCCGCCGCATCGGCGCGGATCGCAAGCACCTTGATGCCCGCTACATCTACCGCGGATGCAGCTGCATCACCGATGGAATTACCCGCCAGTTCCTTTTTCAGCTTATCATTTTCATTTTTCAGGGCACGAAGCTCATCCATCAGCTGGCCGATCTTCCGCACGAGTTCGGAAGGCTGCGCTTTTGCAGCTGCGGCAGCAGCCAATAGCTCATCTTCTTCATGCTTATAGTAAGCCAGAAGATTGTCGGCGGTCAGCGCTTCGATACGGCGCACGCCCGCAGCAATACCGGATTCGCTTACAAGCTTGAAGGAAGCGATCTCACCCGTATGTTTTACATGCGTACCGCCGCAGAGCTCGGTAGACGGGCCCATGCGGACCACGCGGACCTTCTCGCCGTACTTCTCGCCAAACAGAGCCATAGCACCGGTCTTTTTAGCCTCGTCAAGCGTCATCTCCTGGGTGATCACAGGATGATCTTCCGAGATCAGGGTATTGACGATCTGCTCTACGCGTGCGAGTTCCTCCCCGGTCATGGCCTGGAAGTGAGTAAAGTCAAAGCGCAGACGGTCTTTGTCATAATATGCGCCATTCTGCTCAACGTGACTGCCCAGAACCTTGCGCAGGGCATACTGAAGAAGATGGGTCGCGGAATGGTTCTTCGCGGTTGCCGCACGCTCGGCCGGATCAACTTCAAGTTCCACTTCCTGTCCAACTCCGATCATGCCACGGGTCATGATGCCCACATGTCCGATTCGACCGCCCTTCAAATGTATAGCTTCTGCCACTTTGAACTCGCCGTCTTTGTTGCGGATAACACCGCAGTCACCGATCTGGCCGCCCATAGTCGCATAGAAGGGAGTCGCATCTGTAATGATCGTGCCGCGTTCTCCCTCGGAAAGAGCCTCGGTGATCTCTTCCTCGGTCGTCACTACCAGGACCTTTCCGCCGCCTTTCAGAGAGTCATATCCGGTAAATACGGAAGTAATGGTCGGATCGATCAGGTCATAGACCGTGGCATCGGCGCCCATATAATTTGAATGCTTGCGCGCTTTACGCGCGGTCTCCTTCTGAATGCGCATGCATTCATCAAAACCGGCGCGGTCAACAGTACATCCTTTCTCTTCAAGGATCTCAACGGTAAGATCGATCGGGAAACCATAGGTATCGTACAGCTTGAACGCGTCCGCACCGTTCAGCTCAGTGGTGCCGGAAGCCTCCATAGCAGCCTCCAGGCCGTTCAGGATGCCCATACCGGCATCGATCGTCCTGTTGAACTTATCCTCTTCCTCTGCGAGGACTTTCAGGATCATCGCCTGTTTCTCTTCAAGCTCGGGATATCCGTCCTTGTTGAGTTCGATAACACGTTTGGCCATCTCCGGCATGAAATCTTTCGTAATGCCGAGCTTTCGCCCATGGCGGACGGCACGGCGGATAATACGTCGAAGTACATAGCCGCGGCCTTCATTGGACGGCATGATCCCGTCAGAGATCATAAAAGTACTGGACTTGGCATGGTCCGTGAGAATGCGGAGAGATATGTCTTTTTCATGATCAGCATGATAAATGACACCGCAAAGCTCCGCGATGTACTCAAGGATCGCCTTATTGGTGTCCACCGTGTATATGGACTCCTCGTCCTGTACCACCATGGCCAGACGTTCAAGTCCCATGCCGGTATCAATGTTTTTCTGGATCAGCTCACTGTAGTTGCCGTGACCATCGTTATCAAACTGAGAGAATACGATATTCCATACTTCAACGAAGCGGTCGCCCTCACCGCCCATGACATCTTCGGGACCGTTGCCCCACTTTTCACCGCGGTCATAGTAGATCTCGGAACAGGGACCGCAGGGGCCTTCTCCATGCTCCCAGAAGTTGTCTTCCTTGCCGAAACGATAAATGCGTTCCGGGGCGATGCCGATCACGTCTCTCCAAATATTGAAAGACTCATCATCATCGAGATATACGGAGGGGTAAAGGCGGTTCGGATCAAGACCGACGTCCTTGGTCAGGAACTCCCATGCAAAGGGAATGGCTTCTTTTTTGAAATAATCGCCAAAGGAGAAATTGCCCAGCATTTCAAAGAAAGTACCGTGTCTTGCAGTCTTGCCGACATTTTCAATGTCGCCGGTGCGGATACACTTCTGGCACGTTGTGACACGCCGGCGCGGCGGGATCTCCTGTCCGGTAAAAAACGGCTTCAGCGGAGCCATGCCGGAATTGATCAAAAGCAGTGAATCATCATTGTGCGGGACCAGAGAAAAACTCTTCATCCGGAGATGCCCGTTTCTCTCAAAGTATTCCAGAAACATGCGTCTTAACTCGTTAACGCCTCTAACCTGCATACAAATAATCCTCTCAGTTTCCTTGTTTTATTCTTCATCGAACACTTCATCAAGCTCCATCATCCGGAGCTTTTCCCTGAAGATATCCGGATCCTCCTGTTCGGCGGAATGAAGCGTTCTGACCAGAACTCTGCGCAGGTCCGGGCCGTTCAGTTGTTTTCAGTCGATCTCATCATCGGTGATGGTGACAGACGGAGTGCCGTTCAGGACCTTGGCAGCTTCTTCTGCTGCCTCTGCGATCTGTTCTTCTGCCGCATCTCCCAGCTCGTCCAGCAGATCCGCAGTCTCGATCGCTTCCTCTTCTGCCTTGTCGGCGACATAAGCAGCAGCATCAGCCGCTCCATCCTTCACTGCATCCGCGGCCTCTTCCGCTGCCTTAATGACATCTTCCGCCGTCTGGCACGCACAGTCAGCTGCCTTTTCAGCAGCATCAGCCGCAGCTTCCCTGGCCTCTTCGGCGATCCCTTCGGCACCCTCGACAACATCATCAAAATCACTGTCTTCAAAGTCAGTGAATTCATCCTCACCGCGGAAACGTTCAACGACCTCTTCGGCTGTCTCTGTAACCTTATGACTGATATCGGAGCCCATCTCCTTCAGGTTGCTGATCACTTCCTCCTTGGCGGCTTCGGGATCCTCATCAAACTTCGCTTTGATGTCCTTCGCAGCCTTCATGGCGCCAGCGCCTGCTGTCTTTGCGATCTCTGCGGAATCCGATACGACAGAACCGGCAGCTTTCGCAAGCTCTTCCGCCGCTTCTTTGATGTTGCCTTTTTCCTTTATGGCAACATAGGTCCTCCTTGCGGCATCCTTTACTTCGCCGGAATTCTTTTTGACCTTCTTGATCTGCTCCTCATCCGTAAAGGACGCGCCGGAATAATCCTTCAGATATTTCACGATACCTGCAGCGACACCAGCCACGAGCAGGGTTCCGAGAAGACCGCCAGCACTTTTCTTAGACATATTAGACTCCTTTCATTATTGCAGATAATACTTATGATCTACTGTTATGTCTGCAGGAACTCGGGACCGAAACTCTCGGGAAGAAGCTCCTTCAGTGTATATACCTTAAAATCGTCTGCGGATCTCGCCAGTATGACGGTAAACGTATCGGGATCACAGAACTCCCTCATCACCTGACGACATACACCGCAGGGCGTGGGGTAACAGGGAACGGCTGCCGGTGCCTGCATGCGCGCGGGAAGATCGCTCTTTGCCGCAGCAACAATGGCAATAGCGTCAAAGGACCGTACGCCTTCTGATACCGCTTTGAAAAAAGCCGTCCGCTCCGCACACACAGTGGGCGTATAGGCTGCGTTCTCAATGTTGATGCCATGAAAGATGCGGCCGTCGGAAGACCGCAGTGCGGCTGCTACATGATAATGGCTGTACGGAGCATATGAATCCTGCACTTTTGATAATGCCTGGCAAATCAGATCCGTATATCCTGGCATGGTTACCTCCGCTTTTAAAACAATAATAACACAGTAAACGACCCAAGGTGCCGTCGGTTTATAAGTGACTCCCAGCTCTAAGCCAGGTGGGAAATCTCGGAGACCGTTTCAGCCATCCGCCTGATCTAGGGCGGCCCGACATCCACATCATCAATACTGAACTCCCGTATGTCAATTTGTGGAAGTAATTGAATAAACCAAACGAACATCTCAGGCTGACATTATTATAGCATAAATCGGCTGATTATTCAATGTCAGCCTTTTTGCAGCGGCGCTATGGATGCCTTGTCGGCCATTAAAGCAAATGGCCGGAACTTATCAGAACGCAAGCGTTCTTCCGAGCCCCAGCCATCCGCTTTGCTGTTCAATCGGGGTGACAAGATTCGAACTTGCGACCTCTTGATCCCAAATCAAGCGCCCTACCAAGCTGGGCCACACCCCGAAAGCGCATTGATAATAACACAGTTTGGGTACGGGAGTCAAGCTGATTTGATCGTGAACCAGAATTCGACTCCGTTTTCTATATTGCGTACGCCGTAGGTCCCTCCGTGCGCATCCATGATCGCCTTTACGATACTGAGGCCTATGCCGCTTCCTCCATACGCCCTGGTCCTGGCTTTGTCAACTTTATAGAACTTGTCCCATACCAGGGGCAGGCTTTCCACAGGGATCGGTTCACCGTCGTTATATACGCTCAGGCGGTATTCTGTCTTACTGCTCCCGTCAAATGCGCCATTGCCCGTTTCCTCCTGCTCTCCCGCCGGCGGCTCTTCCCGAAGTTTTATGATGATCCTGCGTTCCCCTTCGAGATGATGCAGGGCATTGCTCATAAAATTCGTAAATACTTCTTCGATCTTGAATTCATCGGCCCTGATCACTGCCGGAGCGACCAGGTCCATGGTCAGGACCGCACCCGACTCCTCCAGTTTCAGGCGGTTTGAAGATACGACGCTTTTTACAAGTTCGGAAAGGTCGAATTCTGTCATCTCCAGTCCGGCTGCCCCGAATTCATAACTGATCAGCGATGTGAGCTGGCGGACCATTTTGTTCATCTTGGCAGACTCGTCCACGATCACGCCGCAATAATAATCCCGGCTCTCCTTATCATCCGCGATCCCTTCCGCAAGGCCTTCCGCATATCCTTCGATCAGGGCGATCGGCGTCTTCAGCTCATGAGATACATTCGCGATGAATTCCTTCCTCATCTCGTCGATCTTTTCTTTCTGACTGATGTCTTCCTGCAGGCGGTCATTGGCATCCTGCAGCTGTACATTGGCATCCCTGAGCTGTTCGATGGTCTGTTCCAGGCGTTCGGACATGGTATTCATAGATGCCCCGAGCAGACCGATCTCATCCTGTGAACGACCTTCATAACGCGCACTGAAATCCAGCATCGACATGCGCTCTGCCAGATGCGCCAGATGGTTGATCGGCTTCGTCATCCTGCTGGAAGCAAGATATACGGCAATGCTTCCGATCACCAGGATGATCATTCCGGAAAGAAGGTTGAAACGGCTGCTGACAGCTACGCCTTCGTCAATGCTGGCGACAGGCATGGACATAAGAAAGTTGGTGGATCCGTCGGAAAAGGTCCCCCAGCTCTCAAGATATACCGAATCCGACCGTTGATCATGGTATTTCTGGATCGTATAATTCCCGTTTTCCTGAACGATCTCGATATCGCTCTCCCTTTCTTCGTCGGACTCCGGAAGCACGGAAGCCGAGGAGCCGTTCATCTGGTTTGCGGGCCGCGGAACAGAAAGCTCTTTACTTTCTGACATAAGGTCTCTGTAGTACAAATAGAGACGCAGCTTCATGGCAAGCCACTCGCCCTCGCGGCTGGTGGAAGCCATCGCGGTACCCGTGCTGTCAGTCAGCACGATATCGATATTGGAGCGTTCATTCAGGGTCCTGAAGATAGATATCGTCGGGCTGTCTTCCACATTCTGCCCGTATTCCTCATTGATCAGGTCGAATACTGTCTCATTGTTTTTCTGTGCGATCGAAACGACCTTGTCGATGGTCTCATAGGCAACGTTCAGCATACCGATCTTGCGGTCCATATAATAAGACTGCAGAAAGAAGCGGTTTACGATGTACATCGTCAGCAGCAGAGCAGCGACGATCGCCACAAAGATCAGCGTAAAGGTTCGTTTAATGGAATGATTCATGATTCTTTAGTAATATTTATTACAACCCCAGTTTTACCCTCATTTTCAAAAAGAATTGATCGTGGTAATCATACGGTGAAAAGAAATATCCCGGCATCAATTGGTAATGTTCTCATATGCAGCATCAGGAGAATCGGATCCGCCGTCCTGCATACGGGCGTCCAGCCAGTCTGACATGCCTTCGAAGTACAGCTGATCCGCCTGCTCCAAGGCTTTAGTACCGACAGAGTCAAAAATCCGGGCCGCGGCATCATCGCTGCAGCTATTGGCAATGTAATCTGTATCCCGGTCTCCCGTCTTTTCGATCAGATCCTTCTGTGTGTCTTTCCAGCTTTTGCGAACCTTTTTCCCAAATCCCCCGCGATCATCGGCAGCGAGAATGCCAGTCCGCAAGAAACGGTAGTAAGCCGTCTGCTCATCATAGGTTTTTGCGGGAGCCAGGCTGTAGGCCTCCGGGAACACCTTGGTGTTCTTGTACATCGGAAGGAAGACGCTCATCTCCGGATTGGCGAAACAGTTCCACATGATCTCCGGTTTATCGGGACGCAGCCAGAAGATGGATGTTTGCCGGGTCCGATTGATACCAATGGCCCGAACCTCAGGATGCTCATTCACGTCGTATTCGGTGCCTTCGTAGCGCCAGCGGCACAGTTCCATCACATCCTCCAGGCTGATCTTCTGATCCGGCTGCAGGGCAAAGGGATAATATGTGTTGACATCGTAGGTTTCGGACGTCACGGAGGGACTGAATCTCCGCTGAGTCTCCCAAGCGCGGATCTGACTGTAATTCCGCAGCTCCGTACAGTAGGTGCGGGTGGTGTCGATCACATTCCCGCTTCCGACGAAGAATCCGCCTTTCTTTGCAAGCTCCACCAGATGGGCGGAAACGATCACATTTTTCGTGTCCGAAACGTCAATTTTACCGATCCGGCCATCATTTGGCGCGATAACGTAACAATCGTCCGGAATCCTGACTGCTGCCCATTGGTGCCCGGCATAGATCTCCATATACCAGACCTCGTCCCGGTCACCGAAGATAACGCCGTTGCCTGCATCAGCGTTACCGTACCGGTCGATCAGCTTTCCCAAATATTCCACACCCTCTCGGGCTGTATGGATGTAAGGGGCGATCAGGGCATGAATGGACTGCTCCCCAATGCCGTCATCCACGAAGGGATCCGCTGCTTTTGCCTTCTCGTTGGTATATATGCTTTCCGTGGCGCTGATACAGACGCCGTAGTCGTTGATGGTAGCCTCATCCCAGCTGCCGTTGGTTTCGATGTCGATACCGGGCATGGTCAGATAGCCGCAGGCGTTCCCTGGCAAAGGGCATGAAAACCCGTTGGAAGGGTCTGTAAAGAAACCGCCGGATTCCCGCGCTTCCCGGTACTCGAAACGGACCGGACTGAGCCCGTGGGTATCTGCAGTGCGGCCGAAAATAATACTGCCATCAGCGGAGGCTTTCTTTCCCACAATGATCGTTGTGCATGCTAAGGCGGTGTCAGCTCCGACCAGCAAAATACAGGGAAGCAGCAGAAAAACACACCAAAGGAAACCTAAAGCGAAACGGACGTACACTTTTTCAGAGTTTTTTGCAAAAGTCTTCACGGTTTTTTTCTCTCCTTTCTGATTATGTTATTAACTTGGTATATAACTCCAAACCACAGTATTTCGGTTATGTTTTGGTTATATTTTCTTTATTCCAATGCTATCAGAAACCCCTGTAACGCCCGTATTCTCTGCATCTCAGGCATCACACGGAATCCCTCACGCCTCAAACTTATAGCCCATACCCCAGATGGTCTTGATCTGGTTGCCGCAGGCGCCGAGCTTGGCACGAAGCTTCTTGACATGCGTATCGACCGTTCTGGAATCTCCGAAATAATCAAAATTCCAGACGTTATTCAGTATGTTTTCCCTGTTGAGGGCAAGGTTTTTGTTGGAAATAAAGTAGTCTAACAGTTCGAATTCCTTGAAGCTGAGATCTACGGGTTCCCCGTTGGCACGCACGATATGCGCTGCGCGGTCCAGCTCAACGCCTCCGCAGACGATGACATCCATATCGCCAACATGAGCGCGGCGCAGGATCGCCTCCACCCTTGCGGTGAGGATCTTCGGGGAAAACGGTTTTGAGATATACTCATCAACGCCCAGACTGAAGCCCTGGAGTTCGTCCTGTTCTTCGCCCCGCGCTGTCAGCATAATGATCGGGACATTGGAGACTTTCCGGATCGTTTTCACAACTTCCCACCCGTTCATCTTAGGCATCATAACATCCAGCAGTATAAGGCTGATATCATTGTCGGCAAAAAAGATATCCACAGCTTCTTCACCGTCGCATGCTTCGGTCACTTCATATCCCTTTACCCTGAGAAAATCCCGGATCAGTTTGCGCATGCGCTCTTCATCATCTACAACAAGTATTTTTATTTTCTGCATTTTTTTTATACCGCCTATCGTCTGAATGCTGCCGCGTACAAGATCCCACCCGGATCTCAATTATATTATAGCTCTTTTATGTGATAAAAATGTGACTAAATCAACAGATCCTGATTCCATGCCGTTCACAGAGAAGTATAAGTTCTCTGTTGACATACCGTCTGACCGGGTTGGCATCCTGCTGTCTGCATTCAGTGGAAAAGCGGAGTGTCATGGTAGACTCATGCGGAATAACAGACTGGGTACTCAGACCGTTGACACCAAGGTAATTGGGTCCGCTGACGATATGGACCTGTTCCCGCTCTGCGATCAGCAGGATGGCCCGGCGTACCAGCAGATAATTGCCCAACGCGCGCAGTGCTGTTATCGCTTTCAGTTTCAGATCCTTCATATGATTCCACCTCCCAACAGCCCCGCGGCTTCCCGCATGAACCTGGATCTCCTGCATTTTCTGCCCTGTCTGGATCTAGCGCAGGAAATCTGCAGATGATCCTTTGCCCTGGTCATTGCCACATAGAATATACGTCGTTCTTCTTCTATGTGTTCAAAAAATCTTTCTTTATCCCGGGGATCCTTAGCTTTCCCCGGAGTTATTTCCTCTTCCGCCCGTATTATATATACCGTATCGAATTCAAGGCCCTTCGCTGCATGAAAAGTCATCAGATGGATCTTTTTGCCGCGTAAAGCCTCCCGAAGGGCAATGGGCTCTTTTCCATGCCTTCTGTCATGGCCGGCACCGCTTTCCGCTGCGTCGTCCATGACCTCGGAATACATTCGGCCGATCTCGCTGCCCGCTTTATGTGTGCGATAAAGCACCGCAGCATCCTTGCCGTCCGGCAGTCCGGAGATGTCTTCTAATACAGCGGCAGCCTCTTCCCAGGGATCCGCGTACTGTCTGAAGACAGGTCGGGACCCTCGGTCACGGGCGGCAGTAAGCCTTTTGCTGTACCGTCTTTTATTATGCCGTATCAGTTTTGCGGAAGCCCGTACGATACTGCGGGAACTCCGATAGTTCTCTGTGAGGCGAAGAAAGGCAGAATCGGGATAATAGGTTTTAAAAGAAAGCATGATGGACGGATCCGAGCCGCGGAAGGCATAGATACTCTGGTCGTCATCTCCCACTACAAAAAGATTGTTCCGCGGCCCGGATATCAGCTGGAGTATCTCAAACTGGACCGGGTTGATATCCTGAAACTCATCGACCATGATATAGCGGAAACGCATCCTGAGGCCTTCCAGCACGGCCGGCTCCTTTTTGATCAGTTCCAGGCACCTCACAAGCATGTCGTCGAAATCGATCAGACCTCGACGTGACATTTCATCATCATATAAATATCGGAGCTTACTGATCTTTGGATCGCTGCATTCCAATCCGTTTTTAATGCGCCCGATCTGATGGAGTACATAATCATAATAATCCGATGTATCTGCAGCGCTCCGGTCATTTTTCTCCGCCGCACGGCGCAGCGCGGATAGTGCTTCTTTGGGTTCGGCGATACGGTATTTTCCTCTTCGTCCCTGTCCTGAGGCGTATTCCTGCAGGATCTTCAGAAAAAAGGAATGAAAAGTGCCGAAACAGACATCCGGACCGTCTTTGCGTACAGGGGAACGCCCGTCATGTGACCCGTTCAGCCTTCGGAAGCGGTACTCCATCTCCTGTGCGGCAGCTCTTGTAAAGGTGATCACAAGGATACTGCCGGGCTGCACATGACAGGCATCGATCAGGTGAGCGATCCGATGGGTCAGCACCGTGGTCTTGCCGCTTCCGGGACCAGCCACTACGATCATCGGTCCGTCTTTATGTTCAATTGCCTGCAGCTGCGCAGCGTTGAATCCAGTCATTTGTCAATATGGTAATAGATGTACTATTAACAGCGCCTTTCATGTTCTCCGGATCTCACAATCATTCCCGAACCGGTCATATAATAAAGTTCCGCAGTCCGGCTTTGGTGCCTTTCTGCGGAACTGCCTGTGTCATACTATAGAAGGAACGTTACAGCAGCTCCTTATCTTCTGCTGCGTCCGCCGCGGTCTCTGCCTCCGCGCCCGCCGCGGTCACGGCTTCCGCGTCCCGAGCTGCGGTCATCTTCGTCTTCCTTCGGGATCCATGTGCCGTTAATGTCAGAAGGACGCATGGACAGGTCGATCTTACCGTCACGCTCGTCCACTTTGATGACCTTAACGGTCACGATGTCACCGAGTTTCACAACATCCTCTACCTTGCCGACGCGGCTGTCCGCAAGCCTGGAGATGTGGATCAGGCCTTTCTTGTTCGGGCCAAGCTCCACCTGGGCACCAAAGCCCAGAATGTTGAAGACCTTGCCGCTCATGATCATACCTACTTCCACATCCGTAACGATGCTCTCGATGATCTCGATCGCGCGGTCGATCATTTCCTGATCGATGCCGCATACGGATACATGGCCGTCATCTTCGATGTCGATCTGTACGCCGGTCTCTTCGATGATCTTGTTGATGGTCTTGCCCTGCTTGCCTACGACATCCCCGATCTTGGCGGGATCGATCATGATCGAGCTGATCTTCGGTGCATACGGGCTCAGCTCCGGACGAGGCTCTGCGATCACCGGATCCATGATCTGGTCCATGATGTACAGCCGCGCTTCATGGGTGCGTGCGATCGCTTCCTCCACGATCGGACGGGTCAGGCCGTGGATCTTGATATCCATCTGGATCGCTGTAATGCCCTTGCGCGTTCCGGCCACCTTGAAGTCCATGTCACCGAAGAAATCTTCCAGACCCTGAATATCGGTCAGCACGACATAGTCATCATCGGTCTCACCGGTCACAAGTCCGCAGCTGATGCCGGCGACTGCTGCCTTGATCGGTACGCCTGCAGCCATCAGGGACAGGGAAGACGCACAGACGGAAGCCTGAGACGTAGATCCGTTGGATTCAAGCGTCTCGGATACAGTACGGATCGCATAGGGGAATTCCTCTTCGCTCGGAAGCACAGGGATCAGTGCCTTCTCTGCAAGTGCGCCATGTCCGATCTCACGGCGTCCCGGTCCTCTTGACGGTTTGGTCTCGCCAACGGAATAAGACGGGAAGTTGTAGTTATGCATATATCTCTTGGATGTCACACTTGCATCCAGTCCGTCGATCTTCTGTGCATCGGAAAGCGGTGCAAGCGTACAGATATTGAGGATCTGCGTCTGCCCTCTGGTAAACATGCCGGAGCCGTGCACGCGTGGTACCGTATCGACCTCCGCAGCCAGCGGACGGATCTCCGAGATCTGACGTCCGTCGGGACGTTTGTGATCCTTCAGGATCATCTTCCGGACAGTCTTCTTCTGATACTGATACAGTGCTTCTCCAAGCAGGCCGAGCCACTCTTCGTTATCGGCAAACTTCTCTTTGAGACGTTCTTTAATTGCATCGATATTCTTGTCCCGAAGCTGCTTTTCATCTGTGAATACAGCAGTCTCCATCTCTTCCTGCGGCACTTCTTCCCTGATAGCCGCAAAAAGCTCTTCGGGAACCGCACAGGAAACGTAACTATGCTTCGGCTTGCCCACCTCGGCAACGATCTGGTCCATCCACGCAATGATCTTCTGGTTGATCTCATGTGCCTGATAGATCGCGTCGATCATGACCTCGTCGCTGACTTCCTTAGCGCCGGCCTCGATCATGATCACTTTGTCTCTGGTAGAAGCTACGGTCAATGCCAGTTCGGATACTGCTTTTTCTTCCTGCGTGGGATTGAAAACGAACTTTCCGTCAATCAGTCCGACCATAGTCGCCGCGCACGGACCGTCAAAGGGAATATCCGAAATACTTGTGGCAAGGGATGAACCCAGCATGGCCAGCATCTCCGGCGGGCAGGCCGGGTCTACCGACAGTACCAGGTTGTTGAGAAGGACGTCATTCCGGTAATCCTTCGGGAATAACGGACGCATCGGACGGTCGATAACTCTGCTGGTAAGGATCGCATGTTCGGAAGGTTTGCCTTCTCTCTTGTTGAATCCGCCGGGGATCTTGCCGACGGCATACATCTTCTCTTCATAATCTACAGAGAGCGGGAAGAAATCAATACCGTCTCTGGGCTCTTTGGATGCCGTTACAGTAGACAGGATCGTGGTGTCCCCATAATGCATCAGACACGCGCCGCTCGCCTGTGCCGAAACTCTGCCGATATCCACGGACAGGGTCCTGCCGCACAGTTCCATGCTGAAGGTCTTATAGGCCTTGTCACGCGGCTTGGAATATGTACCGAAATTCATTTCCATAAAAAAACTCCTTTGCACATGCCTCTCATGTGCTTCCTTTCACACTTAATACTTTCTTTGGTCATACGGAGTTGATTTTACACGGATAAAGACAAAGCGTCAAGGACAATTTATGTTAATCAGAACATCCTATCATAAAAACGGTACGGTAGTCTGCCTGCCATACCGTTCAGCTCATCTCTTACCAATTACACGGTTCTCCCGTCTGTGATTTTTCTCATGTTCCAGCTTGAGAGACATCATGTCGCTCATCATTCGGGCTTTCGACCTCTGCTCTTCCCGAAGTTGCCGCGCAAGCCAGTCGTTCTGCCGGTCTTCCAGCCCTTCAAAAAAAGAACTGTCCTTGAATCGGTTGACACCTTTATCTGCGCTGGCGAAGCGGCTCCCATAAGAAGAATCCTTGCCGGGAACATGAAATTTCCTGCCCGCAAGCATGTTGTCAAGATCGTTATCTGCTTCAAGGATCGCGCTTCTTCCCGAAGCGGGAACTGTAGATGTCCTGCCCTTCATGCCGGCAGTCTGTGCCGGATCTTCGCGATATCGTTCGGAAAAGCTCTTCCCCTCCGGATCCGAGGGATCTGCAGTGGTTTTGCGGACAGGCGGAACAGACAGGGGCCTGCCGCCTCTGTTAAGCCGTTTATTCCTGGCTGTAAAGACCAGAAACAGTATCAGTAAAAGACTCAGTAATGATGACATATCAGCTCACGGTTTCCTTTACGGCCTGCAGCGTACCGGCCAGATTGGCTATATCTGACGGAACGATGACCTTGGTCGCCTGTCCGTCAGCCATTTTCTCTGCAGCTTCGAAAGAACGGATCTTCAGGTATTCATCGGAAGGCATCGCGGCATTGATGAGACGGATGCCCTCTGCTTTTGCGCGCTGTACGGCAAGAAGCGCTTCTGCCTCACCTTGTGCTTCACGGATCCTCTGTTCCTTTACCGCATCCGCACGCAGTATCGCCGCCTCTTTCTCGCCTTCGGCCATGGTGATCGCAGACTGTTTCTTTCCTTCCGCAGTGAGGATCGCTTCACGCTTTTCGCGCTCTGCTTTCATCTGCTTCTCCATGGCTTCTTTGATGGAGCGCGGCGGATCAATGTTCTTGACCTCGACACGGTGCACCTTGATGCCGTATTTGTCTGTCGCTTCATCGAGGATCGCGGTGATCTCCCCGTTGATCTCATCACGGCCGGTAAGCGTTTCATCTAGCGTCATCGAACCGACGATATTACGGAGCGTCGTTGCGGAAAGATTTTCGATCGCGGCGACAGGCCGTTCCACACCGTAGGCAAAACTCTTTGGATCAAAAATGCTGAAAAACACGACCGAGTCAACCATCATGGTGACATTGTCTTTGGTGATGACGGGCTGCGGTTCAAAATCGGCAACCTGTTCTTTCAGGGACACCTTTTTCGCGATCCGAAATATGAACGGAACTTTAAAATGCAGGCCCGCCTCCCATGTCGCATGGTATTTGCCAAGCGCCTCAACGATCCATGCGTTCGCCTGCGGCACGATCTTGATCTGTGTCAGGCAGAGCGCGATGATCAGTACCAGAAGAATAAGAATTAAGGGCATGATTCGATACCTCCTGCTTCATGTGACTTATACTTTGTAATTGAAAACCTTATAAATACAGATCAGCGGTCCTCCCGGAAATAGGACAGCCCCAGGGATGCAGGCGGTTCGTTTTCACGCTTGCGCCGCAGGGAGACCGCGATCAGCACCAGCACCGTAACGATATACGGAAGGATCTTGTACAGCTGATCGGGAACCATCGGGATCTGGACACGTACATACATGATCATCAGAGCGCCGAAGAGAACCGCACCAAAGACTGCTCCCACAGGCTTCCAGAGACAGAAGATCACGAGTGCGACAGCAAGCCATCCTTCTCCCGCAAGGCCGTCATGATTCCATACACATCCTGCGATCGTCATGATGTAGACCATGCCGCCGATGGCGGAGATACCGCCGCCGATGACAGTTGCCAGATATTTGTATTTGCTGATGTCTATGCCGGCGGCATCTGCAGTTGCGGGGCTTTCACCGACCGCCCGCAGATGCAGGCCTGCCCGGCTCTTGTTAAGAAAGCGTGCCATGAGCAGAGCGATTATGATGGCAATATAAACAAAAATATTATAGGAAAACAATAACTGCCCCAGCACAGGGATCCCGCGGACCGATGCCGGGAAGGGACTGTTCTGGAAAAAGGTCTTAAGTCCGTTCGAGATCGCGACAAAACCGCCTTCCTGCACACGCATGTACTCTCCGATAAACTGACCGACACCGGTACCGAAAATGGAAAGTGCCAGTCCGGTGACGTTCTGATTGGCGCGCAGAGAGATGGTGATCCAGCTATAGATCAGTGCGCCGAAAGCACCGGCCGCAAAAGCAAACAGGATCGCCAGTACCACGGCGACAGGACCCGACGCGGCGGCACCTGCCATCTTCTCATAATAGAATGCGGCGCCCAGCCCGATGGCACCTCCCATATACATCATACCCTCTACGCCGAGGTTGAGGTTGCCGGATTTTTCGGTGAGGACTTCTCCCATCGTACCGTACATAAGAGGAGCACCGTTTAAGACCGCGTTGTAGATCAACAAAATCAATGCGTTCATCTTAGCCCTCCTTTCCTTCCGTACGGCCGTCATCCGCAGGTTTTGCACCCTTCGGAGGCACCGGATCAAATCCTCTCGGTCCATCGTTTTGATGCCCGCGCAGAATGATCTTGTAATTGATAAAGAATTCGCATGCCAGCATGCTGAAAAGAATGACGCCGGTCAGAATGTCAGATACGGAAGAAGGAACTTCCATACGGGTCTGAAGCGTACCGGCACCCTTGCTCAGCACGGCAAGCATGAGCGAGATGGCGATCATGGCAAAAGGATTGAGCTGTGCCAGCCATGCAACGGTGATCGCGGTAAAACCGACACCGGCAGCCACGGAATCATACAAAGTACCGTTGGCGCCGCAGGTTACCAGATATCCGACCAGACCGCAGATGGCACCGCTTAAAAATACCGTGCGGATCACGATATGCCCGACATTCATGCCGGCATAACGCGCGGTATTCACACTGTCTCCGATAACGGCGATCTCATACCCCTGCTTCATCTTTGTAAGATAAAAGTACATGAAGACAGTCAGCAGAATGATGATGATCCATCCGCAGTGAACGCCGAATACTTTGGGAAGCATGGCATTGTCCGGGAACATGGGAATGATCTGGCTTCCCGGCTTGCCTTCCCATGGACCGCCCTGCAGCCATCTGACGACACCTATGATAATGTAGTTCATCATAAGGGTAAACAGGGTTTCGTTCGTATTGTACCGTGCTTTAAAAAAGGCCGGGATCGCAGCCCAGATACCTCCGAAGAGGCACGCTGCCGCAGCCATTACGATGAGGATCACCGGATGGGACCAGGTCTTTCCAAAGTGGAGCGCGAAATATGTTGCAGCAAGCGCGCCGGCAGTGATCTGCCCTTCGGCACCGATATTCCAGTACCGCATGCCGAAACAGGGAGCGAGTGCCAGGGAGGTACCAAGCAGAGGTACCGCGATCTTTACAGTTTGCCGGAGTGCGGACGGCTTTGCCAGGGAACCGGTAACGATCGTTGCGTAAGCTTCCATGGGATTCTTGCCCAGAACCGCAAAAAGAGCGGCACCGATCAGAAGCGCGGCAAGGAAAGAAGCCGCGCGGATCATCCATACCTTTGACTTCGGCATCTCATCACGGCGGGCCAGATGGAACAGGGGCTGTTTTTCGTTATGCATCTGCTTTCTCCTTTCCGCCTTCTGCTGATGTTGTCTCACCGTTTTTCGGCTGGCCTCCGATGGATGTCATCAGCAGGCCGATTTCATTTTTATCAGTTGTTCTTGCGTCAACGATGCCGGACACGTGCCCGTCGCACAATACCACGATGCGGTCGCAAAGTTCAAGCAGAACGTCCAGATCCTCGCCGACGTAAAGTACGGCAACACCCTTTTCTTTCTGCTCGGTCATCAGGTTATAAATGGTATAGGAAGTATTGATATCCAGGCCGCGCACGGCATATGCACTGAGAAGAACGGAAGGCGCGCTCGCGATCTCCCGTCCTACCAGGACTTTCTGTACGTTTCCGCCGGAAAGACGCCGGACAGGATACATGACATCAGGGGTCGATACATCGAGCTCGTTCCTGATCTTTTCCGCGAGATCCCTGGAGATCTTTTCATCAACGAAAAGGCCCTTTCCGCGTTTCCAAGTACGCAGAAGCATGTTCCCCGACATGCCCATGGATCCGACCAGTCCCATGCCCAGTCTGTCTTCGGGTACAAATGCAAGAGAAATACCCGCGTCACGGATCTGCATCGGTGACTTTCCGACCAGTTCCATGGGCTTTTTGCCTTCCGGCAGGTACTTTATACTGCCGGAAGTGATCACCTGCAGTCCGGCAATGGCTTCCAGAAGTTCTTTCTGTCCGCTCCCGGCGATACCGGCGATGCCCAGGATCTCCCCGCTGTATGCGGTAAAACTTATATGATGGGCTTTATTGACGCCTTCGTGATTGCGCACCGTAAGATCATCGATTACGATCCTGGGACGCGGATCCACAGGAAGGGGACGCCGGATCTCCAGCGCCACTTTGTGACCGACCATCATCTCCGTGAGCTTTTGCGGATTGGTATCGCAGGTCCTGACTTTGCCGATAAACCGGCCATGATTCAGGACAGCGACCTCATCCGAGATCTCCATGACCTCATTCAGCTTGTGTGTGATGATGATGATAGACTTCCCGTCTGCTTTCATAGCCCGGAGCACCGTAAACAGATGCCCGATCTCCTGCGGCGTCAGAACCGCAGTGGGTTCGTCCAGAATAAGGACATCCGCGCCGCGGTACAGGACCTTCACGATCTCAACCGTCTGCTTCTCGGAAACAGACATTTCATAGACTTTTTTATCCGGATCGATTATAAAACCGTATCTGCCGCTTATCTCACGTATTCTCGCGGAGATGGCAGCCCGGTCCAGCTTTCCGTGTTCACCGAGCGCGATATTTTCAGCCGCCGTAAACAGGTCCACCAGCTTGAAATGCTGGTGCACCATTCCGATATTGTAGGAAAAGGCATCCTTTGGTGAGCGGATCTGCACGGGGGACCCGTTGATCAGGATCTCCCCTTCATCCGGGTAATAAATACCCGCCAGCATATTCATCAGGGTGGTCTTGCCGCTGCCGTTCTCCCCCAGGAGCGACAGGATCATGCCCCCATCCATGGAGAAACTGATGTTTTCGTTGGCAACTTTCCGTCCGAAGTATTTGCTGATATTCCTGAATTCTATTGCATGTGCGGAGCCCAAAGTCAACGCACCTCCTCTTTCTTTGCTGTGTCGCGCAGTAATTGCCGTGCAGTTTCTGCCACATGTTCAGCGGACAGGCCGAATTCCTTCAGAAGATCCGCGCCGGGGCCGGAATGTCCGAAGACATCATTGACGCCGATCCTGTGTACAGGAACAGGGCACTTCTCCGAGATCACGCCGCATACAGCCTCCCCGAGGCCGCCGATGATACTGTGTTCCTCGCAGGTGATGATCCTTCCGCAGTCTGAAGCAGCAGCAAGTACAAGCTCTTCATCCAGAGGTTTGATGCTGCACATATTGATCACACGGGCATGAATGCCTTCTTCTTCGAGCTGCAGCGCTGCCTGAAGGGCTTCATAACTCATTTGGCCTGTTGCAATGAACGCAATATCACGGCCTTCATGTAGCACCTCACCCTTTCCGATGCGGAACCCGCTCGGTCCCTCATGGAAGACCGGCAGTGCCAGTCGACTGAAACGGAGGTAGACCGGGCCTTTCCATGCATATGCCTGGCGCACCGCTTCACGCGCTTCGATGTCATCTGCAGGACACAGCACTGTCATCCCGGGGATCGTGCGCATCAATGCAATATCTTCACAGCACTGGTGGGAAGCACCGTCTTCACCTACGGAAATGCCCGCGTGTGTCCCGGCGATCTTGACGTTCATATGCGGATAGCCCACAGAGTTCCGGATCTGTTCATACGCTCGTCCCGCAGAGAACATTGCAAAGCTCGATGCGAACGGCACCAGCCCCATGGTCGACAGTCCCGCCGCTACACCGATCATATTGGCTTCCGCGATACCGCACTCAAAATGGCGTTCCGGATAGGCTTTTTTAAACAGATCCGTCTTGGTTGCTGCTGCCAAGTCGGCATCCAGTACGATGATCTCCGGATGAGAAGCCCCCAGTTCGACCAGCGTTTCACCATAGCTTACTCTGGTTGCGATCTTTTTCATATGGACTCTCCTTTTCCGGCAGTATCTTTATTAAGCTTCATCATCCGCTGCCGCGCAGCATGTTCCTGCATTTCACGGACAGATTCCTCAGCCCGCTGCTGCATTTCACGTTCCGCCGCGGCACGCTGTGCGAGAGAGTTCCGCGCAAAGCTGTCCAGGACCATGCTGTCCCACTTGGGGTCGCTCAGGTCCATCATTCCGAGAGCCATACCGCCTGTCTCGGTACCGCCTACATCAGTACCCTCCTGATCCATGCGGCGAAGCGTCTGGATCTGCCGGTCCAGTTCAAGGATCGCCTGCTTGTATTCCTCTTCGTTGGGAGCTTTGCCGTGCCATTCTACGGCATCCTCCATATAACTGACGCCCTTGCCCTTGATGGTCTTCATGATCACAGCAGTCGGACGGTCCTTGGTCTGATGGAACATGCTGAACGCAGCCTGCAGCTCAATAAAATCATGTCCGTCAATGACGATCGTGCGGAACCCGTTGGCACGGAACCGATCATCCATTTTACGAAGGTTCATGACGTCATCCACATATCCGTCGATCTGCAGATTATTCCAGTCCACAAGAAGGCACAGATTGTTCAGACTGTAATGGGATGCAAAGTGGATCGCCTCCCACACCTGTCCTTCCTGAAGTTCACCATCTCCGAGAACCGCATAGACACGCAGCTTCTGATGATTGATCTTTGCTCCGAGCGCCATGCCGCATGCAACGGAAATGCCCTGCCCGAGAGAACCGGTGGACATTTCGATACCCGGTACAGATCCCAGCTTGGGGTGACCCTGCAGCGGACTGTCGATCTTGCGTAGTGTGTCCAGCAGCGAGATCGGGATCATCCCCTTCATTGCCAGTACGGCATATTGCGCCGGAACAGCGTGCCCCTTTGAGAGCACTAGACGGTCCCGATCCGGAGAATGAGGGTCATCGATCCGGATCTCATATTTGTAAAGGTAGGTCAAAGCCTCCACGATCGAAAGGCTGCCGCCGGGATGACCGGATCTCGCATTAAACAATGCGCGAAGGATCAGTTCCCGGAGTTCGCATGCCGTGATCTGAAGCTGCAGTATCTCCTTATCAGTCATAATAACTCCACTATAATATATAATCGTAGGTATACATTATACCCTCAAAGTGCCGCTCTTGGAAGAGCAAATTCCGAAACAATAAGGATCGGAAAACGGAACACATCCATTAAAAGAAAAACGGCGTTTCTTTTTCAAGAAACGCCATTTTGTTATTCTAGGATATCTTATAACCTTTCCTTCTTTTCAATATCAAGGAAGTATTTGTAGGTATCTACCGTAAGCTCACCGCATGCTTCTTCATCGCAGGCAATGATCGCCGCGTTGTGCAGCTGCAGTGCGGAGCAGGTCCATTTCTGGCTTACGCCGCCTTCGACAGTCGCTGCAAGGGCTCTTGCCTTGTTATGTCCGCTGATCAGCACCAGCACTTCCTTTGAATCGGTCACAGTGCCGATACCGACAGAAAGCGCCTGGGACGGTACCGCTTCAGGATCATTGCCGAAGAACCTTGAATTGACGATGCGGGTATCCGTGGTCAGGTCGCGTACGCCTGTGCGGGATGAAAGTGAAGTGAACGGCTCATTGAACGCCAGATGTCCGTCGACGCCGATGCCGCCCATAAACAGGTCGATCCCTCCGTAAGAGGCGATCTTCTCTTCATAACGCGCACACTCTGCCGCCGGATTCTCCGCCATGCCGTTCAGGATATTGATATTCTCCGGCTTCATATCAACGAGGTGGTCAAAGAAATTGTCATGCATGAAATACCAGTAGCTCTGATCATGCTCATGCGGCAGTCCCAGATACTCATCCATGTTGAAGGTCACAACATTTGCGAAAGATACCTCTCCCGCTTTGTTCATCCGTACCAGTTCCTGATAAACACCTATGGGTGAAGAGCCGGTCGGAAGTCCGAGTACGAATGGTCTGTTTTCCTTATGAGCATTGATCTTCGCTGCGATATAATTCGCAGCCCATTTGCTCATCTTCTGATAATCATCCTGAATGACAACTCTCATGTTCATCCTCCTTGCAAAAAAACATGCTGAAGCTGTTATAACGTGAACTCGATCTGATTATATATACTGCGGATCGCTTCCTCGTAGTCCTCCTCATCCACACAGATGATGATGTTGATCTCACTCGAACCCTGGTCGATCATGCGGATGTTGATGCGGGCATCCGAAAGCGCTTTCATAATGCGGGCGGCTGTGCCCTTTGAGTACGCCATCCCCTGTCCTACGACGGCAACCATGGCAAGATGATCCTCTACAAAGAGGAGTTCCGGACCAATCTCATCGCGGATCTCATCCATGATGGTATTGCGGAACGGATCAAAAAGCGAAGTGCGGACAACGACGGACATGGTGTCGATGCCGGTGGGAAGATGCTCAAACGGAACGCCGTGTCTGGCAAATATACCAAGAAGCTTCATTCCGTAGCCGACCTGGTCGTTCATAGAGGAATCCTCTACCAGTATGGACGTAAAGCCTTTCATTCCGGCAATGCCGGTAACCTTATGCTTACGGGGCACTCTCGGAAGCTCGGAAGCGATCAGTGTTCCCGGGTCCTCAGGGCTGTTGGTGTTGCGGATGTTCATCATGATCCCGGCTTTTCGGACCGGGAAAACAGCAGCCTCATGCATGACCGAAGCGCCCATATAACTGAGCTCGCGAAGTTCACGATAGGTGATGGCTTCTATAATGCGAGGATTATCAACGATCCTCGGATCCGCTGACATCATGCCGCTTACATCCGTCCAGTTTTCATACATATCCGCATGGACAGCCCTCGCCACCAGGGAACCGGTAACATCGGAACCGCCTCTGGTAAATGTACGGATCGTACCGTCTTCCTGGGCACCGTAAAAACCGGGGATCACAGTATACGGCCGATCCCTCAGCGCCCGTCCAAGATTATCATTCGTGGTCTCGGCATCGAGATGTCCGTCTTCACGGAATCGGATGCACTCGGCAGCATCAAGAAAGTCAAACTCCAGAAATGCGGCGAGGATCTTTGAATTCAGATATTCCCCGCGGCTGGCCATATACTCTTTCTGAGGTCCCTCATAAAGATGCGCCGCGATCAGAGCGAGCTCCGTTTCGAGGTCGAAACTGATCCCGCAGTCATCGATGATCTCCTGGAAACGATCCCGGATCTCATCCATGACAGACATAAAATCCTCTCCTGCAACCGCTTTATTGTAGCAGGAATATAAAAGATCCGTCACTTTCGTATCTTCAGGGCTGCGCTTTCCCGGTGCTGAAGCCACGATATATTTTCTGGAAGGTCGTGCCTTGATGATCGCCGCCACTTTCTGAAACTGTGCAGCGTCTGCAAGGGAACTGCCGCCGAATTTTGCTACATATGTCTGCATAAAGAATGATTCCTTCCTACCGGATCAGTGATCCGGACACCAGAGTGACATTTTATACCAGTTATAAGGAAAATACAATATATTTGTTATAAAAAACTCAAGCCTGCATGAGCCACGAACAGATCGTTTCCGCATGCATTGCTGCCGCGTACACCGCAGTATCCCCGGACGGCAGAAAATGCTCATTATGAAGCGGATAATCCCCGCCGACGCCGATATGGTAAAAAGAGCCGGCAGACGTGGCATCGATATAATATCCAAAGTCTTCTGTCGTCATGGTGGGAGTCTCGATCCGTATCACACGATCCGGTCCGAACACGCGCCTTGCAGCCTGTTCCGCGTGGGCAGTCTCCGCGTCCGTGTTTACGACCCCGGGATAACTCTCCCGGAAGCGGACGCTGACCGTGACACCGGTATCCGCTTCGATCGATCGTACCGTATCCGCAAAACGCGCCTTCATGGCTTTTCTGGTATTAGAACCGAGCGTACGGATGATCCCGGTGATCTCCGCATCCCCGGGCAGGATATTTGTGGCTGTGCCTGAGTGGAAGGTCCCGATAGTCAGCACGGAACGTTCCGGCAGAAAAACGGAAGGAAGAGCCTCCAGCTCTGTCACCATCCGTGCCGCTGCCGCAAGCGCGTCGATGCCTTTTTCGGGCTCTGCGCCGTGGGAACTCTTGCCTTGTATGCCGAGATGGAAAACATCCGCTGCGGCGTAGAATTTTCCGTAGCGGATCCCGACAGTCCCGGGAGACAGATCCGGAGAAACGTGGGCGCCAAAGACAGCTCCTACCCCATTCATGACTCCGGCACGCACCAACCTGTCGGCTCCGCCGCTTCCTTCCTCGTCAGGCTGGAAAATGAAGCGGACCGTCCCGCTGAAACAGTCGCTGTATTTACTGAGAAGTCTTGCAGCACCGAGCGCCGCTGCCGTATGTATATCATGGCCGCAGGCATGCATCAGGCCCGGTGTGTTTGAGGCGAAGGCCCAATCTGTTTTTTCTTCTATCGGAAGGGCATCGATATCCGCACGGAGGGCGACAGTCTTCTGGGGATACAGTTCACCGGAATGATCCGCATCGGATCTCCCGGTGCCACGAAGTTCCCCTATCACCGCCGTTCCTAGAAGACGGCGGGTCGGGATCCCATAGGAATGAAGACGGTCCTCGATCAGCTCTGCCGTCCTGAACTCCTCATTGCCGCGTTCCGGAAACGCATGGATATCTTCCCGGATATCCATGATCTCATCGGCATGTCTTTCTGCTTCTTTCAACCAGTCGATCATCATACTTTAAAGATCCGTGTCAAATGATACTCTCTGCTTTTGCGGCTGTAAATGCCGTGTCCACATCCAGGGTACTGAAGTAATCTTCCGGGGTCTGCGCTCTCCGGATACAGCTGACACTGCCATCCGTCTCCATCAGCAATTCTGCCGATCTGAGTTTGCCATTATAGTTATATCCCATGGAGTGCCCGTGAGCGCCCGCATCCTCAATGACAAGATAATCTCCTATATCGGTAAGAGGAAGGCCGCGGTTTACGGCAAACTTGTCATTGTTCTCGCAAAGGGATCCGACCACATCTACAGTGATCTCGGCGGGTTCCGTCTCCTTTCCGAGTACACGAATGTGATGGTAGGCTTCGTACATAGCGGGACGCATCAGGTTGCAGGCCGTGGCATCCACGCCTACATACTCCTTATAAATATGCTTCTTTCCGACGACCCTGGTCACAAGATAGCCATAGGGGCCTGTAATATACCGTCCCATTTCCGTATAGATGCGGACACTAAGGCCGTTGGCAGTCAGCAGCTCGTCGTAGACTATATGCACAGCGGCACCGATCTTCATCATATCGATCGCCTTTTCCTCCGGACGGTACGGGATGCCGATGCCGCCCGAGAAATCAACAAACTCGATGTCGATCCCCAGGACCTTATGGATGCGAAGCACCAGGGTGAACAGTTCCCGTGCCAGGTTCGGATAATAGTTTTCATCGAGGGAACAGCTGGAAAGCATGGCATGAAGGCCAAAGTGCTTTACACCTTTGTTTCTGAGTTCTGCATAGGCTTCCAGCAGCTGGTCGGGTTTCATCCCGAACTTGCTGTCATACTGATGACCCATGATGCCGTTGGTGTTGCTGAACTGTCCGGGATTGTATCGGCAGCAGACCGTTTCCGGAATGCCGCAGGCAGCTTCCATGTGTTCGATCTGTGTGATATCATCCAGGTTGATGATCGCGCCGAGCTTTGCGGCTGCGCGGTATTCCTCCGGAAGGGTCTCATTGGAGCTCAGGATTATGCTGCTTCCGCTGATGCCCGAGCACTCTGCCAGCAGCAGTTCCGGAATGGAGGCGCAGTCCGCGCCGCATCCCAGGGATGCAAGCAGGCGAAGAACGCCCGGCGTAGGCGTTGCCTTGACTGCGAAATATTCTTTGAAACCTTCATTCCAGGAAAAAGCATCATACAGCTCCCGGACGCAGTTCCGGATCCCTTCTGCATCATAGACATAGAAGGGAGTCGGATACGTCCCGTTCCATCTTTTTACATCATCCAGCCCGAACGGCAGTTGTTCTCTCATAATGTTGTATGTTCCTCTCTGGTGCCCTTTTAAGGCATTATCAGGCTTACAGTTTACGAAGCGCGTCTTCAAGCGCAGTCTTCATGGTGGTCTTATCGTCCTTCATCTTGATCACACGTGCCGGGCAGCCCGCAACGACTGCATTTGCCGGAACATCTTCCGTCACGATAGCACCGGCAGCGACCACAGCACCTTCTCCGACATGGACGCCTTCAATAACTACGGCATTTGCACCGACAAGTACGTTATCCTCCACGATAACAGGAACGGCAGAAGCAGGCTCGATCACGCCTGCAAGTACAGCGCCGGCACCGATATGACAGTGTTTTCCCACAGTAGCTCTTCCGCCCAGCACGGCACCCATGTCGATCATGGTCCCTTCTCCGATCACGGCTCCGATATTGATGATAGCGCCCATCATGATGACGGCGTTTGCCCCGATCTCCACCTTTTCACGTATAACGGCACCGGGTTCAATACGCGCGGGGATCTCACGGAGATCCAGCATCGGTACGCCGGAATTTCGTCTGTCATTTTCGACCACAAGGTCTTCGATAAACTCCGCATTCGCATCGAGGATCGGTTTCAGATCCTTCCAGTCTCCGAACACGATTTTATCTCCGGCGCCGAAAACCTTTGCTGTACCGTAATCCACGCAAGCTCCCGGCTTTTCTTTTATGAAGATCCTGACCGGGGTCTTCTTTTCTGATTCAGAAATATATCTTATGATCTCCTGTGCATCCATATCATCGTCTCCTGTCAGGGCATATGCCATCCTTTACTGCATCATTTCACTCATTCCGTACAGGCCGGCCGGTTTGCCGATGATAAAAGCAGCAGCCTTCAGAGCACCTTCCGCAAACAGTACACGGTTTTCAGCCTCATGCCGGATCGTGATCGTTTCCGCTCCGGTGGAAATGATCACTTCATGTGTCCCGGTCTCGCTGCCGAGACGAAGCGAATGGATCCCGATCTCCTTTGGCTTGCGCTTTCCGTTTTTGTGCCTTCCGATCACGTATTTCGCGTCCGGACGGACCTCACTGATCCTGTCAGCAAGCATCAAAGCAGTGCCGCTCGGTACATCAAGTTTCTGATTGTGGTGCTTTTCTATGATCTCGATATCAGCATCGGGAAACGCGGCAGCAGCCTGCTTAACGAGCTCAGCCACTACTGCCACGCCGACAGACATGTTGTACGAAAGAAAGACAGGAATATGCTTTGAAGCCTGACGGATCCTGGTCTTTTCGGCGTCTGTATGGCCTGTGGTGGCGATCACGGCAGGAAGGTGCCTCGCCGTACAGTAAGCCAATACATCCGCAGTGGCTTCATGATTGGAAAAGTCGATCACGACATCCGCGTCACCGACATAGTCAGTTAAAAGCGGCCAGGTACCTGCGGCTGAGTCAAGAACAAGGCTGCGGCTCACCGCGGCAGCCAGTTCCGCTCCCGCAAATCCCTCATTGCACAGCTTCATAAGATTCTGTCCGTTTTTTCCGCGCGCACCGTGGATGATAACTTTCATAATTCAGTTCCTTTCTGAGTGCCTGAATGATCCGGGTCTCCCCTGCTTCATGATCCCAAAGTCTTTCCCGACATTCAGATCAGTTTATGCCCCTTCATGATCTCAAGCATCTTTGCTTTTTTCGCATCGGTCATGCTGGTCAGCGGCAGACGGAGATAATCCTCGCACCAGCCCATAGCTGCCATTGCTGCCTTGACCGGGATCGGATTGACTTCACTGAAAAGCGCATGGATCAGAGGCATGTATTCCAGCTGCATTGCACAGGAACCCTTGACATCACCGTCAAACCATTTCTGGCAAAGTTCATGCGTCGCCTTCGGCACAACGTTTGCAAGTACAGAGATAACGCCCTGCCCGCCAAGTGAAAGGATCGGAACGATCTGGTCATCATTGCCGGAGTAAATGGCGAGATTATCTCCTACAGCCCTTGCCGTATCAGCCACTGAGGTGATATTTCCGTTTGCTTCCTTAATGCCGGCAATATTGGGATGGTCTGCCAGCTTCGCATAGGTATCTACTTCGATATTGAGTCCCGTACGGGATGGAACGTTGTAAAGGATCAGCGGCTTGGTTGCGGCGTCTGCGATCATGCTGAAGGTCTTGATCAGGCCGCCCTGAGTAGCTTTGTTGTAATAGGGGGTCACGACGAGAAGACCGTCCACGCCTGCATCGCATGCGTATCTGGAAAGGCTCAGCGCATAATCTGTGTGATTGGAACCGGTACCGGCGATCACCGGGACCCTGCCTGCCACGCGTTCAACGGCGTAGCTGATGGCTGCTTTGTGCTCTTCATCCGTCAGAGTAGAACCCTCGCCGGTCGTTGCTGCGATCACCAGCGCATCGATACCCTCACTGATCTGCCAGTCGATCAGACTGCCAAACTTTCCAAAATCAATACCGCTTTCATTAAGCGGGGTAATAAGTGCCGTTGCTGCGCCGCGGAAGATCAGATTCTTTGCCATTGTTTTTCTCCTTTTTCTAAAGCTTGGTCGATAGGTGCAGTGCATTACGGGATAAATAAAACAGCCAATGCGTCTTACCGAAAGCCGCATCGGCTGTATGTATCTCTTGCATAAATCCCGGGCGTTCCATAATACCGGTCTTTCCCTGAACCGAATGCAGTCTAATACATAGCTCTCCGCCACTTTTGGCGACAGTCAGAAGGATCTTATCCTCCTGCCCAGGAACCGTCTGCCACACGTTTCCTTCGGCGGCCGCCCCTTTCTTTCACACTCAGCTTTTGGCCTAAGCTCATGAATGCGAACTACTGATGAAGACCGCGCCTCTATCCTTTATTAATGCATTTTTATTATAACAGATAGTCCTTCTGTCTGTATAATGCGTACACTATAGCACAAACTTATTATATTGTCGAGCAGATTTTTTATGTTTTCCGGGTATGTCCGGGAACATGAGATCACAGGTCATTTACCCTGAGATCCAGCAGATCAGGTCTGGAATAATGTCCGGCTGCATCGAATTCCATCCGGCTCGCGGGGACCTTCTGCATATCAAGATCCGCGTACAGAATGCCTTCCCGGTCCCAAAGCGTCTCCGTAACAGGATGTCCGAAAGGATCGATCACGTTTGACCCTCCCCGGCAAACGATCTCCGGGAGTTTCGCGATCTCTTCCTGCGCATTCAGGTCCGCCGGATACATATCGCGCGTGAAGAACATATCGCAGTTTACGAAATAGACGTGGCCTTCGATAGCGATATGGCGTACCGTATCCTGCCATTCTTTGTTGTCATTTGTGTTGGCAGAGATGTAGATGGTGATGCCCTTCTGATACAATGCCGCTCTGGCCAGCGGCATATAGCTTTCCCAACAGATCATACATCCCAGGGGACCCCAGGGCGTGTCCATGACCGGGAAACAATCCTTGTTCCCGTCGCCCCAGACAACGCGTTCACTTCCGGTAGGCTTGATTTTTCTGTGGTTGACCGTTATGCCTTCAGGACTGATGAAAAGGTTGGAATTATAAAGAGTGGCGCCCACCGGATCCCGCTCGGAGTAACCGATACTGATATAGACCTTCCGGTCTATTGCGGAGTCGATGATCTTCCGCATCTCCGGACCGTCTGCCATTACAGACTGGTCATAGTATTTTTTCCAGTCTTCCCGTCCGTCCTCTCTCCTGCTTCCCACACGGAATCCGAAGGTAAGACCTACAGGATAACAGGGGATAAACAGTTCGGGAAACACGATCAGTTCCGCACCGTTGTCAGCTGCTTCATGGATCGACCGAACAGCCTTATCCACGCAGGCATCCTTGTTGAACATGACCGGAGCCGCCTGTACAACAGCAATACGGCAGATATCTTTCAGGTTTTTCATAGTATTAATACCTTTCTTATGATTTAAGCCCTGTACCGGTTTCTTCCGCATCCAGCATCCGGTTATACCGCACGCAATAGGACCGCCATACAGCCTCCGCTTCCGCGGGCATGCCGTTTCTGGGCGGGACCATAAGCTGGATCTTGCCGCCCTTTTCGGGAATGATCAGAAGGGTCTGGGGATCTCCCAATCCCCGCTGGGAAGAAACGATGCTCTCAAGGTCGTCAAAGAGAAACACATCTCCCTCTGTAACTTCAGTATCGCTTTTCTTTCCCGGATCCTGCGGTTCTTTCCTGTACAGGACGATCGCATCAGTGTACAGATCCGCACGAACATATTTGTCAGGGATCGATCCGATCACCAGCAGCGCAAGCCCGATCAGCACATAAACCAGTCCGGTCTTATAGTTGGGCGCAATATTCAGGAAAATGTTCGCTGCCAGTGCTTCAGGAGTGAAGATCCCATCCATCAGATGCAAATGCCCGGCCAGACCGGCTGCTGCCATGACTGCGCCCAGTACTGTAAGAACAGAAATCCCCTTTTTATTGCGTATGTCAAATGACTGTAAATAATCTCCCATCAATATACTCCTGTAAACATTTTAATTATAACGATGAGCAACGGCAGTGACAGCCTTCCGGCCCATTATATCACGGTTTATGTATTCTGTGGCGCATAGGAGCGATTTCTTCGGAAAGCTCTGTAAGAAAACCGGTACTTGTATTGTAAGGATCAACCGTGTATAATAGTCATTGCCGGCATGACCGCCGGCATTCACCATGGGCTTGTACCGGTTTCGACGGGGATCATGCAGTCGGTGAAGCTATCCGCAGGATGATGCGTTAAATCTCAAACCTAAATATAAACGCAGAAGATAATTTTGCATTAGCAGCCTAAGGGCTGTTCGTCTCCCCTGATGCACCTGCTCATCGGGACCGGAGGCGTCGATCTGGCAGGAAACGACATATACTAAGCTTTGCGTATATGGGCGTATCATGAAGCTCAGTCTCGGATCCCGGGTGTCTGTCACCGCTTCCGCAGGCGAATCAAATACGACAGACTATGATAGTAGAAGAACGAGGAATTGGTTTTCGGACAGGGGTTCGACTCCCCTCAGGTCCATAGGAAAACCGGGTGTCAGACACCCGGTTTTTTCATAGTTTATACACGTATATTCGCAGATTTGAAATCACGCTCCAGCTCTCTTTTCTGCTCTTTCTTAGCCATGTCCTCGCGCTTGTCATAGAGCTTTTTGCCGCGGCATAATCCAACCTTGACCTTTACACGCGGTCCTTTAAAATACACTTCGAGAGGGATCAGTGTAAAGCCCTTCTCCGAGATCTTTCCCATAAGCTTATTGATCTCGGCACGATGCATCAGCAGCTTGCGGGTGCGCAACGGGTCCTTGTTGAATATATTGCCCTTTTCGTAAGGGTTGATGTGCATTCCCTCTACAAAAAGCTCTCCTCTTCCGGCTCTGATAAATGCTTCCTTTACGGAACAGTGTCCCTGGCGGACAGATTTGACTTCCGTTCCGTAAAGCTCAATGCCGGCTTCATAAGTCTCATCAACAAAGTAGTCGTGCCAGGCTTTTTTATTATTTGCGATTAGTTTTATACTGTCTTTTCCCATGATCACTACCTCTTGGTTAAAGAGGGCACTTAACTACAGGAACGGCAGCCTTTGCAGGCTGCCGTAACGAATCACTTCATGAGGATATTCAGCAATAGAGCAATGATCATGAACGCTGCGGTCCCAAACTTGGTGAACTTCTCCAGCGCGCCCTCCATGCTGCGTCCCTTGTTCTTTCCCCAGTAGCTGTCAGCCATGCCGCCGATGCTTCCGAGGCCCTGTGTGTTGCCTTCCTGCATCAGTATCACACCTGCGAGTGCGACACCGAGGAGTACATATATTACTGTCAAAAGAATGGTCATCTGTTTCACCTGCCTTATATCGCCTGACTGCGTAACAGTACTTTTATATCATATTTGCGGTTCTGCGTCAATGATAATCTTAGGATCGAAGCTCACAGCCAAGTCCGCTGAGTCCGTTGAGGATCTTTTTCATGGCAGAATTCACTTCATCATCTTTCAGAGTATGGTCCTTAGCCCGGAAAGACAGCGCATATGCCATAGACTTGAATCCCTGCTGTACCTGCATACCTTCATAAATATCAAAGAGACGGAAGCTTTCAAGAAGCTTGCCACCGCGCTGAAGCAGGATATGCTCTATATCGCCGGCCATCACCGACTTCGGAACAAGCATGGAAATATCCCTGCTGACAGCCGGGAAACGTGCGACGCCCTCATAACGACGGTCAAAGCTGGCATAACGGGTGACAACAGGCATATCGAGCACTGCAATACATACGCGGGCACCGGGCTTGAAGTCGTAGTTGGCGGCTACTGAAGGATGCACTTCTCCAATATATCCGATCAGCTCTCCCGCATAATAAATATCCGCTTTGCGCCCGGGGTGGAGATACGGTCTCTCACAGTCCACTTTCAGCTCATAACGCTCAGTCATGCCAAGACGGCTGAAGATCTCCTCAAGTACGCCTTTCAGGACGAAGAAATCGATATTGTCACCGTAACCGCCGAGACAAAGCTGTTCACGTTCATCCGGAAGCTCTGTCAGGGGAAGCGCCTTCGGAAGGTAGATGTTGGCCATATCATACAGCCATACATTTTCGTTGCGATGATTGAAATTGAAACCCAACGCGGTAAGCATCGCATTCAGCGGCTGCGTACGCATGATAGAGAAATCCTCTCCGAGCGGGTTGCTGATCACGACAGCTTTACGAAGCGGATCATCTGCGGGAATGTTCAGAAGATCCAATGCTTTCGGACTTTCAAAAGCGTAGGTCATCGCATGGTTGAATCCCGCAAATTCCGCGGTATCTCTGACGACAGCATCCACGCGAAGTTTCCAGGAAAGCTTACCGGTAGTCGCTTCTCCGACGGGAAGTGTATCCTCGATCTTGTCATATCCATGGAAACGCAGTACTTCCTCTGCCAGATCACAGGTAGCCAGCAGGTCACGACGGAAACTCGGGATCAGGACCGCGTTGGACGCCTCATCATATGCAAGTTCCAGTTTCCGGAAGATCGCAAGCATCTCTTCCCTGCTGATCTTTGTACCAAGAAGATCATTTATACGTTCCGGCTCGAAGACAATACGCTTTTCAGTCTCGGGAACCGGGTAGATATCGATCATACCTCCGACCACTTCGCCGCAGTTGAGTTCCTCGACCAGCTCACAGGCTCGGTTGACTGCAGCCACCGTTGTGGCGGGATCCAGGCCCTTCTCAAAAATAGAGGAAGCATCCGTACGCATACCGATCTTTTTGGCGCTCAGACGGATATTGACGCCGTTGAAGTTTGCGCTCTCAAACACCACATTGTGTACGGAATCAGTGATCTTGGAATTCTCACCGCCCATGATTCCGGCAATTCCTACCGCTTTAACACCGTCATTGATCATCAGCACAGTATGATCCAGACTGCGGATCTGACCGTCCAGTGTCTGGAACTGGTCTCCGTCTTTTGCTGTCTTGACTATGATCTCATGTCCTTCCAGCGTATCAAAGTCGAAGGCATGCATGGGCTGCCCATATTCAAGCATGACAAAGTTGGTTATATCCACCAGATTGTTGATCGGACGGATACCGGCATTTCTGAGCCGCTTCTGCATCCACTCCGGGCTGGGAGCAAAACGGATATTTCTGACCATGCGTGCGGTATAACGGGGACACAACTCAGGATCTTCCACGGATACCTTAAGGAAATCGCCGATCTGTTCATCGGATCCGCTCTCTTTTACCTTCGGCATGATAAACGGTTTATCGAAAACAGCAGCTGCTTCGCGCGCGATGCCGATAACGCTGTAACAGTCCACACGGTTGGAGGTGATCTCATACTCTACTACCGTGTCATCCATACCGAATGCACGGACGGCATTATCGCCGGGCTTCAGACCAAGTTCGCCGATCAGCGCGTCATCAAAAATATAGATACCGCTTTCAGGAGCCAGTGGATAGGCATTGTGGTCGGAACCGAGTTCCTCTACAGAGCACATCATACCGTATGAGGTCACTCCGCGAAGCTTTCCCGTATGGATCTCCACGCCCGCTTCCGGAAGCGGGCCACCATCATGACCGCCCGCGACCATGCCGCCATCCAATACGACCGGAATAAGAGCACCAACCACCTCGGGAGTGATATTGGGAGCACCGGTCACGATCTGAACATTGCCTTCATCATCCACGCCGTCAGCCCTCACGCTGCCGACATTGACGCGGCAGACGACCAGCTTGGTAGCGTCCGGATGCGGCTCAACGGAAAGAAGGCGACCGACTACGATATTTTTAAGATTCCTGTCAAGCACGGTAAAGCTTTCTACCTTCGTGCCTGCAAGCGTCATTCTGTCTGCATATTCCTTTGCGGTACAGTCCAGCGCCGGAACATAATCTCTGATCCATGATAATGGTGTATTCATATATTCCGTCCTCCTTTAGAACTGTTTCAGGAACCTGTAATCATTTTCGTAAAGCAGCCGCATATCGTCGATTTCGTACTTCAAAATGGCAATACGCTCGAGACCGACACCAAACGCAAAACCGGTATACTCCTCGGGATCGATACCGCACATCTCCAATACATGCGGATGGACCATGCCGCAGCCAAGGATCTCGATCCAGCCTTCGTTCTTGCAGAAACGGCAGCCTTTTCCTCCGCATTTAAAACAGCTGACATCCACTTCCGCCGAGGGCTCGGTAAATGGGAAATGATGAGGACGGAAACGGGTCTGTGTGTCGGGACCGAACATTTCTCTTGCAAACTGTGTCAGGGTACCTTTAAGGTCCGTCATGGTAATATGCCTGTCGACAACGAGGCCTTCGATCTGGTGGAAAGAAGGACTATGAGTGGCATCGATGCTGTCTGAACGGAACACCCTGCCAGGCGCGATCATACGTATCGGAAGCTTTCCCTGTTCCATGACGCGCGCCTGAACGGGAGAAGTCTGGCTGCGAAGCAGGATCTCATCATTGATATAAAAGGTGTCCTGTTCATCACGAGCCGGATGTCCCTCCGGAATATTCAGTTTTGTGAAATTGTATTCCTGATATTCAACTTCAGGGCCTTCCACGACCTCGTAGCCCATGCCGACAAAAACACGCTCGACCTCATCAAGTGCGATCTGACAGGGATGTCCGTGTCCTGTACGCATCTTCACGGCAGGCAGCGTCACGTCGATCGATTCAGCCGCAAGCCTTGCCTGCATTGCTCTTTCCTGCAGCTCATTCTTTGCGTTTTCCAGTGCTGCTTCAGCCTTGGATTTCGCTTCATTGACAAGCTGTCCGAAAGCAGGGCGCTCTTCGGGAGCCACATCCTTCATATTTTTCATAATGGAAGTGATACGGCCTTTTTTTCCGAGAAACTCGACACGGATATCATTGAGCTCATCCAGAGAGCTGGTCTTGCAGATACGCTCGATCGCTTCCTCAGTGATCTTTCTTAACTGATCTTTCATTTCGTTTCCTCAATTCTGATTACTGATCCTTCAAATATGTTCAGCCGGGGCCGCCGGGGCCTTCCCCGCCGCCGTCCACGCTGACGCTGCCCGGGCCTCCCTCCACGACAACGCCGCCGCCGGAAACACTGATATATCCGGGTCCGTCACTGACGGAAGAGTCTCCCGTTGAGAGACTGCCGGGTGCAGGAGAAGCAGATCCGCCGGGTGACTGGTCATCGGAAGGCGCGCTGTCTCCGGGGCCACCGGATGCTTCCCCGCCCGAAACGACCGAAGACGCAGTTGTCTCAGAGGCATCATCAGCAGGACTTGCCGTAGTATGCACAGGACCGGGGCCGCCCGGACCGCCGGGACCTCCCGGACCTCCGGGACCTTCCGGCAGTTCAGGTTCATCTATGATCTCTCCGTCGATAATGGATTCGGATTCTCCGGGCAGAGTTTCTTCTGATGAAGTCTGATCGGTATAGTATTCAATATGACCGGTATAGATCGTTGTGTGATCCCTGCTGTTGCTGACGACCTGATCTCCGTTTTTGATGATCAGCTTGGTCTCCCATACGGACCCTTTCGTACCGGTCGTCGGTGTTTTATCACTTCCGGGCTCAATGAGCTTTCGGACGATCTCTGTCTCGCTGGTCTTTTCGGAGCTCATGGAATATGTGTAGCCGCTCTTTAAGACCGGTCTTCCGTAAATAGAGACCGTGACCTGCTGATTGTAATAACTGGCGCGGATACCGATCGCATACTGATTGTCATTGGAATACGTCGAGATCGCCGGAAGGTTCGCGAAACGGAAATCCGGTCCGCCCCAGCTGACAGTTGCGTCCTGTCCGGGAGTCACATAGGTCGGCTGGAAGGTATGCCCCTGTCTGTAGGTTATCTTCAGGCCTGCCTTTACGGCAGCATTATATAGTGTTGAAGAGACCTGGCAGACGCCGCCGCCGATCTCCTGCACGACCTCGCCGTTATTGTAAGCGGCCGCCGCACCGAATCCCTTGGCTTCGGTACGCTCGCCGATCGTATTGTTAAAGGAGAACTCTTCTCCCGGTCTGACGATGGTGCCGTTCAGCTTGTTGGCTGCCAGTGCGATGTTTTTATTTCGTACACTGTTGGATGTCGTATTGGTCGTAAAGGATGCAAGTGTCCGGTATTCGTCAGCATTCGTACGGGCTTCACCGCTCAGGACCTCACCGGTCACTTCTACGGAAGCATCGTATCTGTGCTCGTGTACAGCGTCGAGAAGCTTCGACCGAAGGGAATCCTCATCCACCTTGAAGCCGTTTTTGGCTCCTTCCATGATGAATTTATCGTTCTGGGCGTCATAGGATCCGATGCTGCCGCCGCGAGGCTCTACATACCACATCTGTTCCGCATAGGAAGCCATTTCGGAGATCTCGTCGTCCATCCCGTCAAGTGAAAGAACATAGACGGACGGTGCCTCTGTCTCGGTCTCTGTCTCGGATGTTTCCGCTGTGGTTTCCCTGGAAAACAGTTTTTTCTTCTGCGTTTCGGCTTCGGTAGTAGTTTCGTTTGCGACACTTTCCTTGAACGCCTCTTCGGCGTCCACGATTTCCTCGATCAATGCGGGAATACGTGCCGCGATATAATCCGGTATCTCGATCCTGTCTGAAACCGTGATCTCGTCCAGTGCATGATCTTCGTCTATCACACCTTCTGCCAGCTGGTCAGGATTCTCGGCGTCACCCATAGTTGCCGCTTCCGTTGTCTGGTTCGCATCCACGGTGGGCTTTACGACATTGCCGACTTCCGCATTCCCATTCAGGATCGTAAGATTCCAGTCATATTTGTCCTGGATCGCTTTGCTTATCTCGGAAGGCTTCATTCCCTGCACAGACACAAGCGTGTCTGTACCGGTGATCTCGGAAAGATCGATCACCGCGTTATGTTCTATCTCTTCCCTGCTGATATTTTCTACAAGCGCAGTCGTCTCGGGATCGGCACCATTCGGACGGCCGGAGATATCCTTTCCTTTAAAATGTGTGATGACAGCCAGGATCACAGCCAGGATCAAAACAACGATGCCGCCGGCGATCAGAGGAGCCGGATTATTATTCCTGCGCCGTCTGGACCTGCCGCCCTGATAGCTTCGTCTGGTGCTGGAGCTGACGCTGCTGTAATTATTTCTTTTGGAACCCGAAGTTCTTGCCATATATAGTATGCCTCCTGAGGCTTAAAAGGACCATTTCGTACTGATAAACAGTTTTATGCCGAATAAATAGTTTAATTGATTCGAATCGTTTAGTCAACTGTCTGCGGGCTGATTATTAGGAAAAATACTCTTTCAGACAGAATGGAAAAAGGCATATACGCTTTCGGCAGCAGCACGGTTCATGCCATCTGCTTCCTGCAGTTCTTCTACAGACGCGGCACGAAGGCGATCGATCTCCATAAAATGTTTCATAAGGGCCCGGCGGCGTTTCGGACCAATACCGGGAATGTCATCCAGTATGGAATGGACCTGTGCTTTAGAGCGCAGGCTTTTGTGATATTCGATGGCAAAACGATGTGTTTCATCCTGGATCCTGGTTATCAGCTTAAAACCTTCAGACCTTGTATCGACCGGGACTTCGCGGTTGTGATAATACAGACCGCGGGTACGGTGATGATCATCCTTGACCATGCCGCTGACAGGGATATCGAGTCCGAGTTCTTCAAGCACACTTACAGCTATATTGACCTGACCCCGTCCGCCGTCCATCATGATAAGGTCCGGAAGCGTGCCGAAAGAAGTAATAACACCGTCTTCGGCTGCCTCCTCCTGCTCCCGGAGACCATGTGTAAACCGGCGCATGAGCACTTCCCTCATGGAGGCATAATCATCCGGCCCGACGACCGTATGAATACGGAATTTACGATAGTCATTGGTTTTGGGGCGGCCATCCACAAAGACGACCATTGAGCCTACCGACCCAAATCCGCTTGTATTTGATATATCATAGGATTCGATCCTGTGAAGGGAATCCAGGCCCAGAAGATCGAGGATCTCGTCCTGTGCCCCCTTTGTCCGCCGGTCCTCCTGCTTCAGACGCTCCATGTCCTTTATGAGCTGATTCTCGGCATTATTGATCGCCATTTCTACCAGCTTTTCCTTTTTGCCCCGTTTCGGTGTTATGATCCGTACACTGCCGCCCCTGGCTTTGGTGAGCCACTGCTCTGTCAGTTCACGGTCCTTCAGCTCTGTCTGTATCCAGATCTCACGAGGGATATAAGGGGTGCCGGTATAAAACTGGTTTAAAAAAGCCTGTACGATCTCCGCAGTAGCATCCCGGCTGTCAACATCGAGATGAAAATGCTCGCGTCCGATCATTCGTCCGTCACGGATGAAAAAGACCTGTGCCGCTGCCGTCTGCTCCAGCTTACTTATCCCGACGATATCGCGGTCATCCATGTCCGTATCTGTTACTTTCTGACTGGAAGCCAGGCTCTCGATCTCTGTCAGGAGTTCCCTGTATTCTATTGCCTTTTCAAACTCCAGCGACTCTGAAGCGCTGTTCATCCTGTCTTTCAGGTAGTCTCTAACATAATCATACTTTCCCGAAAGGAATTCCAGTGCTCGTTCGATGTGCCGGCGGTAGTCCTCACTGCTGACATACCCGTTGCAGGGACCAAGACACTGTCCCAGATGATAATACAGACAGGGGCGTTCCTTCCCGATATCTTCAGGCAGCCTGCGGCTGCAGCTGCGGATACGGAAAAGCTTATGCAGCAGATCAATGGTATCTTTTACCGCGATGCCGGAAGTATAGGGGCCGAAATAGCGCGCATGGTCTTTCTTTACACGCCGTGTCATGAAGATCCGGGGAAACTCTTCCTCCACAGTTACTTTAATGTACGGATAGGTCTTGTCGTCTTTCAGCAGGGTATTGTATTTGGGCCTGTTCTCCTTAATAAGGTTATTCTCAAGTACGAGCGCCTCCATTTCAGAGTCGACAACGATGTATTCAAAGCGGCGGATCAGTGAGATCATTCGCTTGATCTTCTCGGTCTTCCCTCTGGAGGATTGGAAATACTGCCGCACCCTGTTTTTTAAGTTAACAGCCTTTCCGACATAGATGATCTCATCCCTTGGTCCATGCATGATATAAACTCCCGGTTTAGACGGGAGTTTTTTCAGCTCTTCCTGGATGTCAAATACACTTGGGTCCATACACAATGAAAGCTATTCGGTGACCACGATCGGACCGTCCTGCAGGAGGATCTCTTCATCCTCCGGATAAAGCTCGTCTCCGTTCAGGGCTTCTGCAAGTTCAGGGGGGAATGTTTCTTCTTCATTGGCCGGATCATCTTCGGGAGGCAGTGCCGCTCTGGATTCCGCGATCCGGATCTCCTCTTCGGCAGCTTCGGAAGGTGTAAGGAAACCATTGAAAAAGTATTTTACGGAAGCTGACCACAGGATCCATTCGTCATATCCCGAATCGTATACGCCCTGGATCTCCTGGCGTACCGCGTCTGCGTCATATTGCATGTAATTGCCGCCTCCCAGCCAGGTTGCTGTAAACGACTGCAGCCACGGCCGCACGATCGCCTGCCGCCCTGCGCTTTCTGCCTGGGCACGGCTCAGCTCAGACCGGGATCTCTGAAGAGCCCCACGGATCGCTTCATAAGGATGGGTATCCGGTGTATCCAGATTAAAGCTTCCTTTCGCATAGTGGGAGGGATATACCATGGGACAGATATAGTCCAGTACGGAAGCCATCTGCGAATAGCTCTGTCCGACCGAACGTGAGTCGATCTGGCTGCGAATGATCGTGCCGAAAACATCGCATGACACAAATACGCCTTCTTTCTTAAGGTTTTCGGAAAGATAGGTCACCGCCTCTGTAATGATGCTGATCTTGTCGCGGCCTTTTACATCCTCCTCGTCATACACACATTCGGATGATCCTCTCTCTGTGCAGAAACGGATATAGTCGAACTGGATCTCATCAAAGCCGATCCGCGCGCATTCCCGTCCGATATCCAGAAGATAATCCCAGTACTCTGTCTTATACGGATTCAGCCAGGCATAATTGCCGTTGTCACGAAACACGGATCCGTCGGGAAGTTGCAGGCACCACTCCGGTTTGACGTATCCCAGATGGGGGTCTCGCATACTGACGATCCGGGCGATCGTATAAATGCCGTGTTCCTTGAATTTCTGCATCAGGCCCGGCATGTCGGGAATACTTACTTCGATCGATTTCAGTTCCACCAGCGCAGGAACATTCTGCATATCATAAGTGACCTTGCCATAGTCATCTTTTATGTCTATCACGACAGCATTCAGCTCTGTGCTGTCCATATAGTCCCAGAAAGTGGACATGAATTCAGTATTATTGAGCGGTTTTGAGGCAAGGTAGATGCCTTTTACTTTTGTAGGCACACGAAGATCCGGTTCCTCCGGAGGTTCTGTTTCGGGTTCGGTCTCTTCTTCTGTCTCCTCTTCTGTTTCCGTTTCTTCTTCCAGCGAAACAGAGATCGAGGATTCCCTGACCATTTCCATATCAAAGCCGGGCTCCAGCGCGACCGGCTCGTACCGGCGGCAGCCCCAAAGCCCAAGCATTGCTGAAAGAAACAGCAAAACAGCAGATAATCTCAATTTGTGATCACGGTTCATTATCATGTACCCTCTGTTATGCGGCAAAACAGTTAACTATCCCAAAGGTATCACTCATATCTTGCCCATCGGAATCCGGGAATAATATCCGACCACCGCTCGATCCCGAGGATATCTTTTGCAAATGCAGTATACTCCAGAGTGACAGAACGACGATCTATGTTTTTAAACACTTCCCAGATGTATTTCTTCTGTGCCGGCTGTATATTGGCGTCGGTAATACTGCTGGTCGTCCAAAGCCCAAAAGCCAGAGAAGATCTCAGCTCGGAGGGAGCGTCGACCTGTCTGGACAGAATAAACGAATCGATGTAAAGATTAGAGTCCGCGATATAATAAGCATAGGCAAATGCGGCTGCCTGAAGTTCCTGCACTTCACCCCTTGTCTCGGACATGGAAGTAAAGCCTTCTTCCGAAAGGATGATGTGTCGGACGTATCCGTCTCTGTCACGCATTTCCGGCCTTTGCATATAGTCTGTCAAAAGTGATATATTGGCAAAGTTCACGACAGGCGAATCATCGTAAAAGGTCACCTTTCCGGTGTTGAAATCATCCCAGAATTCCGGTTCGGTCATAGGCTCACTATACGGATGATATGCAAGGCCCCAGTCTATATTGCCATGACGCCTTATCTGCGCAGAGAGTTCCTGCAGTACATCCCGCGCGTTGTAACGGGTCCTGCCGTTTGCCTCACGGTTCCAGTTATGGTCCAATGAAAAGTACACCCGGTCATTGGCGCAGCTGGAACGGATCGCATTGTAAAAGAGCCGGAAGCTTCTTTCATATTCCGCAACATATGCCGCCATAGACATGGGACCCAGCCAATTCCATTCCTGGTTGTTGATCTCATTGCCAATGATCCAGTTCTGCACTTTGCCGTGATCAGCATCCAGTCCGTTATAACGTGTCGCAAGGAAGGAGGCCACAGCCTTGATGGCATTGCATCCCTCTTTGGTGGAGGCGTTGAACTGGTAGTATTTCGCGGATGATGTCGGCTGTGTTCCCGGGTAAAAAAAGTCCGGGGCGGCAGCGTTATATCCATTTAACAGCACGACGCTCACATTCATGCTTTTGTTCGAAAAGGCTGAGATCGTGTGATCATATGTTTCGACGATGTTGCGGTTGAAATGCCAGACCTCACCGTCATATTCATAATCTATTCCTTCCCCCAGCAGATGATTGAAGGGAATATTGATGATCACATTGCATACGCCAAGATCAAATGCATCAGCGATCTGGGCTTTCTCGATCAGCAGCCCTTTCTTGGTGAGCGGCTCGGTGTATGGAAGTGTAAACTCCGCTATGGCTTCCGGATTGTTGATACAGATCTGCTCCGAGACCGGAACATACCGGTCACCGGTCCAGACACATGCTACGAATTTGTGATACAGACGATCATCCGGAGAACCGGCATTCAGAGGCAGGCGAAACGTAAGATCCGCCGCGTTCTTCGGCAGCGCGGCCGTGTATGTATGCTGGTCGATACTGTCTTCCCATGGTTCCAGTTCCAGAAGATACAAAGCCGTATCCTGGCCCATCAGCGTATTGGAGGGAGTGATCGCGCCCTCCAGCCTGCCGCTGATCACCACATCTTCATCCTCGATCCTGCAGTCCGTCCATTGTATATACTCGTAAGGCTTTACAGGCTCGGGGACTACGGAACTGATCGTGTTGTCCTCGTGAAAGATGGTGAATGAAGCGGCTGTTGGGATCTCGCCTGACACAGGTATCTCGGCGCCGTCCGGTCCTTCGCTGATATCGATATATTCATCCCCGGCACTGCTTTCGGCATCAAATATTCCGGGTGCATAGATCGTTCCCGGGGACCATGAGTACCCCTCTTCATCAACAGCGGGACCGGGTCCGTAACCGATGGATATGCCGTCATCAGCCGGCTCTTCCTCTGCGGTCGGTGATGTCTCTTCGACAGACGACGGGAGTTCTTCCTCTTCCTCTTCAATAACGGGCACGCTGGTCTCAGCCGAGGTCTGCTCCGCTGTAACAGTCGTCTCTTCGGGATATGTCGTTTCCTGTCCGCATGCACACAAATAAAATACTGCGGCTAAAAGCAGTATCGCCAAAAGAGATCTGCGGTTGTCTCTCCTTTTTATACTCAGCAATGTACGATTGGAAAGGGTCCGGCGCAATCGCCGAACCCTTTCGATAGTTATTAAAACTTTAAGGTATAAGGCCTGCTTATTCCTCTTCCGATGCTGCCGCTGCAATCACCGCATTCTGGACATCAAGCGGTGCCTGCTCATAGCGGGCAAGCTCATAGGAAAAGTCACCCAGGCCGCCGGTCATTGAGCGGAGATCCGTACCATAACCGTACAGTTCTGACATAGGAATATCCGCTTCGATTGTCTGCTTGCCGTGATGATTGGAGTTCATTCCGAGGACACGGCCTCTGCGGCGGTTCAGGTCGCCCATGACATCACCGGTAAATGCATCGGGAACTGTCACTTTCAGAGAAGCGATAGGCTCAAGGATGACCGGTCCCGCCTTCATAAAGCCTTCCTTGAACGCAAGTGTGGAAGCCATCTTGAAAGCCATTTCCGATGAGTCTACCGGATGGTAAGAGCCGTCTGTAAGAGTTGCTTTAACGCCCACGACAGGATAACCGGCCATCGGTCCCTTCAGCACGCACTCCTGAATGCCCTTCTCAACAGCCGGGAAGTAGTTCTTCGGAACAGAACCACCGAAAATACGCTCTTCAAAAACATACGGAACAGTCAGATCTCCGGAGGGCTCGAACTCCATTAAAACATCGCCGTACTGTCCATGTCCGCCGGACTGCTTCTTGTGTCTGCCGCGAACCTCGACCTTCTTCTTCAGAGTCTCTCTGTACGCGAACTTCGGCTTGTCAAGTTCGATCTTGACCTTATATCTGTCTTCCAGCTTGGATTTGACGATATCCAGCTGCTGCTCGCCAATGCCGTAGATCAGGGACTGTCTGTTTTCGGAGTCATTCACTACGCGGAGCGTCTTATCTTCTTCAAGAAGCTTGGACATACCTGCAGCGACCTTGTCATCGTCGCCCTTAGTGACCGGTCTGTAAGCCATATAGGTATAAGGCACATCGATGTCAGCCATGTTATATTCGACCGGAGCATTGCGCTCCGCAACAAGGGTATCGCCGGTCTGGGTCACATCCAGCTTGGAAAGCGCGCCGATATCGCCGGCAGCAAGCTTGTCGACTTCAGTTGCTTCCTTACCGCGCATGACAAAGATCTTACCGACCTTTTCGTCCTGCTCCTTGTTGACATTGTACAGGGAGGCATTGGGTGTCATCTCGCCGGTCACGACCTTAAAGAAGCTGTACTTTCCGATAAACGGATCCACGAGAGTCTTCCAGATGAGTGCAGTAAGATTAGCGTTGGAATTTGCTTTGGCAGTGAAGCGCTCGCCGGTAGCCATGTCCTTGCCGACCTGTTCTCTCTGATCGGGTGACGGGAAATACTTGTCGATACACTGCATAAGGTAATTCATGCCCTGGCAGTTGAGGCCGGAACCCATACAGACCGGAACAAGATTACACTCATGTACGTTGGCCTTCAGGGCATCATAGATCTCGTCAGCCGTGAACTCTTCACCTTCGAAGTATCTCTCCATCAGCTCTTCATTGGTCTCGGCTACTGCTTCCATCAGGGAAGCACGCGCCGTCTCCAGCTGCTTCTGGACATACTCCGGCACCGTGATCTCTTCTTTGTTGGAAGCAGAGGTGAACTTGCGGCCTTTCTGCTTGATCACATTGACATATCCGATGAACTTGCCATTCTCACGGATCGGGATCTGCAGAGGGCTGATACGGCTGCCGAACTCCGCATTAAGCTTGATGCTCAGCTCGCGGAAAGAGGCGTCGTTATCATCCATGTTGGTCACGAAGATAATGCGCGGAAGATTGTACTTTTCACACATCTCCCAGGCTCTCCGGGTACCGGGCTCAATACCGGACTTGCAGTTGACGACGATCACCGCAGCATCAGCAACACTGACAGCCTCTTCAACTTCACCAATGAAGTCAAAGTAACCCGGTGTATCCAGAAGGTTGATCTTGATATCACCCTTCTCACCCTTGAATTCAACGGGAACAACAGAAGTGGACAGCGAAAACTTACGCTTCTGCTCCTCTTTATCAAAGTCACTGATGGTATTGCCATCCGTCACCTTGCCTGCGCGGGTGATGATTCCCTGGACATATGCCAATGCTTCGACGACAGTCGTCTTACCGGCCCCTCCATGACCAAGAAATACCACGTTTCTGATATCTTTCGTGTTATACGCTTTCATGATATAACTCCCTTCGTATATTTCATGTTCCGCTGTCCGCGCAACAAACCAATTATAACATATTCATTCTATAAAAAATAGCGGTTTTGTATAAAAAGAAACACAGAACATTTCCGGTCAGTGCGAGCAGCGCTGTAAGCCGGGTTATGTCTGGAACGGTCATCTATCTAGGATCAGCGTCACCGCAGACCTCAAGCGTCCTACCCGGGACATGACGGGCCGCCATATCATCCCTGCACGGACTTGCTTCGGATGGGGTTTACAATGCGTCCTCTGTTACCAGCGGACCGGTAGTCTCTTACACTGCCATTTCACCCTTACCGCATAATGCGGCGGTATACTTTCTGCTGCACTTTCCTTAGGCTCACGCCCACCTGACGTTATCAGGCATCCTGCCCTGTGAAGCCCGGACTTTCCTCCCGCAGTACAAGTACTGCCGGCGACCGTTCACGCTGCTCGCCGGTCTATTATACTCAGAAAAAAAGGAAACCGCAAGGCATTACTGCGCAAAAACAAATGGAGCTCCGTTTTGAACGGAGCTCCGAAGATTTCTTTGAAAGAATAGGTTTATTACTTGATCTCTGCAAGATTCTGAAGATCTTCCCACTTTGCATCGATATGCTTCTGCACGGTCTCGATCATCCACTCGTTGCCCGGCTTGAACATATGAGCAAAACGGCCCTGCATCTTAAGGTACTCTTCAACCGGCTTCTTGTCCTTCGGACGATAGCTGATGGTATACTTGCCTTCGATGACTTCATACAGCGGCCATACGCAGGTCTCGACAGCAGCCTTGGTGACTTCCATCATCTTCTCGGACGGATATCTCCAGCCACGCGGGCAGGGAGCCATAACGTTCAGGAAAGCAGCGCCGGGAGTATAGATCGCCTTGTGTGCCTTCTCGCTCAGATCCTTGAAGTTGCCGATGAAAGTAGACTGTGCGACATACGGAATGCCATGTGCCACCATGATCTTGGTAAGGTCCTTCTTGTTCTGCTGCTTGCCCGGAATGACCTTGCCCTGCGGGGTGGTCGTGGTATCAGCAAACATCGGGGTGGAGGAAGATCTCTGAATACCGGTGTTCATGTAAGCTTCGTTATCGTAGCAGACATAAACCATGTCATGTCCACGCTCCATAGCGCCGGACAGGGACTGGAAACCGATATCATAGGTGCCGCCGTCGCCGCCGAATGCGATGAACTTGTAAGTCTCATCGATCTTGCCGCGCTTCTTCAGTGCACGATACGCAGTCTCAACACCGGACATGGTAGCGCCGGCATTTTCAAATGCATTATGGATGAAGCTGTCTTTCCATGCGGTATACGGATAAATGAAAGTGGAAACCTCTGCACAACCGGTCGCAGAGCAGATGACTGCCTGATCCTCGGGATTCAGCGCGCGAAGGACTGTTCTGATCGCGATCGGTGATCCGCAGCCTGCACAGAATCTGTGGCCGCCGCTCAGACGGTCACCCTGCATTACGTTCTCTTTAAGATTATATGCCATGACTGATCCTCCTTATTCACGCACTTCAAGATAACGATAGGTCTCGCCAAGCTCGCCGGTCGCTGCGATCTTCTCAAGCTCTGCGAATACCTTCTCAATGCTCTCGACCTTGACGTCACGTCCGCCAAGACCATAGATGAAGTTGATGCCAAGCGGGCCAAACTCGCGGGCAGCCATCAGGGCAGCGGATACTTCCGCATGCATCGGGCCGCAGTGACCGTTGAAGCTGTCGTCCTTATCCATGGTGGCGAATGCCTTGACATTCTTCAGTGCGTCTACGATCTCCTCTGTCGGGAAGGGATGGAAAGAACGGACCTTGATCAGGCCGACCTTCTTGCCCTGGGCTCTCATTTCATTGATGGCTTCCTTGGCAGTGCCGGCAGAAGAACCGATCATGATAACTGCGAGCTCGGCATCGTCCATCATATACTTCTCGATCAGGCCATAGGAACGTCCGGTCATCTTGCCGAACTCAGCGCCGACCTTCTTGATGACGTCCTTCGCGTCGATCATAGCCTGTGCCTGGCTGCGCTTGGTCTCCATGTAATAGACCGGAGTAGCGTATGCACCAACCGACATGGATTCACCCTTCTTCAGAAGGTAATGCTCCGGATGCCACTCGCCGACGAATTCCTTGACCTTGTCATCCTCAACCAGCTCGATGTTCTCGATCGCATGAGAGGTAATGAAACCGTCCTGGCAGATCATGACCGGAAGATCGACTGCTTCGCCGATACGCATAGCCTGAAGGAAGTTATCATATGCTTCCTGGTTGGTCTCTGCGAACAGCATGATCCAGCCTGCATCTCTGACGCCCATAGCATCGGAGTGGTCGTTGTTGATGTTGATCGGGCCGCTCAGAGCACGGCAGGAAACTGCCAGCGTGATCGGGAGACGGTCGGAAGCTGCGATGTAAAGCATCTCGGTCATGTAGCAGAGACCGCATGAAGAGGTAGCGGAAACTGCACGCGCACCGGCTGCCTGTGCACCGATACAGGTAGACATTGCGGAATGCTCGGACTCGACAGCAATGAACTCGGTGTCGACAAGGCCGTTGTCTACATAAGCAGCGAAATACTGCGGGATCTCGGTAGAAGGCGTGATCGGGAATGCACCCATAACATCAGGGTTGATCTGCTTCATTGCAAAAGCAATTGCTTCATTACCGGAAAGTCTTTCTCTGATTGCCATATCTCATTCCCTCCTTATTTCACCATGCTGATGGCATTGAAAGGACATGCGTTTGCGCAGATGCCGCAGCCCTTGCAGAAGAAGTAATCGAAATCAGCACGCTTACCATCTGCAGTTACAGGAATGGACATATCCGGACATACCGGTACGCAAAGCAGGCACTGCTTGCACTTATCCCAGTCAATGACAGGCTTGATAGTTCTCCAGTCGCCGGTCTCGATCGCTGCAGCTGTGCCGCCTTCGAAAACATCACATGCCAGAGTGATATCCTGCCACTTAACATCAGGAGCGGTATTCTTCTCGTATTTGCTCATCATCCCTTTACCTCCTCCATAGAACGCTTCAGTGCTCTCATGTTGCCGTCGATAACCTGCGGCTTGGAAGCAAACTTATGCTTAAAGGAAGCTTCCATATCCTTAACAAACTCTTCAGCATCAACAACGCCGCTGACCTTAACGATCGCAGCCAGCATCGGAGTGTTCGGGAATACCTTGCCAAGCTCCTCCTCGGAGATCCTGTTGGCATCGATGGTGCAGACTCTGCCCTTATAGCCCTTCAGCATCGGTCTGAGCTCTTCGGGATCAGCACCGGAGTTAATGACGATCGCGCCATTCTCCTTCAGGCCGGCAGTAACATCAACAGCCTGGATCAGAGACTCGTCAACGACTACTACATAATCCGGATAATAAATGTTGGAATGAACGGTGCAGCGCTCAGAGCTGATACGGTTGTATGCGGTGATCGGCGCGCCCATACGCTCCGGGCCGTACTCAGGGAAGCCCTGTACGTACTTACCTGTGTTGAATGCAGCATCAGCGAGAAGCAGGGAGGCTGTTTTTGCACCCTGGCCGCCGCGTCCATGCCAACGGATTTCAACAATATCTTTCATGTTTGCTCTCCTTTCAAAGAAATTATTATAAAAAATAATCTGAATATAGTGTACACTTTCGACTGCTTAATTACAACCTCACAACATGTACATTTTTTGATAATAACACCTGTATGGAGTGTTAGCAAAAGCTAATTATTGTGACATTTGTACAAAACCACATACATATTGTACTTTTTTGTTTTTTTAAAACAACGAAGTACATTAGGACCGTTACCAGAACCTTTAAAACCCCTTTTTGCAATTCCGGATCACACGGTTTTGAATTCTATTTGCAAAAATCCCGGACTCTCCTGCGGGATCGCCCGGCATTTTCTGATCATAAAGCTTAAATGTCACATAATAATGCGCGGGAATGAGCAAGCTCACCCCCGCGCCTCTTAGGACGGCCGAATTATACAAGTTTGTCCAGCATGGTCTTGAAGTCAGCGATGATGTCATCTGCGTCCTCAAGGCCAACGGAGATTCTGACGAGACCTTCGGAGATACCGGATGCCTTCAGCTCTTCAGGAGTGTAGGTGCTGTGGGTCATGGAAGCCGGATGCTCGATCAGAGTCTCGGCATCACCCAGGGATACTGCCAGGGTGGTCAGCTCCATCTCGTTCAGAGCCTTTCCTACCTTCTCTCTGGAAGCCTTAAGCTCTACGGACATCATGCCGCCGTAAAGTCTCATCTGCTTCTTTGCGATCTCGTGGCCCTCAAAGCTCTCAAGACCCGGATAGTAAACCTTCTCAACTGCCGGATGAGCTTCCATAAACTTCGCAAGCTTCATGGCATTGGCACTGTGACGCTCCATACGGATGTCAAGGGTCTTCATGCCTCTGGCGATCAGGAATGCGTTGAACGGGCTCATGACACAGCCGGTCATGTCCTTGATACCGAACATCTTGACCTTGGTGATGAACTCTGCGCTGGAGATAACGAAGCCCGCAATTACATCGCCATGTCCGTTGAGATACTTGGTTGCGGAATGAACTACGACATCGGCGCCAAGTGCCAGCGGAGTGGAGATGTACGGTGAGCAGAAGGTGTTATCAACGATAACGCGGATCTCGGGATTGTAGCCGTGAGCGATCTTTGCGATCTCTGCGATATCAACAACTTTCAGAGTCGGATTGCAGGGAGTCTCAAGATAAACAACAGTGGTCTTCTCGCTGAGGGCAGCCTTAACTGCATCCAGATTTGCAAAGTCAACAAACTTGGTGCTGACGCCGAAAGTCGGCATGCCATGATTCAGAAGCGCGTAGGTGCAGCCATAAAGTGTATCGGAAGCAACGACCTCGTCACCTGCTTTAAGAGAGCTCCAAAGAGCTGCAGAGATGGCACCCATACCGGAAGCGGTAGCTGCGCATGCCTCACCGCCTTCAAGGCTGGCGAGCTTCAGCTCGACCTGGTTCAGAGAGGGGTTGCCAAGACGGGAGTAGATGTAGCCATCTTCCTGTCCTGCAAAACGTCTGCCGCCCTGCTCAACGGAATCGAATTCGAATGTGGAAGTCTGATAGATCGGTGTGACCAGAGCGCCTGCGGTGTTGGATTCTTTGCCGGCATGAATCTGACGAGATGCGAAACCTAAATTCTTACAATCCATGATAGAACCGTCCTTTCAATTATAAAATATTGATGTGCAAATTACTTTTTTGATAACAACAGTTGTTACGGCCAGGTAAGTCCTGAGTGAGTGAGAGAAGCCGAAACAATTAAAAAAACATGTAATCCTGAATAAAAAACCGCATCCTTTTTTAAAACTGTTGTCTCTTTTCACCTAATACTATACCACATACATGAAAATAGAAGTAGTTTTTCTTATCTTGAATCAGTTAAATATTTTATTTATAACAATGTTGACTGCTTTGATTTTGTGTACTATACTGAATACAAATGTAAATGTTGATTTTCATTGTTCTTTTCATTGTAAATCATTGTTTTTTAAGCGTTTCGGAGGACATTGTAATGACATTTCAGCAGCTGAACTACCTGGTAGAGATCTCAAAATGCGGATCGATCAATAAAGCCGCACAGAAACTGTTTTTATCTCAATCAGGGATATCGATCGCCATCAAGGAACTGGAGGAAGAGCTCGGAATCACCTTTTTTATCCGTACAAACCGCGGGGTCACTTTTACTCCTGAAGGAAGAGAATTCCTCAGTCACGCCGTATCCCTGCTGGACAGCAAAAAACAGTTGGAAAAGCTCTACAGCGGCACGCATGGCGAAACGGCATCCACATTTGTCAGTATCTCTTCCCAGCGTTATCCTTTTGTAGAGGATGCGTTCCTGAAGTTGATCCGTAATCACGAAAACAGCATGTATCGTATGGAACTGCGTGAGACCGGCATGGACGGCGTTATAGATGATGTTTATGACCGTCGCTCGGATGTCGGGATCATATTTTTGTCTGATCTTACGAGCAAGATCATCCTGCGTCTGCTCTCTTCCCGTGATCTTGAGTTTACAGAATTACAGACAGTTCCGGCAAAGGTCTATATGCGTGTGGGACATCCTCTTTCAAAACTGGAACAGATCACTGAATCCGATCTGGCACGCTATCCTTATATCTCGTTTGAACAGTCAGAAGGTGTCGCAATAGACTTTTCGGAAGAATGCCAGTTTTTCAACGCGCAAAAACCGGCACGTCGCATCGTGATCAATACCAGATCTGCCGCTACCGATATCGTCGCAAATACAGACGCGATCACGACAGGGACAGGACTGCTCGTGAAAGGTATTTCAACGGATGGTGTGATCAGCCTTCCGATCGCGGGTCTCCCGGAGATCCATCTTGGCTGGCTTCATATTCGCGGTTCAAGAGTGGATCCCGTTGCGCAGGAATTCATTTCGCTCCTTAATGCCTCTGTTCTGGATGCGGTAGAGTATACAGAGCGGATCACTAAGGAGGCACTTGATTCAAATATTTAACAGAGGCAAACCGCATCCGCTGCGCAAAGTTATGGCAGTACAAAAGCACCCCGGCAGTCATAAAGACCGCCGGGGTGTTTTTTGATCTTCGTAAAGCGTCTCAGGCTTTAGTTCATATGGGACTCAGCAGAAGCTGCAAGCTGTGCCTTTCTCTCAGCGACCTTGGACTCAGCGCAGTCATACTCCCAGTTCCAGGGATCCTTGCGGCATACGCCGTCAGCAAACGGGATCCAGATGCTCAGGATTCCGAATACAGCCAGGAACCAGCAGTACCAAAGAGAGGGCATGATGTTGGCCGCGCTCATGTTTGCACCCTCAACGGTAGCATTGGTAAGGGATGCAGCGACCAGGAGCTGAGCTCCGTAAGGGATGATGCCCTGCAGTACGCAGGCGAAGACATCCAGCAGAGAAGCGGTACGACGCGGGTCGACCTTGTACTCCTTGGAGATATCATTAGCAATACCGCCGGCAACGATGATAGCAACCGTGTTGTTTGCGGTAGCGACGTCACATGCAGCAACCAGTCCGGCAATGCCGATCTGTGCGGACTTGTTGTCCTTCATGATGCTCTGGAACTTCTCGATCAGCCACTGGATACCGCCCTCCTTGGCGATCAGCTCAGACATACCGCCGCAGAGAAGGGTCAGGAAGAATACTTCGTTCATGCCGCAGAAGCCATCATAGATAGCCTGTGCCCATGCAGCGATGGTCAGGTCGCCGGTGATCATGCCGATGATGCCTGCAATGAAAATGCCGAGAGTCAGTACAAGGAATACGTTCATGCCGACAAGTGCCAGGATCAGAACGCACAGATACGGAATGACCTTCAGGAAGTTGAAGCTCAGATCACCGAGGTCAGCAAGCTGCTCCGGACGACCGACTACCAGCAGTACGATAATCGTCAGGATAGCTGCAGGAAGCGCGATCAGCAGATTAACTCTGAACTTATCTCTCATCTCACACTTCTGGGATCTGGTAGCCGCAATAGTGGTATCGGAGATCATGGAAAGGTTATCACCGAACATTGCACCGCCGACAACTGCTGCAACTGTGATCGGAAGGCTCAGGTTACCCTTTGCGGCAACACCGGCCGCGATCGGGATGACTGCAGAGATCGTTCCCATGGAAGTACCGGTCGCGGTACCCATGAATGCGGAAATGATGAACAGGCCTGCACACAGGAACTGTACCGGAACCAGGGAAAGGCCAAGGTTGACAGTCGCGTCACGGCCGCCCATGGCAGCTGCAACACCAGCGAAAGCACCGGCAAGGATGTAAATGATCAGCATGGTAAGGACATCCAGGTTGCCGGAACCCTTTGCAAAGGTAGCAAACTTCTCATCAATGGAACCCTTGCTCAGTAAAAATGCAACGATAACAGCGACAAACATCGCGGTTACTGTCGGGAACTGATAGAACGGCATATCCACACCTGTCACCAGGTAGAAAATACCGAAGCCCATGAACAGAACGATAAATACTAAGAACGGCAGCAGCGCAAGGCCATTCGCCTTCTTTCCTGTGTTCATAAAAAATACCCCCTTGAAATAAAATAGATAGTGTGGTAAAACTGCACAATTACAAAGCAACTTCTCTCACATCTGTGGATATTTTATCACATCTCTCTTCAGTTTGCTATTAATAAAATTTAATAGCGCATTCCATATTTTTAATATAGTTTATATATATTTTATAAAGATTGTGAGAAATCAACGGCAAAGCGTTCCCGGGGAAAACAATGGAAGTAATAATAGACAAAGAAAAAGGACCGGTCTTATGACCGGTCCTGCATGAATCATAACCACGATACAAACAGTCCTGACAGCTTATCTCATCAATTCCTTGACCTTGGCTGCCTTACCGACTCTGTCTCTGAGGTAATTCAGCTTCGCGCGTCTTACCTTACCGCGTCTCACCACCTCGATCTTTGCGACGAAGGGGCTGTAAAGCGGCCAGGTCTTCTCAACGCCTACACCGTTGGAAAGCTTCCTGACAGTGAAAGTCTCACGGATACCGTGACCCTGTCTCTGCATAACGGTGCCTTCATAGATCTGGATACGCTCTCTGTTGCCCTCACGGATGAGGTTGTGGACCCTGACGGTGTCACCCACGTTGAAGGAAGCGATCTCTTTGTTCATCTGCTCCTTCTGTTCCTGTTCGATCTTCTCAATGATCTCGTGCATGTTTTTCCTCCTTAAAATTATCCGATGTTCATACACGAATCCGGGAAAAAGATGCCGGGGATCTCAGAAGATCCATCGTCAGCGGACCATCGTTTTTAATTGTTTTTCACAAGCCGTATTACTATAGCATACCTTTCCTGAGAGAGTCAAGGTATTTCTTTTCTTTTTCCGAGAGTTCCGCCTTTTCCAAAAGATCAGGGCGTTTCTGCAGGGTCCGTATAATAGACTGCTCCCGCCTCCATTTATCCACATTGGCATGATGCCCGGACAAAAGGATCTCCGGCACTTTCCTGTCCATGAAGACCTCGGGACGGGAATACTGCGGATACTCGAGCAGGTTGTCATGGAACGATTCGATCTCCGCGGATTCTATCTTTCCGAGAACACCCGGAACCAGCCTGCTGATACTGTCGATCAGCACCATAGCCGGCAATTCTCCGCCGGTCAGAACATAATCCCCTATGGAGATCTCTTCCGCTCCCATGAGTTCGAGCACGCGCTCGTCCACTCCTTCGTAATGTCCGCAGAGCATGATCAGATCTTCTTCCGCGGAAAGCTCTTCAGCCAGTTTCTGATCAAAGACCCGCCCCTGCGGGGACATATACAATACCCTGGGTTGCTTTGTGGTCTTGTTTTCGGGATCACGCTCTCTGATCATTCCGAGCACTGCCTGATAGCAGTCCCAGATCGGCTGGGCCTGCATCACAAGACCGACGCCGCCTCCATAAGGCGCATCCTCTGTCTTTCCATGCTTATCGGTTGTATAGTCCCGGATATGTACCGCCTCCACGGAGATCGCTCCGCTTTTTATGCCGCGTCCCGTAATACTGGTGTTGACGCCCTGGAGGATCATTTCCGGAAACAGGGTCATAACATAAAAATTCATAGATTCAGAGATCCAGAAGGCCATCCAGCAGATGTACCGTCATGATGTTGTTTTCTATGTCCACATCAAGAATGCATTCTTCCGTTGCGGGGATCAGCAGATCTTTCGCGTCTTTGCGCTTTATTATATATACATCATTGGCACCGGTCTCCAGGACATCGCGTACAGTGCCGAGTTCCTCACCGGTATCGGTCACGACGCGCATATCGATAATATCGGCGATATAGTACTCGCCTTCTTCCAGCTCCTGCCCTTCTTCCCGCGGGATGTAAAGGTCGGCACCTTTATACTGCTCGACAGCATTGATATTGTCGATGCCCTTGAATTTCAGGATCACCAGGTTTTTAAAAAAACGAACCTGTTCGATATCCAGTTCCCTGACCGTTTTGCCGGATCTCAGTGTTACATGCGTCAGTTCTTCAAAACGCAAAGGAGAGTCTGTGGTCGGATAGACCTTTACCTCTCCTTTGATCCCGTGTGTTTTTACGATGACGCCGACTCTTAATTCTGCGTTCATTGTATACCTTTACACATATGTTTGAGCCATCCGGGATACTCAGCCGATATCCACGATAACCTTGATCTTATCCCGGGCGGCAGCGGCGTTGATGACCTGACGGATCGCTTTCGCGATGCGGCCGGACTTGCCGATGACCTTGCCCATGTCGGACTGCGCCACCTGCAGCTTCAGAACAAGTGTGTCATCTTTCTGCTCTTCCGTTACCGTAACTGCGTCCGGATTATCAACCAGTGACTTTGCGATAAATACCAAAATCTCCTTCATTAGCCACCTCACTCACTGATCCAAGGATCACTTCGTGATGCCGGCGATCTCAAGAAGCTTTACGCAAGTAGCTGAGGGAATAGCACCGTTATTGAGCCACTTTTTGGCGGCTTCCGCATCGATCTTGATGATGCTGGGCTCTTCGTTCGGATCATAGTAGCCGATCTCCTCAATGAATCTGCCATTACGCGGGGATCTGTTGTCTGCAACGATCACTCTGTAGAAAGGCTTTTTCTTAGCGCCGATTCTTCTCAGTCTGATTTTTACTGCCATTTTTGTATTCTCCTTTTCTGCTTATACTTGATATCTTTATCGATCATCCATCCGGCGCAGTCGCCGTGAATGGCGGATAACATATTATTAGGTGCTTATCGGGGATCTTCAGAACAATCCGCTTCCGCGGAACATGCCGGTCCGTCCGCCGAACACACGGCCCAGTCCTCCGTGTTTCTGCATACCTTTCATCTGCTTCATCAGCTTCTGCATCTGTTCGAACTGCTTCACGATACGGTTGACTTCAGCGATGTCAGTGCCGGAACCACGCGCGATACGCCGCTTTCTCGACGGATTCATCAGTTTGGGATTATTCCGTTCCTGGGGAGTCATGCTCAGAATGATCGCTTCGATACGGTCGAACTGCTTCTGATCGATAGCATCAGGATCTATTCCTTTCATTCCCGGAAGCATGGACATGATGGACCCGAGTCCTCCCATGCGGCGCATCTGGTTCATCTGCGTAAGGAAATCATCGTAGGTAAACTGTGCTTTGCGGAAATGTTCCGCGACCTTTTTCTGCTCCTCAAGGTCTGCGGTCGCTTCTGCCTTTTCGATCAGGCTGAGCACGTCTCCCATTCCGAGAATACGCGATGCCATGCGATCCGGATAAAACTCCTGCAGGTCTTCAAGCTTTTCGCCCATACCGGCAAAGTATACCGGTTTGCCTGTGACGGCACGGATAGAAAGCGCCGCACCGCCGCGGGTATCGCCATCCAGCTTTGTTATGACCAGACCGTCGATCCCGACTTTCTCCGAGAACTCTGTCGCGACCGTGACCGCATCCTGACCGGTCATGGCATCTACTGTAAGTACAGTATAATCAACCGGTATGGCTTCTTTGATATCCGAAAGCTCCCGCATCATATCTTCGTCAATGTGAAGACGGCCTGCGGTATCAATGATCAGTACTCCGTAGGATTCCTTTCGGGCGCGGTCATATGCCGCTTTCGCGATCTCCACGGGTGTGGCGTCCGTGCCCAGCGAACATACATCAAGTCCCAGTCTTGAAGCATTTACCTCCAGCTGACGGATAGCAGCCGGCCGGTATACGTCGCCTGCGGCAAGAAGTACTTTCTTTCCGGCGGATTTGAATCTGCCGCCCATTTTGGCAGCGGTGGTCGTCTTACCTGCACCCTGCAGACCGGCCATCATGATGACCGTGACCTGTCCGGCGGGCTTCAGTTCCATCCGTATGGGCTCACCGCCCATCATGCGGACCAGCTCTTCGTTAACGATCTTGATGACCATCTGGGCAGGAGTAAGACTGTTCAGGATATCCTCGCCGATCGCTCTCTGCTCTGTCTCACGAACGAATTTCTTGACAACTTTGAAGTTGACATCCGCCTCAAGCAATGCAAGTTTGACTTCTTTCATTGCTTCATGGACATCTTCTTCCTTCAGGCGCCCCTTTCCGGTCAGATCCTTGAATATCTTCTGAAATTTTTCGGATAAGCTTTCAAATGCCATCTGATGTTATCCTTCTGCCAGCTTCTGCTCCAGAAGATGAAGCTTTGCTTCGTAGCCTTCCAATATCTTATCGCAGCGTTTGATCAGGTCATGTGCTCCCTGTCTGGTAATGCCGTTCAGCTCAGCGATCTCTGACAGAGAAAGATCATCATTGACCAGTTCTCCGTAGACTTTGCGCTGGTGATCTGTCAGCAGCTCACCATACAGATCGTATAACATTCCCTGCCGAACCAGTTTTTCCATCGTTGACCCAGTCCTCCGGACATACTGCGCCCTCTCTTTACAGCTGCAACGAGAGACATTATTACATAAAACAAGAGGGGTGTCAAGTACTTTATCTTGACACCCCTTCGGATCCGGATCAAGTTTTTCAGTCAAAGCCGAATGCGGTCAGGTATACCATGGTAAAGAAAGAGGCAATGCCGAACCACACCGCCAGAGAGACGGGCGGAATAAAGAGCGCCTTCAGCACCATAAGAACGTCTTCTTTTTCGATACCGAGCCTCACCGGTTCCTTATATCTCTTCAGCCTGCCATTGTCCTTTACCAGATAGATCCAGGGCTTTTCATAGAATTCGACGATACCGAACTTCAGCAGATATATAGGAACGATCGGAACAAAAATACAAAACCACACAGCCGATCCCCCGAGTTCCAGCCTTTGAAAGTCGAAGCCGTTGATCAAAAGAGCAAGGATCACAGGAAGAAAGAGTACTCCCAGACACAGCAGGACCATTTTCAGGATCCTGCCGGGCGTCGTGAATCTCAGCACCACTTCTTCTTCCTTTCCTTTGATATTCCAGAAGAACACCGGCTTTTCAGTCCTGCGTTCCGTCTCCTTCTCATCCGGAACCAGTCTGCCCGCCTCGCGACGGACTGTCTTCGTACCGGAAGTATAGATCTTTCTTCCGGATTCCACCCGGAACGCGTTCTTTGTTGTATCACTGTAGAGGCAGAGCGTAACGATCAGGAGTATCAAAGCCAGCACTCCCGTGATCATCAGGCTTCCGCCCTGCTCCATTCCCAACGTACGCATTGCACAAAAAGCCACAATACTGAAGACCACAGTAGCGAGGATCGCTTTCAGCCACCAGGGAAGGAAGTAATAATGAGACTCTTTTTCCGCGCGTACACTGACCTTGCCTGTCTGCCCGTTGACAGCTGCCATCACATTATCCTGGCATATGTAATAGACAGGAAGCAACACCGGCAGGCTGATCGCGGAAGAGACATCTGCCACAACGTCAACCGCTTTTGTTTCGAGTGTCTTTCTGACTGCCGGAGTGTAGGACTCCGCGGTCTCCTGAGATACACGTTGTTTTAGTATATTGTCGGTAATATCGGCGATCTTCACGTGATGCCCGGCCACAAAAGCAAAGTCAAAAGCAGAAAGCGCATCGGAATCAAATGGTTCCATGGCGTCAAGCAGCAGATTGTCAAGCTGTTTGGAACTGTTTACATATTCATCATTGATGAATCCTTCACACGGGAATGTGCCACCGCCGTCCATACGTGAGACTTTCATATGTACGGGTCCGCGCACCAGCTCATAAGGAAGGTAAAATCCTTTCAGTTCGGAAAGAAGCGCAAAAAGGTGCTTGGCTTCAGGCTTTGCGCGGTTTTCATCACACCATTTTTTAAGAAGCGCTTTCGCTTCCTCCTGTGTCAGTGCAAAAGGAATGATGCTTTCCGGCATTCGCTCCGCATCAAGATACTCGCTCCTGATCAGGCTTCGTCCGCAGAATGCACAGTTTGAAAGTGCTTCATCTTCTTCAAACACTACAACAGCACCGCATCCTGTGCAGGAACCCTGGTAAAGGCGGTATTTCCTGACGTTATTATTCATTTTTTCTTTCTGGATCTTGCGGAAGCCCTGCTTTTGCTTCTGCGCCTCGCTGATCCCAACCTGGCTGCCGCAATAGGCACAGGTGTATTTCTGGAATTTTATATCGAATTCTGCCGGTGCACCGCATTGCGGGCAATGAATGTCTATAAGCCTTGTGCCTTTATCCATAACTTACAGTCCTCCCGGGACTTCCTCAGTCTGTCACAAAGATCGCTGCCCCTCCCTCGTCAGGCATCGAAAGAGCGCCCGGCATAATTGCCGGACGCCCCCTCGCTTATGCCGACTCTGGCAAAGGGAAATACCTGATCAATCCTTATTTCGACTGTTCAAACATCCAGTCGCGGAATTCTTCATCCGCATACATCGGGACCCAACTGAAGTGCGCGCTCGGGAAGAAGACTTCGCCGTCGCTGTAAACAGTTCTCTTGTACTCGACTCCTGCGGCATCAAGTGCCTGAATGGTCGGATAATAGTTGGTCTCAACGGCAACTGTCGGATCATCAGCTGCCTGGAAGATCCACATCGGAATACCTTTCATTGCTCCCACGGTCTCGGGATCAGCGCCGGAAGCATCCGGTGCGATCGCCGCAAAGGTATCGGGATACATTGCAGCCAGGGTGAACGTTGCATATCCGCCTGCGGAAAGGCCGGTCATGTATACACGGTCCTTGTCACAGGAATACTCGTCCAGTACTTCCAGAAGCAGCTCATACGCTGCATCCAGCTGCGGCATCGGCGCGTATGAGTTTTCAGCTTCACCCGCGCGGAATGCCATCAGTGTCGTCCAGTTTTCGACATTGGCATCTTCGACCGTACACTGCGGTGCCAGTACGATACACTCGTTGTGGCCTTCTTCAGAATCCTTTGCCCAGATAGTTGCCATCTGATATCTCTTCAGGACCATATCAAGAGGCTGTGTACGCTGGCCGGAACCATGCAGCGCAAAGACTACCGGATATTTCTTCGTCTCATCATAATCTGTCGGAACATACAGTTCATACGGGATCACAGTTCCCGCGGAATCCGTGAATTCCTTCGCCTGGAACAGCTCATAGACATCGGAGTCATCTTCCCTGGTGATCACGACCTTATAATCCTTGGATGCGCCGCCCGCGGAAACCGTGACCGTAACAGTCTGAATGAACTCGCTGTCATAGTCATCATATTCCTGTCCTAACTGTACAACATATCCGCCCAGCTTATCGTCATAGGGGATCTCGGTACCGGCTTCATAATTCAGTGTTCCGTCATAAGCAAAGGCATCCGTATCAGCAGTTACACTGATGGCGGCACCCCTCGGAGCTGCCGCGCAGAGAAGCACACCGTAGATGTCACTCTGTACCGTTGCCTCAAACTCATCCAGCATGGGATCGAAGCCGTCGAAGATCTCCTTCAGGGTAGCGTCTCTCAGTCCGAGATCCGTCAGGATCGCGTCCTCGGGTCCGGCCAGGTTGTTTTCTGCCAGATTCTGTTCGAACAGCCAGTCACGGAACTCTTCGTCAGCATACATCGGCACCCAGCTGAAATGCGCACTCGGGAAGAAGACAGCGCCTTCTTTATAAACGGTGGACTTATAATCGATACCTTCCGCATCAAAGATCTTGATCTGCTCGTAGTAGTTCGCTTTAGCGTCTACAGTCGGGTCATCCGCAGCCTGGAACAGCCAGATCGGAACTCCCTTCAGAGCGGTAATGTCACTAAGGTTTGCACCTGCTGCATCAGGAGCGATCGCGGCAAATACATCCGGATGCTGGATGGCAAGACTGAAGGTGGCGCGTCCGCCTGCGGAAAGACCGGTCATATAAATACGGTTTGTATCAACGGAATATTCGTCGATCACAGAACCGAGAAGCGCGTATGCGGCAGTCAGTTCCGGGCTGTCCTCATAGTAGCCGTCTTCATTCTTATTGCACCAGTTCTGGGTATCGGGATCTTCGATCGCGCAATGCGGAGCAAGAACGATACACTCGTTGTGGCCTTCCTCGGAGTCCTTGGCCCAGATGGTCGCCATCTGGTATCTCTTCAGGACCATATCGGTCGGCTGTGTCCTCTGTCCGGATCCATGGAGAGCGAATACCAGCGGATACTCCTTGGAAGCGTCATAGTTTGAGGGCACATAGATCGCATAGGGGATCGTGGTGCCTTCGTCATCCGTAAACTCCTCAATATCGAAGAGATCGTAGACATCATTATCGTCTGCTCTTGTGATCACGACTTTATACTCGTTGGATGCGCCGGCTGCTTCAACAGTGATCGTTGCTGTCTGAACGAATACATCATCATAATCCGCATAAGACTGACCAAGCTGAACGACATAGCCGCCAAGAGACTTGTCATAAGGAATCGGATCTCCGGCCTGATAGTTGACTGTCTCGTCATAAGCAAGAGCATCCTTGTCAGCTGTCACAGTGATCTTAGCGCCCTTTGCAGCCTCCGGGCTGATCAGGACACCGTAGATATCGCTTTGTACATCGACAGCAAACTCTGTCTTTTCCGCATCAAATCCTTCAAAGATCTCTTTCTGTGTTGCATCTCTTATACCAAGGCCGGTAAGGACCGCATCCTCTTCGGTGAGATGATATTTTGTCTGCGCAAACATCCAGTCACGGAACTCTTCATCCGCATACATTGCCACCCAGCTGAAATGAGCGTGCGGGAAGAATATATCGCCTTCCTTATAGAAAGTCCGATTGTACTCAATGCCATGCGCGTCCAGTGCCATGATCGTCGGATAGTACCATTTCTCCGGCGGTACAGAAGGATCTCCTGCTGCCTGGAAGATCCATATCGGCATGCCCTGCAGAGCATCAATGCCTGCGGGATCTGCTCCGGCTGCATCAGGAGCGATAGCGGCAAAAGTATCCGGATACATTTCGGCAAGCGTAAAGGTAGCCCAGCCTCCTGCGGAAAGGCCGGTCATGTATACGCGGTCCTTGTCACAGGAATACTCGTCCAGTACCTCGAGCAGGAGCTCATAAGCTGCATCAAGCTGCGGCATTGGCGCAAACGTGTCATCTGCCTCTCCTGCTTCAGAAGCCTGCAGTGTTGTCCAGTTCACGTTCGGGTCATCCGACGCGCACTGCGGTGCCAGTACGATACACTCATTGTGTCCGGCCTCGGAATCCTTAGCCCAGATGGTCGCCATCTGATATCTCTTCAAAACCATGTCGAGAGGCTGTGCTCTCTGTCCGGAGCCATGAAGCGCAAAGACTACAGGATATTCCTTGGACTCATCATAAGTGGTCGGAACATAGAGTTCATAAGGAATGACCGTTCCGTCAGAACCGGTAAACTCCTTCTCTTCAAAGAGAGCATAGGTCTCGGCATCATCTGCCCTGGTGATCACGATGGTATAATCTGTAGAAACACCTGCAGCAGACAGCTCGATGGTCACGGTCTGTATGAACTCACTGTCATAATCTTCATAAGCCTGCCCAAGCTGGACCACATATCCGTCAAGATCAAAGTTGTAAGGGATCTTGGACCCGGCTTCATAGTTCTGTGTGCCGTCATACGCAAAAGCATCCTTATCAGCGGTCACAGTCACCTTTGTGCCAAGGGGTGCCTTGGGATCGATCAGCACGCCATAAATATCACTCTGGACATTCACGGCATACTCAGTGATCTCCGGATCAAAGCCTTCAAAGATCGGCTTCAGTGAGCTGTCTCTCACCGTCAGGCCGGTAAGAGCCGGTCCTTTGACATCTTCGGCTGCTGCTTCTGTTTCTTCAGCAGCTTCTTCTACTGTTTCTGCTTCTTCAGCAACGGCTTCTTCTGCAGCCTCTGCTTCTTCAACATCAGCTTCTTCTGTTGCTTCTGCTTCGTCTGCAGCTGCTTCTTCTGCTGCCTCTGCTTCTGTGGCTTCTGCTTCTTCTTCGGCAGCTTCTTCCTCAGCAGCCTCTTCAACCGCTTCTTCAGCTTCTACTGCAGCTTCTGCCGTATCGGCATATGCCGTCACGGTGCTGGCAGCGAACAGAGATATGGCCAAAGCTCCTGCCAATAGCAAATAACGTGTCTTTCTCATATTACCCTCCTGAAGATGAAAATAGGTTACATACGTTAAAGAATTGCATATTCATCCCTTTATACTATATCTTAGCACAAACGCTTTATCGTGCTAAATTAAATCTGTATGTCAAATCAACGATTTTTATGATAATAAATTGGTTGTTTTTCACAAAAAAGGAAGAGGGACACATTCCCTCTTCCCATATAACAGAAAAATGATCATTTGACGTGCGATCCCGGAGATCTGTATCCGGAACGTATTACAGTCACGTTATTCCCGGAAGATTTTCAACCGAGGAAACATCTGCCTTTGAATGGACCTTTGCAGACTTTGATTTTGAGGCGCCACTGCCCGTTTTTGCGGCGTCCTTTTCATCTTCCGGAGCCTCTTCCTCTTCAGCGGCAGCATCCTCATCAGCAGCCGGGGCTTCTTTGTCTTCAGAGACCTCTTCCTCAGCGATCTCCTCTCCGGTATCGGCATCTGCAGGCTCGGTGATCTCAGCATCCTCCGTCAAAGCCTCTTCCTCGTCTTCAGAGATCTCTTCTTCTCCGGAAGCATCTTCAGGGGCTGCCTCGTCCTGTGCCTCAGCCTCTGCTCCCTCATCCTCTTCGACGACAGCTTCTTCTGGTTCGCCGGCTTCATCAGTCAGAGCTTCTTCCGGTTCTGTCTCATCGGAAGCGATCTCTTCTCCGGACTCGGCATCAAGAGCTTCTTCAGTCTCTTCTGCTTCTTCTTCCTCAGCAAGCACCTCTTCTCCCGGCTCACCGACTGCTGCCATCAGCTCACAGAATCCGTCAAAATCCTTGATCCTTGCAATAGCCTTAAGCTCCTTATAGGCCTGCTTATCAAGCGCAGTATAATACTTTGACATATTGCCCGTCTCTGAGACAATACCCATCAGAAGCACACGGGCCATATTCCTCGGGATCTTGATGCCGCATTCTTCATACGCCTTGTAAACGAGCGTAGACGTTGCGCCTACCGGAGCTACCCTGATATTGACGGGGCCGGAGGAAACGACATCTCCGATACCGTGGCGATCTACAAGGCCGAGTATTCGGGCACCGTCCATTCCATCGACAGCGTCAGCGTAACTGCTGTGATCGATCAGTACAAACTGGCCTTCTCCTGCGGTCTCAGCAAACGTGGGGATCGTAACTCCAAATACATCCAGCGCGTAGGCAACTTCTTCCTGAAGCTCTCCGCCGATCGCCGCCTCTGCGTCTACACCGATCTCATTCAGCAGATATGCGTAAGCGATGGCTGATCCGACAGCATCCGCACACGGATATTTCTGTGTGATGACACATGTAGACTCCTCTCCGTAACCGGCGCTTCTCAGGAGATCCCTGTATACATCATAGGCAGCAAATTCCTCGGCGGCATCACGCACACCGGAAAGAGGCTCGTAATCGAAACGGCGGTATTCAGTGAAATTCGCCTTATAACTATTCCAGTCTTCCTCTGTTACATTTTCCCAGGCATCTTCGTTGCCGGGATCATAGTTTACGAACCAGGGCTGTTCCTCATTTTCATATGTATCCGTCTTGAAATCGACGATCTGGGAAATCTCACCGCTGCCTTCATCGATGGTGTAGACACGAAGTCCCCGTACATACGGGCCCTCGGAATACTCGCTGCAGAGCGTTGACCCCGAACCTGAGAAGAATCGGTCTTTGCCGGTTGCGCTGAGAACATGTACGGGCTCCCTGTTGATGACGGCGTAGAGATCATAAATGATACCTTTCCAATCGCCATCAGCGATCTCACCGATCATAAGTTCGTCCACACCGTCTCCGTTCAGGTCACAGTATGCATAGCCGATCCTGTCGAAGACATCGCCCCTTCCGTCCAAGGCCATAGTATAATACATGGGGCTCATATCCTCTTCGGCCAGAGCGGCGGTATCCCACTCCCCGCTGATCGCATCTACGTGCTTCGCGAGGATCTCCTGATACAGATCCTCTCCTTTTGTACCTGCGCCGTAAACGAATGTGCTGCCGGCATCGCCCGTCATACTGCGTGCGATGTCTTCACCGGCCTCATAAAGCTCCATGTAGTCGTCCGGTCCGATATTGAAATCCCACTGCACATCGGTGGGATGCATCAGCTCAATGTCATACAGTGTGCCGTCTTCTGCGCACAGTTCTCCGACTTTTGTTCCGCCCGGTAGATACGCGCGGTCGGCCGGATCTTCAAACGCAGCTATACCGAAGGCAAATCCTCCGCAGCCGGCCTCCTTTGCGGCCTTGTCATAGACCATAATGCCGTTATCATCGGCTGAATAGTCGACCTCGTATCTGCCGTCGAAGTATGCCGGGATCGTGATGGAAAACAGGCCGTTGGAAAAGACCTCATCCACGGCAGGCTCTTCTTCAGCCGGCACTTCTTCCGCGGTTTCTTCTTCCGCAGCTTCGGTTTCCTCGGCGACAACAGCGGCTTCTTCCGCTTCCGTCTCTTCTGCCGCTTCCGTTTCTGCAGCAGTCTCCTGAGGAACCTCAGCTGTTGTTTCGGCAGCGGTTATTTCTTCCGCAGCAGTTTCGGGTTCTGCTGTTTTCTTACTGCCGCACGCTGTCAGTATCAGGACAGATGCGGTGATCATAGCGATTATATATGCTGTCTTTTTCATCACAGATAAACCTCCCGTTCTGAATAATAAACGACTATTCTAATAGTATCATTTCATTCACAGAAATAAAAGAAAAAAATTACTGATTTTTGTGCAATTTTAACTGGGGATCATTGCTCTGTGCGGGACTGGTCCCTGACTGAAAGGATCTCTCTGCGCAGACTGTCATTCCGCTCTTTCAGAAGAAGCAGTTTATTGTATTTATAGTATTCATCATTTCCGCATTCATTGATATATTTAAGACAGTAGTAGCCCGCATTCACCTCGGAAAGAAAGAGGACCATTTCCTGTCCTTCGCCGAAAGCTTTTTCCAGGGCATTGAAAACATTGGAGAAATGACTGCCGGTTTCTTTGATCTCCCGTTGCCTCTCCTCTTCTTTTTCCGCAAACCAGCTTCGTGCATAGGAAAAAGCCGCCTTCGCATCTCTGCTTTCCGTATTCCATATCTTCATTTCCCTGCCAAGATCCCGGATCGCCCTCTCTATCCTGACCGCATCGCCTTCAGCTTCCGCTGTCAGTATGGTCGTGCGTTTTTTCGCTTCGCGCTCTTCTGAATACTTCCGCAGCATACTGTCCAGAATAACATGAGGATCCTCCTCCTGTTTCTCCTTCAATGTCCTTCCGTAATCCTGCAGAAAATGCAGCAATCCTTCTGCTTCTGCCTGCCTGTTGCGGTAGGTCCTGCATTCCGCATTCAGCGCATCATGTAAAAGCGCGATCAGGGACAGCTTTTCGTCAAATGGAGCATATTTCATTTCACTGCTGATATCGGTCTTGCCCTCAAGAATGCCGGGAACCTGATAAAAGCTTTCATACTTTCTGTAAAGTTCATAATATACCGCAAAATCGCCTGCAATATCAGGATCCTGAAGATATTGACTTATAAGCGACGCAGTGACCGGCAGTTTCAGCATTTCACTTGCGCGCAGGGCATCGGAAAGGTCTTCCCATCCACGGGCTGTAACAAATCGCTTGCGGTCCGTGTCGGCATTCACCTGGTAAAACCGGTCCTTACGGATCTCCAGATAAGCCATGATCGATCCGTGTACGCCCGCGCGGAATGCATATTCCCTGAAAGCCGGATAATCCGCTTCAATATCGATGCGGCGCAAACGATCCAGCGTTACGATATCAAATTCACGCACAGAGAGATTATAGGCAGGCGGATTTCCTGCCGTCACGATCACAAATCCCTCAGGCACCCTGTGCGTCCCGAAGGTCTTGAACTGAAGGAACTGCAGCATCGTGGGAGCCAGTGTTTCGGAAACACAGTTGATCTCATCAAGGAACAGAATACCTTCCCTTATTCCGGAACGCTCGATCTGTGCATATACGGAAGCAATGATCTCACTCATGGTATATTCCGTAACGGCAATATCCTCTCCATCATAGGTACGGTGCACGATACCGGGAAGTCCGATAGCAGACTGCCGTGTGTGATGTGTGATCGTATAGGAAACGAGATTGATCCCCTTTTCCTGTGCGATCTGCTTTACGATCGCAGTTTTTCCGATGCCCGGTGGCCCCATCAGGAGGACCGGACGCTGATGCTCTTCGGGGATCAGCGGCAGGCCGTTCTCATCTTTCGCAAGATAAGAGATCACGATGTTCTTTAATTCTTCTTTTGCATTTTTAATATTCATAGATCACTCCCGTCCAGATAAAGGGTATAAGCCCATTCCGGCACACTGGGCTCGGATCTGGGATCCTCGCGGTACAAAACAAAGGCAGTTTCCCATGAAGGGGGACTTTCAGGATAAAGACCGAAACCGTCAGTGAAGTACATCATACCTTTCAGGTTTATCAGCCTTCCTTCTTTCAGCAGTTCCCCCACGCGGCGGAATACCGGCCGGAAATCGGTTCCGAAACCGCCTCTTATCTGAAAGCCTTCCGCGTATTTTTTCATTTCCTGGGGATCTGTAAAATGGATCTCTTCCTGTATAACATTATCACATTCAAGCAGCAGCACTTCCGCATGACGGAAAAATGATTCCTGCCGCTGCAGGATATCTGCGGTCTCGTTTAAAAATCGCTGTACGAGAGTCGCCTGGCAGGATCCGCTCGTGTCGAGAGCGATCACGAGCGTCCGGATCTTCTTTGCTTCCCTGTACTCATTCTCCTCGATCAGAGGTATGTTGCCGTACATATCCATTCCGAACGTGTAGTAGGCGTAATCAAAGGAATCCGGATCGACTTTTGTTTCTTCATGTAATACGGAAAAACGTTTCAGAAAATCCGTATACCCTCTTCGTCGTTTCTGTACAAACCGCAGCGTACGGAGAAAACTGCCGTATTCCATGGAACCGCCGCTTCCGGCTGCTTCCAGTTCGACCTTGACCCTGTCCGCTAGGGACTTCCATTTGTCTTCCGTTTCGGAAGGAACAGGACTGTCGCTCTTTTTGTTTTCCTCTTCCGGATGATCTTCCGGCTGCCGGCTGCCGTCCTTCTCTTCTTTTTGCTCCTGCAGGCGCTGCCAGAACGCGTGATCGTCCTTGGTAAATTCATTATGGAGGCGTATAAGATCGTCATATCCGAGCCGCTGCATCGTAAAGTGTCTGTACAGCTTTTCCGCGGTCAGCACCCCCAGATCTTTCTCCAGTCTTTCATACCAGCCCTGCCTGAAATCAGACCATGTTGTCTGCACTGCCTTGTATTCCATACTGTCGATCACTGATTCAACGGCAATATCGGCACAGAGGTCAAACAGTTCTGCATCTTCATGATCCTCTGCCGTAAAAACATGCCGAAATATGCAGTGAAGCAGTATGTGGACATAAAGGCGGTTGAGATGGACCGGCCGGTTCAGCCATAATTCCATCAGAAAAGTCGGATTAAAACGGATGAATACACCGTCCGTTCCTGCTGTACGTGTCGTAAGATCCATCACATAAGAAAGGCTGTCCAGCGCGCTTCCCATAAAACGCATGGAGAGAAGGAGCTCCGTGCGGGAAGTATTCAGTATTCGGATGCCGAGTTCTTCCAGATTCTCTCTTGTTTTCATCCGTGGCTTTACCAGTCATCCTCTAAGGTGAGGATGCCTTTCTTTGTACCATATTCATTACTGCGGTAAGCCATCAGCTCTCCCGAAAGCTGTGTAAGACCGTATTCGGTCGTCAGCCTGAGGGCCGTATCCATATCCGCCTCAGACAACAGCTTTTCTTTCATCAGTAATTCCATCCACCCCTCGTTTTCCTGCAGAATACAAAGAGGCAGGATCTGTTCCATATGTTTGCGGATATGGTCCCTGTATACGCAGCCGGCCTGTTCCGAAAGACCCCGCGGGTACATAAGACGCGAGACCGCGATCGACGCAGCCGCTTCCGGATCCCCGGCAGATACCGCACGTCCGAAAAGGCTGTCATATTCCCGAAGCCTGAGACCTCCGGTGCAGACACATTCACGGTAACTGAAACCACAGCCGTCGATCCGTATATGGAATGCCTGGGATCTGGTATCTTCAATGCTGTTGCTGTAATAATCAGGAAACACGAGCTGAAGGTCCTCTTCCGAAAAAAGGAACTTCACCCGAAGCTTCCGGTCACTGTCCCCCAAAAGGCGGCGCGCCAGAACAAAACCATTATTTGAGATCTTCAGCTCAATATCCCGGAGATTAAAACAGGTCCGTATGGCTCCGTCATGAAAAGATACGATGCTGTCAGACAGATTCAGTTTTCTGAGTGCGCTGCAGAAGGAGAAAGCAAAGGATTCGACTTCCAGCAGACCGGCAGGCAGGGTCACTTCCTCCAGCTTATGGTTCTTCTCCGTAAATGCCTGTTTGCCTACAGAAATCACGGGCAGTCCATCCAGACTGTCCGGCACCCTCAGCCTGCGCGCTTCCCCTTCATATCCGAGGAGCCGCATGCCGGTAACTTGACCGATCTTAACTTGTTCATATAAGAAAGACATCTGGATCATCCCTGCACTGTCTTTCCTATTCTACCATAAATAAAGAAGAGGAAGAATGCTTAAATACATCCTTCCTCCGATTTTCTCTCCTGAGAGAATAAGCTCTTTGATTATTTATGCACAATGACCGGCATTCCGACCCATGAAACACTATAGATCGCGGCTGCGGCATCATAAGGCATATTGACACAGCCGTGGGACCCGCCGCTCTGATAGATATTGCCGCCGAAGGAAGAACGCCATCCGGCATCGTGCAGACCCTGTCCGCCATGGAACGGCATCCAGAAATTGACCCAGCTCTTATAACGTGAACCGTCGCTGTTATAGCCCTGAAGGTATCTGTTCCGCTCCTTGGAATTGATACGGAAAACGCCGGTCGAAGTCGGATGTGCCCAGGCGTTGCCGGTGACGCAGGGGGTGACGACGACCAGATCCTGATTGATATAGCAATAGACAGTCTGGTTGGTGATATCTACTTCTACACACGAATAACCGTAAGGGTTGGGCCTGGTAGCGGAAGTCGGAACCGGAGGCGCAGCCTGCCCGGAGCGCGCGCCGTTTTCATCTACGATAAATCCGTCCGGTGTCGTCTCATTAATATAGCAGGAGCCCATGGGACGGCCTTCGGTGGTTGCTTCCGCAAGATAATATGCGGCACCGTCAAGCTCGATCCAGCCGGTCTGCATCACGCCTTCGGCATTGAACCAGTACCAGCGGTCGCCGATGTTCTCCCAACGGCCTTTTACCGGGAACCCCCACTTCATATATGTCCACTGTCCGTCATCACGCTGCACCCAGCCATTTGACCCCGGTCCCGCGCTTTCGGCGGAAAGCACTACATCCGGGCTCGTATCCGCATAAGAAGTGATCCCGAAAGATCCTCCGAGCGTAAGCAGAAATGCAGCCGCCAACAGCATGGCTGCGGCATACTTGCGAACAGTACGTGACCATCCGCGGGTACAGTCATCATGATACAGCATGTTTATCTTCCTCCCGTGCCGTCGAGCGGCAATCATATTAAACCCTATCTTAGCACAAGCTATTGCAGGGGGCAAGTATTGAAGTTATTGAAACAGGGCACGCATAAATGCATCCGGATCAAATTCCTGCAGGTCCTCCGCATGTTCTCCTACGCCGATATACTTTACCGGAATGTCAAACTCGCTGGAAATGGCGATCACGATGCCGCCTTTTGCCGAGCCGTCCATTTTGGTAAGAATGATCCCGGTAGGCTCGCAGACTGCCGCAAACTCCCTTGCCTGGGAGATCGCATTTTGTCCGGTCGTGGCATCCAGAACGAGCAGAACTTCCTTGCGGACATCCGGCAGGCTGCGCGCAAGGATGCGGTTGATCTTTCCAAGCTCTTCCATAAGGTTCTTTTTATTATGGAGACGACCCGCGGTATCACAGATCAGTATATCGCCGCCGTGGCTGTTAAACGCCTGTACGGCATCATAGATAACAGCGGCAGGATCAGAACCTTCCGGTTTGGAAACAAGCTCGACCCCGGCGCGCTCTGCCCAGACCTCCAGCTGTTCGATTGCAGCCGCGCGAAAGGTGTCTGCCGCTGCCAGGATCACTTTTTTGCCCGCGTTCTTATATTTCATTGCCAGCTTGCCGATCGTGGTGGTCTTCCCGACACCGTTGACACCGATCACCAGAACGACCGATCTCTGTTCGGTAAACGCGTAGGCATCTTCGTGCGGCCTCAGCTGTTCCGCGATCGTCTCAGCCAGTACACGCTTGACATCTTCCGGTTTCTTCAAATGCTCTTCGTATACTCTGGAACGCATACGGGGCAGGATCTCGCCTGTCGCCTTCATTCCCACATCTGCCATGATCAGAACTTCTTCCAGTTCCTCAAAGAACTCATCATCGACCTGGGAATAGTCCCCGAATACCGCATCCAGCCCGTTCGCAATACTGCTGCTTGTTTTGCTCAGCCCTTCCTTTAAACGTTCAAAAAGGCCCATGGCATCTCCTTGCTTTAACTCAAATCATCACTGACCAGGTCAACACTGACCAGTTTTGTTATACCTTTCTCCTGCATCGTGACACCGTACAGTCTGTCGGCAGACTCCATGGTGCCCCGGCGATGTGTGATCACGATAAACTGTGTATGCTCCGTCAGTTTGTGCAGATAGCGCGCAAAGCGGATAACATTGGAATCATCCAGCGCTGCTTCGATCTCATCCAGCAGGCAGAATGGCGAGGGCTTCAGATTCTGGATCGCAAACAGAAGAGCGATCGCAGTCAGGGCCTTTTCTCCGCCGGATAACTGCATGATATTCTGCAGTTTTTTTCCCGGCGGCTGGACATGAATCGCGATTCCTGCATCCAGCTCATCATTTCCCGCTTCCTGCCCGGACTCATCCTGCTCAAATACCAGCTCCAGGGAAGCCTGGCCGCCGCCGAACAATTCGGCGAATACCTGCTGGAATTGCTCCTGTATAAGCCGGAACTGGCTGTTGAACTGCTTTTTCATGCCATCATCCAGTTCGCGGATGATCTCAAGGATCGATGCCTCTGACGCCGTAAGGTCGCTGTGCTGCGTTTTCAGGAAAGAATACCGCTCTGAAACTTCCCGGAACTCCTCAATAGCCTGAACATTGACTGGACCCAGCTCCCTGATCTCCCCCCGCAGGCTTCCGAGACGCTGCCGGATCCGCTGGGCACTTCCAATGCCTTCGTCATAAAATCCCTTCGCGTCGGAAAGCGACATCTCATATTCATTCCATATGTACTCAGATTGGGTGTCCAGCTTCTGCTGTTCTTTATCTGCCTGGTTCTCCAGGCGGAGTAGATCTTTCTGCAGTTCAAGGATCTCTGTATTCAGTTCCTCCCGTCTGGACGCATAGCCGGAACGGGAACCGGAAAGAGCCTCCCTGGAAGCTTCCGTATCGGCGATCTCCTGCTCCAGTTTTCTTTTGCCCTCTTCAATATGCCTGATATCTGCGTTTCTTTCTTTAATATCAGACTCTGCTGTACCGATCTTTCCTCGGCTGTCATCCGTCTGACGGAATAACTCCTGCACAGCACTCTCGCGCTGTTCCCAGGAACTGCAGATCCGATCGATGTTTTCTTTCAGGAAATCCGATTTCTGTCGGAATTCGGCATAGCGAAGACGCATATCGGACATGATGCCATAACTCAGGGAATTGCGTTCCTCCGAGATACGTTTCATCTCTGCATTAAGATCATCGATCTCTCCGCCCTTTTTCCCGATCAGGTTTTCCAGCCGGTCAATGCCTTCCCTGAGTTCCTCGACATGGGAACTCATTTTTACCAGACGTTCTTCAAACTCGTTCAGCTCACGGCTTCGCCCGATCAGGTTGGAACTGATCTTGTATGCTCCTCCTGCCATGGATCCTCCGGGTGAAAGAAGCTCTCCTTCCAACGTGACGATCCTCAGGCTCTGTCTGTATTTATTGGCAATACTGAGGGCATGGTCGATATGATCCGTGACAAGCACATTGCCCAAAAGATAATTGACCAGATCACGATATTCCGGATCAGCCTCAACAAGTTCGCTGGCTATTCCGATCGCGCCGATCTCAGCGGCTGCCTGCCTGTATTCATTCTGATTTTTATACTTCAGAGCGTCCAGCGGCAGGAACGTGGCGCGTCCCTGTTTCGTGCGTTTGAGATATTCGATCCCGGCCTTTGCGCTGCGCTGGTTTTCGGTGACTACATTCTGGATCCTTCCTCCGAGCGCTGTCTCGATCGCGGTCTCGTACTGCTTTCCGGTATGGATAAGGTCGGCAACAACGCCGTGGATCCCGCCGATCCTGCTGCGTTCACGCATAAGTGCGCGTACGCTTTCTCCAAATCCTTCATAACGTTCCGCCAGATTCTTGAGCTGATCGTAACGCGCGGTCTCGGCTGCGTATTCCTGCCTTGCTTTATTACGAAGGCGATATTGCTCATTCAGCTCTGCCGTCAGACGGTTGTACTCTTCTGTGGCATCAGCGAGCCACGCTGTCGTTTTCTCTTCTTTTTCCCGTATCTCGGCAAGGTCATCACGCTTATTACGGATCGCCTTCATCCAGTCAGGAAGTTGAAATGAATCGTCGGTATCACTGTCCGCAGGCTGTCTGCTTTCTTCACTCTCCGGATCTGTAACGGATTCGGCAGCTTGTCCGCAGGCGCCATAAAGAGAACGTATCTCTCCGATCGCAAGAAGACGTTGACGAAACAGAGAGACCCTGTCTTTCAGATCTCCGATCTCTGCCCTGTCGATTCCTGCCTCATCGGTATCCGCCTCACGAAAAGCAGCCAGGCTGCGTGCCAGCTCATCAAGTGACTGCAGATACTGAAGGATATTGTTCTGTTCTTCGGCTTTTTCCGACGTAAGCCTTTCCGTCTGCTCCGTATAACGCTGAATATTCTGTTCTTCGGCATGGATCTCTGTTTCAAGCACCTGGATCTGGCCCTGAAGATTCTGCAGCAGTACTTCAGCTTTTGTATGCTCCTCCCGTTTTGCCGACAGTTCCTCCTCCAGCTTCTGAAGGGATTCAGCCAAACCGGCTCCTGCGTCTTTCAGACGTTCATTCTCCGCGTTTGCCTCCTCAAGCGCCGCGCGAACGATCTGGGTATTAGCCCTGGCTTTTTCCAGGCTTTCCACAATATGCCCGGTCTCCCGGATAAACAGATTCAGATCCAGGATCTTCTGTTCATCTCTGAGTTTCAGATATATCCTGGCGGTTTCTGCCTGACGTTCCAGTGGCTTAACGCGTCTTTCCAGCTCATCCAGTATATCGGTGATCCGCCGGAGGTTCGCCTGTTCACTTTCCAGACGGCGGACAGCAAGCATCTTGCGGCGTTTGAACTTGACAATGCCTGCCGCTTCGTCAAACAATCCCCGTCGGTCTTCGGGACGTCCGTTCAGGATCGCATCGATCTGTCCCTGTCCGATGATGGAATAGCCTTCCTTACCGATACCGGTATCATAGAACAACTCCTGAACGTCTTTGAGACGGACTTTTTGACCATTGATCACATATTCCGACTCTCCGGAACGGAACAGACGCCTCGATACCGTAACTTCTTTATAATCTACCGGGAGAACGCCGTCAGCATTATCGATCGTTATGGATACAAAAGCAAAGCCCTGCGCCTTTCGCAGCGCAGTGCCCGCAAAAATGACGTCCTGCATCGCGGTACCCCGAAGCTGCCTGACTTTCTGTTCGCCAAGCACCCAGCGAACGGCATCGGCAATATTGGATTTGCCGGATCCGTTCGGGCCTACAATGGCAGTGACGCCGTCATTAAACTGAAGCAGGGTCCTGTGTGCAAAAGACTTGAAACCCTGGATTTCTATGGATCGTAAATACATCTTAAATAATATGAAGTCTGCGGCAGGCTTTTACCGCTGCATCCTGTTCCGCGTTCTTTTTGGAATGACCTTCTCCTTCTGCCACCAGACTCTCGTTAATATAAAGTTCGGCATGAAAACGCCTTTTATGCTCCGGGCCCGCGATCGCCTCGGTGCGGTATGACAGCACCTGATCGTTGCTTTGCTGAACATAAGCCTGGATAAGGCTTTTCCCGTCTCTCAGGAGTGCAAGTTCCTCGATCTTGCCAATGACGAAACTGTCAATGAATCTTTCAGCGGCATCATACCCGCCGTCAAGATAGATCGCACCGATCAGCGCCTCGAATGCATCCGAAAGGATCGAGGGCTTCTCGCGCCCAAGGCTCAATTCCTCACCGTGTCCGAGGTAAAGATAATCTCCCAGATCGATCGAGCGTGCGCATGTTTCCAATGCAGTCTCAAAAACAAGAGAGGAGCGCTTTCTTGTAAGCTCTCCCTCTTCGATCAACGGATGTGCCTTATATAAATACTCCGATACAGCCAACTCCAGTACGGCATCTCCCAGAAACTCAAGCCGCTGGTTGCTTTCAAACCGCTGCATTTTCATCTCGCCGGAATACGATGGATGGATCAGCGACTGCCGAAGCAGTGAAGTGTTATGAAACTGATATCCGATAATATTCTGAAGCTTGTCTAGCTCTTTTTCCATGCATCATCAGGCAAGATCTTTAATCTTGTCGATCACATCCGCTACTGTCTGGATGCTGCCGATCTCTTCCGGATCTATCTCGACCCCAAGCTCGTCTTCGAAAGCCATTACGATTTGAGCCAAATCCAGGGAATCAGCGCCAAGATCATCTGCAAAACTCATATCGGGCGTGATCTCTTCAGCGTCGATATTCAGTACTTCTGCAATAATGCCGGCAATTTTTTCAAATTCCATACTTCGGTCTCCCTCATAACTGGTATTTTAAAAACCTGATTGACAGAATCATCAACTAACTTTTTTTATACCGCATAAGGGACAATTAATCAACACCTAAGTGTCAACTTGCGGAAGAATCTTACTGTACGTCAGATTGCATCGCGGCAGCGATCTTTGTTCCCACCCCGGAATCCACATAACTTTTCGCCTGAAGAATGGCATTGCAGACCTCCTTGCGGCTGGCGTTGCCATGACATTTGATCACAGGTCCTTTCAGGCCGAGAAGAACAGCCCCGCCGTGTTCCGAAGCATCAAAAGACCGCACTTTTTCCTTCAGTGGACCGGCAATGACAGCGGCTGCAAGTTTTGTCGCCAGGCTGCTTTTCAACACATCTTTGATCATGCCGAAGAGGACATTCGCAGTGCCTTCCAGCGTTTTGATGATCGCATTCCCTGTAAATGCATCTGCTATGACGATATCCGCATCTCCGTATACCACATCCCGAAATTCAATAAATCCCCGGTAATTGATATCTGCCATATCTTTGAGCATGGGATGGGCGGCTTTTGTCATCGCATTGCCCTTTTCATCCTCAACACCGAGATTTGCAAGTTTCACAGTCGGGTCCTGACAATGCATGATCTCTTTCATATAAATAGTACCCATCCGTGCAAACTGGCAAAGCCATTCGGGTTTTGCATCGACATTGGCCCCGCAGTCCATAAAAAAGCAGAATCCTGTGCGCGTCGGAACGAATGCGGCAAGCGGAGCTCTTTGTACGCCGGGAAGGCGTCCCACTTTCAATTGTCCGGCAGCAAGGATCGCTCCTGATGAGCCGGCAGAAATAAATGCATCCGACTCCTTATCACGTACCATCTCCGCTCCCCGGACGATGGTAGAATCTTTTTTCGTACGCATCGCCTGGACAGGGGATTCATCGAGTGAAATAACTTCCGAAGCATTAATAAAAGTGATCCGGGATCTGCGTGCCTCATCCCAGCCGCTTGTTTTTTCACGCAGCATTTCTTCGGGACCTATCAACTGCAGCTCAAATCCTTCCGTGGTACCAAGTGCGTCAAATGCCCCATCCAGATTACAGTCCGGACAATTATCTCCGCCCATCATATCGAGTGCTATCCTGATCATAGTCTCCTCCCAGGGAAATATTACTGATAAAAAAGACTTCCGACCTTTAATGGCCGGAAGCCCTCATACGCTGTATGTCACGTGAAAGGACCCAGGATCACTCCTCGACCTTTACGATCTCACGCTTATTATAGGAACCGCAATTCTTGCATACTCTGTGAGGCATAACCAGTGCTCCGCACTTGCTGCACTTGACAAGATTGGGTGCGCTCATCTTCCAGTTCGCTCTTCTAGAATCTCTTCTGGCTCTGGATGACCTATTCTTAGGACAGATTGACATGTCTACACCTCCTTTTTCCGAAATACAACATTTGAAGTATAATCATCAAATACTCTTTTGTCAAGAACTATTTTTGGAACCGGAAGCTTACTGCGGCATGACTTTTGAATCGATGTCCGACCTGACACGATCGATGAATGCGGCCAGCTGGCAGGGTCCCTCGTCTCCGTTGGCACGTGAACGTACGGATACGGTCTTCTCCGCCTGATCCTTCTCGCCCACGATCAGCATGTACGGAACTTTTTCCTTCTGTGCCTGGCGGATCTTCCAGCCGAGCTTCTCGGAATGCTCATCTACGGTCACACGGATGCCGGCGGCTTCGATCTCAGACGCCACAGCCTTGGCATAGTCCATGAACTTATCAGATACAGCCAGTATCTTGACCTGGGTCGGCGCGAGCCATGTGGGGAAGGCGCCTGCCGTATGCTCGGTAAGGATGCCGATGAAACGCTCGATGGAACCGAATACCACGCGGTGGATCATGATCGGCTGATGCTTTTCTCCGTCCGCGCCCATGTATTCGAGATTAAATCTCTGGGGCAGCTGGAAATCAAGCTGGATCGTTCCGCACTGCCAGGATCTGCCCAGGGCGTCGATCAGGTGGAAGTCTATCTTCGGTCCGTAAAAGGCGCCGTCGCCCTCATTCAGGATATAATCGATGCCGAGGCTCTCCAGAGCCTGCTTCAGCGCCGCTTCAGCATTGTTCCAGTCTTCATCGGATCCCATGGAATCCTCCGGACGGGTGGAAAGCTCCACAAAGTATTTGAAACCGAACAGCTGATAGAACTGGTTGATCAGATCGGAAATGGCCTTGACCTCTTCCTGGATCTGGTCCGGACGGATATAGGTATGGGCGTCGTCCTGGGTGAAGCAGCGGACACGGAACATACCGTGCAGCTCGCCGGACTTCTCATGCCTGTGCACAAGGCCCAGCTCCGCGAACCGAAGCGGAAGGTCACGGTAGGAACGCGGCTCGGACTGGTAAACCAGAATGGATCCGGGGCAGTTCATCGGCTTGACGCAGAAATCCTGGTCGTCGATGACAGTGCTGTACATATTCTCCTTATAGTGATCCCAGTGACCGGAGGTCTCCCAAAGGCTGCGGTTCAGGATGATCGGGGTAGAAATCTCCACGTAGCCATTTTTCCTGTGAAGGTATCTCCAGTAATCGATGAGCTGGTTCTTCAGCGTCATACCGTTGGGAAGGTAGAACGGGAATCCCGGACCGTACTCGCTGAACATGAAGAGTCCGAGGTCCTTACCGATCTTACGGTGATCGCGCTTCTTTGCCTCCTCGATCATAGTGAGATAATTCTCAAGCTCTTCCTTTGTCCGGAATGCTGTTCCGTAGATACGGGTGAGCATCTTGTTCTTCTCAGAACCTCTCCAGTATGCGCCGGCAAGGGTCTGCAGCTTAAATGCCTTTCCCACTTCTCCCGTAGACTGAAGATGCGGGCCCGCGCAAAGATCAGTAAAGTCGCCCTGTTTGAAGAAAGAGATCAGCTCTCCTTCCGGAAGATCATTGATCAGTTCTACCTTGTACGGTTCCTGACGCTCCTCCATCAGCGAGATCGCCTCTTCTCTCGGAAGAGCAAAGTACTCGATCTTTTCATTCTTTTTGATCAGTTTGCGCATCTCATTCTCGATGCCTTCCAGATTGGCTTCTGAGATGGGCTCTTCAAAATCGATGTCGTAATAGAATCCGTCTTTGATGGACGGACCGATGGCAAGCTTTGCACCGGGATAAAGATGTTTGATTGCCTGTGCAAGTACATGGGAGCAGCTGTGACGTAATGTCGAGAGATACAACTCCTCGTTTTCATTAACCTCCTGAAGGCTGCCGTCATGCAGTGTTATCATTGCCATAGTTACAAATCTCCTTTCTTTGTCGGACCATACCAGGGCCCGGCTGAATATTATTGAAACCGCGGTCGGAGGCCGCAGTTTTATATGCTCTGATCCTGCTGCAGAAGTATGCGGTACAGGTCTTCACGGCCCTCCCTCGTTACAGCGGAAAAAGATATAAGGCAGTCATCTTTTTCAAGACCAAATGTCTCCCGGATCAGTCTCAGTGCCTTTGCTTTCTCGTTTTTACCCAGTTTATCGGCTTTGGTGGCAATGATGACCGGTTGAAACCCCTGATCGCGTATCCACCGGTCCATCAGCATATCATCGGCCGTAGGCTTATGGCGTATATCCACAAGGAGAAACACGGTCTTCAGCATCTTTGTCTGATGGAGGTACCGCTCTACCATCCTGCCCCAGTCAGCTTTGACAGATTCGGCAGCCTTTGTATAACCGTAACCCGGAAGATCGACCATATACAGGATCCGGTCATCCGATGATCCCGCCCCGGTTTCACCGGGTCGTATGCCGACCTTGTAAAAATTGATCGTCTGGGTCTTTCCGGGTGTAGCCGATGTACGTGCCAGCGCTTTACGCTGTACCAAGGTATTGATCAGACTGGATTTGCCGACATTTGATTTGCCCGCAAATGCATACTCCGGATAGACGTGATCGGGAAAACTGCTTTTTATACCGCAGACAGTCTCAAGTTCGGCACTGCATATCTTTATCAGGGACACCGGCTCTGTCCTGCCTGGTTTTCTGTTATCAGGCACGTTCATCATCACGCGGTCACGTCTCTGATATGGAGCGGTGAAACGGTATCGTCTTCAGGTTCACCGAGGCTTACCATGCCGTCTGAATAGGTCACGAGCGGTTCGCTTCCTTCTTCCACACACTCTTTGGTGATCGTGACTGACTCAATCGCAGGATCGGAAGGGATCTCATACATGATGTTCATCATGACAGACTCCAGGATGCTGCGCAGTCCTCTGGCACCTGTTCTCTTGACGACAGCCTTGCGGGCGATCGCACGCAGTGCATCGTGAGTAAATTCCAGCTTTACGCCGTCTATCTCAAAAAGCTTCGTATACTGCTTTGTAAGCGCATTACGCGGCTCTTTCAGAATGCGGATCAGCGCCTCTTCATCCAGCGTCTTGAGCGGGACAGTGACCGGAACACGTCCGATGAATTCCGGGATCAGTCCAAACTTGATCAGGTCCTCCGGCTCTGTCTGCGCGATCAGCTCGTCGATATTCTCATCATTTTTATTGACAAGCTCCGCACCGAAGCCGATCCCTCCCGTGGATACACGCTGACTGACGATCTTCTCTAATCCGTCAAAAGCACCGCCGCAGATAAACAGGATATTGGTCGTATCGATCTGCATCATCTCCTGCTGCGGATGCTTGCGCCCTCCCTGAGGGGGAACGGAAGCCATCGTTCCTTCGATGATCTTCAGAAGCGCCTGCTGGACTCCCTCGCCGGAAACATCCCGTGTGATCGAGACATTCTCTGATTTCTTTGTGATCTTATCGATCTCATCAAGATAGATAATGCCGATCTCTGCCTTCGCTATATCCATATCGGCAGCCTGGATCAGCTTCAGAAGAATGTTCTCCACATCTTCACCGACATATCCCGCTTCGGTCAGGGATGTTGCATCCGCAATGGCAAAAGGAACGCCCAGGAGCTTGGCAAGAGACTGCGCAAGATAGGTCTTGCCGGAACCGGTAGGCCCGATCATCAGGATATTGGATTTCTGCACCTCAATGTCCTGCACGTCTCCCATGATCCTTTTATAATGATTGTAAACCGCTACAGCGAGTGCTTTCTTGGCCTGATCCTGCCCTATGACGTATTCGTCCAAAAACTCCTTGATCTCCTTGGGCTTCTGAAGCCGGATCTCATCAATAACGGACTTTCGGTCAAGATTGCCTTTCTGATACTCTTCTTCAAGGATCTCGTTGCAAAGCTCTATGCACTCGTCACAAATATAAGTATTATTAACGCCCGCGATCAGTTTCTGTACCTGACCGCGGGACTTGCCGCAAAAACTGCATCTGATATTGCCTGGTGTCTTCGGAGGCATAAATGTCCTTCCTGATAAAAAATCAATGGTTTTCGATGATCTGATCGACGATGCCGTACGCAAGAGCTTCCTGCGCAGTCATCCATTTGTCGCGCTCGGTATCCGCAGCGATCTGCTCGACCGGACGGCCGGTGTTTGCTGCCAGGATCTCGTTCATGCGCTTCTTGGTGCGAAGGATCCATTCTGCTGTGATCTGGATCTCCGTAGCCTGTCCGTGCGCACCGCCTGAGGGCTGGTGGATCATGACTTCGGAATTGGGAAGCGCATACCGCTTGCCCTTTGCACCGCCTGCCAGCAGAAAAGCACCCATGCTGGCAGCCATCCCGACACATATGGTGGATACATCACAGCGGATATACTGCATGGTATCATAGATCGCCATGCCGGCTGTGATCACACCGCCCGGGCTGTTGATGTACAGATGGATATCCTTTCCGGGATCCTCCGACTCCAAAAACAGGAGCTGAGCGACGATCAGCGCCGCGCTTGTCTCGTTGACCTCGTCCCCGAGAAAAATGATCCTGTCTTTCAACAGTCTGGAATAAATATCATAAGAACGCTCCCCGCGGGAAGTCTGTTCGATTACATAGGGAATCGTATAAGGCATGATCACTCCTCTTTTGCTTCCGCATCCGCTTCCGGCTCAGCCTTTGCCGCAGACTTTTTGGCAGGCTCAGTCAGCTCTGCTTCCGCGACAAGCAGGTCAATGGCTTCCTGGCAGGCAAGATCTTTCCGCATATCTTCCAATGCGCTGCCTAGGCTCTTCTTCACATCTTCCGCAGACATTTTATAGCTCTGGGCCATCTGCTCGACACGCTGATCAAGCATTTCATCAGAAACGCTGATCTTTTCCTGCTTGACGATTTCCTCAAGTACGAGACGTGTCTTGGTATTCTTCTCAGCCTCCGGACGCATGCCCTCACGGAACTGCTCCATGGTCTGTCCGAGATAGCCAAGATACTGATCAAGCTTCAGGCCGGATTGCTGCAGACGAAGCGCCATATCCTGCACCATATTGTCAATGGTGGTCTCGATCATGGCTGCGGGGATCTCGACCTTCGCATTATCCACAGCCGCCTTCAGGATGTTGTCTTCGTTGGTCTGGGCTGCAGCCTTTTCCTTGCGGGACTTAAGATCAGCCTTTACGGAAGCCTTGTACTCTTTCAGTGTATCGAACTCGGATACATCCTGTGCAAAGTCATCATCGAGTTCCGGGATCTCCTTATATTTGATCTCATTGACCTTGACCTTGAAAACAGCTGCCTTTCCGGCGAGGTCACTGGACTGATAGTCTTTCGGGAATGTGACGTTGACATCCAGTTCATCGCCCGCCTTATGTCCGATCAGCTGATCTTCGAAGCCGGGAATGAAAGAACCGGAACCGATCGTCAGCGGATAGTTCTCACCCTTTCCGCCTTCGAAGGCAACGCCATCGACAAAGCCCTCAAAATTGATATAGGCAATGTCTTCCTTGCGGATCTTGAATTCCGGATCGTCTACGGAAACAAGTCTGGAGTTGAGCTTCTGGAGGCGCTTCATCTCCTCGTTGACTTCCTTTACGGAAACAGTGGCATCTGCTTTCTCTACATTAATTCCTTTATACTGTCCCAGTTCTACAGGAGGTTTGGTAGCCACGACGGCGGTATAAACAAGCGGCTCACCGCGCTTGATCTCTTCGATATTGATCTCCGGACGGCTGACGATCTCAAGTCCGGACTCCTTCATTGCCTGCGGATAGGTGCTGTCAAGGATCTCATTGACTGCGTCTTCGTAGAATACACCGGTTCCGTAGATCTTTTCGATCATGGCCTGCGGTGCCTTGCCTTTACGGAATCCCGGAACATTGATACGGCCTCTGTTTTTGCGATAAGCGGATGTCAGCGCCTTTTCAAAATCCTCTGCCGCTACTTCGACAATGATCTTAGAAGTGTTTTTCTCCAGATTTTCAACTTTTACATTCATTACTGTTGTCTCCTGTATCTCTTAGATTGTTCGCTTATATAAATATACAAAGTCAGCTTTAAATTCTAACATAAAGCCCGTGGCTTTGCAAGTGATAACGATGCATTGGACCATCCTTTTTCATGCGTCAGTTCACGTCCGAACCAGCCTGGCACAGAATAAGCAGCGGCGGCTGCTTCGTCGGGAAACTCGACCTCTGCATAAATAAGCCCTTCATACGATCCGTGAAAAATGTCAAGTTCGATCATCAGTCCGGAGCCATCGGGGATCCGATATCTTTCCTTTTCGAGAATGGATCCGTCTGCCTTATCGAGAAGTTTCCGGAATACCTCTTCCTTCATTGGCAGATTAAGCTCTTCCCGTGATAGAGCTCCGCTTCCCTTGCATGTCAGCCAGTATTCGTCTCCGTCTTTGCGGACGCGCACGACAGGATCCGTGCTGAGATACCCCTGCAGAATGCGGGTGTGCCTGAATTCCTCCGAATTCATCTTTTGAAGGATATCATCCGGTATCTCCCCAACCAGCCATTTTCTTTCGATCTCGTATCCCATTTCTATACAAACCCTATAAATACTTCAGGCTGCCGCAATTGCGGCAGCCTGTTACACACTTATGCGTATCGCTGATCCGGATCACTCTTCGGTCGGAGCCGGAGCCTCTTCAGCTTCTTCCTCGACATTGTCGATATAAACATCAGCTACTTCAAGATCTTCCTCTTTTTCCTTTTCCTTGCGAGCCTTCTCATTCAGAAGTGCCTTGATGGAAAGGGAGATCTTCTTTGCCTCAGCATCCAGATCGGTAACCTTAGCCTTGATAACATCGCCGACCTTCAGAACATCGGAGGGCTTTTCCACACGCTCATTGGAGATCTGGGAAACATGAAGAAGCGCGTCGATTCCCTGCTCCAGATTGATGAATGCGCCAAAATCAGCCAGTCTTGCGACCTTGCCTTCGATAACATTGCCGGGAGCATACTTGGTCAGTGCCAGTACCCACGGATTCTCATCCGGGAACTTGCGGGTAAGGGCGATCTTGCCTTCCTCGCTGATGCTCTTGATCATGACACGGATCTCATCGCCGCTGTGGAACGCTTTCTTCGGGCTCTCGGTCCTGCCCCATCCCATCTCGGAAATATGAAGAAGTCCGTCAGCGCCGCCGAGGTCAACAAACGCACCGAAGTCAGTTACATTCTTAACAGTGCCGTCGATGACATCGCCTTCATGAATGCTCTCCAGAAGTGCTTTTCTGGCTGCTGCCTTACGCGCTACGATCAGCTGCTTGCGGTCACCGATGATCCTGTGCTTCTGCGGATTGAACTCGGTGATCACAAACTCGATATCCTGACCTACGTATTTGGTAAGGTCTCTTTCAAATGTATCGGAGACAAGGCTTGCGGGAACAAAGACCCTGACGCCGTCAAAGATCACGGAAAGACCGCCGTTCACAGCCTTGTCGACCTTACCGGTCAGCACTTCCTTGCTGTCGAATGCTTCCTGGACCTTCTGATTGTTTTTCTCGGTAAGGATGTCCCTGTGGCTCAGCACGACCAGACCCTCGCCGTCGTTGATCTTTCTGACCTTTGCTTCGAGCTCGTCACCGACTTTTACGACGGTGGTGAGATCCAGGGCAGAATCTGCGGAATAATCTGCTCTGTTAACAATACCATCAGACTTGTAGCCAATGTTGAGCAGAATGCTCTCAGGCTTCACATCGATGACTTTGCCTGTAACTACCTCTCCTGTACGTATTGTTTTGAAAGACTCATTGAGCATATCTTCAAAACTCATCTCTGACATATTTTAGAACCTCCTGAATAATGGTTTTTGGGGTCGATGCCCCTGCAGTAATACCAAAGCAACGCACAGATTGATCAATAGTTTCATTCAAATCATCTAATGACTCTATAAAATACGTCGCACTACACTCCTTCGAACAGATGTCGTACAACTTGGCTGTGTTAGATGAATGTTTACCGCCTATAACAATCATGGCATCACATTCACGGCTTAGAGCAAGCGCTTCTTTCTGCCTGAGTTGTGTAGCATTGCAAATAGTATTCACAACAGTAACATAATATAACTGTTTTTTTAAAAAATCAACTATATCTTTGAATTTTTCTGTATTAAAAGTGGTTTGAGACACGACGCAATAACGCGCAGGAAGCGCATTGTCCTCCGGCCGGCTTTCCGAACGGATCGAACCGCGCCGCCCTGTTGAAATATCCTCCGCAAGGCGCCCGGCATCTTCCATACTTTCGATCACCGCGGCATCAAAGCCGATCTGGCCGAGGATCCCCTGTACCTCGGGATGACTTTCCGTCCCGGTTATAATGATCTTTTCACCGGCTGCGTGGTGTTCCCGCACGATATCATGTATCTTTTTGACAAACGGGCAGGTCGCATCCACCACCCGGATCCCCCAGCGCGGATCGGTCAGGATATCCATCACTTCCTGTCCTACACCATGCGCGCGTATTACGACAGAAGCTCCTTCCATCATGCTTTTACCGCATTTTTCCCTGAGATCATCCAGGTCGCGGATCACCGAAACTCCCTGCGATTCAAGTTCTTTCACGACGCTGTCGTTATGCACGATGGGACCGTATGTGTATATTTTCGCACCTGCCTGCCCATCAGTATCTTTTCCGCCGCAGGATGCCTGCTTACGCTTTACCTCTTCACAGACCATATCGACAGCCCGTTCGACGCCATAGCAGAATCCTGCGGTACGGGCCAGTCTGACTTTCATATCCTCTCCTCCAGTGCGCCTAAGATCTTTGCTTCCACTTCCCCGATGGTAAGGTCTGAAGTGTCGATGATCACGGCATCATCTGCAGGCTTCAGCGGCGCGATCTCACGGTGAGAATCCCTGTAGTCCCTCTCCTCGATATCTTTTTCAATCGATTCAAGAGTTGCGCCGTCAAGTTTTCCAAGCGCTTCAAGCTGCCGGTACCGGCGTTCTGCCCTCACATGCGGCCGGGCGGTCAGAAACGCTTTGAGCGTGGCTTTCGGAAGCACCACGGTCCCGATATCCCGCCCGTCCATAACCACATTTTCTGTTTCCGCGATCATCCGCTGCATTTCCAGAAGCCGGGTCCGTACGGCCCCATACTGAGAGATCACGGAAGCGGCGTGAGAGATCATTTCCGTACGCAGCTCATCCGTCACGTCTGTTCCGTTGACGATCATGTGCTGGGTCCCCTCTTTATGCTTCATATCGAGCGAGATCTCCGGGAGATGCAGTATGACCTGCTCTTCGTCTTCCGCGGGGATCCCTTTCTTCACATAATAAACAGCCAGCGCACGGAACATGGCACCTGTATCAATATATAAATAATGACGTTTTTCCGCAATAGATCTGGCGATCGAGGTCTTTCCGACACCGGACGGTCCATCGATCGCAACGCTTACGGTACCTGAATTACCGATGCTCTTCTCCGCACTCTGCAGAGGATCTGTGTTTTTATTCATTCTGGCCTCCTTGACCCAGCCTGTCCCGAAACGGCTTTGTAAGACGTCGTTTATCCGCATCCCGCTCCCGCCGCATGTCCTGTACTCCAGGCGATCTGCAGGTTAAATCCTCCCGTAAAGGCATCCACATCCAGTACCTCGCCGGCAAAATAAAGCCCGGGACAGCGTTTGCATTCCATAGTCTTCGGATCGATCTCCGTAGTGCTGACCCCGCCCTGCGTGATCACAGCTTCCGAATATCCTCGTGTCCCGCTGATGGTGAAGCTCAGACCCTTTATTATCTCCGCAAGGCGGAGGCGTTCTTTTTTGGTGATGTCGCGCACCCGTTTCAGCGGATCGATCGCCGCACGCTGCACGATTACAGGACGCAGTGAAGCGATCAAAAGCTTCCCGAGCGCGTTTTCGACCTGCATATTCTGACGGTCCTGAAAGTCCCGGAGAAGCCGGTCATCCAGCTTTTCAGGCGTAAGACCCGGCTTAAGATCGATGTGCAGCAAATACCTTTTGCCGGCAGAGATGCCGCCCGTGATCAGGGAAGATGCCGTAAGTATCAAAGGTCCGCTCAGGCCGAAATGTGTGAACAGGAGTTCGCCTGGTTCGCTTTCATATACTGTTTTGCCGCCGGAAGCTTCACTGATATGGATCGAGACATTTTTGAGACTCACTCCCTGAAGACAGCTGCAGTCTTCCTCCACCGTCAGCGGAACAAGTGCGGGTGAGCAGGGGCGTATATCCAGTCCGGCATCTTTTGCAAAACGATAACCGTCACCCGTCGATCCGGTCGAAGGATAACTGAGCCCTCCGGTACAGACGATCACACTCTCTGCGGGCAGCTCCCGTTTATTTCCTTTTTGTAATACTGTGACAGAAAAACCCTTAGGTCCCAATGGCAGTATCCGGAGCACTTCAGTTTCAAGTTCAATACGGACTCCGGCTTCCTTCAGCCGTCGTTCCAATGCCTTTGTGACATCGGAAGCATGCCCGGAAGCAGGAAATGCACGGCAGCCACGTTCCACGACGACCGGACAGCCGGTCTCTTCCAACAGGCTGATCATATCGCCGGGTCCGAATGCGCGACCCGAAGAATACATAAAGCGGGGATTGCTCACAATGTTTTCAATAAAAACAGGAAAATCACAGGCATTGGTGAGGTTGCATCTCCCCTTGCCTGTGATATAGATCTTTTTTCCCAGTTTTTCGTTTTTTTCCAGAAGCAGTACGCTGTGCCCTCTCAGTGCCGCAGTGTATGCAGCCATCATACCGGCAGCGCCGCCTCCAATGACGATAATGTGAGACATTGGTTATTCAAATGCATTAAAGCAGGCACAGAGGTGCATGTTCTCCATCCCCGTATCCGTCCGGATTGAGAGTCTGCCAATGATAGGAATCACGACACATTTCCTCAATGCCGAGTTCGGCCTTCCAGCCCATCTCTTCCAGGGCTTTTGAAGGATCACAGTAACAACATGCGATATCTCCGGGACGTCGGGGATCTATCACTTTCTTCAGTGGCTTCCCGCAGGCTTTTTCAAAAGCCGCGATCACTTCCAGGACCGAATAGCCATGACCGGTCCCGAGATTATATATGTGCAGGCCCGGGTCACGCTCCAGTTTGCGCAGCGCGCTGACATGGCCCCGTGCCAGATCAACGACATGGATATAATCCCGTATCCCGGTGCCGTCGGGCGTCGGATAATCGTTCCCGAATACGTGGATCATCTCCCGCTTCCCGACAGCGACCTGTGCGATATACGGCACCAGATTATTAGGAATGCCGTTGGGATCCTCCCCGATCAGACCCGAAGGATGTGCCCCTATTGGGTTGAAATAACGGAGCAGAACAACACTGAAGCCATTGTCTGCCTTATGGATATCGGTGAGGATCTGCTCGATCATTCCTTTGGTCTGCCCGTAGGGATTCGTGATCTCTCCTTTCGGACAGTTCTCGGTGATCGGGATCTCGGCCGGATCGCCGTATACCGTTGCCGACGAAGAAAAAATGATATTGCGGCAGTCATGCTTCCGCATCACATCACATACCAGAAGCAGGCTGCCGAGGTTATTATAATAATACTCCAGCGGCTTCGCCACGGACTCACCCACAGCCTTATATCCCGCGCACATGATCACCGCTTCGGGCTTTTCCAGCTCAAATATTCTGCTGATCTCCGCAGGATCCAGGAAATCCGCCCTGTAAAGCGGTACATGCTTTCCGGTGATCTCTTCCACGCGGTGTACAGCAAGAGCGGAAGAATTATACAGGTTATCGATCACAAAAGGATCATAACCTTCATTGATCAATTCTACACAAATGTGAGATCCGATATATCCGGCGCCGCCGGCAACGAGTATTTTTTTCATAATTTTACTGATTGACAGCGAATCCGCTGACCATACGGATAATATCCACTGCCCTTTCCATACAGGAAGTGTCCAGTGTTTCCACGTTGCCGCTGTCTACTGCCGCCGCATACTCCGGATCGAGGGGGAGTTTTGCCAGCACGGAAAGATTATAGGATGCGGCAACTTCATCGATATGGCTTTCTCCGAAAACATTTATGTGCTTTCCGCAGTCAGGACACTTCACATAGGACATGTTTTCCACCACGCCAAGGACCGGCACATTCATTTTGCGGGCCATATTGACCGCTTTGCCCACGATCATGGAGACAAGTTCCTGGGGACTGGTCACCATGATGATCCCTTCAACAGGCAGTGACTGGAATACTGTCAGCGGTACGTCACCGGTTCCGGGCGGCATATCCACGAACATATAATCGATATCATCCCAGAAGGCATCGGTATAGAACTGCTTGATGGCACCCGCGATCAGAGCGCCGCGCCAGAGGATGGGATCGTCATCATGCTGGACAAGAAGATTGGAAGAAAGAACGTGCACACCGCCGCGGCTGACAGGCGGAACGAGCTGTTCTCTTTCATTGACTGCCAGATCTTCCTTGTTGATATTGAATGCCTTGGGAATAGACGGTCCCGTAATGTCCGCATCCAGAACCGCAACCCGATGTCCGCTTTTTGAAAATGCCGATGCCAGAAGGCTTGTGACCAGGGATTTACCAACGCCGCCCTTTCCGCTCATCACGGCATAAACGTGTTTTACTGACGAACCCTCGCCCAGATGGGCCGCAAACTGGTTTTCTGCTTTTCTGTCGCCGCAGTTGGCGCTGCAGGTGCTGCAGGCGCTGGGTGCGCAATCCTGACTCATGATATATTCCTCCTGTATAACAGGATATGTTCATTCCTGATCCATATCCCGGCTTTTGTGTGCTTTTCTTGCTGCTTTTGAATACCGGCATCCGCAGTAATCCTGACGGTATAGTCCGTATTCTTGTGACAGCACTATACTTCTTTTGTATCCGTCCTTCTTTTTGAAATCCGTCACGAGACAGTGAAGTCTGAACTGCGCTGCAAGCTGCTCGGCGATCTCATTCAATGCTGCTGCATCTTTCAGGGGGCTCAGAGTCAGCGTGGTGGCAAAATAATCAAAAGGAAGTTCATCGGAATGTGTATCGTCTTTATGCAGCAAGTTGTATTGCCGCATATATTCCGCTGTCCGGCGCAGCCTGAGCGCGTAGCATCTCCGGCAGCGCTCGCCGCGTTCGGGATCGTTTTCATGTCCGAAAGCCGCTTTTTCAAAAGGTTCCGGATCATATTCCTCCACGATCAGCCTGATCGGTGTCCTGCCGGGAAACGTCCCGGAGGATGTCCCATTATCAGAAGTTTCCTTCATTATCCCGCGGTTCATCTCACCGATCAGCCGCTTAAGCTCGGCTGCCCGTTTTTCATACTCTTCCCGGCTGTCCATGTTGGGATTGTAAAAAAACATCGTCAGATCAAAATATCTGCTGAGATATTCCATGACATAGGACGAACACGGTGCGCAGCAGCTGTGTACCAGAAGTCGTGGCCGGATGCCGGCTTCCATGTTGCGGGCGATCAGTTCATCGAGTTCTTTCTGGTAATTCCTTTTTGCCGTCATACATATACTTTATTGAAGGAAATCCCTGATCCGTTTCGATCTGACCGGATTGCGCAGCTTGCGGAGTGCTTTGGCTTCGATCTGGCGGATACGTTCCCGGGTAACATTGAATTCCTTGCCGACTTCTTCCAGTGTACGGGGATGTCCGTCTTCAAGTCCGAAACGAAGAACGATCACCTGCCGTTCCCTTTCCTTAAGATCCCCAAGGAGTGCGTCTATGTGCTCACGAAGCATTACTGACTCCACGTTCTGTTCCGGTGTGACCACATTGGAATCCGCAACGAAATCGCCCAGATTGGAATCATCTTCTTCGCCGATGGGAGTCTCCAGAGATGCAGGCTCACGGGCGATCTGCATGATCTCCATGACCTTTTCTTCAGACATATCCAACGCTTTTGCAAGTTCCGGAATACTGGGTTCATATCCAAGCTCCAGCGTAAGCTTCCTCTGCATCTTGGACATTTTGTTGATCGTCTCCACCATATGCACAGGAACGCGGATCGTTCTTGCCTGGTCAGCCAGCGCGCGTGTGACAGACTGCCGGATCCACCATGTCGCATAGGTGCTGAGCTTGTATCCCTTGGTGTAATCAAACTTTTCAACGCCTTTGATCAGTCCCAGATTACCTTCCTGGACAAGATCGAGAAAACTCATCCCGCGTCCTGTATAGCGTTTTGCGATGCTGACGACAAGACGAAGGTTGGCTTCGATGAGATGCTCCTTCGCTGCCTCATCTCCGTCTGCCTTGCGTTTGGCAAGGTCGATCTCCTCATCTGCCGAAAGCAGCGGAACAGTACCGATCTCCTTTAAATACATCCGGACCGGGTCATCTGTGCCTACACCTTCCAGAAGGTCTACCGCATCAAGATCGACGTTGTCGTCGATCTCCTTTTCGGGGAATTCATCCACGTATTCATCATCAAGCCCGTCTCCGAGTACATCGTCCACATTGTCGAGCTTGTTGAGATCCATCGTATCAAAACCGTCTTCCGGAACCGGTTCTTCATCCGTTTCCTTATCGGAATTGACGATATCGATCCCCTTTGATTCGATCAGCGCATAGAGCTTGTCCATCTGATCAGCGTTGAGATCATCTTCTTTGAACGCTTCGCCGATCTCATCATAACTCAGCGTGTTATGTGCGTTTCTGGCGTTTTCCGCAAGTCTGTTTACTTTTTCGAGAAGCTTGTCCTTATCCAATTCACTTCCACCTTTCGCTATCCGCGGATCCAGATCGAGATCCCGCTGATGACAAACAGTCCAAACAGCAGAAGCCCTACGATCAGGTATATGATTCCCGCAATCTTTTTACGAGAGTTACGCTTAAATGCGGTAAACATAAACCATGACGTGATCAGGGTGAGTACTGCAGCCAGAAGGAAGATCACAGGGAAAAGAAATATGTATTTCACAGGCTCCAGCACCGTAAAGAAAGCCATGATCACCACAGCAAGACCGATCACGATATGTGCCGTATCCAGCATGGTGCCGAGCTTCCTCGGTGAGTAGCTTCGCTTGGGGGCCATGTGTTCTCCTTCCGAACCGCAGCATATGTCGCTGCATTCAAGTGTAAATGATGCCAAACTGAACTATTATTATACCATAAGGCATAAAGCAATGTCAAAAATCATTCTCTCTGCGCTGCCGGGCAGCTTCAAACGCGATGATCGCGGCAGCCATGGCTGCATTAAGAGATTCTGTCTGTCCGCACATCGGGATCAGGATCTTTTCATCGGCCAGATCGGTCAGACTGTCTGTCAGCCCGCGGGATTCATTGCCGATCATAACAGCGCATGGTCCCCGATAACTGACCTTTGCATAATCGCAGGCTCCATCCAGATGCGCCGCATAGATCCTGAGCGGGATACCGCCGGTCATACCTCCTTCCCTGAGTGCAGTGACCGCAGGGAGCAGATCATCCACACAAAGGAAAGGGACTCTCAGAACGGCACCCATGGTGGACCTGACCACCTTGGGTGAATATACATCCACACTCTCCCGGTCCATGATCACGCCGGTGACACCGGCTGCTTCAGATGCCCGCAGTATCGTACCGAGGTTTCCCGGATCCTGAATGGTCTCGAGGATCATCAGCAAAGGGGGCCCGGGGTATTCAAGGAGCGCTTTCAGTCCATGGATCCTTCTCTGACGAACGACCGCAAGGATCCCCTGCGGGGTCACCGTATCCGACATCTGTTTCATTTCCGTATCGGTCACTACGGTAAATCCCCTTGCCTTCAGAAGGCATTCACATCCGGCAGCATGCGGAGAGTTGAGAAATTCTCTGGTCACGTAGATCTCTTCCGCTTCATCGGATGGGATCTCGCCTGCCATCTTGGGTCCGTCGATCACATATAATCCCGTTTCTCTCCGGAGTCTGGACTTTTTTTGGAGCTCCAGTATAAATTTGCGTTTGCGTCCTTCCACTGTTTTTACCCGTATCCTTCATCAGGAGAGGTCTGTTATTCCTCTCCGGACTGGTCTTCGATCATGGCCAGAATATCCACCTCGCTCGTCCATTCCATTGACGAGGCATCAGACGGCATGACCAGTCCGCCGCGCGGACTGAGGCTGATATCGAAGATCTTCGGACCGTCGGCAGAACAGCTGCGTTTGAACTGTGATGCAAAAAACCTCTTATAGAAAACACGCAGCCAGCGCAGGATCTCAGATGCGGTATACTCCTTCCCGAACGCCGTTTTTGCAAGCCAGTATATCCTGTCGGGCCGGAGTCCGTATTTCAGCATATAATACAGAAAGAAATCATGCAGTTCATACGGTCCCACGATATCTTCCGTCCGTTGGGAGATATTGCCTTTATCATCGACCGGGAGAAGCTCCGGGGATACAGGGGTATCCAGAATGTCCAGAAGCACATTCCGCAGCTTCATATCATCCGAACCCATCGCATAATTGTGCACGATCATACGCACTACGGTCTTTGGGATGCCCGCATTCACTGCATACATCGACATCTGATCCCCATTATATGTGCACCAGCCCAGGGCTGCCTCGGACATATCACCTGTACCCACGACCAGGCCTCCTGTCATATTGGCCAGGTCCATCAGTATCTGTGTGCGTTCACGTGCCTGGGCATTTTCATAGGCCGCATCATGTACACTGACGGGATGTCCGATATCGGCAAAATGCTGCAGAAGGCTTGCCTTAAGGTCGATCTCCCTGAATTCTGTCCCGAGACATTCCGCGAGTGCGGAAGAATTATCATGCGTCCTGTCAGAAGTACCGAAGGCAGGCATGGAAACGCACAAAACCGCGGAGGAAGAAAAGCCGGCCAGTTCAGCGGCATTAACAGATACCAGCAGCGCCAGTGTTGAGTCCAATCCTCCTGACAGTCCCAGCACGAGACGCTTCGAACCGGTATGCCTCATACGCTTTGCCAGAGCGGCAGACTGTATGTCAAGGATCTCGCGGCATACGGATCTTTGACGAGCAGCCGGAACAAAAGGATTTCGCTCCAGTTTTCTGTGAAGAGGACTCCGTCGGACATCCGTGAACATAAATCCGACATAAGTATAGGATTCTTCCGCTTCCTGTTCGTCTATCGGCAGGAAATTCCTTCCGTTTCTCCGCAGGGCTTCAAGGGCTTCAATGTGGATATCGCTGATCGTTATGCCGTTTGAGAGGGATTTTCCGGCTGCAAGTATGGTTCCGGCTTCGGCGATCACTCTGCACCCGTCAGAAACGAAATCTGTCGAAGACTCGTCCGGACCGGCACCTGCGCGTACATATGCGCAGATCAGGCGCTCTGACAATCCCCTTAATTCGTTTTCGCTTTCCCGTAAGTGACCCGCCCGGGCATGCGGCGCGGCGGGATTGACGATGATCGTTGCACCCGCACAGGCATGTGATTCCGAGGGCGGATACAAGGTCTTATATTCTTCTCCGATCTCCACAGCAATGCAGAGGCCTTCCATATCCGTGCACTCAAAGATCAGATTACTCCCGAAAGGCGCTTCGATCATCTGCAGGGCATCATCAAAATCGGATGTATATTCTGTATCTTCAGACAGGCTGTCATATGATTCCATTTCAGCACACGACTCGTTATCCTCATGCTCTGAAATGTCAGACTCATCATCATCTTCCGCGTCGTTCCGCAAAAGAAACGGGCCGGTCCCGGCATTCACGGCATTGTCTGTGTCCGGAATATATCCGTACATCAGGTCAGTCCCGATCACTTCCGCTGTTTCCTGTCCGTCCGCAAACCAGCGGTATTCATCTGTATCTGCAGAACTGTAAGAACAGACTTTCGGCACGATCCCCAGTAAAGAACCGCTTTTAACGACTGCTGCAACATTGTAGAGTTTTCCGTCTTTTCTCCATGGAAGCCCCACAAAAACAAGCATATCCAGATCGGTACTGGCATCCAGGATGTCCTGGAGTCCATAATATGCAGCCTCGATCAGACGAGTCTGCCGGAAGAGGTCCCCGCATCCGGCACCGGTAATACAAAGCTCCGGAAACACAAGGATCTTTACGCCCGCATCGGCAGCAAGGTACATCTGGTCAATGATCTCAGTAACGTTGTAATTCACATCTCCTATGATCAGATTCGGGGTAACAGCAGCGGTTTTGATAAATCCATTGAACATATGCCTTCCTCCTTTACTGCAGCTTGAAAACTGTCGGGAAATGATCATCCTTTCCGGAAAGATGCTCTCTTTCGAAGAAGCGGATCCAGGATCTTTTTCCGGATGCGAAGAGATTTTGGCGTTACTTCCAGCAATTCATCGGTATCGATAAAATCCATACACTGCTCCAGAGACATGATCCTGGGCGGCGTAAGGTGAAGCGCTTCATCAGATCCCGATGCTCTGGTATTGGTCAGCTTTTTTGTTTTGCAGACATTGATCTCGACATCTTCGGTCTTCGGGGATTGTCCCACCACCATGCCGTTATAGACTTTCGTTCCCGGACCGATAAACAGGGCTCCCCGTTCCTGGGCATTGAACAACCCATATGTAATGGCTTCGCCGGCTTCACAAGCAATGATGGAACCTGTCGGCCGATAGCTGAGATCACCCTTATAAGGTCCATATCCTTCAAACGCCGCATTCATTATGCCGTTTCCTTTGGTATCCGTCAGAAACTCATTGCGATACCCGATCAGACCGCGGGAAGGAATTGAAAACTGCAGACGCACGCTGGTCGTTCCGACAGGCGTCATTCCGGACAGTTCGCCTTTTCTCTGGGTGAGTTTCTGGATGACTGTACCGGAGAATTCTTCGGGAACATCGATGTAGACCGTCTCCATGGGTTCAAGACGCTTGCCGTTCTCATCGGTCTTATACAGGACCTCTGCCTTGGATACTGCAAACTCGTACCCTTCTCTCCGCATGTTTTCGATCAGCACACTCAGATGCAGCTCGCCGCGTCCCGATACCTTGAAGCAGTCTGCATTATCGGTTTCTTCCACACGAAGCGAAACATCGGTATTCAGCTCCCTGAACAGACGGTCACGAATATGCCGGGAGGTGACATATCTTCCTTCCGTACCCGCAAGCGGACTGTCATTGACCATGAAATACATGGCGATCGTGGGCTCTGAGATCTTCTGGAAAGGAATCGGATCCGCATGGTCCAACGCGCAGATCGTATCTCCTATATGGATCTCCGGTATGCCCGAGATCGCAACGATCGAACCGATAGAAGCTTCATTGATCTCCGTACGGGCAAGCCCGTTATACTCATACAGCTTTGAGATCTTTGTCCGGACCATCTTGCTGCTGTCGTGATGATTGCACAATACGACCTGTTGGTTGACTCTGATCATGCCGTTGGAGACCTTTCCGACACCGATACGGCCTACATAGTCATTATAGTCGATCGTTGAAACCAGCATCTGCAGGGGCGCGTCCGGATCTCCCTCCGGACACGGAATATGCTCTATGATCGTATCCAGTAACGGCTGCATATTCACGCCCGGTTCATCCGGATCAACAGAAGAAGCGCCTGCCCTTGCACTTGCAAAGACAAAGGGACAGTCGATCTGCTCATCGGAAGCGCCGAGATCAAGAAGGAGCTCCAGCACTTCATCCACGACTTCCTGCGGTCTGGCACCGTCCCTGTCGATCTTGTTGATGCATACGACCACCGGCAGATCCAGCTCCATTGCCCTTCCGAGTACGAATTTCGTCTGCGGCATCGGGCCTTCAAACGCGTCAACCAGGAGAACTACACCATCTACCATTTTGAGAACGCGTTCCACCTCGCCGCCGAAATCCGCATGACCGGGGGTGTCCACGATATTGATCTTATGTCCTTTATAATTAATGGCAGTGTTTTTGCTGAGAATAGTGATTCCCCGCTCACGTTCAATGGCATTTGAATCCATTACCCGCTCTGCTACTTCCTGATTATCGCGGAAGATACCGCTCTGATAGAGCAGCGCGTCAACCAGCGTTGTCTTGCCATGATCAACATGTGCGATAATAGCTACATTGCGAATGTCTGTTCTCTTCTGAATACTCATATGATTTCCTTAATAACCTCTTGCTTCGATCGCTCTTTGCGCATACCTGCTCTCCGGATGTTCTCCCACGATCCTGTCAAACAGAGCATTTGCTTCGCCGACCCGGTCCTGGCTCTGCAGGAGACGCGCCAGCAGATAGAGTGCCTCCGGGTCATCCTGTTTGATCTTCAGTGCCAGACCGTAATAATATTCCGCTTCCTGAAGATTGCCGCCGTTCCACTCGGTAGTTCCGTTTGCGACGATGGTGTTGAAACCGTCGTTTATTATGACACGGTCCACTTCCTGCAGCTGTCCGAGCAACGGTTCCTGGGCCGCCCTTTCACGATCTATCTCCAGATAGGAATTGACCGCATCCAGGATATTGCCGGCATTAAAGTCGTCAATGATACCGTTGAGCTTTTCATACATAGAAGTAAAAGCCGCATTTTCTTCTTCATAGGCAGTCAGTTTCTGACTGACATCTGAATACTCGGCCTGAAGACTGTCATACTTTTCTTTCAGCCGTGTATAATCAGCATTGATTGCGCTGAGTTCCTGGCTGTTATTCATGATATTACGGTTTAATTCATCCCGGTAACCTTTGCGGACTGTCGGAAGGATCAGGAGATAAAAACTTATAAGTCCCACAGCAATGCCTGCGATCACATAAAGCAGGATCTGTTCCGCGCTTGCCTGTCTCTTCGCTTTTGGAAGGATCACATCGTCATCTTCCATCTGTCTGTGAGAAAAGGCATTTTCCAACCGGGACTTTTCTATATCTGCCCTTCCGGTGCGTTTTTTGACCTCATCCATCAGAACGAGTGCCTGAGGATTGTTCCGGTCGACCTTGAGAACCTCCATCAGGGCACGGCCCGCTTTGACATTCTCGGAATTCTGCATGTAGAGGATCGACAAAAGAAGCTGCGCTTTTACATATTTTGGATTCCGCGCAGCAATATCCCTGAGCTCAATGACCGCAAAATCCTCCTGGCCGTTCTGTGCGAGAAACAGCGCCTGGTTAAAACGCTTGATGGTGGACGACGCATTGGAGAGTACCGCCGGTTTTCGCTGCACCTCGTCCAGATAACGGTCAGCAATGTTTTCCTTCGGATCAAGATTGAGACTGATCACCCACTGTACAAGCGCTGAAGCAGTCTCGCCCATCTCAAAAAAGATCAGTCCGAGAAGGTTTCTTGCATTTGTGCAGTACTTATCATAGCGGAGCGCCTCTTTCAGATAGATTGCGGCACCGCTCAGATCCTGCAGCTGCGCCCGTTCAAGGCCGCGGTTGTAGTAAGCATTTGCAATTTTGGACATATCCGCCGGATAGATCATAGCTCTGTAAATCCGTCCATCATGGGAACTGCATCCGGCTCGGCAGGCACGGAAACAGCAGCAGCACGGGCACTGCGTTTCGCAGTTTCCTGAACCATCTGCAGCATCAGGTCATTCATATCCGTAAGATCGATCCCGGTGATCGTATCCTCTATGTCATCTACGTCCAGGGAGGGTTTGAAACGTTTGATTTCATCCTGAAAATTGATCATGCAGTCTGTCCTTCCTCCGTCTGTCGGACGGCATATACGGCCGGTCTTTCCTTTCCGTAATACAGTACCGACTCCTTAATCGCAGTCTCCGCGGTGCCGGCGCTGATATCCGTCACCTTGCGGATAAACACCGGAACATCTTCATCCGGCACAAGATAGACCTGTTCGCAGTCAGCGCCATAGATAACGTCCATTGTGAAAAGATCCATAGATGCTGCTGCACGCTGAAGGCGGTTCGCAGTGCTGTAATCACATCGGACACTCACCTTAGCCCCGGAATTCAGGGAGGAGATATCCGAAGCGGAAAGTGCTTCCTTCAAAGAATCTGAATATGCTCTGACCAGTCCTCCTGTGCCCAGCAGTGTGCCGCCGAAATATCTGGTGACTACAGCGCAGACATCACAGAGCCGGGCGCCTTTCAGAAGGTCCAGCATAGGTTTGCCGGCAGTCCCCTGCGGTTCACCGTCATCACTGAAACGTTCAAAAACCGAAGAAGGATCGCCGATCCGCATGGCAAAGCAGTTGTGCCGCGCATCACGGTTTGCGCGGCGGACTTCTTCAATAAACAGTCTCGCCTCTTCTTCTGTCCTGCAGCATCGCAAAGAAGTGATGAAGTGCGACTTCTTCACTTCCACATCCGAGCTGCCGGGCGTAACGATGATATTGTAGTCTGGTCTCAGCGCCATATATTTAAGCTAACCGGAATATCCGGGCCGGTCAGAAACCTGCCGGTTCTGAGATAGGGCCGGTCAGGCTCATGGATTCCACCATCAGGAACGGTCCTTCTCCCTCATATTCTTTTCTTTTGCGCACTTCAAACTTTGCCTTCAATCTGACCCAGGCGCCGTCAGGGTACGCCTCCAGGTTCCTGTAATACGCCAGGTACCCCAGGAAAGTCATGTCTGCTTCGCAGCATGTCATGGACATTCGGCCGGGCACGAATACCCCTTTCTCGAACCGTCCGGATTTTCTGATCTGTGCGGTAAACTCAATGGTCTTCCCTGTATATCGCTCCGGGTAATCCTTGGCGTCAAAAAACCAGGTTCCGTAATCCTCGGGATCAAGAATGACCGTTTCTTTGCTCACATCATAGGGCAGGTCTTCATCCAAAGTATCCAGCGGGATCTCTCCGTATTTGTTTTCCATGACGATCATGGAACCCTTCAGCAGCATGGGACGAAGCTGTTTTTTATACTCCTGGAGTTCTTCGTTGGTTTTGCCGTCGCAGCGGTTTACGATACAAAGCTCCGAGTTTCTCAGCAACGGTCCCATCAACGGCTTCATATTTGCCAGGTAAGACCCCAGAGTACTGCCGTCCATAACAGTGATCTGCTGATATAGGACCCAGCCGTCAGGAAGATCCAGCAGACCGGGATCGCTCCACATACCATTGTACTCGATCAGGACCCGCTCGGCTTTTGTCATTGCGCCAAGCTGCGCGAGATATTCTTTTGTCAGCACATCCCTGGTTTCCGCTATGACAAGATGTGTTTTTTCCCGTTTCAGGAGCTTCGGATCATACTCTGCTTCACCTTCTTCTCCTACGATCAGAAGTGTATGACCGTCGATATGAAAGTACTCTTCCCCGAGTGTATAGGCAATAAATGAAGTTTTACCCGCCTCCAGGAATCCGTTGATCAGGAAGACCGGTATTTCATTGCTTTGAATTGTATCAGCCATGTTTGATCACACCTCACAGGCACTCAGAAAAAAAGCCCTTTAAGCTCTTCTTCCTTCAGGCCGCTGCCGATAACACAGACTTTTCCGGTATAATCCGGCATACCCTCCCGGATCTCGTACTCGCCGGGGACCATATCGAAATAATACCAGGTATCCGCATCCGCAGCCTTCAGCATGCCCTTTGAACGAAGAATGATCTCGTGTTCCTCGTTTGCCAGTTTTTCAAGAGCTTCCTCCAGCTTTCCTCGTGTGATCGGCGGAACATTGGTCCATCCATAAGATTCAAAGATCTCATCGGCATCATGCCCGTCATGATGATGATGGTGGTGGTGATGTTCATGTTCATCTTCCTCCTCGTCGTCATCATCGTGATGATGGTGGTGATGATGTTCATGTTCATCTTCCTCCTCGTCGTCATCATCGTGATGATGGTGGTGATGATGTTCACGCTCATCTTCATCCTCATCGTCTTCATCGTGATGATGGTGATGATGGTGATGCGCCTCATGTTCTTCTTCAGACTCACCATCCGGCTCGGAGAGCGCTTCCATTCGCATCTGCTCAAGCATATCGTCACGCTTCTCGATGATCTCAAGAAGTCTCGCACCGCTTAAAGCGGCCACAGGTGTCGTAATGATCTCGGCGGAAGGATTGAGCGCGCGTATCATCTCGACATCAGCGTCGATCACGTCCTGCGCAGTGATGTCCGTACGGCTCAGGACTACTGTGCCGGCATACTGCACCTGGTTGTTGAAAAATTCGCCGAAGTTTCTCATGTACATCCGGCATTTTTTGGCGTCAACAACAGTCACTGCAGAATTCAGCACGACATCCAGGTTGGCCGAAGCATCCGTGACAGCTTTCATGACATCTGAAAGTTTGCCTACACCGGAAGGTTCAATGATCACCCGTTCCGGCGCGAATCGTTCGATCACTTCACGGAGCGCCTTTTCAAAATCACCGACAAGTGAACAGCATATGCATCCCTGCGACATTTCCCGGATCTCGATACCGGCGTCTTTCAGAAAACCGCCATCAATCGCGATCTCGCCAAATTCATTTTCGATCAGGACTACCTTTTCGTCCTGCAAGGCCTCGCTCAGAAGTTTTTTGATAAATGTCGTTTTACCTGCTCCCAGAAAACCGGAAATAACATCGATCTTTGTCATGATAAAACATCTTCTTTCTTAAATAATCTCTCTGTAATAAGGCTTTCAGAGTTTCTGCACACCGATCTCCAGGATCTCCCCGTTTATTTCCCAGCTCTTTGTATAGCCGGAAGGCGTGGTCTGCTCCACCCTGTCAGCGAGGCAGTCGTGGCTGATGCTGTCTCTGTAGGCATCGATCACATCATACAGGACTGAAGAACCTTCATATGTGATCATGATATGGTCGGTCACTTCAAATCCCGCCTCTTTGCGCATGGTCTGGACCTTGGAGACTATTTCACGCATATAACCTTCTCTTACCAGCTCCTCGCTGAGATTGGTATCCAGCACAACTGTGGTATGAACATCTTCCTCTGTCACGAATCCGCCCTTCTGCGCAGCATCGATCAGCAGGTCGTCCTTTCCGAGTTCAATGACCGTTCCGTCCGGTGCGGTGAATTTCAGCATGCCGACTGTATTGAGCTCATTCATGGCATTGCTGCCATCGATCTCGCTCAGATATTTGCGGATAACACCGAGATTCTTTCCGTACTTCGGGCCCAGGGTCTTCAGCTGCGGCTTGAAGGTATATGCGGTAAAATCACTTACATCGTCCCGGAACTCAACTTTCTTAACATTGAGCTCATCTTCGATAATATCGATATAGAACGGTGCCAGCTTTTCCTCCTTATCCGTCCGGACAAACATGGAACCGATCGGCTGGCGGTTCTTGAGGCCGGACGCATTACGGGCGGCACGTCCCAGTATGACGATGTTCAGGACTTCGTCCATAGACTTCTCAAGATCCGTATCGATCTTCGTTTCATCGCAGACCGGAAAACTGCAGAGATGGACCGATTCCTTTGCTGCAGGATCTACAGAGCGGATCATGTTCTGATAGATGGCTTCCGTCATGAACGGAATAAACGGTGCCGCACAGAGAATGGTGTTATACAATGCAGTATACAGCGTCATATAGGCGTTGATCTTATCCTGCTCCATGCCTTTCTTCCAGAAGCGCTCACGACTCCGGCGGACATACCAGTTAGAAAGATCATCCGTAAACTCTTCCAGCGCGCTGCAGGCTTCGGGGATCCGGTAAGCGGACATATTCCTGTCTACAGAACGGATCATGGAATGCATTTTCGAAAGGATCCAGCGGTCCATGACGGTAAGGCCCTCATAGTCAAGCGTATACCGGGTCGGGTCGAATCCATCGATGTTTGCATACAGGATATAGAATGCATAAGTGTTCCAAAGCGTTCCCAGGAACTTTCGCTGTCCTTCGGTGACTGCCTTTCCGTAAAAACGGTTCGGGAGCCAGGGCGCGGAATTGGTATAGAAATACCAGCGAATGGCATCTGCTCCGAATTCAGCCAGCGCTTCCATCGGATCAACGGCATTGCCCTTCGATTTGGACATCTTCTGTCCATTTTCATCCTGAACATGTCCCAGAACGATCACGTTCTCATATGGTGCCTTATTGAAAAGCAGCGTGGACTCCGCAAGCAGGCTGTAGAACCAGCCTCTCGTCTGGTCGACCGCCTCGGAAATAAACTGTGCTGGGAATTCCTTCTCAAAGAGTTCCCGGTTTTCAAAAGGATAGTGATGCTGCGCGAAAGGCATGGCACCGGAATCGAACCAGCAGTCGATCACGTCGGGAATGCGGCGCATCGGCTTTCCGCAATCCGGACATGTAATGAAGACCTTGTCGATATAAGGACGGTGCAGTTCGATATTGTCTCCGCTCCATCCCTTGTCGCCCGCTGCCTTCAGCTCCGCCAGCACTTCCTGATAATTCGGGCTCTTTTCCTTCAGCTCCGCACGGCTGCCGATGCATTCACGTTTGCCGCATTCACACTCCCATACCGGAAGCGGAGTGCCCCAGTACCGGTTTCGGCTGAGTGCCCAGTCCTGGACATTGGCGATCCATTCACCAAAACGTCCCTTGCCGATCGAATCCGGGATCCAGTTGATGGTGTTATTGTTGCGGATCAGATCATCCTTTACCTGGCTCATGGCGATATACCATGACTCTCTTGCGTAATAAAGCAGAGGTGTGTTGCAGCGCCAGCAATGAGGATAACTGTGCTCGAAAACAGGCGCGTCAAAAAGCAGTCCTCTGGATTCAAGGTTCCTGAGGACCATAGGATCGGCTTTCTTTACAAATACACCGTCCCACTCTTCTCCGTCGGTCATGTTGCCCTTGCCGTCTACCAGCTGTACGAAAGGCATATCATACTTGCGTCCGACACGGGCATCATCCTCACCAAAAGCCGGAGCGGTATGAACGATACCGGTACCGTCTGTCATGGTAACGTAGCTGTCGACCTGTACGAAATGCGCCTTCTTGTGCTGCTTTTCGGCGATCTCGGCAGCCCGCATGAAATTGGGTTCGTATTCTTTATACTCAAGCTCCCGTCCCGGCATGCGTTCGAGGATCTCGTATCCTTCACCGAGCACCTTTTCGCAGAGTGCTTCTGCCATATAATAGGTGTATCCGTCGGAAGCCTTGACCTTCACATAAGTCTCATCCGGGTTGACGCAAAGGCCGACATTGGAGGGAAGGGTCCATGGCGTTGTGGTCCACGCAAGGAAATAAGCATCTTCACCCTTTGCCTTAAAGCGGACGATCGCGGACCGCTCCTTGATGTCTTTATAACCCTGGGCGACTTCATGAGAAGAAAGCGGGGTCCCGCAGCGCGGGCAATACGGTACGATCTTGAATCCTTTATAGAGAAGTCCCTTGTTCCAGATCTCCTTCAGAGCCCAGAATTCCGATTCAATATAATCATCGTAATAAGTAACATAGGGATGCTTCATATCTGCCCAGAAGCCGACGGTAAAGGAGAAATCTTCCCACATTCCCTTGTATTTCCAGACATTTTCCTTACAAAGCTCTACAAAGGGACCGATGCCATAGGCTTCGATCTGGTCCTTGCCGTTAATGCCGATCTGCTTCTCTACCTCGAGCTCTACGGGCAGGCCATGCGTATCCCATCCCGCCTTACGGGGAACCATTTTCCCCTTCATGGTCTGATAGCGCGGGATAAGATCCTTGATGCATCTGGTCAGAACATGCCCGATATGCGGCTTGCCGTTTGCTGTCGGCGGGCCGTCATAAAAGACATAGCTGGGATCTCCTTCGTGCTCCGTGATGGACTTCTGGAAAATGTCTTCATCCTTCCAGAACTTTTCTACTTCCTTCTCGCGATCCACGAAATTCATCGAGGTATCGACTTTGCTGTAAAGCGCCATTCTCATTCCTCCTCTGATAAATGGTGTCTTTGTTATTGATTCAGCTCCCGCTGAAAAAGTATACACACATAATCAGGCTGAAAGAAGCCTTTCAACCTTAGACGAACTGTTATTATATCATAAAGAGCACACCGGAGCAAGGAAAACATCCGGTGTGCTCGGCAGATCCTATATCTGCAAAATCATCAGACCTTGTGGTACCTGTCAAGAAGCTCCTGCTTGAGATCATAAAGCGGCTTCGAAAGGTCTACGTGCACTTCGTGAGGATTGACGAGACGAGTCGATTCCTCCCAGAGCGTAGCTATGTCGGCAGCACATATCTTCTGCAGTTCGCGGACAGTCGGACGGTCACGGTACACGCATACTCCGTCCTTGAATACCGGGATCATCAGCGGCTTCATGGTATATGTGCCGGCAGTGAGCAGTGTCTTTTTCCATGGTTCTATCGGATCAAACAGAAGAAGGTCTTCATTAATATCATAGACTTCATCCGCAAGTGCAATGAGATCAGCCACGATCTTGCCGGTGTCATTGCCATAGATCCGGTAGATCACCTTATCACCGGGATTCGTGACCTTTTCGGAGTTTTCCGAGATCTTGATCTTCGGGATCATCTTGCCGGTCTTGCGGTCTTCTATCGCTGCAAGTTTGTAAACGCCTCCGAACGCCGGCGTGTCCTTGGATGTGATAAGGTTTGTCCCCACGCCCCAGCTGTTGATGGTGGCACCCTGCGCCTTCAGGGATGCGATCAGGTTTTCATCGAGGTCGTTCGACGCGGAGATCACAGGATCCGGGAATCCGGCTTCATCAAAAGCCTTCTTGACCTGTTTGGAAAGATACGCCAGATCTCCGGAATCCATCCGGATGCCGTATTTCTTCGGCGTAATGCCGGCTTCTCTCAACTCCCTGAAGACCTGTATGGCATTTGGCAGTCCGGACCTCAGGGTATCATAGGTATCGATCAGGAGCAGACAGTTGTCCGGATAGATCCTGGCATAAGCACGGAAAGCATCGATCTCATTCTCAAAGGACATGATCCAGCTGTGCGCATGCGTTCCGAGTACGGGAATATCGAACATCTGCCCTGCAAGGACATTGGAAGTACCGACACAGCCCGCTATGACCGCTGCTCTCGCACCGTAGATCCCGGCATCCGGTCCCTGCGCGCGGCGAAGTCCGAACTCCATGACGCCGTCTCCTTTGGCAGCGTGTACGACACGGCTTGCCTTGGTGGCGATCAGCGACTGATGATTGATAATATTCAGAAGCGCAGTCTCAATAAGCTGTGCCTGCATGATCGGTGCCTTTACCTTGACTACAGGTTCTCGCGGAAACATGACATTTCCTTCCGGGATCGCATAGATATCCCCTGTAAAACGGAATTCCCGTAGATAATCCAGAAAATCCGCGTCAAAGATCTTAAGCGATGCCAGATACTCTATATCTTCTTCAGAAAAATGAAAATTCTCGATCAGCTCGATCAGCTGTTCCAATCCGCAGCAGACCGCAAAGCCGTTATCATCCGGGTTGCGTCGGTAGAACATATCAAAGATCACGTTGACATTCTTCTCTTCTTCCCGGAAATATCCCTGCATCATGGTCAGTTCATAAAAGTCCGTCAGAAGCGTCAGGTTGCGTTCGCTCATTTGTGCACTCTCCTGTAGTTTTAATTGTCATTATGAGTATAACAGAAATCCGACAAAAAAACATCCCGAACATATATCTTCAGCCAAGGTCTTCCATCGGATAACGCCGCCTTATCCGCCTGTACACCGCAAAGCTGACAAGGATGGCCAGGATCCAGCTGACAGGCCAGACGATGACTATAGTTTCATAATAATGCCAGCGGACAAAGACCGTGTGCAGATAAAGGATCCGAAATACACAGATACTGAAGACAGCAATGGCCATAGGCTCCACGGTATGCCCGAGTGCCCGCATTGCAGAACTGAAAGCATTCATGATCACTTCCAGCCAGTATGTGGACAGCATGATCACGACACGGATGCTGCCTACTGCGATAACTGCCGCTTCAGAATTATATAGCGAAATCAGCTGAGCGCGGAACAGGACCATAAGCAGCCCGACAGCTGCCGATATCGGTGTTCCGCTCACAAGTACCGTCTTCATGACCGCATCCGCCCTGCGGTATTTTCTGACACCTATATTCTGGCTGGCAAAGGTAAGCCCTGCTGCAGAAAAAGCATTGATCACTGTCAGAAGAAATCCCTCAAGATTGGCTGCAGCCGCGTTTCCGGCTATAAATACAGCGCCGAAACTGTTGACGGAAGACTGGATCATCACATTTGCGATGCCAAACATGCTGCTCTGTATGCCCGAAGGAAGTCCGAGACGCAGCATATCCTTCAGAGACTTTTTGTTAATGCGAAGCTTTCCGGGATAAAGCCGCAGACAGGACTCCTCTTTCGTGAGCGCATTAAGGACCAAGCCGGCAGACATGTAGTTGGATACAGCTGTGGCAATTGCAACGCCTGCAACACCCAATCCGAGGCCGATGACCGTGATCAGATTAAGGACCACGTTCAGGATCCCGGAAAACAGCAGATAATACATCGGACGCCGGGTATCCCCCACAGAACGCAGCGCCGCCGAGCCGAAATTATAGCTGATCACGGCAGGAAGGCCCAACAGATAGATCCTGAAATAGGAAGCTGACATTTCCGAGATCTCCGAAGGGGTATCCATGGCATAAAGGATCTTATCTGTGAGCAGAATACCCGCTGTACCAAAAACGATCCCGGCAAGGATGGAAAAAGCGACCGCTGTGTGTATGCCAAGGGATACCTGCTCTTTCCTTCCGGCAGCATAGCCGGACGCAAAATATATGTTGGCACCGACAGAAATGCCGATGAAGAAATTAACAATAAGATTGACCAGTACCGTGGTGGCGCCAACAGCAGCCAATGCTCCCGCCCCGGCATATCGCCCGACAATGATCACATCGGCTGCATTGAACAGCAGCTGCAGCGCATTGCTCAGACAAAGTGGCAGGGCAAAGACCAGGATCCTGGAAAGGAGCGGTCCATGCAGCATATCGATTTCATGTGAACGCGATCTCAGCATACAGATAGATGACCTTTCGTTTTATACGTTCGAAGCATTGTACATCGGAGGATTTACTTTTTCAAGATATTCATCTAAAATGATGCAAACAGCAAAAGAAAAAAAGGAGCGGATCTTCACATGAGCATACATGGATCAGAACAGCTTACCAAAACCGACGTCGCACGCATTGAGGCTGAGATCGAACACCGCCGTATGGTAGTGCGCCCCGCAGCACTGAAAGCGCTGAAAGAAGCCAGGGCAATGGGTGACTTGTCCGAAAACTTTGAATATTACGCTGCCAAACGCGATAACAATATGAACAACAGCCGCATCCGTTACCTCGAAAAGATCCTGCGCAATGCCACCGTGATCGCGGAAGAAGCGGATGAAACAAAAGTCGGGATGAATAATACGGTCGATGTCTGGTTTGAGGAAGATGATATCACTGAGACATACCGCATCGTGACCTCTATTCGGAGTGATTCCCGTAAGAGGCTGATTTCAAACGAATCTCCGCTCGGGAAGGCGCTCATGGGACACAGAGTCGGTGACCGCATTCAGGTAAGCATCGACGAAAACACATCCTATTTTGTGGAGATCCGGGGCCTTCAAAAAACAGGCGAAACCGATACCGACCGTATTCAAAGTTATTAAAAAGGTGCTGCATGCAGCACCTTTTTTATATGAGACTTGTGTATTCGTTTGTAAAGTATATGGCACTGTGTCCGAGCGCACTCTGAACTTTGTGGATATCCTCCCCGTTCTTGAGAGCATATACCGCATAACTGTGGCGAAGGGTATAAGGGGTTATCTCTTCCTTCAGCTGTGCCTTTTTGCCATATCCCTTTAAGATCTTCCAGAATCCCTGCCGGGTCATCTTCTCGCCCTGACAGCTCACAAAGAATGTGCCGTCATCCGGTTTATCCACGATGAGCTGCGGCCTGGTGATCAGATAATAATCCTGTATGATCCCGGAGATATCTCTCCGATATGTGACCGTCCTTTCGCGTCCGCCGTTTCCCTTTACACGGACCGTACGCTTCTTGAGGTCAACATCTTCTGTGCGAAGCCCGATCAGTTCTGATACCCTCATGCCGGTGGAAAGCATCATCTCCAGCATAGCCCGGTCGCGCATGCCTTTTAATGAGGTGGTTTCAGGCTGTTTCAGAAGCCGTTCGATATCAGAATCCTCCGCGATCTTTGGCGCTTTCCGAATCACCTTCGGTGCTTTGAGCTGTACGGAAGGGTCGTTAAACACATACTTTGATGCGAGCGCAAAAGCGAAAAACTGACGGATGGAAGCAACACACCTTGAGATCGTAGCGTTAGACCTGTGCTGCGATCCCAGATGGCGGATATATGCCTGTAATTCCTCCAGGCCGATCTCTTCTATACTGCTGATCCCCTTCTTGGAAAGCCAGCTGAACATCAGACGAAGGTCTCTGACGTAAGATATCCTGGTGTTCGGTGACTTCCCGAGTTCCTTATCTATATAACTATCAAATTGCCGAAGCAGTTCTTCCATAATCCCAAACACTCTCTGCACCGCTTTTAGATGTTGATAAAAAACAGCGCAAGGGTAATTATATTAAATAATACGATGCTTGACAAGTTGGGAATATTGTATAAATTTATAGCAGAAATTTCGTGATTGTTTATGTCAACTTATCTATTGACACTCCCCATCTGTTTTATTTCCATTGGTCACGCCATTCTTTTTGGCGTTTTTTCTGCTGCATACGAAATTTTATATCACTGAATATATTGCCCCCATGCATGTTTCCCCTGTTGACTGCCAGATAGAAAAGAATCACGGGAATGAATGCGGCAATAATGGAAATACGGGTATACATGATCCCGTAAACACGGCTCATACTATCTCCGAAAATAAAATAGAATATATACAATGCAGCCTCGATCAGCGCAAGATATCCGGCTTTGATCGGAAGAAGGAAGAACAGCAGGATCGTGGAATCCGCATACATGATGGAAAATGCCATGAATACGGAAAAATGAGTAAATACAGGCAAAAACGGCACATTATTACCGGTCAGAAGAAAATACAGAATATCCCCAAGCTCACCGATCAGGATACTGCCAAAGAAATACACATTGTACTCGAACTCTCCCATCGTTCGCTCGACAGTCGTAGCAAAGCTGTAATAGATCAGTATTCCCAGAACAGCATTGAACAGGCCGCCGCTTACCGGAGGATACAGGATCGCCGTCACGATGCGCCAGACCTGTCCATGCAGCACCTGCCGCGGCAGGAAGGACAGATAGTTGATATACAGTCCGCCCATGCCGGATGCAAGAAGAAGATATCCCACCGCAAAACATATGGATACATACACTGCAAGATTGCGGATCGCATAACGCTGGTACTTCATTTTCATTCTGTAAAAAAAGCTGCTCATATTCTCTGCTGTACTCCTGCCTGTCTCTGAGGTTTCCTTCAGTATCGGAAAATTGATTTGAACACATGATACCACAACCTTCTTTCAAAAGAAATGTACTTTTTTCTTTACGGTTTTTTAATCTTAATTTGATGGCATTCCCGCCTGTTCATGTGTTATAATGTCTCCTTGAAATGATATCAGATTGCAGTATGGCGGTTTTTTGAAATAAACGCCGTCATTTTGTTATATTAAAAAGGTTATTTATGGGCAAGGATTTCAGATTAGGTATTGATATTGGTTCAACGACTGTAAAAGTTGCTTTTGCTGACGAAAACAACCGTGTCCTGTATTCTGACTACCGCAGACACTTTGCAAACATCCAGGAGACTCTGGCCGACCTTCTCAGTGAAGCACGTGCCGCTCTCGGTTCTGTCTCGCTGCGCGCAGCCATCACAGGTTCCGGCGGTCTGGCTCTCTCAAGAGCTCTCGGGCTTCCTTTTGTACAGGAAGTCGTAGCAGTATCCAGCGTATTGAGTTACCGCTCCCCGGAATGCGACGTTGCCATTGAGCTGGGCGGTGAAGATGCTAAGATCATCTATTTCACAAACGGCATCGATCAGCGCATGAACGGCATCTGTGCCGGAGGCACAGGTTCATTCATCGACCAGATGGCAGCTCTTCTGCAGACAGATGCGGCAGGTCTCAATGCCTATGCCGCCAATTACAAGGCTATATATCCGATCGCTGCCCGCTGCGGCGTTTTTGCAAAATCCGATATCCAGCCGCTGATCAACGAGGGTGCTACCCGCGAAGATCTCTCGGCGTCGATTTTCCAGGCTGTCGTAAATCAGACCATCAGCGGACTTGCATGCGGAAAGCCCATACGCGGACATGTTGCCTTTCTGGGCGGTCCCCTTCACTTCCTTCCGGAACTTCGCAATGCTTTTATCCGCACGCTGCAGCTCGATGACGAGCATGTGATCGCGCCCGAAGACAGCCATCTTTATGCTGCTACGGGTGCCGCCTTTGCGATTCCCGCGCCCGGACAGAAAAGCACTTATAAGGCTACGGAACATGTCGATCCTATCGACATCACTACCCTGGAACAGAAACTTCGTGACCATGTGGACATGCAGACAGAGATCAAGCGTCTCGACCCCCTGTTCATTGATGAAGCGGCTTATCAGGCATTTCTTGACAGGCATGCGGAAAGCGATGTTAAGACTGCTTCTCTCGCGGATTATCAGGGTCCAGTATTTCTGGGGATCGATGCCGGTTCCACAACGACCAAACTCGCGCTGATAGGTGAAGACGGATCCCTGCTGTACAAATTCTACTCCAACAACAACGGATCTCCATTGGATACAGCCATCCGCAGTTTTCGTGAGATCCGGGATCTGCTGCCTTCCGGTGCCCATATCGTTTATGCATGCTCAACAGGTTATGGAGAGCAGCTGATCAAAGCTGCCTTTAAGCTTGACGAAGGTGAGGTCGAGACCATCGCGCATTATAAGGCTGCCGCATTCTTCGATCCGGATGTGGACTGCATCATCGATATCGGCGGTCAGGATATGAAATGCATACGCATCAAGGATCATGCCGTTGATTCCGTACAGCTGAATGAAGCTTGTTCCTCCGGATGCGGGTCATTTATCGAATCCTTTGCCAAATCTCTCGGATATTCTGTTATCGATTTCGCAAAAGAAGCGCTCTATGCCAAGAGCCCGACTGATCTCGGCACCCGCTGTACGGTGTTTATGAATTCCAACGTCAAGCAGGCACAGAAAGAAGGCGCTACCGTAGCGGATATTTCTGCCGGCCTGGCTTACTCGGTCATAAAAAACGCGTTGTATAAGGTCATTAAGATCAGCGATGCCCGTGATCTCGGAAGACACATCGTTGTTCAGGGCGGCACTTTTTATAACGACGCTGTTTTACGCGCATTTGAGAAGATCGCCGATTGCGAAGCCATTCGTCCGGATATTGCAGGCATCATGGGCGCATTCGGTGCTGCTCTGATCGCACGGGAACGCTATAACTATCGTCTTCAGGCAGGCGAAGATCCTGTCACCACGATGCTGTCTGTTGATGAGATCATCGATTTCAGCTTCACGACTTCAATGGGGCGCTGCGGACGCTGTGTCAATAACTGCGTACTTACGATCAATAAGTTCCCCGACGGGCGGCGTTACATTTCCGGCAATCGCTGTGAGAAAGCACTGGGCGGTGAGGCTGCCAATCGTGATATTCCAAACCTTTTCCGCTACAAGCAGATCCGCATGTTTGATTACGAGCCTCTCACGGAGGACGATGCCATCCGGGGTACGGTCGGTATACCTCGTGTTTTGAACATGTATGAAAACTTCCCGTTCTGGGCTACCTTTTTTAAGGAGCTCGGCTATCGTGTGATCTTAAGTCCGGAAAGTACGCGGAAGATCTATGAATTGGGCATGGAGACGATTCCATCCGAGTCAGAATGCTATCCCGCCAAGATCACACATGGTCATATCGAATGGCTGATCCGTGAGGGCGTGAAGTTTATCTTTTATCCCTGCATTCCTTATGAACGCAATGAAAGCCCGAACGCGGGCAACCACTATAATTGTCCCATCGTGACTTCCTATCCGGAAAACATAAAAAACAATGTTGACCTTATGGAAAACGGTGTGGATTTCATGTGTCCGTTCCTTCCCTTTACAGACAGGGAAGTGCTGACGGAGTCACTGATCAAGGCGTTTCGCCCTCTTTTTGGAAAAGGCGCGAAGAAGCCCTCGCAGGATACCGCTGCGATCGACGGTACCGCGAACGCGCTGGCCATCCACGCTTCCGAAGCCGGTATCGAGCCCCTGAGCAAGGCTGATATCGTACGCGCTGCTTCCCTTGCCTGGGACGAACTGCTGCGGGCTAAAATGGACACGGAAAAGAAGGGCGAAGAAGTTTTACGCTGGATGAAAGAGACCGGTCATCGGGGTATCGTTCTTGCCGGCCGTCCCTATCATGTGGATCCGGAGATAAATCACGGCATCGCTGACATGATCACGAGCTACGGCTTTGCAGTATTGACTGAGGATTCCGTAAGTCACCTGAGTGATGCGGACCGTCCTACCATCGTGACCGATCAATGGATGTATCATACCCGTCTGTACCGTGCAGCGACCTTTGTCAAAACTCGTGAGGACCTGGATCTCGTCCAGCTCAATTCTTTTGGATGCGGACTTGATGCCGTTACCACCGACCAGGTCAATGATATCCTTACCGGTTCTGACAAGATCTATACTGTACTGAAGATCGACGAGGTCAACAACCTCGGAGCGGCACGGATCCGTATCCGATCCCTCATCGCGGCGATCCGGGAGCGCGGCATGAAGAAATCGGTACGAAGACAGAGATCCTCTTCCTATCGCCGTGTCCTTTTCACAAAGGAAATGAAGGAAGACTATACGATCCTCTGCCCGCAGATGTCGCCTATTCATTTTGATTTCCTTGAGCAGGCACTGCGCAAGTTCGGCTACAATGTCGTCGTTCTCAAAAATGACAACCGCAACGCGATCGATGCCGGACTGAAGTATGTCAATAATGACGCCTGCTACCCCTCCCTGATCGTGATCGGACAGATCATGGACGCTCTTCTTTCCGGAGAATACGATCTGGATAAGACAGCAGTTTTCATGTCACAGACCGGCGGAGGCTGCCGCGCATCCAATTACATCGGATTTATCCGGCGTGCTTTAGAGAAAGCCGGCATGCCCCAGATCCCTGTCATTTCCGTCAATGCCAATGGCATGGAAACAAATCCGGGATTTAAGATCACGCCTCTTCTTTTTGTCAAAATGATGCAGGCCCTGGTCTATGGCGACGTTCTCATGCGTGTGCTGTATGCTACCCGTCCGTATGAAAAAGTGCCGGGAAGTGCCAACGGCCTCTACAGCAAATGGAAGAAGGTGGCGATCCGGCATCTTCAGAAAAACGGTGCGGAGATCAATGAATTCAAAAAGATCGTACGTACCATGATCCGCGATTTTGACAATCTGCCGCGTCTTGATATAGTCAAGCCGCGCGTCGGTGTGGTTGGTGAGATCCTGGTCAAGTTTTCACCTCTTGCCAACAACAATATCGTGGAGCTTCTGGAAGCAGAAGGTGCAGAGTGCGTCATGCCCGACCTGATGGACTTCCTTATGTACTGTTTCTACAACAACATCTTCAAATGGAAGTATCTGGGCAGCCGAAAATCCATCGTGAATATTTCCAATATCGCGATCAGCGGTATGGAAAAATTCAGGTCCACCGCCCGTAAGGAACTGATCCGCTCGAAACATTTCGGACCGCCCTCTCCCATTGCGGATACCGCAAAGATGGCGAAGGATTTCCTGTCCCTCGGAAATCAGACCGGTGAAGGCTGGTTCCTGACCGGTGAGATGCTTGAGCTCATCCATGAAGGTGTCCCGAATATCATCTGTGTACAGCCGTTCGGATGTCTGCCAAACCACATCGTCGGCAAGGGTGTGATCAAGGAGCTTCGGGCAGCTTATCCGAAGTCCAATATCATTGCTATTGATTATGACCCCGGCGCTTCCGAGGTCAACCAGCTGAACCGCATCAAACTCATGCTGACGACTGCACAGAAAGCCTTACTGGAAGAAGCAGCCGAAGACGCCGCAGCCGGCATCTGATCTGACCCGGCGTATGAAAAGCCCATGCACTGTTTAACGCAGCTGCATGGGCTTTATATTGTTCTTTATATGATGATCTCGTGATACTTGTTTCCGTCCAGCTCTTTCCAGCTGATCACGGTCCGGCTCCCGGTATCTTCTCCGCCTGATTCCATGACCATATATCCGTGCAGGCTCCCGCCTTTCGGCAGGGATACGGATCCGGGATTCAAATACCATACATACGCTTCTTCGGGGTCTGCCCCATTCTGCGTGCTGCCGGCACTAAGCTTCTCCCAGGCCGGTACATGAGTATGTCCGTGAAGAAGGATATCTCCTGCCTGCAGCGGAGGCAGCGCATCCTTATGAAAATGATGTCCGTGAGTAGCAAAGACCATGTGCCCGCCGCAGTACAGAATGCAGTATTCTGCCATGATAGGAAACTCCAGGACCAGCTGATCGATCTCAGCGTCGCAGTTGCCCCTGACGCAAAGAAGGCGGTCTCGGATGCTGTTGAGCATCGTGATCACTTCTTTCGGATCATATTCCGCCGGAAGTCCGTTCCGGGGACCGTGATACAGAAGGTCGCCCAGAAGCAGTAAACGATCCGGCTCCTCCCGTTCAAAAGCCCTCATCAGTTCACGACAGTATAAAGTCGAACCATGTATATCCGATGCGATCATAAGTTTCATGGTCAGTCCAACCTCCTTCTTATTCTTCAGTGATCCAGGAGTGGAACGTTTTCCACCGTCCGGAATAGAAACGCCACAATGTCACGATGCCGCGAAGTACAAGATCGATCAGCAGTGCATACCAGGCGCCGCGAAGTCCCAGATGAAACACAAGCACGAACAGCAGTGCCAGAGGCAGGCGGATCGCCCACATGCAGAGCATGGCGATCGGGATCGTGATCTTCGCATCACCCAGACCCCGTAAGACACCGGAACCGACGATCGACAAAGCGAAGAACGGCTGGGCTACGCCTGCGATACGTTCAGCCATTGCTGCATACTCCGTAACATCCGGATCGGGTGTGAACAGGCTGACAAACGGCCTGGCCAGGATCACCAGCAGCGCACCCGTCACAAACATGACAGCCACTCCCGACCAGATGATAATGGCACCATAGCTGTGGGCGAGCTTTTCATTCTTGGCGCCGATGCTTTGGCCGGTCAGTGTCGTGCCCGCGGCCTGATATCCATATCCGGGATTGTATGAGATCGCTTCAGCAGTGATCGCGATATGGTGCGCGGCAAGCATGACGGATCCCAGAGAAGAAATGATCCGGATATACATGACCTGGCCGAAATTGATCGTCAGCCTTTCTCCTGCCGTAGGAAGAGCCACTTCAAGTATCTCCCGCATATCTGACCGGATCAGACGGAAACTCTCGGCAAGACGGATATACAGACCGTTCTTTCTTCTCAGCATGATCACAAGGGCAGTGACACCGGAGACTGCCGTGGAGAAACCGGTCGCCACGGCCGCCCCCGTTACGCCCCATCCGGCTCCCCACATCATAAAGCGGACCGGACCCAACACGATCTCTCGAGAAGGATAGATCAGCAGAAAGTTAAAAATTATATTCAGAAGATTGGCAAGCGCCGTGATCTTCATGGGTGTAGAAGTATCGCCTGCTCCGCGGATCGCACCGCAGGTCGCAAGCCCCATGATATACAGAGGATAGCCTAAAGCAATGATCCTGATATAAGTCGTGGAAATGGGGCAGATGTCCTCAGCGCCTCCCATCCAGACAGGGATCTTCACTGACAGTAGTTCAAATACCGAAAAGAAAAAGAGACCCAGGAACAGGCCGATCTTCATGGATTCCCGCGCGCCTCTTCGCGCCCCCTCCCAGTCACCCGCGCCTACCCTGTGCGCAACCAGTACGGAACACCCGGCGTTGAATCCCTGTACAGTCGCATTGACCAGCCATCCCGGGGACGTGATCAAAGCAACCGCGGTCGTAGCATAGGCACCGATCGATCCCACCATAGCTGTGTCAACGATACTGACAAGGGTCATCAGCAGATTCTCCAGAAGCACGGGGATCGCGATACGGGTCGCCAGACGGATCTGCTGTTCTTTTGTCTGTACCTTGGTAATATCTTCCATTTCTCATAAAGAATCACCCATCCCGGACAAAGATGGGTGATCATAACGCTTTGAAACTGTTGTGGTCAGTTAAGGACTTTCAGCCCATCTTCCACAAACCGGACCATTTCTGCGGGATCCACCACACTGCGGTGCAGAACAGGTTTCTTTCTTAGTTCCGCCAGCGGCTGAGGAACAGGGACCCCTGTCTTTGCGGAAAGAGCCTCCATATATGCAAACCCGTCCGCATCGTCTCCTAGGGTGCCGAAGATCGCTTCATATACGTCTTTTGCAAATTTGAACGGACTTGCTGTGGACAGGATCACTGTCGGGACCACCGGCTCGCCTGCGTCTTTCCGCCCCTCATCCATCAGCTGGGCGACACGGTAGCCGACAGCTGTATGCGGGTCGATCAGCCTTCCGTCTTTTTCCCATGCTTCGCGGATCGCTCTTTTGGACTCTTCATTATCTGCATACGCCGCATCGAATGTCTCATCCAGATTCCGCATCACCTGCTCCGAAACCTCAAAGCAGCCCTTTTCCGCAAGATCCTTCATCAGTCCCGCGACATAGCCGCAGTCTCCGTCGGCGGCATAATACAGCATACGCTCCAAGTTGGAAGACACCAGTATATCCATGCTGGGGGAGATCGTTTTTACAAACGGACGCTTTTTCTGATAAACGCCTGTGGTGAAGAAGTCCGTCAGGACATTATTCTCGTTGGACGCCACGACCAGTCGTCCTACAGGAAGTCACAGGGTCTTTGCATAATACCCGGCCAGAATATCACCGAAATTACCGGTAGGAACGATGAAATCGATACGGTTGCCAAAACTGACGATGCCGCGGCAGACCAGCTGTTTATAAGCCTCGATATAATAAACGATCTGCGGCACAAGCCTGCCAACATTGATGGAGTTGGCGCTTGACAGGCTGATGCCCTTTTCTTCCCTGATCCTGTCGGAGCACTGGGAAAAGATCTGTTTCACCCCTGTCTGACAGTCATCAAAGTTCCCCCTGACCGCCGCCACGTTTACATTGGCACCCTCTGCTGTCGCCATCTGGAGATACTGTATATCACTTACACCGCCATGAGGGTAAAACACCGTGATGCCAATGTTTTCCGCATCCATAAATCCTGCGAGGGCAGCCTTGCCGGTGTCCCCGCTCGTTGCGGTGAGTATCATCACCTTTTCCTTTTTCAGCGCCTTGCTCATGAGCTGCGGGAGCATGCAGAGCGCCATGTCTTTAAAAGCAGAAGTCGGGCCGTGATACAATTCAAGAAGATAGCGGCCGCCGATGGGTGTCACCGGGGTAAGCTCTTCTGTTTCAAATTTGCCCCTGTATGCCTTGCTGATGCAGTCCTCCAGTTCTTCTTTGCTGTAATCTGTAAGCAGTGCCCGGAACACCTCAAAAACGATCTGTTCATAATCCAGATCCATAAGCGCTTTCATGTCCAGTCCGGCATCCTTCAGGTCATCACTGACATATAATCCGCCATCGGGACAGAGCCCTTTAAGAATGGCTTCCTTGGAACCAACCTTCTCATGGCTGCTTCTTGTGCTGTGGTATAGCATATTCATTCTCCTGATTCAATCTTCATCCGGACCGATGATCTCTATCTCCTCCTGTAGCGCATCCCGGACCCCGTCCTCATCTGACGATGATCTCTGCAGCATTTCCTTTGCGGTATTCCTTGCTTCCGGACTTACGGCACCTCCGGCGATCTTATCGATCGCTTCCGGAATGAGATCAAGCAGGCGTGTGAGGACATCCTGATTCTTCACATTTACCAGACGGGTCTTCCCATCCTGCAGGATAAGCATAGCGACAGGCGACATTTTTGCGCTCATAGCCCCTGCTCCGTTTTTCTTTGCATTGTTGTTCAGTGAGCCGCTCGCCAGGCCTGCAGACACTTCCACCAACGGGACCAGCGTCGTGTCTCCCAGCTGGATGGGCTCGCCGACAACAGTCTTCGACTGCATCAGCCCTTCCATGCCGTTGAACAACGCCTGAAGAGTGACGCCGAGACCGTCATTGGTCAGATTATAATCTACTTTTACATTGTCGCTGATCTTTCCCATAGCAAAACCTCTGTTTCTACAATATCTCTTTCTCTATGATCGACCGCGTCTTCCTGTAAAGATTCCTGAGTCTTTTATCAAAGAAGACCCTCCCGACAGCCCAGGCCACGACCGCAAGCCGGACAGAGCCTTTCAGATCGCCTTCGGCATCATGCACGGCAGTATCAAACTTCGGGATGACTTCTATATTATCCTTATAAACTGGATACAGAAATGCAGCAGCCTGCATGATCTGTCCTGTGGAATATGGATCACCGGTCCCAAGGATGATCCTCCCATGCCCTTTGCGCGGGAGTAGTTCATGAATGAGCAGCAGGGCCTCCTTCTTCAGAAGTTTCAGCGCTGACTGATTTTCTTGCGCTTTCCAGAGCTCTGCAAGCTTTTTGGCACCATCTGTACGCTGTTTCACCATTTGCGCCAGAGACTTTACAGTTGTTCTGATGCTTTCCCATGCGTCGGAAACGCGCTTTGCCAGCCTTTGAGTAAACCCTTCCTGCTCCGTCTGGTCTGAAAGGCTTATGTCTTCTTCGGGCGGCAGTTCAGCAGTTTCAGAGGACGGTGCCGCAGGCTCTGTCGGCAGAGCGCCGGCCGAAGCCGGCAATTCGTCATCTTCAGGCGGTCTGATATCGATTGCCTCAATGTCTCCCGGATCTTCGTCCTTCGTTTCTTTCTTATCCCCGCCGGCCAGGGTCCTGACAGGGATTCCAAACACTTTGATCACAACGCTGAATCCGCCTTCCGGGGAGCCTTTCGACGGTGTGCGGTGATAAGCTGCCACGATCTGAAGCATCCTGAAAAGCCAACCTGCCCTGGCTGTACCATCCGGCACATCTGACAGATAGCTCCCGCTCACCCTGTACCGAATCGGTACAAACAAAATCAGCCCTGCCAGTATGAGTACGAGAATAAGCAGGCAGAGCAGCAAGATCCCTATCCATTTGATTATTGTCAGAAATAACAAAACTGATGGTACTCCTGCTCTGCTTTACATTCCGCCTTCCGTGATCACGTGAATATTCTTTCTCATATAATCGATCAGCGAGATCAGTGTAAGCAGAACAACAACAGAAGTCAAAGCTATGACCGGACCCCTTCCAAGTATCAGCGGCAGTCTGGGAAGGATCAGGACCATACACAGCAGCATCTGAGACACAGTCTTGAACTTGCCCCACCAGCTGGCTGCGATGACGATCCCATTGTCAGCTGCAACAAGGCGAAAACCACTGATGATAAACTCCCTCGCTATAATGATGATCACGATCCAGGAGGCCAGGGACCCCTCTGCTGTAAGCAGGATAAGTGCGGAACATACGAGAAGTTTATCCGCAAGCGGATCCATAAACTTTCCGAAATCGGTCACCAGATTATAACGGCGCGCGATCTGTCCGTCAAGGAAATCCGTAAATGAAGCTGCACAGAAAATCACGAAGGAGATCCAGCGAAACACCGTAAACCAGAGCGCTCTGCTCTCTCCTGCCATTGCCGCTTCACGCATCGCCGCGATACCGGCCGCCTCACGCGCCAGCACCATGCCTGTCTCCGGGATCTCCTGCATCGTTCCGCCGACCGCAGCCGCGCCGGTACCCTGCCCGATACTGAGCAGCATAAAAATCACAAAAAAGGGTATCATCAATACCCTGAGACAAGTCAGCTTATTTGGAAGATTCATTTGCATCATAAGCTCCTTACACGTCCGCGGGCTCTCCCAGCAGATCATAACCGTGCGCACCGGTCACCAGGACTCTCATCATATCGCCTGTCATATACCGCTTCTGTCCCGTCCGAACATAGATGAATCCGTCAATATCCGGTGCATCCATGTAAGTCCGCCCAACGTAAACATTTCCTTCGGGAAAGGAATTGCCGAACGGGAACATATCCCCTTCGGATGGAGCATCTTCAGTCAGACGTCCTTCGATCATGACTTCGTATACCTGCCCGATCCTGCTCAAGGCTTTCCGTGCAGCGATCCCCTGTTGGATCTCCATGATCTCACCGCGTCTTATTGCTTTGGTTTTTGATGAAATCTGATGACTAAATTGCGCGGCTTTGGTTCCTTCTTCTCTTGAATACTCGAAGTCACCGAGCCGGTCAAACTCCATTTCACGAACAAATTCAGTAAGGATCTTATGATCACGATCTGTTTCCCCCGGAAAACCAGAAATCAGTGTTGTACGGATCACGATATCAGGGATCCTCTTTCTCAGATATCCGAGTCGTTCCCTGATCTCCTGCTGTGTCGTCCGGCGTGCCATGCGCCGCAAAATATGGTCCGAAGCATGCTGTATCGGTATATCCAGATAATGACATACCTTCGGAAGTGAACGGATCGCCTCTGTCAGTTCATCGGTGATCTCTTCCGGATAACAGTACATAATGCGGATCCATCGGATCCCATCGATGGCATTCAGCCTTTCCAGCAGCTCCGGAAGGCACTTTCTGCCGTAAAGATCCACGCCGTAGAGCGTAGTCTCCTGTGCAATGAGGATCAATTCCCTGACCCCCTGTGCAGCAAGTCCTTCTGCCTCCGCTGTCAGATCTTCCATGGGAACAGAACGGTAAGACCCTTTCAGCGATGGGATGATGCAGTACGTGCAGTGTTTGCCGCATCCCTCGGCGATCTTCAGATACGCATAATGTCCGCCTGCCGTAATAAAGCGATCCTTAACCGGCTTTTCCAGAAATACATTTTCTGAAATATCCCGGAATGACTGCATATGCAAAACGGAATTATCTCCCGCCTCGCTTCGCTTCCTGAAATATGCGTCTGAGACTTCAATGATGTCCTGCCAGGAATTGGCTCCCATCACGATATCGATCTCGGGAAGTGTCTCCTGGATCTCTTCCCTGTAACGTTCGGACATACAGCCCATCACGATGATCACCGGAGGCTGTCCTTCTTTTTCCCGTTTCAGGTCGGTCACCTGTATCAGTGTTTCAACGCTTTCTTCTTTCGCGTCTTTAATAAAACAACAGGTATTGACCACGATGATATCGGCTCTGTAAGGATCGTCTGTATATCTGTAGCCCGCTTCAAGCATCATTGCCAGGACTTTTTCAGAGTCTGCAAGGTTTTTATCACATCCCAGTGATATCAGATGCACATATCCTTTATGCTTTTTTCCGTTTCCGGATCCGGGCATCAGTTGTCCTTTTCCGAATGCGTCACCCTGATCTTACCGGTATACAGCTCATCAATAGCTGCGGAAAGCGGCTTATCGTCGATCAGGTCCTCTGTAGTCGGAGCCCCGTCCACGAGCTGCCTCGCTCTCTTCGCTGCCGCAATGACGACGGAATACCGGCTGCTGATGATCGGTTCGTCAGAGCCGCTCTCACGATTGACTTCATTGATAATATCCCTGTAGGTCGGATAAAGCATTGCCATAACAGTATTTCCTTCTTTCTTCGTTTTATCTCTTCTGTCAGTTGTTCATAGATGCGTAGTTTGCACGAAGTTCTTTGCGGATATGTTCGAGAAACTCGATCTGGCTTCGCACCCGCATATGCTGGTCCTGGATCAGGTAATTCAGGTGCTTCGCTGTTTTGTCCAGGTTATCATTTACCAGGATATAATCGTACGCCTCAATACCCTCTGCCTCCATGGCAGCCTTTTCAAGACGTTTTCTGATGACCTCTTCGGTCTCGGTGCCCCTTTTCCGGAGCCTGTCGATCAGCTCGCTGATCGTCGGAGGTGTAATGAAAACCAGGACAGATTCCGGATAACGGGCCTTGATCTTGAGAGCGCCCTGCATCTCTATCTCCAGGATAACATCCTTCCCTTTCGCCATTTCCTGTTCGACATATGCTTTGGGCGTGCCATAATAATTGTCTACATATTTGGCATACTCGAGCAGTTCTCCATTCTGGATCATTTCCATGAACCGCTCTTTTGAAACAAAGAAGTATTCTCTGCCTTCTTCTTCACCGGGACGCGGAGCCCGTGTCGTTGCGGAAACAGAAAGAGAATAATAATCGTAATTCTGCATCAGCTGCTTCATCAGCGTGCCTTTGCCGGATCCGGAAAAACCGGAGATAACGACCAGCATTCCCTTTTTGCGCAGGAAAGGATGGTGCTCGCGAAATCCCAGCTCGTCTCTTTCATCTTTCATGAATGCACCTCGCTCATGTTATAAAACTATAAAGCTTTATTCTATGTTCTGCACCTGTTCACGTACCTTTTCGATCGCCGTCTTCAACGCGATCGCTGTATCGGCGATCTGCAGATTGTTGGCCTTGGACAATGTCGTATTGGCTTCCCTGTTCATTTCCTGTGCAATGAAGTCAAGCTCACGTCCGCAGCTGCCGCCCTTCTGCAGCTTCTTCTGCATGGCGGCGGTATGGCTCTGCAGGCGGACCATTTCCTCATCTGTGCAGACCTTGTCGGCATAGATCGTCACTTCCGTCACGATTCGTCCTTCATCGGCTGTCAGTCCGGCATCGGAAAGTGTCTCCCGTACCTTATTGTACAGACGCGTACGGTACTCCTCGACGACAGAAGGCGAAAAAGCAATGATCTGCTCCACGCAGTCCTGGATGAGACTGAGCTTGCCCAACAGATCCTTTTTGAGATTGGCGCCTTCCCGTTCGCGCTCGTTGGTGAAATTCTGTACCGCCTGCCGCACGACGGGCTCCAGAAGTTCCCACAGCTTCTCTTCATCGTCACTGCCTTCTTCAGTTACAAGAACATCCGGAAAGCGGGCTAAAACAGAAGCGTTGATGTCATTGGAGATCCCGAAATCCTGTTCCATCTGCCGCAAATGAGCCAGATACTCCCCGGCAAGAGAGTGATTATAGATCAGGCGTCTGCTTCCTTCTGTATAATCATCAAAGGTAATGTATACATCTGTCTTTCCGCGTTCAATATACTCTTTCAGCAGCTGACGCAGACGCGCCTCGAAACAATTAAAGCGGCGCGGCATTTTTATGGAAAGATCAAGGTACCGGTGGTTGACGGATTTCATCTCAACGAGAATACGGTAATCATCTGTTACGGTTTCTGCGCGTCCGAAACCGGTCATGCTTCTGATCTCCGGCATAGAGTACTCCTTGTGGGGTCAAACTTTGTTTTATATAAGCCTGAAACTTATACTAATATATCAGACTTGTTCCTTTGGTTCAACGAGAATGCTGTAATTCGTGTGATAAATCACATAGCCGGGCGCTGCACCGGGCACCCGTTTCAATTCCTTTTTCTGGACGTAATCCACTTCGACTTTTCCGGCTTTTTCAGCCTTTGGTCCATGTCCGGCATCTTCCCCGAAAGCGCCTCCGGCTTTGGAATACCACGCAGCAAGGGAAGCTGCTTCAAGGCAGGTACGGTCCGGGAGTTCCCGATTGCCGGTCTTTGCGATCACATGAGATCCGGGGATATTCTTGGCATGGAACCACCAGTCATTGTTGTCCGCTATCCTGAAATCCAGTTCTTCATTCTGGTAATTATTGCGTCCGACATAAATGTCTATGCCATCCGAACTGACAAAATGCAGCGGCCTGGACTTTTTTTCATCCTTTCGGCTTCCTTTTGCGGATCCCGGCAGACGTCCGTTCTTCTGCCCGTCCCGCACATGACCGTGTATATAACCTGCTTCCGCCATTTCCCGGCGGAGCTCATTAAGGTCTGCTTCGCTTTCGCACAGGGAAAGGGATGCAGAGATGGAATCCAGATGCCACAGGGTCTGCCTGCTTTCTTCAATCTGTACGGCTACCGCCTCCCGTGTGCGCTTCAGCTTCTGGTATCTGTCAAAATACTTCTTCGCATTTTCCTGGGCAGAGAGCAGGGGATCCAGAGGGATCCGTATCTCCCGTCCTTCATCATAATAATTACTGCACAGAAGATGATCTTCGCCTCCCTGCAGCTCATAACCGTACGTGTTCAGAAGCTCGCCCCAGATCCTGTACCGGTCGCGCTTATCCGTATCGGCATACTGCTTTTCCAGAAGATCGAGTTTACGCGCGCTGCGTTCCGTAAGTGTCTTAAGGATATGTCTGATGTCTTCGGATTTGGCACGGATCCTGTTCTGTCTGTCTCTGCCGCCATAGAAGATCCGTATCACTTCCGACATGCTGTCATACGCCCTGGTATGCATTTGACCGCCTTCGAGTGAATGCAGCCGGATCGCGGAAAACTCTGACAGACGCTCCCCTTCATATATAATGTTTGGCTGATACTGATCCGTCCGGACCGCATCCATGATCTCTGCAAAAGCCTGATAGATACGGTGCAGCTGACCGGGATCCAGGGAACCGTGCGGCAGATCCGGATCTACGCCTGCCCGGTACAGGATCTCTCCGGAAACCGATGGACTGAGCCCCGTTACAGACATATAGATCTGTTTGTAGACACTGACGCCGCCGGTTTCAGGGGCATTGCCGGAGAAACCGCCGATCAGCGCTGAGAAAGCCGCCTCATCCCGGACAAGATCGACCGGATTAGCCTTAGCTGCCGCATCCGGAATAAAATACGATCGTCCCGGCAGGACCTCCCGGACAGAAGATGTCATATGTGAAATATGTTTGATACTGTCAATAATAGTAAGGTCCGGCTTTGCAAGGATGATATTGGAATGCTTCCCCATCAGTTCACATATGAGATACTTCCGTCCGATATCACCCATTTCATCGATATGCTCGATTTCAAATACGATGATGCGTTCCAGACCCTCGTGGATAGGCAGCGGCCCCGCACCATCGCTCATCTCTATCTTTGAGGACGGCTGAAAGATCCTGGTGATGCGTCCTCCACCGATATGTTTTCTAAGGGTCATACAGAAATTCGGCGCGGTCACAGGCGAAAGAGCATTTTCTTCCTGCAGGCAGACCAGGGGCATCGATGCATTGACTGAGATCATCAGACGGATCTGCTGACGGTTGATTTTCACCGTTAAAAGTAGCTCATCCTTTTCAGGTTGAGCTACTTTACTGATACTGCCCGTCAGCAGTCTGTCATTCAGTTCCTTCACTACAGCCGCAGCTGCAATGCCGTCAAAAGCCATATATTACTCTTCTTCCCAGTTGGTATAGTACTGCTGGACATCATCATCTTCATCCAGCAGATCCAACGTACGGCGAAGGTTCTTAACCATCTGCTCATCGGTTACCGAGACCGTATTCAGGGGGATCATCGCCACTTCAGCCTCTGCCATCGGAATACCCGCTTCGTCCAGGGCTTCCCGGACCGCGTCAAAGTCATCGGGATCCGTCAAGATCTCAAAACTGTCTTCCTCTTCCTTCAGGTCCTCGGCACCCGCTTCCAGGGCGATCTCCATGAGCTCATCCCCACTGCCTTCATACTCCTCACGGTCAATGATGATCTGGCCCTTCTTTTCAAACATGAAGGACACGGAGTTCTGTGCGCCCAGAGACCCCTGACCTTTGGTAAATGCCGATTTGACATTGGCTGCTGTACGGTTCTTGTTGTCCGTCAGCGCGTCTACGATGATCGCAACACCGCCTACGCCATATCCCTCATAGCGAAGCTGCTGATAGTCTGTGCCGCCCTCTCCGCCGGCAGCCTTCTTGATGCCGCGCTCGATCGTGTCGTTGGGCATGTTGGCAGCCTTTGCTTTCTGGATCACAAACTTCAGCTTGAAGTTATTGGCCGGATCAGGACCTCCCTCCTTTACGGCAATGGCGATCTCCCTGCCGATAATGGTGTAGATCTTACCCTTTGCTGCATCGTTCTTTTCTTTCTTGGCACGAATATTGGCAAATTTGGAATGTCCTGACATAAGTATTCTCTCCTGTAAATAATGATTTGCTTAACTTAAATATTTTATCATTGATCCACTTCGATTGCAATGTTTCGCAGCCACTTTTTGCGTTTTACACGCCACAGCCCGAATACGCTCTTGTATATCTCTTCGATACATACAAGGAAATAAACGATATAGACCGGCAGATGCCAGACGAGTGCGCCAAGGAATGCCAGGGGCACTCCCACGAGCCAGACTCCGGAAGTGTCGATGAACAGACACCATTTCGTATCGCCTCCGGACCGCAGGATCCCGACGACGATGATCGTATTGAGCATCTTGGGAATAAAGACAATGATCAATACGCCCAGTATCTTCAATGTCAGGTCCTCGACTTCGGGACCGACCGCGAACAGCGACAGAAGCGGCCTGCGCATAAGCAGCAAAACACCCATCATCAGGACAGACATCACGACACATATCGTACAGAATTTGGCTGCGTGGTCTTCCGCCTCAGACAGTTTTCCGGCACCGAGCTCATTGCCGAGAATGACTGCAGTGGCTGAGGAAAGTCCGAACCAGAACACCATTACCAGTTCTTCGATCGTAGAGCTGATGGTAACGGCCGCGACCGCATTGTCTCCCATCCGTCCATAGGCGACCGAATATAAAGTCGTTCCGAGGCCCCACATGAATTCATTACAGATCACCGGGATCGATGTCGAAAAATAACTACGGATGAACGGCCGGCTCCACCCTGTCAGCTCTGACAGGCCGCAGCGGAATATGTACTGTTCTCCCCTGTCATCCAGACCCGCATGCCTGTCGTATCCTCCGGGCATACGCACAAAGGAAATGACAAGCAGCAGTGATATGAATTCAATGATCCTTGCAGCAAGTGTTGCGATCGCGGCTCCTGCAACACCGAGTCTGGGAGCGCCGAAATGGCCGAAAATCAGGGTATAATTCAGGAAAATATTGACCGCAATGGCCAGGATCGATGTATAGACCGGCTTTTTTGCTTCCCCGACAGTACGCATGATCTGTGTCATGGCTACATTTACAGCGGTGAACCAGTACGTAAAAACGATGATGCGCAGATAAATGATTCCCAGTTTCTGTGCGTCCGTGCTGTTCGTAAAGATACGCATAACGACATCCGGCGCGAAAAAACCGGGCAGCATAAACAGGATGGCTCCGATGGTGGCCATAATAACTGTCAGACCCAGAACTTTCCGGATGTTCCTGACATCACGGTTGCCGTAAAACTGTGCGGCAAGGACACCGCTGCCGGAACATATCCCGAAAACCAGCAGACCGAAAACAAAGAAGTATTTGTTTGCGAGTCCCACTGCCGCAAGGGCCGTTGCGCCAAGGCTGCCGATCATTATGGTGTCGATCATATTGGTGACTGTGTTCAGCAGGTTCTGGAGAGAAACAGGGAGCGCAATGGTCACGACCTTGCCAAGAAAGATCCGGTCGGAAAATGTATCCCGCACGGATCTGAAGAGTTTGTTGCTATAGGATGTATTTAACAGATGGTTCATCAACGGTTGATGTATTTGCGGGGAACTCTCCGGCTTATGTTGCAGGTGATCTCATAGTTGATCGTGCCATACCTGCCTGCCAGCTCCTCCGCGGTGATCTTTTCCTGTCCCGCTGCACCCAAAAGGATCACAGGCACGCCGGGAAAGATCTCCCCCTCCGCAAAACTGCTCAGGTCGATCATCATCTGATCCATGCAGATCCTCCCCAGGATCGGGCATCGTCTGCCGTTCACCAGCACTTCTGTTCCTTTAAGAGACAGGCTTCTGGGATATCCGTCCGCATACCCGATACATACTGTACCGATCCTCATACGGCGGTCTGCGGTAAAACGGTATCCGTAACTTACAGAAGTACCCGCTTCTATTTTCTTGACATGGGTGATATACGCATACCATGTCAGCGCGGGCGTCAGCAGCACATTTTCCTTCTGTACCTCTTCCGACGGATACATGCCGTACAGTCCGATACCGGCGCGTGCCATTTCAAAACCTTCCAGACCGATCCCGTCAATGATGGATGCCGTGTTGGCACAGTGCCATATCGGGATCCTGATCCCGGCTTCTTCTGTCATAACACGGAATCTGCGGAATTTATCGAGGGCTTTCATCGCTTCCGATTTATCACTTTCATCCGCAGTGGCAAAATGCGTAAATATACCATCCACGCGGATGTTGGACATCGAACAGATCGCGCGCAGTATCGCGAGTCCGTTTTCATCAGGTGTAAGGCCGATCCGGGACATGCCGGTATCGACCGCGATATGAACGTGCGCGCAGCCGTCATTGAAACCGGGATCCTCCGATCCATTCTGCCCGCCTTTCTGCTTCTGCTCATTTTCCCTGAGCAGAGCAACGATCTCACCGGCCTTGTCGCCTTCGGCTTTTGCCCGGGCTTTTATGTCATCCGGATCCGCTTTGCGTTCCGCATCATATACGGCGGCGTTCTCATTGAGCTGCACAGCTCTTTCCAGGGTAAAGACCGTCTGCGTCAGTCCGTATCGGAACGTATCCTCATCATCCCCTGCGAAAACGGGGCCAAGGATCAGGATCGGTGCTTTGATGCCGCCGGCTGTCCTGAGCTCGATCCCCTCATCGATACATGCCACAGAATACATACAGGCTGTCCCTGCCAGAGCATTGGCCACCTCACAGGCACCGTGTCCGTAGGCATCTGCTTTAACGGTTGCCAGCAAGCCGATATCCGGATTTACAGATCTCGCTGCCTTTACAAGTGATTCCATATTGCTGCGGATCGAGGCAAGGTCTACGATCGCGCCTGTCCTGCTGAAATGCTGTTGTCTTCTTTCCATTCTGCTGCCCTCTGTCAGATTATGAAATAACGCACGCGTCCGTTCTGCTGCCGTTCATTCTCCGGATTCAGCCACTGCAAATGCAAGTACATACTCCGAAGTATCTGCTATTGAAACATGAATCTTTTCTGCATGGATCTCTTCTGCTCTTTTCAAAGCGCCGCCATAAAGCTTTACATAGGGCTTCCCGAGATCATCCCGGAGTACTTCGATCTCCCCGGGACCAAATCCCCGGAATCCGGTTCCCAGCGCCTTGGCTGCAGCTTCCTTAACGGCAAAATCACCGGCAAGCCTTCGGACATTGTCTGAGGCTTCCCGGCGTTCCTGCTCCGTGTAGGCTCTCTGTAAGAATGCCTGCGCCTTGCAGGCTTTTTCCACACGCTTTAATTCTATAAGATCTGTCCCGACACCGATGATCATATCAGGTGTTCACAGCTTTCGGACGGAATAACTGTTTTCATATCAGTCCAGTCTTTCTGAATTGGCAATTTCATAACTCAGCCGCATCAGGCTTTCCGACAAATGAACATTTTCCACCACGATCCCGCCCGACATTTCAAAATCGGTATGTGCAAAATTCCAGACGCCCCGGATGGAAGTTCCTTCCAGAGTATGAATGATCTGGCGTGCTTCTTCTTTAGGAATCGCGAGGATCACGATCTCGATCCCGTTTTCCTCGATATAGGATGTAAGTTTGCTTACCGGAAGGACCGGGATCCCATGAATGGTACTGCCGATCTTTGCTTCGTCATTATCAAACATGGCCAGGATATTAAATCCGTAACGCGGGAAATTCTGATAGCCACTCAATGCACTGCCGAGATTGCCTGCACCGACAGTAACGATCTTATGCGGCCGGTCAATGCCAAGGATCTTGCCGATCTCATCATAAAGATACTCTACGTTATACCCGTATCCCTGCTGTCCAAAACCGCCAAAATTATTGAGGTCCTGGCGTATCTGCGATGCTGTCACATTCATCAGACTGGAAAGCTCGCTGCTGCTTATGCGCTCCACCCCTTCTGCTTTCAGCTCACCGAGATAGCGATAATATCTCGGAAGGCGGCGTATGATAGCCTGGGAAATATTCTTTCTGCTGCTTTTGCTGTCCATATCGATTCCTCATGGATAGGTTGCATTGTTTTTTATTTAACAACATTATAGAAAAAGGAAGCACCTGTGTCAAGCAGACACAGGTGCTGCTTCATTGAATTGTAAAGCTTACTTCCGCCGTTACTCGACTCTGTCACATCGTATAGCGCAGCGGGCACTGCCGCCAAGCGTGCACGTAAACAGTGTCAGGTCCCATTCGCTGGAAGATTCACTGTTGTTGGCATTATTCACCATCTCTTCGATAGCGGTAGCCTTAACGGTCTCCACATTGGAGACACGATAATGGATCCTTTCTCCCGTGACCGTTATAAAATAAACATGAGCTCCCGGGGGCAGATTCCTGAGCGGCCTGAAATGCGTTCGGTAATTATGGCCGCAGATCACCAGGTCATCCGTGTAATAGGATCCGCTGAAACGGCACGGAGCTATCCGGAGCTGCTTATAGTTCCAGTTATACATAACAGGCAGGCTGACATTCGCTTCCGGAACCTCCAGCTGTCCTATGTACTGATTGCCGTCGATCTCCTCCGTGGGCATGCCGCGGATCTTACGGTCATCAACATTCAGGATCTGGTCACTGTACAGTTCATTCAGCGCCGCTTCCTCTTCTGCTTTCTGAATATTCTCACTGATGAGATCGTTCAGGATCCCTGAGTTCTCCAGCGCAGACTCTCCGGCCTCTGTGGCTTCTTCGAAGTTATGCGCGACCAGGATCGCTGCCGCAACGATCAGTACCAGGCCAAGGAGAATAGAAAAGGAACTGAGGATCCTTCTCTTGCTGCTCTTTTTCTTTACCTGTTGTGAACCGTCCGTATGATCCGGGTTGTAATTGGAATTCTCTGTCATTTCATTTCATCCTTATAAAAAATACCACCTACATTGTAAATACACTTCCGGATTTTTTCAACCGGAAATCACCTGACCGGAACTTTGTTATAAAAGCGCTCCTTCCGGATCGATCGTTGTATAGATCGCACGGATCGCTTCTTTATACTTATCTTCGTGGACTCCGATGAGGAGATTCAGCTTGCCCGCGCCCTGGTTGATCGTGCTGATAGAGATCCCTGCGTTGGTCAGCGCCTGGAGTACCCGCACATTGGCATCAGACGTATCCGTCCCCTGCTCGCCGACGACCGCTATCATGGACAGGTTTTCCTTGAGCCCGAGGAAATCCGGATGCAGCCGCTCCCGTATCTCGGCAAAAAAGTCTTCTTTGAAAGGTTCCAGAAGGTCGGAACGAATGATCAGCGTAACTGTGTCGATGCCGGTCAGACACTGTTCAAAAGGCAGCTGCCGCGTTTTCAGCATATCAAGGATGATCGCTGTAAAGCCGGATTCGTCACTGACCATCAGTTTTTCTATCTGGACAACAGACATGCCCGGTCGGCCCGCCACTCCGACGATCGGTATCTTGATCTCCCCCTTCGGGAGCTTTCGGACGATCGTGGACCCGGCATTGTCAGGCTCATTCGTGTTGCGGATATTGATGGGGATATCCAGATCGGAGACCGGCAGCACAGCATCCGTATGAAGTACGGATGCGCCCATATAGGAAAGTGTCCGGAGCTCGCGATAGCTGACATACTTTACAGGCTGTGCTTCCTTTACGATGCGCGGATCCGCTGCCAGCAATCCGGAAACATCCGTCCAGTTTTCGTATTTATCCGCTCCGATCGCTGCAGCCGTCAGGCTTCCGGTCACATCGGAACCGCCCCTGGTAAATGTATGGATGTGTCCCGCCATGTCCGCGCCATAAAAACCGGCAATTACAGCATTCTGCAGAGGCTTCAGAGAAGCGCCGAGCATTCTCCTGGTCAGCGCGGGATTCAGTCTGCCGTCTTCATCAAAACAGATGCACCATTCCGGATCCACAAAGGTATAACCCAGGTATTCTGCCATGATCCTGGCACACAGGTATTCTCCGCGGCTGATCACATACTCCCTGAACGGGGATCCCTGCAGGTGCGCACGCAGGATACCGATTTCCCCGTCAAGCGGAAAGGAAAGTTCCAGGTCATTGATGATCTCCTGAAAGCGCCGCCTCACCAGCTCCAGGCTTTCCTCGAAGGAAAGGCCTTCCGCCGCTTCATCATAGCATTTCTGCAGCAGATCCGTGACTTTAATATCATCCTTAAACCGCTTTCCGGGTGCCGATACCACGATAAAACGCCGTCCGGGATCCGAACGTACGATCTCCCTGATCTTTTTAAACTGTCCCGCATCCGCGGCTGAAGTTCCGCCGAATTTTGCAACGATCGTGCTCATTTACAATTCATCCTTTTCTAAAAACAGATGTCTACAGTATATCACGGATCTTATGAAATAAAAGAGGATAAGAAGAACAAAAAACGCAGGTATGAGCAAGCTCATTCCTGCGTTTACTGACATTTATACTGCTTGTTTAAACGCCCATCTGCTTTGCGACTTCTTCCGCAAAGTTGTCCTGTCTCTTCTCAAGACCTTCGCCGGTCTCCCAGCGGATGAAGCTCTTGACACTGACGTTGGCGCCGTTTGCCTTTGCTACGGAAGCAATATAGTCCTTAACGCTCTGCTTGCCATCCTCAGCCTTGACATAAGTCTGATCGAGCAGGCAGATCTCCTTCAGCTCCTTCTTGATACGTCCCTGGATCATGCCTTCGATGACCTTCTCAGGCTTCTTGGATTCCTTCGGATCGTTCATGATCTGGGCCTTAAGGATCGCCTTCTCCTTCTCAAGGTAGTCAGCGCTGACTTCCTTCTCAGAGGTGTAAAGCGGCTTCAGTGCTGCGATCTGCATGCAGACATTCTCGGCCATAGCCATGATATCATCGTTGACGACATCAGATACGACATCCAGCATGACACCGATCTTTCCGCCGCCATGGATATAGGACTGAACAAAGCCGGCATCTTCGCGAAGCTGCTCGAATCTTCTGATATGCATGTTCTCGCCGATCACGGAGATCATGGAGCTCAGCTTCTCATTGACAGTAAGGCTGGTGTCCAGTGCCCAGGGCTCAGCCAGGAAAGCATCCAGATCAGCTGCCTTGGTGTCGAGTGCCTGTGCAGCGACCTCAGCTACATAGGAAGTGAACTTCTCGTTCTTGGCAACGAAGTCTGTCTCCGCATTGACCTCAACGATCACGCCCTTCTTGCTGCAATCGGTCTTCTTGATATATACGACTCCTTCTGCCGCGATCCTGCCGGCCTTCTTCTGTGCGCCTGCAAGACCCTTCTCGCGAAGGAAATCCACTGCCTTGTCCATGTCGCCGTCAGTAGCCGCAAGAGCCTTCTTGCAGTCCATCATGCCGGCACCGGTCATCTCTCTGAGCTCTTTTACCTGAGCTGCGGTAATGTTTGCCATGATTCAATCCTCCTGTTTACTCAGCCGCGATCTCTTCGATATCAGTAGGAGCTGCTGCCTTTGCAGCCATCTCTTCTTCAGCAGTCGGAGCTGCCTCTTCTTCAACATAAGCTTCGTCGCCCTGCTTTGCTTCGATAACGGCATCCGCCATTTTGCTGACGATCAGCTTGACCGCACGGATCGCGTCATCGTTGCCCGGGATCACATAATCCAGATCTTCCGGATCGCAGTTGGTATCACTCATACCGATCAGGGTAATACCGAGGGTGTGTGCTTCCTGAACACAGATCCTTTCCTTCTTCGGATCGATAACGAAGATAGCGCTCGGAAGCTCCTTCATCTCAACGATACCGCCAAGGTTCTTCTCAAGCTTCTCCTGTTCCTTCTTGATGTTGATAACTTCCTTCTTGGGAAGAACATCAAAAGTGCCGTCCTCAGACATTCTGCGGATCGCCTTCAGGCGCTCGATACGGGACTTGATGGTCTTGAAGTTGGTCAGCATGCCGCCAAGCCATCTCTCGTTGACATAGAACTCACCGCAACGAAGCGCTTCGGTAGCGATCGCATCCTGTGCCTGCTTCTTGGTGCCGACAAAAAGGATCGTGCCGCCGTCAGCGACGATCTCGTTGATCGCCTTGTATGCCTCGTCAACTTTACCTACGGTCTTCTGGAGATCGATGATGTGGATACCGTTGCGCTCGGTATAGATGTAGGGAGCCATCTTAGGATTCCATCTCCTGGTCTGATGGCCGAAGTGAACACCAGCTTCGAGAAGCTGCTTCATAGAAATAACGCTCATTAGATTTTCCTCCTGGTTTTAAGCGTCTGCCGGTCATAACAGTGAGACCCGTCCGGGCACCATCCTGCCTGCACAAACCGGCATGTTTAATAGTGACTTGTGTGATTTTCACACGCCGATATATAATATCACAAAGCATTTAGGTACGCAAGCGTTTTTATCTTTATTATGACAATGTTTTTTATACCGCCGCCCCCCGACTTGTGATATGATGATATCGGCAGTTATTATTCCGCCGCAGCGGAATCATTATATATTTAAGAAAGGACATTCATTATGAGAGATGTCAATTTAAGAAACCGCAACCGTCTTCTCAGCGAGCGTGTCATTAAAGGCCTGGAGTCCCGTCACATGCACGGCTATTACGCGGAGAATGCCGACGAAGCACTGAAGATCGCGCTTGATCTCATTCCGGAAGGAAGCTCAGTCGGCTACGGCGGATCGATGACGATCGACGCCCTTGGCCTTAAGGAAGCACTGGAAAACGGCAACCGCCGCCTGATCCGCCGTGAGCTCGCGAAGACTCCCGAGGAGCAGCGTGCAGTCTATAAGGAGATCTATGGCGCCGATGTTTTCCTGAGCAGTTCCAACGCTATGACAGAAGACGGTATGCTGGTCAATATCGACGGATCCGGCAACCGGGTATCCTGCATCTGCTTCGGTCCTTCCAAAGTCGTCATGGTCGTGGGTATGCAGAAGATCCAGAAGGATCTGGACTCTGCTATGAAGTATGCCCGCAACACGGTCGCTCCCGCGAACAACATCCATCTCGGACTGCCGAATCCCTGCACCAAGACCGGCACGTGCATGAACTGTCTCTCACCCGATTCGATATGCTCGCAGTTCCTGGTGACGCGTGTCAGCCGTTTCCCGGACCGCATCCATGTGATCCTGGTCAATGAGGAGCTGGGGTATTAAGCAGTATTCGGCCGCGCGACCTATTGCCGTATCGTTTGAAATATCAGAAAGCCCCCTGTGAAGGCAGTTGAACCTGCTCCACAGGGGGCTTTTTTCATATACTTACTTTATGGTTTCTTTAGAACGCGCTGTTCAGCCACTCGATGCCGTCGATCTGCAGTGCAAAGTACGGTGCGGACTGATAGTAAGACTCAAGGAATGCGCCGTCTACGATAGCTTCTTCGCTGTCGGGAACAAAGTCGCCGTCGGTGTCGATCGCATACGCCTGCGTTACTTCTTCGCCGCCCACAGTGAATGTGCTGGTATCAAATACCTTGATCTCACCGGACTTGATCTTCTCGATGGTCTCTTCCATCTTGGCAGCGGTACCTTCGGCTGCGATCGCCTCGTTCAGTTCGGTCATAACGACTTCGTCGGTGGACATACCATGGTTGGTGTAGTCCTGTTCAAGCTCCTCGCCATTGGCAACGCACTCGATGGCATGTACAAAGTACTTAGCCCAGTCGATACGTGTGCTGATGATGGATGCTTCCGGAGCTACGCCGCTCATATCGTTGTTGTAGCCGGTATGGAAAATGCCGCTGGACTGTGCGGTAGTAGCCGGCGTCGTGTTGTCGGAATGCTGGGAGATCATGACACATCCTGCGTCAGCCAGAGCCTGTGCGGCATTTGCCTCCAGGGTAGCATCGGACCAGGATCCTACGAACTGGACCTTCATGGTCGTGCTCGGGCACACGCTCTTCGCGCCGAGGTAATATGCGGTAAAGCCGCTGATGACCTCTGCAAAGGAATAGGCACCGACATAGCCGATCACTGCCTCTTCAGGCTTGATCTCGCCCTTATCGATCATCTCCTGCATCTTCATGCCTGCAACCACACCCGCAACATAACGGCCTTCGTAAATATTGTTGAAAGCATTATGCGTGTTGGGAAGATCGTCCTTCCAGGATTCCTCGTTGGTCAGACCGACAAACTCGATCTCGGGATAATCCTTCGCCACTTTCAGCATGGCCGGTTCCTGTCCGTAAGAGTTGTTGAAAATGATCTCGCATCCTTCATCTGCAAGCTCAAGGTTGGCTTCCTCGACCGGATCGCCCTCGATCAGGTTGTACTTCACTACCCAATCCACATTGATGCCTTCTGCTGCCAGCATTTCAGTCGCTGCTTCCTTGCCGCGAATGAAGTTGAAGGTATAGCCCTGGTCATTCTCATCACCGATGCATACAAGTCCCGCTTTTACGGTCTTGCCTTCCGCTGCAGGAGCTGCCGCCTCGGTCTCTGCAGCTTCGGTTTCTGCTGCCGGAGCTTCTGCTGTTGTCTCTGCAGCAGCCGCAGTCGTCTCTGCTGCCGGAGCCGCGGTCGTTGCAGCAGTACTGCCGCCGCAGGCTGCCAGGCTCAGTACCATGGCTGCAGCCATAACTACGGATAAAGCTTTTTTCATAATTTTTTCCTCCAAATGGTTGATCTGTTACTCACAGGTTTCCGCATATGCGGATTTACCGTTTGCAATAAAAAAACATTATTAGCATAGATGAATCATAAACCAAAGTCAACCTGAAACGTCAGAAAATACAAAAGTAAACGGACGGTGAATGCAGCCGGACAAAAAAGACCGCACCGTGTTTATACGGTGCGGCCGGATGCTCTGCTGCCGGAATCACTTTCCTATGGCTTCCTTTAATGCCTCCACTTTATCAAGCTTTTCCCAGGTGAAGTTCTCGTCTTCCCGACCGAAATGCCCGTAGGCTGCCGTACGGCGGTAGATCGGTCTCAGCAGATCAAGATCACGGATGATCGCATACGGACGAAGGTCGAATACTTTACCGATCGCTTCCTCTATCTCACCGTTGGTATACTTTCCGGTTCCATAGGTCTCGACCATGACAGAAACCGGTTTCGCAACGCCGATCGCATAAGCAGCCTGGATCTCACAGCGATCTGCAAGCCCGGCAGCTACGACGTTTTTCGCAATGTGACGAAGTGCGTATGCAGCGGAACGGTCGACCTTTGTCGGGTCCTTGCCCGAGAAAGCACCGCCTCCGTGTCTTGCGGCACCGCCATAAGTGTCAACGATGATCTTGCGTCCTGTCAGACCGGTATCGCCCTGGGGACCTCCGATCACAAAACGTCCTGTCGGGTTGATAAAGAACCGGGTCTTTTCGTCGATCAGCTCCGGAGGGATCACTTCCAGGATCACGCCCTGGATCATTTCTTCGCGCAGCTGCTCGAGGGATACATCTTCCGAGTGCTGTGTGGAAAGAACGACAGTATCCACGCGGACCGGTTGGTCTCCCTCATATTCCACTGTGACCTGGGTCTTGCCATCGGGCCGCAGATAAGGATAAAGACCTGCTTTGCGGACTTCTGCCAGCTTCATGGAAGTCTTGTGGGCAAGCATGGTCGCCAGCGGCATATACTCCGGTGTCTCGCTGCAGGCATACCCGAACATGATCCCCTGGTCCCCGGCACCGCGCAGATTGGCCTCGTCTTCTTCGCCGTCCTTATACTCGTAAGACTTGTTGACGCCCATAGCGATATCACCGGACTGCTCATCGATCGCCGTTATGATGCCGCAGGTATTTCCGTTAAATCCCATTTCCGCACGGTCATACCCGATATCACAGATCACGCCGCGCGCGATCTTCTGGATGTCCACATAGCAGTTGGTGGAGATCTCTCCCATCACCACGACCATACCGGTAGTACAAAAGGTCTCGCATGCTACATGCGCATCCTTATCCTTTGCGATGATCGCATCGAGCACAGCATCGGAGATCTGATCGCAGAGCTTATCGGGATGTCCTTCGGTTACAGATTCAGAAGTAAATAGTTTTCTTGCCATTTCCTGTTCCTTTCTTCGTGTAATGCAATGAATACATACCTGCTGAGACAGGAGTCTATCAAATGAAACGGCCCCGACATACGTCAGGGCCTGATATGCTTCTCTTATCTCACCCATCGGTCAAGCTTTAGCACCATACCCGGAATGTTCAGGCGGTTGCTGTGCGGTCATCGAGCTTGTCTCTCACGCACTCTTTATAGGTATGTTTATTTACATTGCATACAATAACAGCTTTGGCGCGGAAATGCAAGCACCCAAAAGTATGCTTTTTTCCATTATTGCAGGAATAGCACCGCAGATCCCGTCATTCTCCGAGTTCCCAGGACATCCGGTAGATCTCCAGCATGTCTTCATAGTCAAGCGGCTTGTCTCCGGGAAGAACGCGTGTATGCCAGTAACAGCACATCTCTGCCAGGGTCTCCAGTTCCTCTTCCTTTATACCGAGCTGACGGATACTGATCGGCATATTGAGCTCACGATAATAGTTCTCCTGACGCCGGATCCCTTCGAGAACAGTCTTTTCCGGATGTTCATAATCCTCATGTACGCCCCATACATTGACAGCCCAGCGCACAAAGCGGGGCAGAGAATACTTGTAGACATACCGCGCCCAGCTGCACCACAGCGCAGCAAGTCCAGCACCGTGTGTGATGTCTGTATGCAGGCCGGAAAGCTCATGCTCCATCTGATGCACCGGAAGGAACCACTGCCTGCCGCTCCCGGTGAGATCATTATGCGCCAGGGAGGAGGCCCACATCATATTGCCTCTGGCTTCATAGTTTTCCGGATCCAGGTAAGCTTCCTTACCGCACTTGATGATCGTCCGCATGACAGCTTCCGCAAGCGCATCCGTCAGATCCGTGTCTGCGCCGGGTGAAAAGAACCGTTCCATCGTGTGCATGCAGATATCCACCGCGCCGCACGCAGTCTGGTACGGACTGACAGTAAAGGTCAGCTCCGGGTTTTCAATCGCGAACTGGACACGGTTAAGTCTGGAATTGTATCCCCTTTTCAGATTGGTCTCGGGATTGGTGACCACACAGGATTCGGACATTTCCGATCCGGCAGCAGCCAGTGTCAGGATCACGCCCTTGGGGAGCGTACGCACCGGTACGGCTTTTTTCATCGAGAAATCCCAGGGATCTTCCACTTCCGGATTAGCGGCGCCGTTGGCGATGGCTTTCGATGAGTCGATGACCGATCCGCCGCCGACTGCCAGTACAAAGTCAACTTTTTCCTTTTGCGCAAGCGCAACGCCTTCCCGTACGAGAGCGATCTCCGGGTTTGCTTTTACGCCGCCAAGCTCTACGTATTCCAGACCTTCTGCTTCAAGATAAGCCTTTACCCTGTCCAGCAGGCCGCTCTTTTTTGCGGAAGAGCCGCCATAATGCAGAAGGACCTTTGTGCCGCCGAACTCTCTGATCAGTTTACCGACATTTTCTTCCTGTCCTTTTCCGAAAAGAACTCTTGTGGGTGCATAAAACTCAAAATTCTCCATACTGATTCCTTTCTTAAAACATGTGATTTGAGCTTGCTTTACAGGATGCGGCGTAACAGCCGCTATCGGAACGGGTTAAATGCGTCACTGCGGCCTGCGGGATCCGCATTCGGGACAGAATTTCCCGGTATTTCCGGTGGCCCCGCATGTCCCGCAGGTCCAGGAACCGTCTTCGGCGATCACGGACGTGCCGTCCCCTTCTGCCGTTGTGCCGTTATTGCCGTTTCTGGCAGCAGGATCTATAGTACCGAATCCCGGAAAACCGGATCCCGGCACTATACCGCCGGTATATGGGTTTGGTTCCGTACTTTCAAACAGTATTTTATCCGGGTCTATACATTCTTTCAGCAGGCTTACGACTGCATGCCAGACCTCATCTCCGCCCTGTTGGGAAACAGCCTCACCATCAATACTTACAGAAGTCAGAAATCCGTCCCCGGAACCCCGGTCATCAAATACCAGATTCAGAAATGAACTGGAAGAATAATCATAGACGATCATTCTTTTATCCTGGTCGACCTTAAGATGACCCCAGGCAGCCAGATTTTCCTTCTCGATGATCCTTTCAAATTTATCAAATATACCATCGTCCACGGCGTATGTCCTGGTTATAACCGGTCCGTACGTTTTCATGTCCATATCGACCAGCCTGGCTTCGTCATTATCCCGGAAAAGACGCATGGAATATTTGGATATACTTCCCATCATCATGCCGGAAGAACTCCCGCTCCATTCCACTTCGATAAGCGGACCATGCTGTTCTTCCTTCTTCCGCACTTCCACCAGTGTCGGAATATGACCGTCTTCCGGCCAGATATCCCGGCGGCCAACTTTTCCGAAAGATGGCCCGGCTTCACCGCATGTAAGGCAAAACATACCTGTATTATCGGCACCGCATTTTTCACAGGTCCAGCCATGAGATGTTTCCGCTTTTTTATCCACTTCCGTATCCTCCTCGGCTGCGGCCGGTGTGCTGTCGGACAGATCGGCCGGATCTTCATACTGTGCGGATGTTTCCGTGTAAGTCGATCCTTCATCAGCAGCTATATCCGGGGTCTCTGCAACAGAAAAGACGGTCTCCGGTACTGTTTCCGCCACGGTTATTTCAGACGGTGTATCCTTGTGCGGTTCCGCAGCAGAACCATATTCTGCACATCCGGCAAGCACCCACATAAGGGCTGCTCCCATCATCATGATCAGCACTTTCCGCTTCATGGCCTGCTTCCACTGTCCTTTCCCTTAGGCCCCTCTGCCAGTTTTGCAGCGACCCTTACCAGAACTTCGACAGCCTTTTCCATGGACTGCACAGAGATCCACTCATGCGGACCGTGAAAATCATGTCCCCCGGTCCCAAGGTTCGGACATGGGAGTCCCATCGAAGAGAGTCTGGCTCCATCCGTCCCGCCCCGGATCGGAGATTCATCCGGTGTGATGCCCATTTCGTTGTAGACCGACCTTACCGCGTCAAGCAAAAAAGCATGCTCCGGTAGGATATCCCCGATCATATTCGCATAGGAATCCGTGAGTTCGACGCAGACGCCGCCGTACTTATCATTCATCGCCCGGGCGGCTTCCCGCATCTTTTCCTTTCGTTCCTCAAAACGCGTTTTGTCATGGTCCCGGATTATGTAGTTCATTTCACAGAAGGATACATCCCCGCGGATCGCATCAAGATGATAAAAGCCTTCCCGGCCCCTTGTCTTTGCCGGGATCTCTTCCGGAGGAAGCATCGTATTGAACTCCTGCGCGATCAGGATCGCATTCTTCATCTTGCCGTAGGAATCCCCCGGATGATAAGAATCGCCCCTGACTGTCACTTTGGCACCTGCTGCGTTGAAACATTCATAGGAGAGTTCCCCGACTTCCCCGCCATCCACGGTAAAGGCATAGGCGGCATTCACCCTGCTCATGTCGATACGGTCCACACCTCTTCCGATCTCTTCATCCGGTGTGAAAATGATCCTGAGCTCAGGATGAGGAAGATCCGGATCATGCAGCAGTCTGTCTGCCATCGTCATGATCTCGGCTATTCCCGCCTTATCATCTGCTCCCAGAAGCGTCGTACCGTCTGTATGTATGATATCCAGGGTGCCTTCCGGTCTGTCCTCATGACTGATCACCGGATGTACATCCCGGCCGGATGCGGCGGGTGAGGTATCCATATGAGAAAGGAAAGCCAGTACCGGGGCAGTCTCTGCTCCCGAAGAAGCAGGTATCGTTCCGTAAACATAACCATTCTCATCCATATACGCATCCGCTGCCCCGATGGACATCAATTCATCCCGGAGAAATGCACCTAATATCTTTTGCTTTTCCGTCGAGGGGCAGCTTTCAGAATCATCGTCCGACTGGGTATCAAAACTGACATACTTCAAAAAACGCTCACATACATCGATCATATCCGGTGTCTCCCATGATATTTGCCGTGTATCCGTATCCTCTTTATTTCTTACGGCGTCGTATATATATGTTAGATATTATATCTTATATCAGCATTTTTCTCCATACAACAATAACACAATTGACGCGGTACAGGAAAACCTGTACAATGCGGAAACAGGGCGGCACTCTGCCGGTCATAAAAAAAGAACAACCAATGAAGAAACGGTGTATGAGGCTATGTCTGCAAAAGATACGCGTAACGGAAATGTATATATAACCGGGGACAAACACTGCTCTTTTCGTCCATTCTTCGGATTGCGGGATAAGGGGCTGATACAGGAAAACGACATACTGATCATAACCGGTGACGCCGGATATGTCTGGGATGAAGAGTATATGACGAAGATCGGGACCTTGGAGCAGCTGTTCAGCGGCACGTTGGCATTCATCGACGGAAATCATGAGAATCACAGTATCCTGAACCGTTTGCCGGTAAGCTTATGGTATGGCGGCCGCGTCCACAGGATAAGTGACCGGGTATTCCATCTTATGCGCGGAGAGATCTATGAGATCGGTGGTGAGCGATATTTTGCTTTTGGCGGCGCAAGGACCGTTTCACGTTATGTGGAAGGTGTAGAAGGAATCGATTGGTGGACCGGGGAAGAGCCCTCCCCGGAAGAAATCGATCATGGACGAAGACAGATCGCCGCTCACATCCCGGACATAGACTATGTGATCACCCATGAAGCGCCGCTTCAGGCTAGGGACAGGATCAGCCGCGTAAAGCGCATCGACCCGGATTATATGCTTCCTTCCGTTCTGCAGGACTGGTATGAAAAGCTGGCCGATGCAGGCCGGTTGAAGCAGTGGTATTTCGGTCATATGCACGTTGACCAGCAGATCACACCGCATCTGCGGGCGATCCACAACAATATCCTGCAGGTCGGGACCGAAGCAAAGCTGGACTGGTCCTGATATAAGCAACAAAAAAGACAGCCGGTAACGACTGTCTGTTTTTACGTGCAGAGAAAGGGACTTGAACCCTCATGGTATTGCTACCACACGGACCTGAACCGTGCGCGTCTGCCATTCCGCCATCTCTGCGTAAATACGATGCGGAGAATGGGACTTGAACCCACACGCCCTAACGGGCACAAGATCCTTAGTCTTGCTCGTCTGCCAATTCCGACATCTCCGCAGCGATGATTATATTACCACATGCTTTTTCATAATGCAAGTACTAATTTCAATTAATACTTTTTACAGATCCAGGCCTTTCAAGAACTTTTCTGCTTCTTTTGCGGTATTTGTCAGGTAACGGATCACCTCCACCGGATAGTCTCCCACAGCGGTTTCACCTGTCACCATCACCGAATCCGCTCCATCCAGTACAGCATTGAAAATATCACTGACTTCCGCCCTTGTCGGAACCGCAGAATGTTCCATGGAGGCCAGCATCTGTGTAACGATCATCAGATCCTTTCCGGCATCTTTTATCCTGGCAGCGAGGCGTTTTTGTGCTGCGGGAAGTTCCCAGAGCGGCATACTGTTTCCGAGGTCACCTCTCGCGATCACAAACTCATCCGCAAAAGGCAGAAGGCTGTCGATATGGGCTGTGCCCGCCTGATTCTCGATCTTCGCAAGCAGCCTGATGTCGTCTGCATTTGCTTCATGAAGGGCAGCTCGTACCTGCCGGAGGTCATCCGCATCACGCACAAAAGGCTGCATCAGTCCCGTCACGCCATATTTGCGTGCTGCACGGATATTGATAAGATCCGTTTCCGTCAGTGTCGGGGGCCAGATCTCAGCCCCGGGAAGCGCAATGCTTTTTCTGCCCTGCAGCAGTCCTCCCCTGATCACTTTTGCAACTGTGCTTCCGTCTATTTTCCGGGAGTCATCGATGACTTCAAGAAGTATCTTCCCGTCATCAAGCAGCACCTCCTGCCCGGGAACCAGCGCCTGTTCCACGATCGCGGGCAAACGGATGCAGGAGGTCTCTGTTTCCAAGTGATCCGACGTTTCCAGGATCACCGAATCCCCGTCCATCAGATGCAAGGGAACCCGCGGAGCACTGATCCTGAGCTCCGGTCCCTGCATATCGATGAGGAGATCTGTCTTGACGCCTGCCATATCCGCTGCTTTCTGAAGCGCTTCGATCTGCAGTGCCGCATCATGGAGCGTAACATGAGAAAGATTCAGACGTATTCCTGTCATTCCGGCGTCGAACATTGCCCGCAGCGTCTCTGTGTCACTGCAACGCGGCCCCAGTGTTCCATATATCCTCATCGCGTCTTCCTTCCGCTTTTCCGTCTGTATTTGGACTGTTCGAGCATGATCTCGGCATTGCCGATCAGGCGTCCTTTGTCCGTATCATCCAGTTTTTCAAACAGAGCCAGGAAATAATCTCCCAGTCTCTTCTGCGCAGCTGTTTCGTCATCCGGATCTTCTTCGGTCCAGCCCAGCAGATAGGCCGGTGTGACATGACAGATCCTTGCGATCATTTCCACCTTATCAAACGGGATGTTGGTCACGATGCCCGATTCGTATTTATACATGGACTGTTTGGATACGCCGATCATTTCTGCCAGTTTCACCTGAGAAAGGCCTGCCGCTGATCTTGCTTTCCTGATTTTACTTCCGGTCTCCACAAACGCTCCTTTCTGCTGTTTAGTTTCCGACAGGGCGGATATAGAATTTACCGGTGACCATATCGGAATTGATAACATTGATGAATGCATTGGGATCCACTGCCCGGATATGCCTGCGGACCAGGCCCAGCTGATCCGCGCCTACGATCATATAAACGATATATTTATTCTGGCCGCTGTATCCGCCTTCTCCGTCAAGGATCGTCGAGGTGTGGTTCGTCGTCATGCGGACCTCCATAGACACTTCGACCGGCTTGTTGGTGACCACAAACAGAGTCTTTTTCTCATAACGCTTGTAGAAGGTGTTCAGTACCTGTGTGGCCACAAACTGATAGATGATGGTATAAAGCGCCGGCTCCATACCGAAAAGGGCACCCGCGATCAGCAGAAGGCAGATGTTGAACCCCATAATATAGTTGAATGTATTGATCCCTTTTTTGGCGGAGAGACACATTGCAATAAAATCAGTGCCTCCCTGGCTTGCGCCGGAGTTCAGGACCAGCGCCGAAGCCAGACCTCCCAGGATTCCGCCGAACAACGCGATCAGCAGAGGGTCGGAAGTCACGGTCATGTCTGGAACCAGATCCGTTACAAACGAAAAGATCAATACACTCAAAAATGAAAATGCCGTGTATTTTTTGCCGATGATGCGGAAAGCAAATATCGCAGGAATGATGTTGAACAAAAGAGACAGCGGTGCAAAGGGAATACTGATTCCTGCATATTTCAGCGCTATTCTCTGGATCAGTACGCTTAAGCCAGTCATTCCGCCCGGTGTGAGACCGCCGGCATTGATAAAGAGCGCTACATTGGCCGCGCTTATCAAAGAGCCGATCACGATGCCAGCCAGTGTTTTCAGATCTGCCTTGATCCCGCTTTCGTTATGCTCTCTTATATAGTTTACGTAGGATTCATCGACTTCCTTAATGCTTTCCGTCTTATCGACGACGCCATTGATGTCAGCCATTGCATATACCCCGTTTTTTGATATAGACCGAAAGACGGACAGGCAAGACCCGTCCGTCAGAAGATCGTTCGATACTGTTACTTGTTCAGAGCTTTCTTAGCTGCCTCGCAGACATCCGCAAATCCCTTGGCATCCGCGATTGCAAGCTCGGACAGGACCTTACGGTTCATGTCGATGCCGGCAACCTTGAGGCCGTGCATCAGCTGGCTGTAGCTGATACCGTTCAGTCTGGCTCCTGCATTGATACGGGTGATCCAAAGCGCTCTGTACTGTCTCTTCTTCTCCTTGCGGCCTCTGTATGCGTTGGCCAGAGCTCTCATGACAGACTGCTTTGCTACGCGATACTGCTTGGAACGTGCGCCTCTGTAGCCCTTGGCCATCTTGAGTACTCTGTTATGCTTTCTTTTTGCGTTCATGCCGCCTTTAATTCTTGCCATTTTGATTTCCTCCTTAGACCAGGTTCAATTAAAGATACGGAAGTACCTTCTTCATGGTTGCTACATTCGTAGCATCGACTTCAACACTCTTTACCAGATGTCTCTTTCTCTTTCTGGTCTTCTTTGTCAGAATGTGTGATTTATTCGCATGCATTCTCATCAGCTTGCCGGAACCGGTCTTCTTGAAACGCTTTGCGGCCGCTCTTTTTGTCTTGTACTTTTTAACTGCCATTTCTCTATATCCTCCTGTTGTAATACTTCTTGAAATCCGGATCATCTCCGGTGCCGTATGCCGGTCCTTATTTTGCTTTCTTAGGACTCAGGATCATTACCAGGCTTCTGCCCTCTGTCTTGGAAGGCTTGTCGATCTGCGCGATCTCCGACAGTGTTTCCGCAAAGTCATCCAGAATATACCTTGACTGGTTCATTCTGGAAAGCTCACGGCCTCTGAAACGGAGAGAAACCTTAACCTTATTTCCTTTCTCAAGGAACTTTCTTGCCGCTGATACCTTTGTGTTCAGGTCGTTTGTATCAATGTTGGGGGTCAGACGTACCTCCTTGACCTCTATGACATTCTGCTTCTTTTTCTGTTCTTTCTCTTTGCGTCTCTGCTCATAGCGGTACTTGGAAAAATCGATGATCTTGACCACCGGGGGTGCAGCATTCGGCGCGATCTTAACCAGATCAAGCCCTGCTTCATCAGCAAGTCTCAAAGCCTCTTCGGAGCTCATGATGCCCAGCTGTTCACCACTGTCGCTGATCACTCTGACTTCTTTGTCACGGATCTGCTCATTGATTTGTACATTAACGTCGCTAATACTAACACCTCCCTTATCAGCGGATTATGGTTTCGGAAACGCGATGCGGCATCTGTTTCTTCCTAAAAAACAGCGGACACCGCAAGGTATCCGCTGATATACGCTTCATACAGGAGGCGCCGGAGATCCCCGGCTGTCTCATGGACCTTAGTCCCACAGTCAGTGGCTGTGTGTATGCTGGTATTGACCTGCGCAGTCTGCTGCACGAGGTGAGGCGGATGACCTGCTTCCTTTTCAACTATGCAAATATAGTCTATCCGAAAAGAAAAGTCAAGAGGTTTCTCCTGACTTTTCCATTTTCTTTTGCTGACGGACTATCCGGCGCTCACCGGGTCCTTTTCCCTATAATACGCTGCCCTGTTTTGTAAACAACTGCTGCGTGTCTTAAACGACCAGACCTGAGATCAAAGCTCGCTCACGATCTTGACGGTATCCATCGCGATCTTCAGTTCCTCATTGGTCGGGATCAGATAGACCTGAACCTTGGAGTCATCTGAAGAGATCAGGGCCTCCTTGCCGCGGACATTGTTGCGCTCCGGATCGACCTTGACACCCAGATATCCGAGATACTTATCACAGATCTCCTGGCGGGTAAGCTTATCATTCTCTCCCAGACCAGCGGTAAATACGATCACATCCACGCCGTTCATGGCTGCCGCATAGGAACCGATGTATTTGGCCACTCTGTAACGGAATGCGTCAAGAGCAATCTTTGCTTTCTCATTGCCTTCATCCGCTGCCTTCTGTACATCACGGAAGTCAGAACTGATGCCGCCGGAAAGGCCGAAAATACCGGACTTCTTATTAAGGATAGCCAGCATACCGTCGATATCAACACCCTCTTTGTGGCAGATGAACTGCATGATGCCGGGATCCACATTACCGGAACGGGTACCCATGATCAGACCCTCAAGAGGAGTCAGGCCCATGGAAGAATCCACGCACTTGCCGCCGATGGATGCGGAAATGGAAGCGCCGTTGCCCAGATGGCAGACGATGACCTTAGTGGTTGCGGGATCCTTGCCGCAAAGTGCCAGCGCTCTGTGAGAAACAAAGTCATGGGACTGTCCGTGGAAACCGTAACGGCGAACTTCATATTCCTCGTAATACTTTGTGGGAAGAGCGTACATGAATGCCTTCGGCTCCATACCCATACCAAAAGCGGTATCGAATACGCCCACGTTCGGCTTGCCGGGCATAACAGCTTCGCATGCCTGGATGCCGAGGATGTTGGCCGGATTATGCAGCGGAGCCAGCTCCGTGCACTTATTGAGAGCTTCCTTGACTTCGTCATCAATAAGAACAGACTTTGCGAACTTCTGGCCGCCATGGACGACTCTGTGACCGATCGCATCGATTTCGTCCAGAGATTTGATCACGCCGTGCTCCGGATCTACCAGTGCTTCCATGACCAATTCCACAGCCCGCTTATGATCCTTCATATCTTCCTTGATAACCACGTCATCATGGCCCGGGACCTTATGGGTCAGCAGGGAGCCTTCAATGCCGATACGCTCGACAAGGCCCTTGCAAAGGACATCCTGGGTGTCCATGTCAATGATCTGATACTTAAGGGATGAGCTGCCGCAGTTGATAACTAATACTTTCATGTCTTCTCCTTAATATTTGATAATAATGAGTTGCCTTGTTTGACCATTAAAACTTCTCGAAACGAACCACATCCGTCACAAAGATCGTAGCCCCGCCGATGGCGACCTGCATGGGCATCGTCGCATAATTGACCATATTCACGCCAGAGATAAAAGGCATATCGATGGTGATCTTCTGGGACTCTCCGCACTCGCTCTTGATAATGCCGATCGCCTCATCTACCTTTTCATCTTCCGTACCGATCATCAGTGTGACGTTGCCTTTGCGGAGGAATCCGCCGGTGGTGTTGAGCCTTGTGATGCTGAAACCGGCCTTGCTCAGTGCCGTGGTAACATCATCTTCGTTGTCATTTCGCACGATCGCATAGATCAGTTTCATGATGATCTCCTCTCCGTATACTCGTTAAGAATGCTCCCGGATACGCTTGAGTTTCTTTCATTCTGATGATACCATATTTGTAAACCAAAATCCACTTGCGGGTTTTGAGTTTATAAAGAAAAACATGTTTTTCGGTTTAGGAGATCTCTGTTGAAGGTTGCCGCCGTCATCTGCGAACTGAATCCGTTTCATAACGGCCACGCTCTGCTCTTTCGAAAGCTCAGGGAAGAATACGGTGCCGACTATATAATTGCTGTCATGAGCGGCAATTATGTGCAGCGCGGCGAGCCAGCGGTCTTTGACAAGTATATCAGGGCTGAAATGGCACTGCGCGGGGACGGAATATCCTGCGAGCCGAAGCCGGGCGGTCATGCTGATCTTGTGCTGGAATTGCCCCCGGTGTTCGCAGCATCATCCGCGAAGGAATTTGCCGCCGTGGGTGTACGTCTTGCTGTTGCTGCAGGTGTCGTACATATATTAGGATTTGGGATCGAAGCTCCGGCGACTCTCGATACTCTTCAGGACTATGCAGTTCGTCTGGACAATGCGGACCGTGAGCAGAATGCAGAGCTTCAGCAGCTTCTCTCCGGCGGTTTATCTTACCCTGCCGCGCTTTCTTCTCTCCTTGGAGCGGATGCGCTGACCCCCAACAACATTCTCGCCGTAGAGTACCTAAGAACCTTGGCAGAACTTGGCCGGCCGATCGAGGCAGCTGCAGTCCTTCGTCAGGGCGACGGATACCATGAGACTAATATTACCGATCATGATCTGGCATCAGCCTCCGCTCTGCGGGAAAGGATCTTCCGCTACCGGGATCCCGGTAAAACAGACCGGTTCCCTTACTCTGCTGTCCCCAAGATCCTGCACCCATTTTATCGCTCACTTTTGGACGAATACAGCTGCGTGCACCCGGATACACTCAGCAGTCTGTTGGCTGAACATCTGGTTCTTGCTGCTGAAGATCCTGAAAATGATCTCTCCCGTTTCCTGGACGTGTCTTCCGAGATCGCAGGAAGGCTTTGCGCCCGGGCATACTACCCGATGTCCTATACAGAAAGGATCGCTGATACCAAGACACGTCAGTATACATACAGCCGTATCAGCCGGGCACTGCTGCACATTGCGCTCGGAATGACGAAAGCTGAGTTTGAAGAGCAAAAAGCCACCGGATACATCCATTATCTGCGTGTTCTGGGGTTCCGCCGCGGAGCGGATCCGCTTCTTCATGCGATCAAAAAGCATGCCTCTGTGCCGATTATCACAAAGCCGGCGGACCATAAGGAGCTCCTCCGGCGCGATCTGCATTTCGACCAGATCTATTACAGCTTGCAGACAGCCCGTTCCGGCCCCGCAGGGATCCGCGGGGAACTGGAGCGTAGCCCGGTGATCGTAGATTGAGCTGCTGCCATATCGTTCTGCCCTGCCAAGGGTTTTCCTTCATTATCCAAATCCAATGACAAAGAGGCTCTAAAGCTCAAAAGCACAAAAATGCTACGCAAATGACGAAAAAGCCTGTGATCCGTAGCAGATTTTTTGAATTATGTAAACATTTTGCTACGCATTTTCCTTTTTCCGTCTTTTGTGTAGCATAGCCACCCTGCATTTGGATCCGTTTTCATTTTATTTGCTACGTTTTCAGCATTTTTCTGCTTTTTTGTAGCATTTTTGGGCATCGAACCCTTTCGGCACCCTTCTGCATTTTCCAACATCCGCTCCCATGATTGATATGGGCGTCATCTGATCGCAGATATCTTTTCGCTCGTTGTCAAGTGCCCGACATAACGGTACTCCGCAGCATCCGTTTCAGGGTATTTGCATTGAATGGTGCATTCTCCGATTCAAACATCAAAAGCAGATTTTTTCCAAGTATTATGCCCGTCTCTGAATACTCCTGTATTTTCATTGCAAGATTATCACAATAATCCGGGTTGCTGAGCATTCCGCAGATCTCAAGATAATAGATATTCCCGTTCACATGACTCAGTATCGTAAAATCCGGCCTTTTCCATTTCCCGTTTTTAAGTCTGATACGTTTCTCATATATATAATGCAGGTTCAGCTCGTATAATATGTCAGCTGTGATCATTTCTATTTTTGTCCGAACATAATCTCCTCTGGCTGTCTGGAAAATGAGGTCTTTATCCCGAAATGGCTGTCGGACGCCTTCTTTCATTTCCCACTCGCCTATGATCCGCGCATTACCGCGAAAAGCGACCGGAAGAAGATCTCCGAAATCATTATCCAGCCGTTCCAAAAGGCAGGTAATATCGGACGGGTCGTAACCCTTTGGATCACAATTAAGTTGCCTCAGGCCTTTTTCAGCATATTTCAAGACTTTCTCAGCACAGTATTTCTCAACATAGGTCCTTAATTCCGGGTCCCTTATGCTCATGTATCTATGGTGCGTCTTACAAGCTTCAGCTGCATCCGCAGCGTCCTTCTTTGATAGGACATACATCAGACCGCTTTTTCTTCTGTGGATCTGTAATCGTCCTTCCGGTGCAGAATCCAGAATATGATTGCAATAATTCAAAAACTGTGTGAGGTATTCAAGCTCCTTATTATAGTTTTCGGTAAATGTCGAAATAAACAGTCCCTTATTAATAATTGCCTCCTCTCTTACTAAGATGAATGTACGAAAAGTCAGTGATACTAAAATGTAACATTGATTCAGAACGGAATGCGCCCGGATACAAAATACCGATCGATTACAGAAACACATGTAAGACTCTGACAGAAAAGAGAAATATCAGCTTTGATTTTTACAGCAATGAAGATGAAACAGCTATAAAAAAAGCATTCGGGTATGGTTATCATATCCGAATGCCCCAGATGTATCAATATGTTTTTAATAAGGCAGCTGTCTACCAGGCAGCGATCGTACCGTCTGCCCGCGGTTCCGTACCGCCGATATACCTGCCGTCATCCAGACGCCAGATGATCTGTCCGCGACCCATGGAAAGATTTGTATTTACGACGCTGACTTCATGTCCACGTTCCTGCAGGTCGCGTCCGACCTCTGCCGGTGCTTCCCGCTCCAGCTGTATGCGCTTGCCTCCGACCCACTGGAAACGGGGCGCATCCAGCGCCTCCTGCGGATTCATCTGATAGTCGATGGTGTTGACCATTACCTGGACATGTCCCTGCGGCTGCATAAAACCTCCCATGACGCCAAATGGGCCCACCGGCTCTCCGTCTTTCATAAGGAATCCCGGAATGATCGTATGGTAGGATTTCTTTCCTCCCGCAAGACAGTTGTCACTTTCCGGATCCAGCGAGAAATTGGCGCCCCGGTTCTGAAGAGTGATCGCAGTACCCGGTACCACGATGCCGGATCCGAATTCCATGTAGTTGGACTGGATCCAGGAAACCATGTTGCCTTCCCGATCTGCCGCGGCAAAATACACCGTTCCGCCGCAGGAGGGATCTCCGGCTTCCGGATAAAGGGCTCTCTTTCCGATCATGGCTCTTCTTAGTGAAGCATAGCGTTCGGAAAGCATGTCTTCCACTTTTGTGCGCATACTCCGGGGATCTGCCACATAGGTTTTCGCATCGATGAATGCCAGCTTCATGGCTTCTATCACTTTATGCCAGGTATCCGCTGAATCACGCGGGCCGTTCAGTTCCATCCCATTCAGGATGTTCAATGCCATCAGTACGGTGATGCCATGCCCGTTGGGGGGTATTTCACAGACGGTATATCCGCGGTATTCAGTGCTGATCGGTTCGACCCACTGCGGCTGATAGCTTTCGAAGTCTTCTTCGGTGAAATATCCGCCGGTCGCTTCGGAAAACTCAACGATCTTCTTCATGATCTCCCCGCGGTAGTAGCTTTCGCAATCCGTTTCGGCAAGTTTCTCCAAAGTCTCCGCATAGTCAGGATTGATAAAAGTCTCTCCGGGTTCATACATGGCACCGTTTTTAGAGAAATAGTTCATCCAGGGACCAAACAGCGCGGGATCTTTCTCCGCCAAAGGCCGGAAACGTTCCAGCTCAGTCTTCCACATTTTGTAAACGTTGACCGGAATGCAGAATCCTTCACGCGCATACGCGATCGCAGGCGCCATCAGTTCAGACATGGTCTTCGTTCCAAAACGACGTCTTGCGGCAGCCCATCCCGCAGGAGCTCCCGGCACCATCACGGGAAACCATCCTTCATGCGGCATTTCGGTATAGCCGGCTTTCCGGACCAGGTCTGCGTTCAGCGCTTTCGGTGAATACCCGGAAGCATTCAGCCCGTACAGACGGTGATCCTTTGCGCTCCAGATGAGGGCAAAGCAGTCGGATCCCAGTCCGTTGCTCGTTGGCTCGGTCAAAGGCAGCGTTACAGCCATCGCGACAGCAGCATCGACGGCATTGCCGCCGGACTTCAGGATCTCCAGTCCAACCTGTGACGCGATCGGCGAGGTAGAAGAACACATCCCTTTTTTTGCAAACACGACATTACGCCGGGAACCATAGGAATACTTCTCGGGATCAAAACTGACTTTCATAAAAACCTCCGTCAAAACCGGAATACGATACCGACGATCACTGCGAAAAGCAGCCACAATGCAGGATGATATTTCTGCAGCTTTTTTACCTGCAGCAGCGCAAAAACGATCACGCAAAGGACCAGAAGCTTTGGATAAGGTGTATAAGATCCATTGCTCTCCGCAAACATGGATACCTTGCAGACCCGATACACGCTGGCTGCTATGATAGCGACCACGGCAGGTCTGATCGCCGCAAAAGCGCCTTTGACATATTTGTTTTCATTAAAGTTCTCAAGAAAACGCGCGATAAGGCAGATCACAATAATGCTGGGGATCACAAGACCTGCCGTACTGACGATGCCGCCGAACAGTCCAAGGGTCTTATAACCGGCATATGTGGCCATATTCAATCCCAACGGGCCCGGTGTGGATTCACTGACAGCGATCATATTTGTCAGGTCTTCCATCGTATACCAGTCGTATTTCTCGGTCAGCTCCATGAGATACGGAAGCGTTGCGGGACCGCCGCCTACAGCAACAAAGCCGATCTTCATAAACTCGAGGAAAAGCAGGATCACCGTTTTCATTTCGTTTCACCTCCCCGAATCACGACATACCAGATGATGCCGATGAGTGCCGCCGCGACCACGATCACAAGGGTAGGCGTTTTTGTGAAGAATGCGGGAAGAAAAGCAAGCGCACAGATCACATAAGCAAAATGATTCTTCAGTGTCTTCCTTCCCATGGTCAGGACCGTATTGAGCATCAGCGCGCAAACGACCGCACGGATTCCCATGATCGCGTGCTGTACCCAGACATTGTCAATGATCGCCTGCAGGATGGCAGCCGCAAGTGTAATGATGATCAGAGAAGGCATGACCATGCCGATCGTTGCCACGATCCCGCCCGGAACGCCGGCTTTTTTATAGCCGACATACGTAGCAGTATTGATAGCAATGATGCCGGGGGTGCACTGTCCGATCGCATATACATCGAGCAGTTCCTCCTCATCCATCCAGTGATATTTCTGGACGATCTCAAACTTCAGCATCGGCAGCTGCGCCAGGCCGCCGCCGAATGTCAGTCCTCCGATCCTGAAAAACGCACAAAACAATTGCCAGTAGATCTTCATGAGTCAACCCTTTCTGTGAATGGCTCCGCCGGTATATGAAGAAGGCATTAAACCGACACATTTCTGCATCGAAGTTTAATGCCCTCACTCTTTATTGTCAACCTAAGAAACAATCATTAAAGGTTCTAACTGCTATTTATTTATCCTTGAAATACTCTTCTGTCATAGAGATGATCACACCTGACAGGAGCAGCAGCGCGATCAGGTTCGGGATCGCCATCAGACCGTTCAGGGTATCCGATATATCCCAGACCAGCTGTCCGGATCCCACCGCGCCGATAATACACACAAAGGAAAAGATGACCTTATAGACCATGACCACGGTCTTATTGTGGGTCAGATACTCCCAGCAGCTCGCGCCGTAATAGCTCCAGCCGAGGATCGTGGACAGTGCAAAGAAGACAAGGCTCACTTCAATGATGATACCGCCGATCGTGCCGGGCAGCATCTGGTTGAAAGCTGCGGCAGCCGCTGCTCCCTTGGAAGTATAGTCAGCCAGGGACCCGGTGTAGATGCCGGACAGCAGCACAGCCAGAGAAGTAATGGTACAGATCACGATCGTGTCCACGAACACCTCAAAGATGCCCCACATCGCCTGCTCACAGGGCTCGTTCGTAGAAGAAGCTGCATGGGCGATCGGTGCTGAACCAAGACCGGCCTCATTGGAGAACACGCCGCGGGCACAGCCCTGACGCATGGCAAGCATAATGGCGTAGCCAAACACACCGCCGCCGATCGCACGGAAACTGAAGGCTTCCTTGATGATCAGAAGCAGTATGCCCGGGATCTGCGGAAGATGACTGATGATCATAAGCAGGCCGGCAAGAATATAAAAGATGGACATGAAAGGCACCAGGTAAGAGGTTACCGTTCCGATACGCTTGACACCGCCCAGGATGACGATGGCCACGATAAATGCCAGAATGATGCCTGTCACGGTCGGTCCGATGTGAAAAATATCTTTCATCGCTCCGGCGATCTCATTGCTCTGGGCAATGTTGCCGATACCGAAGGATGCCAGGCCTCCGATGAAGGCGAAGATCGCTGCAAGCCATCCCCAGCCTCTGCCAAGTCCGTTCTTGATATAATACATGGGACCGCCATGATGTACACCGTCCTCATCTACCTCGCGGTATTTGATAGCCAGCGCGATCTCTGCGAATTTGGTGAACATTCCGAAGAAAGCGGAAAACCACATCCAGAACACCGCACCGGGTCCGCCGGTAAAGATGGCACCGGTAACGCCCGCAATATTACCGGTTCCGACCGTACCCGCCAGGGCTGTCGTCACCGCCTGGAACGGAGACAGGTTTTCACCATGGTTTTTTTCGTTCTGTTCAAACAGCGTACCGATGGTATGACTCATCGTGTACTTGAAACGGGTCAGCTGAATGCATCCTGTACGGAACGTGAGGTAAATGCCCGTGCCGACCAGAAGGGCCAGCATGACCGGTCCCCATGCAAAATCATTGACTATACTGTTGATCGATTCGATCTGCGAAACTAAATTTTCCATACTGCTATCCCCTTAAAACAATAATATTGATAAATTTTATCAAAAGTTATTGAATAATACAAGTGCAGATATAAAAAAGTGAGCTGTGTCCGTTCATGACGTCTACAGCTCGATACTATAAGAAATGCCATCCTGCGGGGCTATGTAAAGGTCGATCCGGTCTGCCGCCGCCGCACCGTATACGGCTGCCAGCTCCTTCCGCACCGTCTCCAGCGCCTTCTGGTGTGTGTTGTTTTCCTGACTCAGGTGCCCGAGCAGTACAGCCTTCAGCTTCGGAGAAAGAACTTCGCCCAGAAGCTGTCCTGCGGCGTGATTGCTCATATGTCCCTCACTGGACATGATACGGCGCTTCAGGTACATCGGGTACGGTCCGTTCGCGAGCATGGTGCGGTCATGGTTTGATTCAAGCAGCATACAGTCCATCATACGCAGATGATCTGCTATGTAGTCATCATAATGTCCGCAGTCAGTCATTACAGCAAACTGCACATGCTTTCTGAGCTCCGGATCTGTCTGCGCCACCTCGAAACGGAATCCGCAGGGCTCCGCAACATCATGATAAGTGCGGAACGGCAGGATCTCCAGATCGCCCAACCGGAAAGCCCGGTCAGCCCGTATCACCTCCATGCGTTCTTTTCCGGCATAGTTGAAGTACTCATCCCCGCTCACCTTAGTCAGATTGCGGAGCGTTCCTTCTGTTCCGAAAACAGGTATGCCGTACGCACTCATCAGTCGTTTTACTCCGCGGATATGATCGATATGTTCATGTGTCAGCAGAAGCGCATCGATATCCTTCAGCGACAGATCCAGAGCATGAAGGGCTTCCTCAGCTTTTCTGGCAGAGATCCCGCAATCCACCAGTATGCTGGATCCCTTTGTCCGGATCAGCGTCGCATTGCCTTTGCTTCCGCTGGACAGGCTGACCAGTCTCATATGCTCCCCTCCATCAGCTCATCCACTCTGCGCAGGGTCGCTTCCAGCTCTGACGAGTTATCTATGACATGATCAGCATACCTGAGAAACTCATTATCGGATAGCTGCTCCGCCATGATCTTCCTGCATTTCTCAAGGCTGTATCCGCGCGTCTCCCTGAGGCGTGCGATCCTGATATCTTTTTCCACATACACGAACCAGATCTCATCGCACATCTGCCGATAACGATCGCAGGGAAGTGCGGACTCCACAACGATCCGGGGTCCCTCATGCATAGCTGCCCCGGACTCTGCCGCCTTTTTGCGCTCCTCGCTGATGATCTCCTCGCACCACCCCCACGTGGCAGGATGGATGATATCTTCCGCAATTTTCATGGCAGCCGGATCGCCATAGATCAGAGCTCCGAATGCCGCTTTATCGATCATCCGCAGAGCCCTGGGTCCGTTTCCGTCCTGAGGGACGAGTATCCCCTCGCCGAAAGCCGTTATCAGCGCATCATAGACCGCATGTCCCGGAAGTTCCAGTTCCTTTGCCATATCGTCCGTGCGCAGGATGCGGTATCCGTATTTCTCATGAAGAGTGTCGGTAATGGTGCTTTTTCCACTGCCGACACCCCCTGTAATTCCTATCACCATTTCACATACTGTCCTTCACTTCATTGAGGTATTCAATGATCTTTTCGAGCGCCTCTTCCGAAAAATCGAAGTCCCTGACAGCCATATCCTCCCGGCTGGTCATGTCGAACGCATTCGGACCGTTCCAGGTAAAGACCCGGAGAACGATCCGCTCCTGAACGGGTCTGACCATCTTATCGCCTACCGTTATACCGGAAGTACCTTCACCGGACGCCTGTGCATTGTCTGCTTCAAGCGGGATCACTTCCCGTTCGATGCGGTAGCGGAGTGTTCCCTTTGATCCTGTATATGGAGATTTTTTCAAAAACGAAAGCGGCAGGAGGTCATATTTCGTGATCCTTCCGCTGATCATTTCGGGTTTGATGATCATATCGTATACACCTTTCCTAATGACAGTCAAACCAGGTCGCGCCGCTCTCCACCTCGACGCTCAGGTCGACCGGCAGGTCTGCCGCGTGCTCCATGCAGTCCTTTACGATCCTTTTGACATCTTCAAGCTCCTCCGGAGCTGTTTCGATGAGCAGTTCGTCATGTACCTGCAGTACGATCCGGGATCTCATTCCCGCAAGTGCCCGGTCTGTGCGATTCATGGCGATCTTCATTATATCCGCGGCAGTGCCCTGGATCGGGCTGTTCATGGCGATGCGTTCACCAAAGCTGCGCTGCATAAAGTTCGACGATCTCAGCTCGGGGATCTGCCTTACGCGTCCGAAATACGTCGTGACATATCCCTTTTCCTTCGCATGTGCCACAGAAGCGTCCAGGTATTCCTTTACCTTCGGATAGCTTTCAAAATACTTGCTGATATAATCATTGGCTTCTTTCCGGCTGATGGAGAGTCCTTCACCCAGTCCGAATGCCGAAATGCCGTATACGATGCCGAAATTGACTGCCTTTGCATTTCGGCGCATTTCCGGCGTCACCTCTTCAATCGGCACATGGAAGACTTCCGAGGCTGTGAGCGTATGAACGTCGACTGCATTCTTATAAGCGGCGATCAGTTTCTCGTCCCCGGAAAGGGATGCCAGAATGCGAAGCTCTACCTGGCTGTAATCCGCGTCGACAAAGGTATAGCCCTCTTCCGGTACAAAGACCCGTCGGATCTCCTTGCCTTCCGCCGTCCTGACAGGAATGTTCTGGAGATTGGGCTCGGTGCTGCTGATCCTGCCCGTTGCAGCGATCGTCTGGTTGAATGTTCCATGGATCCTGCCGTCCTCAGAAATGTAATCCGCCAGGCCTGCGGCATAGGTGGAGTACAGCTTCGTCAATGCCCTGTATCGGAGGATCTTCGGAACGATCTCATGACTGTCCGCGATCTTTTCCAGAACGTCTGCGGCAGTGGAATAACCGGTCTTGGTCTTCCTGCCCCCGCTGATGCCGAGTTTTTCAAAAAGGATCACTCCAAGCTGTTGTGTCGAATTGATATTGAACGGCTCGCCCGCAAGTTCATGGATCGAGACCGTCAGATCGTCGATCTGTTCCTTCAAGAGCCGGGCATAATCATCAAGTGCCTTACGGTCCACCCTGATGCCGGCCTGTTCCATATTGTTGAGCGAATATACCAAAGGCATTTCGATCTCCTTATAAAGATCAAAACTGCCTGCTTCCTTCATCTTCTCCCCCGTACTGCCGGCTGCAAGGAACGGGATCAGCGCATTGAGAATGATAAACGCGATCATATCCTTGTCGTTCCCGCCCTGGCACAGGGATAACGCCACGGCTGACGGGCTCAGCTTTCCGATCAGTTCCTGCCTTCCCCTGACTATGATCCCCAGACCATCTCTGGCCAGATCGTCATATTCGTAGGAACTCCGGTTTGGATCCAACACATACTGCGCGATCATGAGATCTTCGATCCCGGGATCGGGTGCGATCTCCAGGAGCTTAAGCTCATCCTTCAGTCCCAGGGTCACGATCCTTGAACCGTGCTCTGTCAGTGCCCGTACGAGAGCCTCCACATCGCTCTTCAGTTGTGCAAAAGGATACTCATCTCCGGAGAGAATGCAAAAACTCCTGTCCTCCGCCAAAGTTAGGCCGACGGCAAGCCCGGATCGCGTACCGGTCACATAGAGACCGACCAAAGGCTCATCCGATGCGTCCTTCCATGCGATCCCTGCCATAAACGGATCGCGGACGAGTTTGACCTTGCGCTGGTCCGGAAGCTCCGCGGAAACCGCAGCAGTGTTGCCCGCTGATGCGTGCTCATCCATATATTTGAGGAAGCGGGTGACCATCGTCTTCAGCTCCAGCTCGCGGAGCAGTTCCACTGCCTCGTTCGTGTAAACGTCACCTGTCCTTCCGGCCCGCGGATCAGCCTCTATCGGCGTATTGATATCGATCGTGGCCAGTTCTTTTGAAAGTACTGCCAGATCGAAATGTTCCTGCAGTGCTTTCTGTGCGCGCGGAGGACGTACCTCATCCGCATGCTCACGTGCATTTTCAATAGAATGAAAACGGACGATGATCTCGGCAGCGGTCTTTTCTCCCACACCGGGAAGGCCTGGGATATTGTCGGAAGTATCACCCATCAGGGCTTTCATATCTATGAATTCCAGCGGTGTTACCCTGTATTCCTGCAGGACATCCTCCGGATAATAGTTGAACACTTCTGTCCGTCCGCGGGATGTTTTAGGCAGCGATATCTTAATGTGCTCATCACACAGCTGAAGAAGATCCCTATCACCGGAAACGATGGTAACATCAAAGCCGTCTCGTTGTGCTCTTTTGGCCATAGTGCCGAGAATGTCATCCGCCTCATAGCCCTCAAGAGTAAGGATCGGTATCCGCATAGCTTCAAGGACCCGCTGCATCAGCGGAACCTGCTCCAGCAATTCGGACGGCATCGGCCGACGCGTGCCTTTATAAGCAGGATACTTCTGTGTCCTCAGCAGACGGCTTCGTTCAAGGTCAAATGCAACCGCGATATAATCTGCCTTTTCGTCATCAATGCATTTGAACATGATATTTAAAAAGCCGTACACGGCGTTGGTATGTATACCGGACGCTGTGGACAGCAGTGGGATCCCGTAATACGCTCTGGACAGAATGCTGTGTCCGTCGATCAGCAATAGTTTTTCCATAAATCACTCCGCACGGATCAGGATCCCATGATCAGGATCCTGAAAAACACAAAAATCACCATCAGTACTGCCCAGAAAGCAAACGTACCGATGATATACGACAGGCGGATCATGATCTTCCGCTCGCGGAGGCTGCGCCGGTTCTCATCGATCGTACCGGAATAGGCGGCAGAAAGGTTATAATCCATCCTGTCGTGGTCCAGTCTCAGCACACCCTCTTTGACGATATAATTGATCTCCAGTTCTTCCCTGCAGTTGGAACAGCTGTTGAGATGAAGCAGAAAAGCATTCAGTTCCTCATCGTTCAGTTCGTCGTGAAGGAAAGAATCGATCTTTTTATCAAATTCCACACAATCCATACGGCTATTGTATCAAAGCTGCACACTCATCGCAATAAAAAAACAGGAGCCGGCATATGCCGGCTCCCTGAGATATTCCTGACGGAACACAATACGGATATGTATTAACGAAGAGAAGTGATGTGTGCTCTTGCGTTCTTCCATGCGCTCTCGAAGCTGCTTCTGAAACGAACGACCGGGCTGTAATCCTCGTACTCTTCGGGCTCGATCTCGTTAAGGAGATATGCCTTCTTGAATACCGGAACCTTCTCAAGAAGCTCGTCGATAACTTCGGAGTCGACCGGGTTAAAGAATCTGGAAACTGCCGGAGCATCCTGCTCGATAAGCTTGTCAGCAGTGCCGTTCCAGTTGATGGTAACAACAGCATCAGCGCCGACCATCTCGGTGAAGTGATGCAGGCCTCTTGCGCCGCCGCCGATGAAGTGGCAGTCATAGCCGCGCTTCTTGACCATCTCGTAGATCTTCTTAGCAACTGCAAGACCTGCGATCCAGCACTTGTCCGGAGAAATGTCGATCTTGTCTGCTTCAACGTCAGCCTTCAGCTGCTCATCGAAGATACCGGTAATGACGCTGTAGTAAAGCGGAGCCGGATTGACCATGTTCTTGGTCGTCTTGTCATACAGGTCGCAGACATCCATAGCCTGTCTCAGAGCCATGATCTCGGTAGCATTGATCGGGGTGTACTGCTTGATAAGAGCTTCGATACCCTTCAGGCCTTCCGGTACGACCGGAACCTTACACATGATATTCTCGCCGGCTTCTCTGTTGAAAAGGCCGTACTTCACGATGGAATCATAGGTCTCGTCAAACGGATCGCCCTGGATGGAAACATAACCGTTCTTCTTAGAGGAAGCTTCAAACATGGGATAGAAAACCTTGGCAACGCCGCCGATCAGCTCTCTCTGCAGCTTGACCAGTGCCATGTTATCGTCCTTCTCCTCAGCGATGATAGCATTGATGATGCCATCAACATATTCCTTCTCATCGACACTCTGGATCATCTTCCAGGTGTACGCCGGGTTCTGCGTACAACCTACTGCACCGTTATCAATTGCAAGCTGCGCCTGCGCTCTGGTAACGTTGTTGATCCAGAATCTGGTAAGTGTCTCTGACTGGACTCTCTCGAAATACCCTTTTGCCATAGTTTACCTCCATATTGTATATTGTGGCGTAATACATTATCTACCACATTCAAGTATAGTGTCTGCTAAACCTTCTGTCAACAATGGCACACGCATTTTCTAAGCACTTTTACCATATCTTAAAATATATTTGGCACGCACACAAGACAATATTACCAAATATCAAGTGGTAATTTTGTTCAATCCTCCCAAATATATAACCATAACCCTTGCGTTATGATATAATAAGTATAATACTAGTGATACTGATGCGCTGCAAAGGAGAATTCATGAGCAATCCTGCCGCCCGAAGTTCCCGGTCCATGGACATGACAACAGGGCCAATCGCAAAAAGTATACTGTTATTTTCCCTGCCTCTTCTCGCCGGAAACATTTTTCAGCAGTTCTATAATACTGTTGATTCCGTTGTTGTCGGTAATTTTGTCGGACCGGAAGCGTTAGGTGCAGTCACGGCTAATCTTCCGGCAACCATGATGCTGATCAGCCTTTTTATGGGTTTTTCTTCCGGTGCCTCGGTGCTGATCTCCCAGTACTTCGGCGCAAGAAATGAAGCGAAACTTCGCAGGACGGTCCATACGAGCGTGGTGGCCACCCTTCTTCTCAGCATCATCATGACGGGACTCGGCATTATCCTGACGCCTGTTCTTGTCAGATTCATGAACACGCCTCCGGAGATCGCAGGGCTTGCTGTCATCTATCTGAAGATCTACTTCGCCGGCCTTTCGGGTCTGATGCTTTACAACATGGGATCTGCCATACTGCGCGCTGTCGGTGACTCAAGGCGGCCTTTGTATTTCCTGATCTTCTGTTCACTCTGCAATGTCATACTTGATCTGTTCTTTGTGATACAGTTGCACATGGGGGTTGCCGGCGTAGCATATGCCACGATCCTTTCACAGTTTTTCTCCGCTTTTCTGGTATTATATGTACTCTTCCGAAGCAGGGAAAGCTATGGTCTGAACCTGCGGGAAATGAGGATCGATATTGAATTGCTGCGTCATATTATTTCTCTGGGTCTTCCTACCGGCATACAGCTCGGTCTGACTTCTTTTTCCAACGTTTTTGTGATGGGGTATATCAATTCTTTCGGCGCGGGCAGTACTTCCGGATGGGGCGCCTATCAGCGTATCGACGCGTTCACTGTCCTCCCGGTGATGAGCATCGGCATTGCTGTTACTACATTTGTCGGACAAAATGCCGGCGCACGTAATATCGAGCGGATCAAAAAAGGAGTACGCGCCTCTCTTGAGATGGGACTCGGCATCACCGTGCTCCTCAGCATCCTGCTTTTCATACTCGCGCCGCAGGCGATCGGACTCTTCAATAAGGATCCGGAAGTCCTTCGTTTCGGCACCCTTTTCCTCCGCATGATCGGTCCGCTGGATTTCCTTGTCTGTTTTAACCAGTGTTATGCCGGCGCACTCCGCGGAATGGGCGAAGCCCGCGCGCCCATGATCATCATGCTGGGTTCCTTCGTCTTCTTCCGCCAGCTCTATCTGTTTATCGCTTCTCATCTGACCGCATCGATCTATCCGATCGCGCTCGGGTATCCGATGGGATGGCTGCTTTGTTCCGTACTCATGTACCTGTTTTACCGCTTCAGCGGCTGGGAGACAAGGCTAAACGAGTATTCATTCTGACTGAAGCATATTTACAAGAACTGTTTTCAATGTTATAATTCAATGCCGTAATATCTTTTGGCCTCGGACAGAGAGTCGGATATATTATCTTATACCGCCGGTGTGGCGGAATGGCAGACGCACATGACTCAAAATCATGCGGGAAACCATGCGGGTTCGAGTCCCGCCACCGGCATAAAACGCGCTGTGTCAGGAATATGACACAGCGCGTTCTTTACTATACCTCTATTTGACAGTCATCCGTTCGCCCAGCTCAGGGCTGCTTTGACCGCCCGTTTCCATCCCGAGAGACGTCTCTCTCTCTTTTCCTTGTCCCCGGCCAGGATAAACACCTTGTCAACACCCCGGTTCTTCAGGATCTCCTCCGTTCCGTCCCAGTACCCGACTGCCAGTCCGGCGAGATATGCCGCTCCGAGTGCCGTAGTTTCGATGCATTTCGGACGAATGATCTCTGATGCGGAAATATCTGCCTGAAACTGCATCAGGAAATCATTGGCAGAAGCTCCTCCGTCGACCAGCAGTTCTCTGATATCGAGCCCGGATGCATCACGCATCGCCTGAAGCAGATCCTCTGTCTGGTATGCAAGAGACTCTACCGTAGCCCGTATCAGATGCGCTCTTTCCGCACCTCGGGTCAGTCCGAAGATACACCCTCTCGCATAGGGATTCCAGTAGGGCGCTCCCATACCGGTAAAAGCCGGGACGACATAGACCCCGTCTGTATCGGGTGCCTCACGGCAATAACGCTCGGATTCGGCAGCAGTTCTCAGGATCTTCAGTTCGTCCCGCAGCCACTGGACAGCGGCACCTGCGACAAACACACTTCCTTCCAGGGCATACTGTACAGGTAAAGCATCACTCCAGGAGGCTTCATCCCCCGTTTCATCCATATCTTTCTTTGCAGGAGCAAAAGCCGCGATCGTCGTCAGCAGGCCATTGTCTGCATGAACTGCCTCACTTCCGGTATTCAGCAGCATAAATCCTCCCGTACCGTAAGTGGATTTGACATCACCCTTTTGGAATCCGCACTGCCCAAAAAGCGCTGCCTGCTGGTCACCGGCGACCCCTGCGATAGGGATGCGGCCTCCGAGCGACTCCGTATATCCCAGAATACCCGAGGAAGGAAGCACCTGCGGAAGCATACTCTCCGGGATCCCGAAGTATGCGAGGAGTTCCTGATCCCAACACAGTCTTTTAATATCATAGAGCATCGTCCGGGAAGCGTTCGTATAATCGGTCACATGCACTGTCCTGTCAGTCAGATTCCAGATCAGCCAGCTGTCGATCGTTCCGAAACGCAGTTCGCCCTGTTCCGCTTTTTCCTTTGCGCCGGGCACATGTTCAAGGATCCAGGCGACTTTACTGGCTGAAAAATACGCGTCCGGAATCAGGCCTGTTTTATCCTGTACACGCGCACTCCATCCTTCGTTTTTCATGCTGTCTATGGCTTCCGCCGTGCGGCGGCACTGCCAGACGATCGCATTATAGACAGGCTCTCCGGTCTCTGCATCCCATACCACGGTCGTCTCACGCTGGTTGGTGATGCCGATCGCCGCGATCTGTGACGGATCTGCATGCAGAGCATGCATCGCCTCTTTCGCGACCTGCAGCTGTGTTTCCCATATGTCCCAGGGATTGTGTTCTACCCACCCCGGATGAGGAAATATCTGCGGAAACTCCTGCTGAGCCTGGCTGCAGATACTGCCGGTCTTATCAAATAGGATGCAGCGTGAACTCGTAGTTCCCTGATCCAGCGCCATTATATACTTTTCACTCATATCTCTCTCCGCGGACAGCACGCCGTTGTGAGACAGCCTCTTAATGCTGATACGGCCGTCACTTCTAAAAATGCAGCCGGAGTGCATAAAATGCACTCTGACTGCATATTCTTTGGAACTGTATTCTGCTGCAGCTTACTTTGTGCCGAAGATCCGGTCGCCGGCATCGCCCAGGCCCGGACAGATGTAAGCATTTTCGTTGAGCTCACGGTCGAGATGGCCGATAAACAGCTCCACGTCAGGATGAGCCTTATGGAACTTTTCAACGCCTTCCGGTGCCCCGATGATGCAGATGAATTTGATCTTCCGCCCGCCTTTTTCCTTTATGAGATTGACGGCATCCACTGCAGATCCTCCGGTAGCGAGCATAGGATCCGTGACAACGATGGTCCTCTCCTCGATCGGCTTCGGCAGCTTACAGAAATACTCGTGCGGTTCATGAGTATCCTCATCGCGATACATACCGATATGGCCTACCTTGGCTGAAGGTGTCAGCGCCAGGATACCGGGGACCATGCCGAGTCCCGCTCTCAGGATCGGGACGATCGCCAGCTTTCTGCCGGAAAGGATCGGGCTCTTGGTGGTCTCGATCGGTGTCTCGATCTCTATCTCCTCCGTGGGAAGATCAGCCAGTGCCTCATATCCCATCAGCATGCCCAGTTCTTCGACCACACTGCGGAATTCATTGGTACCGGTGCTCTTATCGCGAAGGATCGTGATCTTGTGCTGGATCAGAGGGTGCGTAAACTCATACACATTGTCATACAGCTTCTTCATAATGAACCGCCTTTCATAAATGAATGATATCTGCTATTACTCGCTGATCTTTGCGGCGACTTCACCCTGCTTTTTGTAGATCGAGCAGGCATCCACCGCCTGACGGACGCTGGAAAGCGGGTAGATATTGGTATCCCGTCCGACGACCGTGCCCGGATTTAAGATAGAACCGCATCCGACCTCGACCCGGTCACCGATCATGGCACCGAACTTCTTGATGCCCGTTTCCACGTCACCGTCCTCAAAATGAACGCTCACAAGCTTTTTGTCGCTCTTCACATTACTGGTAATGCTCCCCGCTCCCGTATGCGCCTTATACCCGAGGATAGAATCTCCGATATAGTTGTAATGCGGAACCTGGACGTTATCAAAAAGGATGACGTTTTTAAGCTCCGTGGAATTACCGACCACACAGTTCTCCCCGACAAGAGCCGAGCCGCGTATAAACGCGCAGTGACGGACCTCTGTGCCCGCGCCTATGATGCAGGGTCCCGCGATATACGCCGACGGAAAGACCTTTGCCGTCTTATGGATCCAGACATCCTCCTGGGGATGGAGGTAATCCTCCTGCGGAAGCAAAGCACCGCACTTCAGGATATATGCTTTGATCTCCGGCAGCGCCTCCCACGGATACGTCACTCCCTCCAGCAGCGGAGCCGCAATGGTGTGATCCAGATCAAACAGTTTGGTTACGACTGCATCTTCTTTCTTCATAGAACTAACCTTCCTCTCCCAGTGTACCACTGCTTTCTGTGAATGTGAAGATAAAACCTTATCAGGTATTTTTCTGTTTTGTACCGGTGCCGCCGCGCAGCGCCGTCTTGAGCGTATTCAGCCGGATCTCACGTTTGCCGAAGCGCACCGCAGCTTCGGGATCCACGATCATGATCCCGTCTGCTTCATCCTTCTTGTGGAGCTTGATGCCGTGTACACCCTTGGATACTTTCTTCAGGATCGGAACATCATCCAAAGCAAACCGCAGGAAGTATCCTTCCTTTGTCCATATCACGACAGTGTTCATCCCGATTTCCCGGACAGGAAGGATCTTTATCACCAGATCCCCGTCACCAAGCTTTGTGGACGCCACCTGCCGGTTGTTCGTCTCAAACTCTTCTGCAGGCACCTGTTTGACCATCCCGTCACGCGTCAGGAAAAGAAGGTTCATGTCCTTCAGGCTCTCCCTTGTCTCAATATACAGGATCTCTTCCTCCGATGCCCTGTATTTGGATATATTATCTACGGGAACGCCCTTATCCTTTATCTTCTTCATCGGGACATCCTGACACTTGATCTGATACATGTTCCCGCCATCCGTAAACAGCAGGATATGCCCGTCGTTGAATGTCTGCAGGACGAACCGGCTTTCGGTATCGACTGTTTCGCGGTTCTTCTCATATACAGCCTTATCGAGCAGCTTGCAGTATCCCATCCGGTCCATGACAAAACAGCATTCGAGTGATTCCGCAGGAGCCTCGGCGATCACCGCTTCCGCACTGTCTTCGATCAGAGTGCGGCGGGGATAACCGTACTTTTCACGTATTGCCCTCAGATCTGCTTTGATGAGTTCATCCCTCTTTGATCTTCCGGAAATAACAGCCTTATATTCCCGGATCGCCTTCATTGTCGCCTTATAGGCTTTCTCCAGCTCCACGATCTCCAGACCGATCAGCTTATACAGCTGCATTTCAAGGATGGCCTTTGCCTGCCTGTCGGTAAAGCGCAGGTGTGCAGCGTCCTCCTCCATGGACTTATCCTTGAAACGGACGCCCGTCGTATCACCCTTTGTCAGGCAGTTTTCCGCATCTTTACGGTTCTTCGATCCGCGGATCACGGCAATGACAAGGTCGATGATATTGCAGGCTGTGATCAGTCCTTCCTGGATCTCCCTCTTGTCCTCTTCTTTTTCCAGAAGCACACGGTATTTCCGTTCCAGGATCTCATGCTGGAACTTCAGCCAGGCTGCCAGAATGCCCGGAAGCGTCATCACCTCCGGCCGGCCGTCGGAGATCGCCAGCATATTGACGCCAAAGGTATCCTCGAGTCTGGTCTTCTTATACAGGATGTTTTTGATGCGTTCCGGATCGGAATCCTTCTTCAGTTCCATGAAGATACTGATGCCGGAAGCGTCGGAAATGTTGCCGATATCCGTGATTTCGGGAAGCTTCTTTGACTCGACCAGGTCAGCTGTATCCTGCATGAACCTGCCGATCCCCTGTCCGATCATGGTATATGGGATCTCTGTCACGACCAGTCTGTCCCGCTCGCTTCGCTTCATGCCCGGACGGTATTCTACCCTGCCGCGCAGCTTCAGCCGCCCCGCCCCGGTAGCGTAGATATTCATGATCTCCGACTTGTTGCTGATAATGCCGCCTGTCGGAAAATCAGGCCCGGGCATGATCTCCAGCATCTTTTCCAGACTCATGCCGGGGTCATCCACATACGCTTCACAAAGCAGGCAGAGTTCCGTCAGGTTATGACAGGGCGTGGATGTGGTCATTCCTACGGCAATACCCTCCGATCCATTCAGAAGGAAGTTCGGGATACGTACTGGCAGCACGACCGGCTCCGTCTCCGTGTTGGCGTAAGTGGGGACAAAGTCCACAGACTTGTCGATATCCCGCAGGAACACCTCGTCGGTGAACTGCTGCAGCTTCGCCTCGGTATAACGATATGCGGCGGCCGAATCGCCTTCGATGGACCCGAAATTACCCTTGCCGTCCACAAGCGGAACAGATCGCTTGAAGTCCTGGCTCATGACGACCATCGTCTCATAGATCGAAGAATCACCATGGGGATGGAAACGGCCCATGCAGTCACCGGTGATACGGGCCGACTTCATTTCCTTGCGGTCATGATGGACATGCAGGTCGTTCATGTCATAGAGCAGACGCCGCTGGACGGGCTTCAGTCCGTCGCGTATATCCGGAACCGCGCGCGCGGTAATAACAGACATGCTGTAATCCAGATAGGATCTCTGCATCTCCTCACTGTATTCTGTTCTTAATATCTTCTCGGGCATGATATCCTCTTCTCAGCATCAGGTATCGATCTGCGCCTCATGCGCATGTGTATAGATAAAGTCACGGCGAGGCGCCACGTCAGAACCCATCAGCATTTCCGTTACTTCGGAAGCCAGGCGGGCATCTTCGATCTCGACACGCTTCAGGACGCGCCGCTCGGGGTCAAGCGTCGTTGCCCAAAGATCCGGCGGGTCCATCTCACCGAGACCTTTGAACCGTTTGAGTTCATAAGTGGAAGGCTCATGGTTCTGCTGATATTTCTGCAGTTCCCTGTCGTTATACATATACAGCGGCTTCGCGTTCTTCCCTCTCGGTGTGACCAGGTACAGCGGCGGCATGGAAACATAAACATGCCCGTTGTAGATCAGCTCCGGCATGAACCGATAGAAAAATGTAAGGAGCAGCGTATCGATATGACTTCCGTCGACATCTGCATCGGTCATCAGTATGATCTTGTGATAGCGAAGCTTCGTGATGTCAAAGTCATTGCCGTATCCCTCCGAAAAACCGCAGCCGAAGGAATTGATCATGGTGCGGATCTCGGCGTTGGCCAGGACCTTGTCAATAGACGCTTTCTCGACATTCAGGATCTTGCCCCGGATCGGCAGGATCGCCTGAAACTCCCGGTTCCGTCCGTTTCCTGCAGATCCTCCCGCGGAATCACCCTCGACGATAAAGATCTCGCACTTCTCGGGATCCTTTGATGTACATACCTTGAGCTTGCCGTTGGAGTCGAAGGAGAATTTATTCTTCGAAAGCATGTTGGTACGCGCTTTTTCTTCCGCCTTGCGGATCTTCGCGGACTTTTCGGCACAGGCGATGATCGCCCGGATCGTCTCAACATTGCGGTCAAAATAATGCTCGAGCTTCTCACCGGTGACTGCCGCGACATCATTCGACGCTTCAGCGCTGGCCAGCTTGGTCTTGGTCTGCCCTTCAAAGATCGGATCACGGTACTTGATGGCAATGACGCAGGTCATGCCGTTGCGGGTATCCGGACCTGTAAAATTGGCATCCTTGTCCTTCAGGACGCCGAGCTGTTTGGCATAGGAATTGATCAGCTGGGTATAGCGCGTCTTGAATCCGGTGATGTGCGTCCCGCCTTCCTGTGTGAAGATGTTGTTGCAGAATCCGTGGATGTTCTCTTCAAATGCATCCACATACTGGAAACAGCACTCCACTTCCGTATCGCCGCTCCTGTCCTTGAAATAGATCAGGGGCGTAACGGTCTCCTGACCCTTGTTAAGTGCGGTAATATATGCTTTCAGGCCTTCGGGCTCATGGAATACGATATCTTCTCCGACGGAGGACTGCCCTTCCTCGGCATCCGCCTGCTGGCTCTTCAGCTGCTCTGTGGCCTCGGCAGCCTGCGCCCGGCTCAGGGCATCAAGCCCAAAGGACATCTGCCCGTCCTCCCCTGCCGTAAAGGCTTCCTGGTGGACATGCGGGGACGAAAACTCGCGAAGGTCCCGGAAAAAGATCGTGAGTTCCGGATTGAGATATGCCGTCTCATGCAGCCGGGATTTGATCCACTCGCTCTTGAATACAGTCTTTTCAAATATCTCATCATCGGGCATGAAGTTGATCCGTGTACCTGTCTGCCTGGTCTTCCCGACGACCGGCAGCAGGCCGTCCTTCAGTTCGGTAACGGGAATGCCGCGGGAATAGGAATCACGATAGATCTTCCCGTCACGCGCGACCTCCACCGTCATCCGGCTGGACAGTGCGTTCACGACCGATGAACCGACGCCGTGAAGGCCGCCGGACGTCTTGTATGCCTGATTATCAAACTTGCCGCCGGCGTGAAGCGTCGTCATGATGACCCGCTCTGCCGATACGCCTTTCTGGTGCATGTCCACAGGAAGGCCGCGGCCGTTATCCTGTACGGTACAGGATCCGTCCTTCTCCAGTGTCACACGGATCTCGGAGCAGTAACCCGCAAGATGCTCATCAACAGCGTTATCCAGAATCTCATATACCAGATGGTTGAGTCCCTTTGCGCCCACACCGCCGATGTACATGCCGGGTCGTGTCCTGACCGGCTCCAGTCCTTCCAGAACGGTAATACTGTCTGCATTATAAGTCTGCGTTTTTGCCATGCTAACCCCTAAATCTTGTGCTTTCAGATTTCACTTCGCACATTGTACCATAAATATAGGGAGTTTTTTACGACTGTTTTGAGATTTAAGAAACTTGTAACTTTCTTCTTTATCTGTTCCCGCAGGCTGCAGAGCCACACACAAAAAAAGCAGGAAAAAGGCAGGATCGTTCTGATCCTGCCTCTCCTTAATGCAGCTCCCACGGGGACTCGAACCCCGGACCTACGCATTACGAATGCGTCGCTCTACCAACTGAGCCATGGAAGCAACAGTCAAAATATAACATATCTGCGGAACCGGGTCAAGCCCAAAAAATCCGCGTCCGGATCCTGCTGCCGGATCCGGACCCGATCATAAGATACAGTTGATAAGCCTGTCCCCGATCATCCCGGATAAACGTAAAAAAGCTCGATCGATTCACCCAGCAGACCGTTGAAAAAAGCACAGCGGATCGGCATCGGCGGTAATGATCCGATCGTGACATCCTTTGCTTCCTGGGTCACCGGACAGCCTCTCCCGCGAACAGCATCGAGCCATTCGTCCACGTCCGCCGCCGTCACCGTTTCGAGGGCGAAGTGATTGATCCCGGCAATGCCGTCTGTGGTCTTGCCGGACGCAAAGATCTCCACGATGTCGCTGCCTGCTCCGAGCATACAGCCGGCATCTTCACCCGCACCCCAGCTGCGGATTTCTGCAAGTCCCAGAAAATCACGGTAAAACTCCGTGACCTTTTCGTACTCTTCCGCGCTGCCGCATTTCAGCGCTACATGATGGATTCCGGTAAAAGCATTCATGGTCTTTCCGCCGGGGATCCGTCCCGGCGCTCCTTTCGGGTCCATTATAAACCGGAACATGCCCTTAGGACAAGTCCCCGTCTACGGCTAAAGTTTACAATATCCGGAATGGTTGCTTTTCCACAGCGTTTTGGGTATAGTAAAGGAAAATCGCGTCATATCGGAAGGTGGACTGCCATGCGGATCGAAACGACAATCACGAGAAAAGACTGGGAACAGCTTGGAAAAGTGCTTTATGCAAGCGGATCGCGCTTCTTTGCCCATGCGATCTCCCTGGTCTGTTTTTATTTTGCATATCGTTATTATACCCAGGCACAGGGTTCTCTGTTTGCCTACTATCTTCTGCTGCCGGTCGTGATCGAAGGCATCTCCCTCTTTCTCAGGCACCGGCATCTGCAGACCCATATGCGGTTCTTTGACGAAACATACAAAGGCCAGAACATCGATCTTATCTATACTTTCAACAAAACGAATTTTCAGATCGACAACAGCTTCTCCAAAGAGCGTATGACCTATGACTATGAGATCCTGGCTGAGTTTATCGACACCCCGGATGATCTGGTGATCGCTGCTTACGGACGGCAGTGGTTCATCATCAACCGCGACCGGGCAGAGGTCAATGATCTGAAGGCTTTTCTCCTAGAAAAGAATCCTGCGATCAAAACCGCGAAAAAAAGACTTATCCGGTGATGAACTTTTTTTAGCCGCGGAATTCACTTGACAAATCCCGGCTTTTGACGTAACATAAGAACGTTCCGCAACAAAGGGGTATCTTCCAATGGTAGGATAGCGGTCTCCAAAACCGTCAATGAGGGTTCGAATCCTTCTGCCCCTGTACTTTAAAACCACGGCATCTGCCGTGGTTTTTTTGTTTGTCAGACAAATAAGCCCAGAATTCCATAGGAAATGATGCACATGATCACGGATGCAAGCAGAACGCCCAGAATACAGGCCGTCATGGATTTGCGGAATTTCATATGCAGAAGGGCCGCTACGAGGCTTCCCGTCCAGGCACCGGTGCCGGGCAGAGGAATGCCCACAAACAGCACCAGGCCCCAGAATCCGTATTTCTCTATTTTTTCTTTGTTTTTATCTGCCCGCTTCTTCAGCCAGAGCGCAAATCCCCTGGTCAGCTTCCATTGTTCCATCCACTCAAGGATCTTTTCGATCAGGAGCAGTACGAACGGGATCGGGAGCAGATTTCCTATGATGCACCAGGGAAGGGCAGTCCGCATGGGAACATCCAGAAAAGCCGGAGAGGCTGCCAGCAGCCCTCCGCGGAGTTCCAGGATGGGAAACAGGCTGATGATAAAACAGATCAGCTCATTTCCGACCTTCCCTGCCAGAAGGGACGTAAAAAATGCAACAAGTTTGTTTGCCATATCAGATCTTCTTTATATTGGTCTACATTTGAAAGTCTCTCTGCGTCTCAGAGCAGAGCAAACATTTCGCTGATGAAACTGATGCCTATGGTCTCGATCTGCCGGGGTCTTTCCATGCCTTTGAGGCTGACAGCCGGCATGATCACCCGCCGGAAGCCGAGACGTTCCGCTTCACGGATACGGTCCGATGCCTGCGGAACGGAACGTACTTCACCGCTCAGGCCGACCTCTCCGAAGACCACAGTGTCTTCCGGAACAGGCACATTTCTGAGCGAGGACATGACCGCAAGGATCACGGCAAGGTCCGCCGATGGCTGGGTGATCTTCATCCCGCCTGCAATGTTGACGTATACATCCATCTGTCCGATATTCACGCCTGCCCTCTTCTGGAGCACCGCCAGAAGCATGACCATCCGGTTGTAATCCATACCGTTGGCCTGCCGGCGCGCGATCCCGTACTGGGTATCGGCAGCCAGGCCCTGCACTTCCATCAGCATCGCCCGGCTTCCTTCGATCAGGCAGGTCACCACAGCGCCCGTCGCATTCTTGAATCTTCCTTCCAGCAGGTACTCCGAAGGATTCAGCACTTCTTTCAGTCCTTCTCCCGACATTTCAAAAACGCCGATCTCATTGGTCGACCCGAACCGGTTCTTGGCCGAACGAAGCACCCGGTAACCAAACTGCTCTCCGGATTCAAAATACAGCACGGTATCCACGATATGTTCCAAAACACGCGGGCCGGCAACTGTGCCTTCCTTGGTCACATGTCCTACCAGAAAGGTCGCGATATTATTCTGTTTCGCACAGATCATCATGCGCTGCGAGCACTCGCGCACCTGACTGACACTGCCGGGGACCGACTGAGAGTCAGCTGTCGACATGGTCTGGATCGAATCGATCACGCAAAGATCCGGCTTTTCCTTCTCCAGCATGGAAATGATACGGTCAATATCTGTCTCCGCGACAAATCGGAGGTCTTCGCCCATTTCCCCTATACGCCTGGCACGGAGGCGGATCTGTTTCAGGCTCTCCTCACCGGAAATATAGATCACCGAATGCTTTTCCGCTACCTTTGCCGCAGTCTGCAGAAGCAATGTCGACTTTCCGACACCGGGATCTCCGCCCACCAGGATCAGGCTGCCCGGTACGATCCCTCCGCCAAGCACTCTGGAAAACTCATCAAAACCCGTGGATATCCGCTCTTCCGGTTCGGTGCTGATGTCATCCATCCTGACCGGCATGATCTCAGCCGCGGCACGCGCCGCAGAGCTGCCGCCCTGCCGTCCCGACGCCCTGATCCTGGTCACAGGCTCTTCCGAAAAAGTGCTCCAGGATCTGCACGACGGACACTGTCCCATCCATTTCCGGGATTCATAACCGCATTCCGTACAGAAAAATACAGTTTCTTCCTTGCTTTTGCCTGCCAATCAGAACCTCTTACTTTCTTCGTATAAAACGGATCGCTCCTTTGCCGTCCGTATCGACGAGCACACGGTCCTTATCCTTGATGCGTCCCTCCAGAAGCTCATCCGCCAGCGGGTCCTCCACCATCGTCTGGATCGTACGCCGCAGGGGACGCGCGCCAAACTTCGGATCATATCCTTTTTCGATCAGAAGCGAGCGCGCCGCCGGACTGGTCTTCAGCTCGATTCCGCGCTCTTCTTTCAGCCTGCGGGCAAAGTCCTTCATCATCAGATCCGTGATCGATCCCATATTCTCTTTCGTCAGCTGCCGGAAAACGATGATCTCATCCAGGCGGTTCAGAAATTCCGGCCTGAACAGACGGCGGACTTCATCCATCACCTTTTCCTTCATCATCTGATAGCTCTTCTCGGCGTCATCGTGAGAAGCAAACCCGATCACCTTCGGAGCGATGATATTCTCGGCGCCCGCATTTGATGTCATAATGATGACTGTATTCT